>CAJTDC010000001.1 GCA_910575055.1 Clostridia bacterium
AGCTTACCAGCATTTTTCTCATTTTCTTCTGCCCATTTTTTGTAACCCTCTTTTACAATTTCTCTTAATCCTTCCATAGTTGCCATATGTTACTATCTCCTTTTACTCTAAATTTTTTGTTACACAGCTTGGACACTATATATTGTGGTTATTTAACTCATTACTCAAATAACCAATCATTCGTATCTGGTGAGAAAAGACCACATCCAATTCGATAAAGTGTAATATAATATATCACACCATAACATTGTTTCATTGCCACTAATAATGCTTTTATAACTGTTATTTCTTCAAATATGTTATATGCCTGTTCATTTTCATATTCATGTTCATGTTTCAATATCATTGTATTCAATCTAGCTGTATGAATACGTAACATATCACCTAATTCTGATTGCAAAAATTCCTTCTTGTCAAATTTTAACGTTGCAGGCTGATTTTTTTGCATTTCTTCACATTTCTCTAAAAACTTACCAATATTGTTATGACAATCCATCTGATTATATCTGTATTCTATTGTGCCAGTCATTTCTTCTAATGTAACAAGTTCATCTTTCCAATCTCTTTTAAAATCACGCTTTTCTATTACTAACGCTTTATCATCTACACTTTTTATCCATTTTAATGTTTTCAAATCTCTTTCACTTACCGTGTTATCCTCTTGCAACACAATAACATTTGTGTGCCATCTACCTTCTTCTTTATAAAATACTACTTTTATTTTCTCATATTGAAGCACATCTAACTGCTCCTGTACTAATTCCTCTAAACTTTTTTCTAAATTTAATTCTCTTGCAATTTTCATATGACTAGCTCCTTTACTTTTAATTTTGTGTTACACCGCTTGTCCAATATGCTATGCTCCATAATAAATACAATGGAGCAATATTCAATTTAATCCTCGAATTTCATTTCCACCAATCTATAACCAAGTACATCCATTACTCTTGTTGCCATAATAGTCATAGCTTCTTCTTTTTCTTTTTTTGTTAAATCGTCCCACATACGTGTTTCCCCTGTTTCTCTATAATATATTTTTGATGGTAATGCAGTTCCTTCTACCATAATAAATCCCCTTTCTTTTTTTTACTATTGTATTCATTCTAACCTTTGTACTATACTTCTAAATTATGTTTGTTGCACCGCTTGGACATTGTTACTACTTGTGGTTGTTACTATTTATTCTTTTTCTTCTTCGAAAAATTCCCTCTTACACAATCTTGGCGAACATAACACCGTTTAGTGTTCGCCTATCCTCTTTTTTTAGACTTATCTTTATATCATTACTGAGTGTACAATATGGTTTGCCATTTTTTCTTCCAAATTTTATAGTACCTATGGTTTTTTTCTCCTCTTTATAAGGTATATCAGTGTCAACTTGTAAAAACTTATTTCCCTTGTAATCCTCAACGATTTTTATGTCTTTTGCTTTCATTTCCACATCTCCTAACCTACTATATTTCGTGTTGCACCGTTGGGACATTGTTACTTTATTTTTCTGCTATAATTTGACATTCCTTTTCTATCAGTTCATCTACTGTACAATCCAATGCTTTTGCAATTAGATAACCTGTTTTTAAAGGTAGAGGTTTTAACCCTTTTTCAATATAACCTATCATAGCTGCTGAAACATTTGCTTTTTGTCCGAGTTTTTCTTGGCTCATTTTTTTAGCAACTCTTAGCAATCTGATATTCTCACCAACTTTTTCATTGTTAATCATTTTTTCACCACCATTCCCGTTTTTGTTTCTTTTTTCTTTTCTTTGTGATATAATTAAGTTAAATTTCTCAACTTGATTGATTTTTCTAACTTGGTTATATTATATTCCGTTTATAGACGGAAGTCAATCTATTTTTTCCGTTTTTAAAAGAAATGTTATATTGCATAAAATATATAGTGAATAGGAGTTAATTTTTATGTATAATGTACAAATTATTGAAGAACGTATTATGTCTATTGCAGATAAAATGGGATTATCTAAAAATAAATTGCTTATTAATGCACATCTTGGTAAAAGCTTTTTTGATAATATGAAAAAAGGACAAGTTCCTTCCGTTGAAAAACTGCATACTATGGCAGATTATCTTGATGTATCCATTGATTATCTTGTAGGTCGTACTAATGAACAAAACAATACTTGTATCAACGATAGCAGTGTTATACAAGGTAATGGTTCTGTTGCTGTTACTGGTTCTAGTTCAATTTCTGGTTCTATTTCTACATCTGTATCTGCTAATGAAAGTAAGCAGTTATCAAAAGAAGAAACAGAAATACTAAATATATATCGTTCTTTAGAGGCTCGTGACAGAACAAAATTTATGAACTTTGTTTTTGAAATGCAAGATGATGCTGCCAAAGCATAAAATAATAAAAAGGAGGAATTTTTCTATATTAAAATAGAATTAAGGAGTGAATGTATTGTACAAATCTACCAATATAGCTAAAATAATCAAAAAAACAGCAAAAGCTAAAAACATTCAATTAAAAGATATGTTTATTGAATTGGAATTAAATAAAGATACACTTTCTAATATGTATAGAGGGTCTATGCTAAAAGGAGATAGTCTTGCTCGTATAGCGGACTACCTCGACTGTTCTGTGGACTATTTACTAGGACGTACAGACGAACGAACGGGAACTTATCATGCAAATAATGTTAGCAGTAGTTTCGTTCAAAACGATGGTGCCGTTACTCTTGGCTCTGTTTCTGTTTCTTCTGCTTTTAATAGCAATTCTAATGATATAGCATCATCAAAAGAAGAAACCGAAATATTAGACATATATCGTTCTTTAAATATTAGGAATAAAACAAAATTTTTAAATCTTATTTTAGATATGGAAAAAGAAGAAAATAATTAAAAAGATTTGACATTTACAATATTTATGCTATATTAGTTATAGGAATTTGAGGACGGAACGGGCAGCCGTCGCCCTTTGTTAGGAGATGTGGGAGTGTCGCCTCACCTTATTTCTATAACTATTTTAGGAGATTATTTCAACTGTCATTTTTGGCAGTTTTTTTATTATAATAACAGTAGAAAGGGTGATACTATGCAAATAGCTGCGGCTTATATTCGTGTAAGTACTGACGACCAGTTAGAATTTTCACCAGATGCACAAAAAAGAGCCATAACAGAATATGCCAAAAGAAACAATATGTTACTTGATGAAAAATATATTTTTGTAGATGAAGGAATTTCGGGCAGAAAGGCAGAAAAACGTCCTGCATTTATGGAAATGATATGCACGGCAAAAGTAAAGCCGAAACCTTTTGACATAATACTAGTACATAAATTTGACCGTTTCGCTCGCAATAGAGAGGACAGTGTTGTTTATAAATCATTATTACGTAAAGAATGTGGTATTAAAGTAATCAGTATTACCGAACAACTAGAGGATGACAAATTTTCTATTATACTAGAGTCTATGTTAGAAGCAATGGCTGAATATTATTCTCTCAATCTTTCAGATGAAGTAAAAAAAGGTATGTTTGAAAAGGCACGTCGTGGCGAACATATCGGAAAAGCTCCCTATGGCTATGATATAAAAGATAGGCAATTAGTAGTAAATGAATATGAATTTTCTGTTGTACAAATGATGTTTGATATGTTTGTAAACAAAGGCTATTCTTATGCTGCCCTTTCAAAATATCTCAATCAAAACGGAATTTCTACCAAAAGAGGTGGTAAATGGCGTATCTGTACCATAAAATACATATTAACAAATCATTTATACACCGGCTTAACAAGGTATAATTATATGTCCCCCAACAGATATACTGTTAATCCGGAAAAAGAATGGATACTAGCAGAAGGCAGCCATACAGCCGCTATAGATGAGCATACTTTTCAAAAAGCACAACAAAAAGCAATAAAACAAAGTGAATTTGCACTAAAAAATACAAAAACAACAAATATAAGAACATGGAGCCAACATTTAATATGTTGTGCTGAATGTGGCAATCGTTTGGTATTACATTCTAGCGATAACGGGAAATATTTTGCTTATGAATGTATTTCTCATAGTGAAGGAAGGTGCACTCAAAATCGTTCTTGGTCTAATAGAAAATTAGAAAAATTGATACTAGAAACAATGAAATATGATATGCAAAATCCACATCAAATGCAAATTGAAACAAAAACAGCATTGCCATCAAATGAAATTTCTATCATAAAACATAGCATTGACAAAATACAACAAAAAAAAGAGTTAATCAAAAAAGCCTATTTAGCTGAAATAGACACACTAGAAGAATACAAAGCAAACAAAATTGAATTACAAAAAGAAGAGAAAGAACTATTAAAAAAACTTTCTTTATTAGAAATACAACAACAATCTCCTCACGATATACTAAATCCCAAAAGGTTACAGATGTTTTATAATACACTTATATCAAATACGGTATCTATTGCAGAAAAACACAATACAGCTACAGAATTTATACAAAAGGTTTTGCTTGATTTGCAAAATAGAACAATACAAATTATTTATTGTATTTAATTTAATTTTATGTAATATAGACAGTTCAGTTGAGCAAATGCTAATGGATAATCTTGTTTTCCTTCATTATAGACATAAATGCCTGCTTCTGTACCAAGAAGGGCGATGTCGGCATTGTCGGAGAGTAGTGCAGTCATAGATTTATCTGCACCCTGACCTACTGCAACAGAAACATCTAAACCTTCCTGCTCAAAAAAATCAAGTTCTTGTGCTACATATTGAGGAGCATAAAAAACAGAATGAACAACTTCATTTAATCGAACAGGTACTAATGCAGTTTCTTGTTTTTGGGAACAAGCTGTAAAAAGTGAAAAAGACAATATACCAGTTAAAAAAAGTGTTATTACAGATTTACTTTTTTTCATATATAATACCTCCTGAAAATAGCCTGTAAAATATTTATTACAATATTATGCTATATAGCGGAATATGGTACATTGTCCTATGATATAAAATGCAATTTGCAATATTATGAAAATAAAAAAACTCTCTATTATAATAGAGAGGATAAAAAAGTTAGGTTTTCTGCTAACAATACTGTTATACTGTTTTAACACTTTAGCACCATACGTACCGCAAACGGGTTTCCCAAAAGGATACTGTTACAACCCGTTTGCGGTGCCGTATGGTCGCGAGTGGCGTAAAACATTGTGATGTAATGGTAATTAAATAACAACTTTGAAGCTACTTCAAAGCAAACAGACCAGAAAACTTAACTCAATAAATTACAAATATAAAATTTTTAAAAAAGATTAGGTTTTCTGCTAACAATACTGTTATACTGTTTTAACACTTTAGCACCATACGCACAGCAGACGGGTTTACCAAAAGGATACTGTTACAACCCGTCTGCTGTGCCGTATGGTCGCGAGTGGCGTAAAACATTGTGATGTAATGGTAATTAAATAACAACTTTGAAGCTACTTCAAAGCAAACAGACCAGAAAACCTAAACTAATAAATTGCAAATATAAAATTTTTAAAAAGGCTAGGTTTTCTGCTAACAAAACAAATATACTGTTCTGACACTTCAGCACATCAGTAAATATATTTAGTTTTCCGAAGGCTACTGTCATAACTGAATATATTTACATCGATGTGCGATGGCGCAGAACATTGTGGTGTAATAGTGGTTTTAAATCAACTTTGAAGCTACTTCAAAGCAAACAGACCAGAAAACCTAACCTAACAAATTACAAATATAAAATTTTTAAAAAGGCTAGGCTTTCTGCTAACAATGCAGATATACTGTTTTAACACTTTAGCCATCCGTACACTAGATATGGTTATTTCGAAGACTACTGTAATTAATCATATCTAGTGTCATGGATGAGCGAGTGGCGTAAAACATTGTGGTGTAATGGTAGTTTAAAAACAACTTTGAAGCAACTCCAAAGTAAACAGACCAGAAAACCTAACCAATAAATTACAAATATAAAATTTTTAAAAAGGCTAGGTTTTCTGCTAACAAAACAAATATACTGTTTTGACACTTTAGCCACCGCACCGTTACCGGGACTTTTACCGCAGGATACTGTTTAAAGTCTCGGTAACGGTAGCGGTGAGCGAGTGACGCAAAACATTGTGGTGAAATGGTAGTTTAAAAACAACTTTGAAGCAACTCCAAAGTAAACAGACCAGAAAACCTAACCAATAAATTACAAATATAAAATTTTAAAAACAGATAGGCTGAATTTTCTGCAAACAAAATAAATATACTGTTTTGACACTTTAGCCACCGCACCGGTACTGTAGCTTTTACCGCAGGATACTGTTTAAAGCTACAGTACCGGTAGCGGTGAGCGAGTAACGCAAAACATTGTGATGAAATGGTAGTTTTTAAACAACTTTGAAGCTACTTCAAAGTAAACAGACCAGAAAACTCAACCTTTATTGTAAAATATTATAACATAGTAATTTGAAATGTCAACTTTTTTTACATATTTTAATAATATTTTATAATATTACTTGAAAAATGAAATAAAAATCTGTATAATTGTCATAGAAATATTTGTAAAATATTCAATATAGTATTTCTGCAATAAATATAATGTCAATTTGTTTCACAGTTATAATGTAAGTATGCTAATTATTTTGTTTGTTTTTGAGAAGTAATATTGTGCAACAAAAAATATTATAGAGAGAAAGAAGGGATTTCTATTAATGGCACGAGAAAAATTTATATTAATGTCTGAATTGACAGAAGAACAAAAGCAAAGAATTTCTTATGCTGAAGATCCAATTCGTAAAATAATGCTGTGGGGAAAAGACAGCCAAAAAAATAATTGTTTGCTGATATTGTATGGTATACAAACATATGAAATAGGAGTGAAACATTCTTCTAATCAATATTATGTAGATGGGCATTTATTACAACCAGTAGTAAAGTATACACATTATGCAGTATTTCACGGCGAAAAAGAGCATTTACCTTCTATTCCCAATACATATTATTATATAGAAGATAAGTTACTCTGTTATAAAAGAGGATATAAAACAGCAAAAGAAAGATGGGATTACAATAGAGAGCAACGCAGATATATAAGACATTTGATTGTTGATGACAAGTATATTGTGAAAGAATTTTACGAATTAAAACAAAATATAGAATTAGATTATTACAAACAAACAAAATATGAAGATTATGTGACATATTTGAAACAAAACGATATTATATTTGAAGATTTTGAGATAATAGAAGACCCAAGTACATTATTTGATTTTGAAAAAAATAGTAAATATTATAACATTGTATATGATATGTTTTCAAAACAAAGGCTGTATAGCAGAATTAAAAAAATGAAGGAATTTATCAAAAATAGTCCTTCTGTAGAAGAATATGAAAAAGTGTTAAAAGTAGCAAGTGTAGAATTGGCTTGTGGTATATTTGAACAGCTTACAATAGACAAAAATCCTATATTGCTTGAAAAGGCAAAAGAAATTGTAAAAAGTAAAGAATTGTGGGCAAAAAAAGAATATCATAATGGATTGATACGTTTTGCAAAAAATTATATCAGTGTATTTGATGAAAAATTGATACAGCAACAGAAAGAATTTATATACAATACACTGCCTGAAATGGATTTTCATGTAAAGAGATTAAAAGTTTATGGTAAAACATTGACAGGTAAGGAATTAGAAGAATATATAGAACAAAATCGTGGTAGTTATAGTGATGTTTATAACAATAATTGGGTTATGCAGTATGGTACACAAAAATTGTATGATAAAAACACCTATACAGATGGCAAAAATATCAAAAATATTGCATTTAAAAATACCATACAAATGGCAAAAGCATATGATATGGCTGATGCTATAGGAAAAATTACCTATTATATTGATTCACAAAGAACAAAAAATTATCTTAAAAACACCAATGAGGAGGCATATGAATATTATCAAAGATACCTCAGAAGAATATGGGATAATTATAAGGCAACAAATGAAAATAAATTTGTAGAAATGACGAGAGAATTTCTTGCAAGTAAGCAATATTATGATGAAATTATGTATAGTAGTTCTTTTTTCATTAATAAATATTTTGAAAAAAAAGAAGTATGGTATAGGCATATAGATGATATTATGTATATTGTAAAAAATTCTACACATAATGATGTACTTTATTTTTGCTATGAAGTATTGAAACAGGCACAAAAACAAAATTTGCTTCCTGAATTTGAACTAAAAGAATTGATACAACTTTCGCAAGTACCAAATCAGTCACTTTCAAAATTCTTTGAAGGATTGCTTATGCCAAAATTAAAAGCATTGACAACATTTGATGCGGAAATTATGCTAACACTGATGAATATGAAATCAGAAGCATTGCAAAAAGTAGCGAAAGAATATTTTGTAAAAACAAATGGTAAATTTAAACCAGAGGATATTGTGAATATGTTAAGTTTGAATACCATAGAAAAATGGTATACCGTAATCAAAACAAATGTTGATGTATTTAGTGCAGAAGAATATATTACATTTATAAAAGCATTGTCTGCAAAGGGTGAAACAGAATATCCAGAAAATATTATAGAATTGCTTCAAAATTCTGTAGAAAAATTAAATGTTGCAACTACAGCACAAAAACAGAAATTGATGGAACATTTTATTGCTATGATATTAAACAATGAAAAAATGTCTGAATTTATAACAGAAATTGCAGAAAATGTAATATTCCATATGCCTTATGAACAACTTAAAGAAGCATTACAAAATATAGAATTAAAACATAGTGCATTATCAGAAAGAAATTATAATACGGTTGCATTATTAAAAGCTGTAAAAGAGGATAACTTGCCTAAAGATACTGTAATAATGTCTATATTAGAAACAAGCTCAGCAAAATTAGTAAAAACACTTACAGAAGTTGCAGATGTTTTAAAAGACACATTAGCAGAAAGAAATACAACAATGTTGCTGTTTATGGAATGTAATGCAAGTACATTAAATAAAATTGCACAGAATGTGTTTGAGGATATGGAAATAGAAAAAAGGGAAAAAATGCACATGATATTGTTAGACTCTCCAGTAGAAAGAGCTTATCAGTATGGTTTGCAAAAATTAGAGCAATGGTATGGAGATAAAACACCTCAAAAATTTGTTTCTCGTATGCTGGAACACCCTTGTGTTGCTGTAAAATCTTATTTATCAGAAAAAATGGAAAAAGCATTTGAACATTTGGAACAAGTACAACCAGATTTATATATTTATTATGTTAAGACATTGCTTTATTTACCAAATAAAGCAACAAAAAGTAAAGATTATGTGTATTCTACTATACCAGCATTTGTAAAATACTGCCCACAAAAGAAAAAAGAGATAGAGGATATATTGCTTGATATAGGCAGTACCAATGTCAAAATAAATGCAGAAAAAGCACTTGTAACATTTGCTCAAATACAGAAGGAGGTGCAGTGCTGATGGAAGTAAATTATAAATATGCAAGCCCTTCTCAGTGTAGACAAGTCAATAATCAGGCTACATTAGGATTTAGTGCAGATTTGTCAAGAGATGAAAAAGTTTCTTTTTCGGGCAAATTAAAACACCCATTATTATTTAGAGATGCTATGCTTATGTTAAGGGATATTGTTGTTTCAGATATGAGCCAAAAACAAAAAGAAAGACCCGAATATTTTGAGTGGTTAGACCAAGAAATTGAAAGACGCATCAAAGCACATGAGCAGTATGCACCTAAAATAAGAGAAGAATTAAAACAAAAAATGTCTGTTTATGATGTGGAATTGTCTAAACAAAATGAAGAAATCAAAAAATTATTGAATATACAAAAAAATTTGCAAAAACAAATTGACGCATATGATGCGTGGAAAGACTATTATAAAATAGAAAGAGATTTCTGGAAATTTATAAAAGATAGAGATTATAGTTTGTGGTTTGTGCTAGACCCTGTTATTACAGTACATAAAGACCAAGTTTCATTTGAGGCTTTTTCTGTAGATGAGTCTACTTATGGCTGTCTGTCTGTAGCTATGGAAGAATTTGATTTATTACAAGAACCCAAACTTGGTACAACCAATATTGATTTTTCTGCAAAGCTAGAAAAAGAAATGCAAAGATTTCGTAGTTATACTGATGTAACATTGTCTGTCAATCCAGATGGTTTTACAGTAGAAAATGATGTTGTGCCTGAGTATGTAGAAAAGAAAATTGATTTGCCCGAAACGTGGATAAAAGGATTTAATCAAGTTTCTTCTGCGGCAGCATTAGATGGCATAGAGTTGGAATTAAGTCCTTCTGATATGTATGACATTTGTGCTTTTTTAAGAAAACATAAAGAGAAAAAAAGTCCTCGTTATATGAAATGGATACTAGAACCAGAACAAAGAATACAAATAGTATTTGAACCATTTGGAAAAGTAATTACATTAAATGCAATATATAAAGGAAAAAAGAAAAGAGAAGAAAAAATATGGGGCAGAAGACGTTGGTTAGTAATGGAAAAACTGCTCCCTATTGCAAAGGCATTTTATGTAAGATTTTTAGGATTTGGTATGCCTCAATTTATTAGAGCAGATATGGGAACATTACAAATGACAGTTGGCTTTTCTTCTTGGAGTTCTAATGACTGGGTAAAAGGTACTGCATTTAATATTATGGCTGGATTTACAGGAAACGGAAATTATAATGAAGTTCATAAACTGTTGAAACAACAACGTTGTTTGTCTATGCAAGAAATATTTGACCATTTTAAAGATAGTGTAGTACAAGATAAAGTAAAAGCAGGTATTGGTATGCTTTTTAGAAAGGGAGAAGGCTATTTTGATATAGTAAATAACAAAGTTCGCTTCCGTCATTTGTGCAATGAACCTATACCTCGTCAACTTTATGAAATTACAAGCATAGAAAAACAAGTTGAAAAATACAGCAAAAAGACATTTAATAATATGAGAGTAAAATACACCCCTAAAAAAGAATTTATATTCACTACAACATATAATGAAGGCAACTATTATGCCCCTAGTAATACAGAAATTGTCATTGACCAAGATGCACAAATTGTAAAATTAAATTGTAGTTGTGCTGCATTTAAAAGAGGTGCAAAAAATATATCAGAGCCTTGTGCCCATATCCTTGCACTGTATGTTGCTTCTTTTAAATTGTTAAAACTGGAAAATTTGGAATATGACAAAGAATATAAAATTAATGATATTATGGAGATGTTGCTATAATGGATACAAAGTCTGAATATAGAAAATTAGTAAATGAAATGGGCAAAAAAGAGTTTACATTTTTAAAAATGCAGGAATACGGTTTCTGGCCAAGCCATTTACCAACACCTTATGAACGTCAGCAAAATGAAACAGAACAAGATTTCGAGGATAGAAAAAAGCTGCTGGACGAATTTCAAAAGTTGTCTGAGCAAATTGCAGATGCTTATAAAGAAAAAAGAGAAATAGAAATCAAACTTTCTTCTTTACAAAAGCAATATCAAGATACATGGGATTATGAAAAAATCCGTGCTGTTGTTTCACAGGAAATTATGAAAGCTTCTATTGCAAGACGTGCAGAAAGAAAAGCAGCAAGACAAAGACAAAAACAACTGAAAACAGAACAATGGCAAAAAAGAAAAGCAGAAAATATATTGTTTATAGGTAGGGGCTACTCCAACCTTTTACATAAAAAAGAAACAGATATACAAAAACTCAAACAAAATGATTTGCCTATATTAGAAACAGATAAAGATATTGCACAACTTTTGCAAATAGAATATAGTACATTACGTTATTTAGCTTATCATAGAGATGTCGTGACATTTGATAATTATTACCGTTTTGATGTGCCTAAAAAAAGCGGTGGTATGCGTCATATTGCTGCACCAAAAACACAATTAAAAACAGCACAAAGACAGATATTGGAAAAAATATTAGAAAAAGCAGAAATTTCTGATGTAGCACATGGTTTTATAAAATCAAAATCAGTATTAACAGGTGCAAAAGCACATCAGACAAGCCCTGATTTATTGATTAATATTGATTTGGAAAACTTTTTCCCAACCATTACATTTGAAAGAGTAAGAGGATTGTTTCAATATTTGGGTTATTCTGGTTATATTTCTTCTATTCTTGCTATGATTTGTACTTATTGCGAAAGAATGGCAGTGGAAATAAAAGGCGAAACAAAATATATCAAAACATCAGAGAGAATATTGCCACAAGGCTCTCCTGCAAGTCCTATGATTACCAATATGATATGTAAAAGAATGGATAAACGTATCAATGGATTGTGTCAAAAATTAGGTGTAATTTATACAAGATATGCAGATGATATGAGCTTTAGTTATACAGGAGAGTTAGAAAATTTTGCTATAGGCAGTTTTTTAAATAGCATACAAAAAATAATAGAAGCAGAAGGATTTCATATCAATGCACAAAAAACGCATATATTAAGAAAACATAACAGACAATATATTACAGGTATTGTAATCAATAATGCAGAAATTGGTGTTACTCGAAATTGGATAAAAATATTGAGAGCTTCCATACATAATGCACAAAAATTAAAAAATACAGGAGAAATTATACCAAAACAGACAAAACAAGAAATTGCAGGTAAAATTGCGTGGTTGAAAAGCGTCAATGAAACAAGATATCAAAAAATAATACAACAAGGAAAAGAACTATTATAAAATTCATAGTAGTAAATAAAAAGAAGCAATAAAATAATATAGCATATGGAAAGACTTCTTTTTTGCATAATGTAGAATGATATAAATATTTTGTATATTTTTTTACAAATTATTGACAAATAAAATTTGACATTGTATAATATTGAAAAATAAAATATTGCCAAATGAAACAGCAGGAAAATTCCTAAATATATTCAATTTGTATAATAAGGAAGCCGATGAAGCAATTTAAAACAGCCAAATTTTAAAGAAACTTTCAGGCAAACCGACCTGCTGTTGATGGAACTCTGGAGAGAATTTTAAAAATAAAATCACCGTAGGAGTAATGCTTTCAGGTTACAATACAGAGGAATAGAGGCGACGTTTTTTAGCGTGCTTATATTCCTCTTTTTTTGTACTTATTTTTGGCAAAAAAATACTATTTTACTATATTTTTACATAGAAAGGAGAGCTTTTAGTTTTAAAACTGCAATACTATAATAAATTAAAGGAGGGCTTTATATGTCAAATCATAATAATGAAATGAAAAAAACATTAGGTTTATCTACTGCATTGGCAACAGTAGTAGGTTCTGTTATTGGCTCTGGAGTATTTTTTAAACCACAGTCTATTTATACTACAACAGCAGGAGCACCAGGACTAGGTATGATGGCTTGGATAATAGGTGGACTTGCAAGTATCGCAGCAGCATTGACATTTGCTGAAATTGCCATATTAATTCCTAAAACAGGTGGTATGGTTGCCTATTTAGAAGAAGCATTCGGCAAAAAAATAGGATATTTAACTGGCTGGATGCAGACAGTATTGTTTTATCCTGCTATGATTGCAGCACTTTCTGTTATTTGTGCACAGCAATTCGAATTGTTTACAGGAAATCCTGCTTTAACGCCTGCTGTTACAATCGCTATCGTTATTATTATAATTATATTAAATGCACTTGGTTCAGGCGTAGGAGGAGCAGTACAAGTTATTTCCACTGTTTGTAAACTCATACCTTTGATATTGCTTATGATATTTGGATTTATAAAAGGTTCTGGAGAAAATCCTATATTCAGCCCTATGGTAGGAGAAGGCGTTAGTGCTGGTAATGCTTTGAGTTCATTACTTTTAGCAGTATTATTTGCATTTGAAGGTTGGACAAATGTAGGAGCGATTGCAGGAGAAATGAAAAATCCAGCAAAAGATTTGCCTCTTGCTATTGTTGGTGGTGTTTCTGCAATTATGGCGGTTTATTTTGTAATCAACTTGGCTTATCTTTGGGTATTACCAGCCAGTACATTAGCTGCAACACCTACACCAGCAGCAGATGTTGCAACAGCAATATTTGGAGAAGTGGGAGGAAAAATTATAGCAGTAGGCATTATGATTTCTGTGTTTGGTGCGTGTAATGGATTTGTATTGTCTGGTTCTAGAGTAGCCTATTCTCTTGCAGCAGAAGGTACACTTCCAGCAAGTCAAGTGTTTTCAAAATTAAATGCAGCAAAATCTCCTATGAATTCTATTATACTAGTAGGTGCAATAGGCTGTATATATTCTTTAACAGGACAATTTAATTTACTGACAGACGTAGCAGTATTTTCTTGTTGGATATTTTATACATTGACATTTGTTGCGGTAATGAAATTGAGAAAAGAAGCAAAATGGGCAAATGTAGAAAGAATATATAAAGTACCTTTGTATCCTATTATTCCAGCAATTGCCATTATAAGCGGTGTATATGTTATATTTAATCAGCTTTTGATTTGTGATAGTGTTACATTATCAGAAACATTGCAAACATTGTCTTCAGGAAATTTTGTAGAAGCCATTTCTACAGATAATAGACTGCGTTCTATTGTTAGTATTATTATTACATTGATAGGCTTACCAGTTTATACAGCAATGGCAAAAAAAGCAAAATAATAATAAATATAAAATTTTAGAAAATAAAAATAAAGTTTAAACAATAAAAAATTCCTCTTTTTATAAATAAAAGAGGGATTTTTTTGTATTAAAAAAAAGTCTGTAAAAATAATTTGAATTATGATACAATAAATTAAAATGATATTTTTACTGTGATTTTTAGTAAAAATAGCCTAGTAAAATAGTGTTTTTGCATTGATTTTTGAATAAAGCGTAAATTGAAAATGATAAGTAATATTGACAATTTATACAGATTAGTGCATAATAAACAATGAAATATATTTATTATAGTAAAATATAGTATGATTTTACATTACATAAATCATTGCAGAAAAGTACCTGCAAAAGTAACAAAAATAAAAAAGTTGGTGATGTTTGGTACAATGAATTTTGTTTCATTGTGCCTTTTTTATTCAACATAATAATAATGTAAGGAGGGAGAATTTGTGCTGTTTATAGTAATGTATTTATTATGGTTTTTGTTCAATGGAAGGGTAACAATAGAACTTGCCATAATTGGTCTACTGATTTGTGGAGCATTGTATTATTTCACTCAGAAATTTATAAGAGAGGAGAGAAAACAAAGCATATTAAAAGGACATCTATTTGATTTTATAAAATATTCTATGGTGCTTTTTATAGAAATTATAAAAGCAAATATTGCCGTAATGAAATTAATATTAAATCCTAATATGAGTCAGTGGCATCCAAGTTTTATAACGTTTACATCTCAATTAGAAGATGAAAGAATGAGAGTGTTATTGGCAAATTCCATTACATTAACACCAGGAACAATTACAGTAGGAATGGAAGAAAAAGAATTTACAGTACACGTATTAGACAGTAGAGAGGAGGAACAAGTGGAAAATGGTATATTTGCACAAAAACTTTTTGAAATAGAAAGGAGAGAAAAAGGTGATAGAAAGTAAAAATTTATTATATATAATATTGTTTGGGTGTATGGTTTTTCTTTCTATTTTAATGTTTTTCTGTCTATATAAGGCATTAAAAGGGCCTAGATATACAGACCGTATGATTTGTATTAATGTTATAGCAACATTAGCAGTTAGTTTTATTTGTATACTCTCTGTATATTTAGATGAAACTTTTTTAGTAGACATTGCATTAGTATATTCTATGCTGAGCTTTTTAGCAGTAGTAGTATTATGTCGTATTGTCATATTATATCATAAAGGCTGGTTACTTTATAAAGAAAGAAGGGAGGAAGAAAAAAGTGAGTAAAATTGTAGGGATACTATTTGTGTTGGTAGGTATGTTTGTTTTTGCAGTAGCAGTGTTGGGATTATATCGATTTCACTATACATTAAATCGTATGCACGCAGCAGCACTAGCAGATACATTAGGTACAGCATTAGTTACAATAGGTTTAATGATATTAGGGCTTGATATATACCATATATTAAAATTATTTTTGGTAGTGTTGTTTTTGTGGATAACAAGCCCTGTAAGTAGTCATTTGATTTCAAAAACGGAAATACTTACAAATTTGAATTTAGAAGAAAGGATGAAAGAAAAATAATATGTTGATAGAAAATTTATTACTTTTATTTTTAATTGTATGTGCTGTACTAGTTTCTGTAACAAAAAGGCTTTTAAGAGCGGTAATTATATTTATGGCATATAGTGTTGTAATGTCAGTTGTATGGATATTTTTGGAGGCACCCGACCTTGCCATTACAGAAGCAGCGGTTGGCACAGGTATCACAAGTATATTATTCTTCCTCACATTAAAAAAGGTACATCAAATAAAGGGAACTCATGATGAATAAGCAAAATAAGAAATCAAAATGGCAGCATTTTGTAGATTGGGTCAATGGAGAGGAAGCCATTGGAATGCCAAAAAAGATTTCATTTAAAAAAATAGATTTTGAAAAATTGCAGGAGGATTTTGAAAAATATATCTGGAGTGGAAGAAAAAAGGCAATATTTTATATGGTGATGTGTGTGTTTGTATGTTTAACATTTATAGGAATATTACTTCATACTGTAACAGCATTGCCTTATTTTGGGGGAAGCAATAACCCAGCATCAAATGAAGTAGTACAAAGATATATTGAAAATGGAGTAGAAGAAACAGGAGCAACCAATATTGTAGCAGGTATGATATTAGATTATAGAGCATTTGACACTTTTGGAGAGTCTAATGTGCTATTCTTGGCTGTAATATGTGTCATTATGCTTTTAAAAAAAGATAAATATAACACAACAGAACAAGAGCAAAGAGAAGAAAAAGAAGATGAAATGTTTGAAAAAGAAGACAGTAATACTATATTAAAAAGAATAGCGAATTTGTTAGCCCCTTTACTGTTTTTATTTGGTATTTATGTCGTATTAAACGGTCATATTTCTCCCGGAGGCGGATTTTCAGGAGGGGCAATAATAGGAGCAGGTTTCGTATTATATGCCTCTGTAAATGGACAGCAAAAAATGCAGAGATTTTTTACTTATAAAATATTTGTACGCATTAATGTTATTTGTTTGCTGACGTATTGTATATTAAAAGGATATTCTTTTTTTACAGGAGCAAATCACTTGCCTAATATCATACCAAAAGGTACAGCAGGAGCATTACTCAGTGGAGGGCTGATATTGCCTTTGAATATTTGTGTTGGAATGATAGTAGCTTGTACAATATATGGTTTTTATGCTTTATTTACAAAAGGAGAAATTTGAATGACAAATTTAATGACAAATCATTATGAGGCAGCAGCAGTAATATTATTTGGCATTGGATTTATGAACCTGCTTCTTTCTCGTAATTTGATTAAAAAATTTATAGGTTTGAATATTATGGATACAGCGGTGTATTTGTTTTTAGCAGCAAAGGGATTTATAGAAGGAAGGGCAGCACCTATTGTAATGGAAGGAACAACAGCAACCGTAGAAAAATTTATAAATCCTGTACCAAGTGGATTGGTATTGACAGGTATTGTTGTTTCTGTTAGTGTAACAGCTTTTTCATTAGCATTGGTGCAAAGATTGTATAAACATTATGGCTCTCTTGATTTAGACGAAATTATGCAAAAGGCAAAAAAGGAGGGACATTAATGGAAAGTGTAAATTATATACATAATATCCCTTTTATTAGTATATTTTTGACAATGTTTGGAGGAATTATTACTCCTTTATTATCAAAGGGAAAATTAGCACAAAAAATAAACTTTATTATTGTGTGTATTGTAGGAATATTGTCAGCAGTGCTTTTGGTAAGTGTTTGGAAGAATGAACAAAGTTTTACTTTTATGATGGGACATTTTCCTGCTCCTTGGGGAAATGAATTAAGAGCAGGTCCATTGGAGGCATTGATGGCATTGACATTTTCATTTGTAATGGCAAATACATTGCTAGGTGGGGCGAAATTTGTACAAAAAGATATATTACCTGAAAAACAAAATTTGTATTTTGTTATGATAAATTTGTTGTTTGGCTCTATGCTTGCATTGATATATACCAATGACATATTTACAGCATATGTATTTTTGGAAATTAATACCATTGCCTCTTGTGCTATTATTATGGCAAAGGGAACAGGAGAAAGTATTGCAGCAACATTACATTATTTGATTATATGTCTTTTGGGTTCAGGACTTTTTCTGATAGGTATTTCATTATTATACAGCATTACAGGGCATCTTTTGATGCCTAATATACAGCAATCTATTATACAACTTACAAAAACAGGAGAGTACGCTTTTCCTTTCGCAGTAGTAATTGGTATGATAATTATAGGGATTTCTATAAAAAGTGCTGTATTTCCTTTTCATTTTATGTTGGCAAGTGCACATCCTGCTGCAACGCCACCATCAAGTAGTATATTATCTGGTCTTGTACTAAAAAGTTTTATTATATTAAATATCAAAATGTTCTATTGTGTTTTTACAATAGATTTAATCAGAAGTTTAAGAATTACAAATGTGTTATTTTTGTTTGGATTGATAGGTATGGTAGTAGGCTCTGTTTCTGCACTCAAAGAAACACGTATTAAACATATGCTAGCCTATTCTTCTGCAGCACAAATTGGCTATATTTATATGGGCTTGGGATTGGGTAACCATGCTGGTATGGTAGCAGCTTGTTTTCATATATTGGCTCATGCTGCAACAAAAGCAATGCTTTTTATTTGTGCAGGAGGGTTAATGTCTGTTTCACAGGGAAGCGATAGTATACACGATTTAAGAGGAGCAGCACATAGAAATCTTATGGCAGGAATTGGATTTACAGTAGGAGGACTTTCTATGGTAGGTGTTCCTTTGACAGCAGGATTTGTTTCAAAATTATATTTTGCTTCTGCTACAATATATTCTCCTCAAAAAATGGTAATTACATTGCTGACATTGGCAGTTAGTATGATATTAAATGCTATGTACTTTATACCTTCAGCAATAGCAATATGGACACCAGTGGAAAAAAAGGAAGAATATACAAAGCCGTCCAGAAAAATGGAGATTGGTATAGGTATATTTATCGTCACAAATTTCTTTTTAGGTATTTGTTATAAACCAATTATTGATATGATTGAGTTAGGTATTCGTTTATTGTAATTGAAAAATTGTAGAAAAGAGTGATGTGTGTGATTGGTAATACAATGCTGTTGCTTCCCATATTGTTTCCTATAGTAGCTGGACTGCTTTTTTTGACTGTAAAGGGAAAAAAACAGCAACAAATTTATATATTTAGTGTAGTGTTATTAGAAGTATTGTTTGTATGGTATTTATGTTTGACACAAAATAGACAAATGACATTTTGGCATATGAGTGAAAATGTATTTATTTCATTTCAAAATGATGGCCTATCTCGTTTTTTTGCTTGTTTGATTAGTATAATATGGTGTTTGGCAGCAGTATATTCTTTGGAATATATGAAACATGAGCAAAATACAAAACGTTTTTTTGTATTTTATATTATGACATTAGGTGCTTTAATAGGACTTTCTTTTTCTGGAAATTTCATTACACTTTATTTGTTTTATGAAATGATGACATTATTGACAGTGCCTTTTGTAATACATAGTGGCACAATAGAAGCAAAAAAAGCAGCAATGAAATATTTAGGCTATTCTATATTTGGTGCTGGTTTGGCATTATTAGGAGCGTTTTTTTTAAATTACTATTGCTATACTACAACATTTACAGCAGGTGGTACATTAAATATGACACTTGTAAAGGGAAATGAAAATACATTGCTTATCATATTTTTAATAATGATGATAGGTTTTGGAGGAAAAGCAGGTATGTTTCCTTTACACGGCTGGCTCCCAACAGCACACCCTGTAGCACCTTCTCCTGCAAGTGCTGTACTTTCTGGTATTATTACAAAAGGTGGTGTACTTGCTATCATAAGAGTAGCGTATTATTTATTTGGTGCAGAATTTTTAAAAGGCACGTGGGTACAGCAAGTATTGTTAGTGCTTGCAATGTTTACTGTTTTTATGGGCTCTATGCTTGCCTATAAAGAAAGATTACTCAAAAAAAGACTTGCCTATTCTACAGTAAGTCAAGTGTCTTATGTATTATTTGGGCTAATGCTTTTTTCCCCATTAGGTTTTTGTGGTGCAATGCTTCAAATACTATTTCATGCTGTAGCAAAAAATATATTGTTTTTTACCGCAGGGGCAATTATATATAAAACAGGTAAAACATATGTCAATGAATTAAAAGGAATTGGCAAAGAAATGCCTATAGTCATGTGGTGTTTTTCTATTGCCTCACTATCTTTAGTAGGAATACCTCCTACAAGTGGTTTTGTAAGCAAATGGTATTTGGCACAGGGAGGATTGTCTTGTGAATATGCAGTGTTAGGATTGGTAGGAACAGCGATATTAATGGTAAGTGCCTTGTTAACAGCTGGGTATCTTTTGCCTGTGGTGGCAGATGCGTTTTTTCCGGGTAGAGCAGAAGAATATTACCATAAAGAAAATAAAGAACCTTGTTTTTTAATGACAGTACCATTATGTATACTTTCTGTATTAGCAATACTATTTGGTATGTTTCCAAATGGTATGATAATACAAATTACACAAATTTCAAATAGTATATTTCAGTTTGTATCACTGTAAAAAGAGAGGTGGAACAGTTTATGAATGAAAAATTAGTATTACTTTTGCCTATTCTTTTTCCAGTTATCGCTGGAGTAATTCTTTTAATTTCAAAGCTGGAAGATAGACAAAAAAGACAAAAATATGTCAGTTTTGTAGTAATATTAAATGCAATATTTGTATTATCCATATTATATTTTGATAATAAAGAAGCATTTGTGTTGTATCGCTTTAGCGAAAAACTTTCTTTGATACTTCATATAGATGGTATGTCAATGGTGTTTGGTACAATGGTTTCTATATTGTGGGTAATTACAACATTTTATGCTTTTGAATATATGAAACACGAAGGTATGGAAACAAAATTCTTTTCCTTTTTTATGATGACATTTGGTATTGTAATAGGAATTGCATTTTCAGGAAATATGGTTACATTGTATTTATTTTATGAATTTTTGACATTGGTAACATTACCTTTAGTAATGCACGGTACAGATGGAAAAACAAGATATGCAGGAAGAATTTATTTAATTTATATGATGGGAGGAGCATCTCTTGCATTTATAGGACTTGTATTTCTTGTAATATATGGAAATTCTCTTGATTTTGTAATGGGTGGCATACTAAATATAGAACTTGCTTCAAAAGATGCAGAAATGCTTCACATAGTATATTTATTAGCATTTTTTGGATTTGGTGTCAAAGCCGCAGTATTGCCATTTTATTATTGGCTACCTACTGCAGCAGTTGCACCAACACCAGTTACTGCATTACTTCACGCTGTAGCAGTAGTAAAAGCAGGTGTTTTTGCCATTATACGATTGACATATTACAATTTTGGCACAGAATTTTTAAAAGGAACGTGGGTACAAAATGTCATATTAGTTGTGACTGCATTAACAATTGTATTTGGTTCTACTATGGCATTGAGAACACCTCATATTAAAAGAAGATACGGATATTCTACTATCAGTAATTTATCTTATATATTGTTTGGCATAGCATTGATGACACCAACTGGACTTTCAGCAGCTCTACTTCACATGATTTATCATGCAGTATTAAAGATTACATTGTTTTTTTGTGCAGGTGCAATATTGTATCAAAATCATAGAGAATATGCTTATGAGATACAAGGATTTGGAACAAAAATGCCTATGATATTTTTGAGTATGACAATTGTGTCAATAGGTATGGCAGGTATACCGCCTTTTGCAGGATTTCACAGTAAATATGCTTTAGGTACAGCAGCAGTAGAAACAGGAAATCCTTATGCTTTTATAGGCATTGCAGCTTTAATACTATCTGCATTACTTACTACAATGTATTTATTTGAATTGGTAATAAAAGCGTATTTTCCTGTAAAAAAAGAATATCCTGCGTGGTATTATGATGGTGTAGCAGACCCTAACAAACTAATGACAGTACCTTTGTTGGTTTTAAGTGCTATTTCTGTTGTAATAGGATTGTATCCTAAATTTTTTATGCAGATATTTGATGCCATTGCACAGGGAATATTATAATAAAGGAGGGAAAAAAATGTTAGCATTTATTGTTTTTTTTCCTATATTAAGTGCATTTATTGCTTATATTATTGGTAAAAAAAATAAATCAGCAAGAGATTATTTTGCTTGGATCGTAACAGCTATTGTATTAGCACTCAGTATTTCTTTGAAAGAACAAACATATAGCATCGCAGGATTTTGCAGTTTAGGTATTGCATTTAAAGGAGATGGCATACATAAAGTGCTTGCTGTAATGACAGCATTTGTATGGTTTATTACAACAGTACTTTCAAAAGAATATTTTCAAAAAGATAGAAATAGAAACAGATATTACTTTTTTATGCTTATGACATTAGGGGCAACAATGGGAGTATTTTTGTCAGCAGATTTATATACTACATTTATATTTTTTGAAATGATGTCATTTACTTCTTATGTGTTAATTATGCATAGAGGTACAGGAGAAGCACTTTATGCTGCTGCAACTTATTTAGCTGTAGCAGTAATAGGTGGTCTTGTGACATTGATGGGAATATTTATGCTCTATCATATGACAGGAACATTAGCATTTGATGAATTAATGCAAGCTGTAGCACTTTTACAAAATAAAAATCAATTATATATAGTAGGTATATTGATATTGTTTGGTTTTGGTGCAAAAGCAGGTATGTTTTTACTTCATACGTGGCTTGTAGAGGTTTATCCAGCAGCACCAGCACCAGCAACGGCATTGCTTTCTTGTGTGCTTTCTAAAACAGGTGTTTATGGCATTATGATATTAGGTGGCATTATATTTTTACACGATGCAAAATGGGGTATTTTCATTGTTTATTTTGGTGTTATGACAATGCTATTAGGTGGTATATTGGCTGTATTTTCTATTGATTTAAAAAGAACATTGGCTTGCTCCTCTCTGTCGCAAATCGGTTTTATATTGGTGGGTATAGGTATGCAGGGCGTATTAGGAGAACATAATGCCTTAGCCGTAGACGGAAGTATATTGCATTTAACAAACCATACTATTGTAAAATTGATATTATTTATGACAACAGGTGTCATTTATTTCAATACAAGAAATTTGAATTTGAATTATATAAGAGGATACGGAAAAAATAAACCACTTTTGAAAGTAATATTTATTATGGGAGCACTGGGTGTTATGGGAGTTCCACTTTGTAATGGTTATATCAGCAAAACACTAATACACGAGAGTATTGTAGAAGAAATTGCATTTTTATCAGAAGCAGGACAAAGTATAACACAAATGAAAGTAATAGAGTATTTATTTTTATTTGCAGGTGGTTTAACCATTGCTTATATGACAAAATTATTTGTTGCTGTGTTTGTAGAGCAGCCAGATGACAAGTGGAATGAAAAAAAGGAATATATGAACAATATTTCTAAAATATTACTTTCATTTTGTGCATTGCTGCCTTTAGTATTCGGATTGTTTCCTCATCAGACACAAGAAAATATTGCACAAATGGCAAGAGGTTTTGTATATGGTCACGCACCAGCACACGAAATACATTATTTTTCATTGGTAAATTTAAAGGGAGCAGTGATTTCTATTGTAGTAGGGGCAGTTGTTTATTTGCTGTTTATACGAAAACTACTTATAGAAAAGGGAAGCAAAGGAGAAACAGTATATTTAGATAAATGGGCAGAGGGTTGGAATTTAGAACATCAAATTTATAGACCTGTATTATTAGGACTATTACCGTTTTTAGGTGCGTTTGTAGCTAGAACAATAGGTTCTATTACAGATGGCATCATAGCACTTTTTCAAATATACATATTTAATAATAAAACAGCAAAAATTATACCAAAAGAAAATATATATTTTACAGTATATCCTCAAGGAGGAAAACAAATATTTAAAGATAACTTGTCAAAAAGTTTGTTATTTTTGGGAGCAGGATTTGCATTTGCTATGTTGTATATATTGTTATAAATAAAACAAAAGGAGTTTTCTAATTTTTAGAAAACTCCTTTACTGTTTAATATCCTTCGTTTATTTGTTTCCATTGCTCATTAACATTCTCTTTTGCAAATACAATATAGCGATATATTCCTTCACCAGAGTGAGATGTTTCAGCTTTGAATATAATAATGTTTCCTTGTTGGTATTGCGGATAATCATAATACCAGTAACAATCATTTTCAGCTATTTTTAAAGAAAGTAAATCATATGAAAATTCATTTTCATAATACTTTTTTGCCATATCTTTTACTTGCTGTAATTGTTGCTCTGACAAAGCCTGTGAATAGTTTTTATAGTGTATTTCTTCTGTTTTGTTTGGAAATACAGAAGAAAGTGATTTTTCTACTTCTGCATACAACATACTATTCCATACTGAAAATGTAGAAGAAGTTTGTTCGGCTATTTTTGTTTCTGTTTGTACACTGTTTTGGCAACATACACAAACAAATATACAAATCAATATGAAAAAAGAAATGCTATATTTTTTCATATTACATTAAATTTCTATCAATTCGTATGCTTGGTGACCAATACCAATTTTTTCAGCATGTTCTACACAAGAACGCCAGCTTGTATTTGGAGAAACTAAATAGAAATAGTCTTCTTCTTCACTATGGTTATGTTCTGCAATATGTTCTTCTAATATACTACCAGAAATTACAGGCTGTTTGTTTACAGCGTCTGCACAAGCAACATCTAATGCGACAGGGTCAAAAGAAGCAAACATACCTACATCTGGTACAATAGCAATATCATTTTCAGCGTGACAGTCACAGAAAGGAGAAACATCCATAACAAGACTGATGTGGAAATGAGGTCTGTCTTTTAATACAGCAAGAGAATACTCTGCCATTTTTTTATTCATAATATCACAAGCTTCATCATTTACAGCAAAAACAGCATCGTGAGGACAGATACCAATACATCTACCACAACCAACGCATTTATTGTGGTCTATAGAAGCTTTTTTGTCAGTAATTGTAATAGCACTGTGAGCACAAATTTTTTGACACATACCACAACCCACACATTTTCTTTCTTTTACACGAGGTTTTCCGGCATTGTGCATTTCCATTTTACCAGCACGAGAGCCACAACCCATACCTATATTTTTTAATGCACCACCAAAACCAGCCATTTCGTGTCCTTTAAAATGGTTCAGAGAAATAATAATATCTGCGTCCATAATAGCACGTCCAATTTTTGCTTCTTTGATGTATTCACCACCAATAGGAACAAATGCTTCATCTGTACCTTTTAAGCCATCGCCAATAATAATATGACAGCCTGTAGAAAAAGGAGTAAATCCATTTAAATAAGCAGAGTCAATGTGGTCAAGTGCATTTTTTCTACCACCTACATATAATGTGTTGCAGTCTGTTAAAAAGGGTTTTCCGCCTAATTCTTTTACAACGTCTACTACAGTTTTGGCATAATTAGGACGTAAATAAGCTAAATTTCCTGGTTCACCAAAATGAATTTTAATAGCAACATATTTTTTATTAAAATCAATATCACCAATACCTGCTGTTTTCATAAGGCAAGCTAGTTTTTGTTGTAAACTTGTACCTGGTCTAGCTCTGAAATTTGTAAAATATACTTTTGATTTTTCCATAATATAAAATCCTCCTTAACTTTTGTACAGTTTCAATAAGCATAATAATATTGTATCAATACTAAAATAAAATAGCAACAGAATATAGTAAAACAAGTATAACAAAATATTACTTTCATTCGTTTTGTTCTGTTTGCTTTGGTGAAATAGTATTCCAAAACTCTTTTTCTGTTATATTTTGTAATACTCTATATTGGCTATTAGGTGAACTTTTGTCAAATCGGCAAATGCTGTTATAAGGGCAATATATACAAGCAATGTCATTTCCTTTTTTATAAGGATAAGGAGCAATTTCTCCTTGTAATAATGTTTCACCTATCTGTTGTGCTTTCTTTTTGGCAAAGTCCATAAGATTTTTATAATTTTGTTCATCTGCTACATTTGCTCTTTTGCTTATAGTTCCATTTTTTAAAGAAGCAACTGGTATAATAGAAGACTCTACACTTGGCATAATGCTATCTTCTTCTCCGCTGTCAAAAATGTGGTCAAGTCCTTGTATTACTTTAATATCGTTTAATACTAATCCAGACATTTTTAATTCCTTAAATAAAGCATTGTATATTTCTTCTGAAGACATTTCTTTTTCTACTTTAATAGAAGGGTCTTTCATACGAAAATAAAATACTGCTCCTGGTTTGATATTAAAATATTGTTTGTTGTTTTCTAAAAAAGCATCTAAATAAATAAGAAGCTGTAGTTGCAGACCATAAAAAATATCACTGAATTGAAATGACTTTTGACCAGATTTATAATCAATAATTTTAACATATTTGGTATTGTCTTTATCCATAATATCAACTCTGTCAATTTTTCCATTGAGTAATAATTTTTCTCCTCCAGACAATTCTATTACAATAGGAGGTAATGAAGAAGCTGAACCAAAAATTACTTCTGAACCATATGGTTCAAAATCTCCCATTTGTATATGTTTTGTAAGTGTCCAAGCAGCTCTTTTTGAAATTCTTTTTAAACGATGTAATAAATATCTATTTCCTGAAGTATCAAATAATACTTGATTGCTTATTTTAGGTGCTGCTTCTTCTACAGCATAGTCTATTATTTCGTCAGATTGTTCTTTCTGTAAATGATGCCAAGAAATATTTTTTTGTCGTAATTGTTTTGAAAATATTTCCATAACATCATGAAATAATAATCCTAAATCTGGTATTCTAAGTTGATATAATTGTCTTTGTTTTGCTTTTAAATGGTATTCTGTAAAAAAAGAAAAAGGACAACAACAAAATTTTTCTAAACGAGAAACGCTTGTATTAATTTGATTGCCATATATTTTTTTAACTATTTTTTTAGAAATATGTTCTATTGTTTCTTGTGCAAAAAGACCTCTTTTTAACATAGAAATATGCTCTTTCCATAGTTCATTTGTATTATAATAACTATAGGCATCTTTCCACATATCGTCCATATCATTGTTTTCAGATAAAAAACAATTTCTCATTTGTTCTCCTAAAAAATGTATTGCTGTTTTTGGTGTTGCCATATGGTCTAATGTATCTAGTTCAAATTTTTCTTTTAAGTTAGGAAACATTTTTTTCAATTTCATAATAACGGAAGAAGGACGTAAAGGTTTTCCCTCTATATCCGCAATACAATAGCTGATATATAATTTTTCAGAAGGTTGAGAAAAACCTTTATAAATAAGATATTGTTCTTCAAAAGCCTTTCTTTTGGCACTAGGTGCTAATTCTGCTCCTTGTACAATTAAATTTTCTCTTTCTCCTTCTGTAAAAACACCGCCTTGTTCTGTGGGAGAAGGCAGTATTCCCTCATTAACACCTAATACAAAAAGCACCTTAATTTCTGGCAAACGGCTTCTTTCAATATCACCAACAATAATACTGTCTGCTGTAGGAGGAACAATACCCATTTCACTTTGCTCTAAACCAGCCTCTATAATTTTATAAAATTCTTCTATAGTTATGTTTTCTTCCCCTAATATTTCTGCTGCACTTTCTAAAAGTTCCATAAGCATAGACCAAATTTGTTGATATTCTTTTGCTTTTTCTATTGTTTGTGTTTCTTGTGCTATTTGTACTGTTTTTTCACTAGCATTTACAAACTGTAAAAAATGAAATAGTGCTTTTGACCAGTCAAGAAGTGTATGTTCTTGTTTATTCTGTGCCATTTGATACAATTCTGTAAAAGGAGAAATAACCTTTTGTTTTAATAAATTAATTTCTTGTTTTTCTTCTTCTGTTTTTTGCTGCATACCATATTCCCAATTATCTTTAAACCATTTTTTCCCTTTTATGCCATAAGCTAATACATAGTTTTCTAACTTATCAATTTCTTGTTGTGTCAAAAGAGAATATCCTGTTTTTAAATATCGAAACATACTTTCATAAGTAAAATGATATGCTAATGCGTCTAATATACTGCGTACACATTCAATCAATGGGTGAGATATAATTTCTCTTTTTCTATCAATAAAATAAGGTATGTCAAATTCTTCTAATATTCCTCTCAGACTTTTTTCATAAAGAGGTAACCCATTTGTAACAATAGCAATATCTCTATATCGAAGCTGTTCTTTTTTAATAAGAGAAATCATTTCTTCTGCTACCATTGTCATTTCTTCATACTGATTAGGAGCAGCAAATAAAGTAATACCTTCTATTTGTTCTGTACTTTTTCTGTAATATCTGAAATAATTTTTTTCTAAAAAAAGAAGTCCTTTTTTGTTTGTTCTTTTGTTTTCTTTTAATATAACTGGCTGTTCTATATTGCAATTTTGTTGTCTGGCAATTTCACTAATTTTTTTTGCTGTAACAGAAGGTTCAAAAAATCCATTAAACATAGGTACATTTGATTGAGAAAAAGTATACTCATCTATCGTTAATGTTACAGTTACTCTTTTTGCCAAACGTAAAAGCTGTTGTATAATATTATATTCTTGAGGAGTAAACCCTCTAAAACCATCTAGCCAAATTTCTGTATTTTGCCAATAAGGTACACTTTGTAAACGTTCTGCAAGTAAATCTAGCAATTCATCTCCAGAAATATAGTTGTTTTTTAAAAATTTTTGATAATCTTCCATAATCATATTCAAATCAAATAATTTATCTTTTACTTTTTGAGAAAGATTATCATTATTTTGATATGATTTTAGTTGTTGCGTTCCTATTTGATACTGAAATAATTCTGAAATTGTTCTACTTAATTGTTCTATAAATCCTTGTTGGTCTAAACTATTTTTAAAATATAAAAAATCATTTTTGTTTTGATTTAATACTTTTCTCAATATCATAGATTTACTGACAGTATTTAAAGGGATTGTTTTAGATACTCCTCTTTTTTGAAATACAATGTAAGCAAGTTTATTAAAGTCAAATACTTCTGCATATAAAATCGCCTTTCCTTGTGTTTTTTCAATCAGCTCTTTATTTGCCTGTAAAGAATATTGTGATGGTACAAGTAATATAAAATGTCCTTTTTGTTGTTGCTGTTTTTGTATGATTTCATTTAAACAGTATTGTGTTTTTCCGCTGCCAGCTCGTCCGATGACAAAACGTAAACTCATAGCTATCCCTTCTTTCTTTTTAGCTTGTACAAATGGCATAATTACAGCAAAAAATTCATACAGTATTGTAAATGTATTATTCATTTTAGGAGGTCACATTATGAACGGAACAAAATTTGTGGTCATTAAATTTAGAGAATTGGTAAAAACAGCTGTTTTTGCCATATTAGGGGTAGTGATTATAATAGGGCTTATTTATTTCTTTTTGCCAAAAGAAGAACAAACAGCAGTTTATAATCCAGGTACATACTATGCACAATTTACGCTCAATGGCGAAATGGCACAAGTAGAGATTGTTGTAGATAAAAATAATATTAAATCTGTTTCATTAACAGATACCCCCGAAACAATTTCTGTATTCTATCCTCTTGTGGAAACTACTGCACAAGAATTAGCAAAAGAAATTGTAAAACAACAGTCTACTGCCATAGATGTATCTTCTCAAAATACATACACTGCTCAGCTTATATTAGATGCAGTAGAAAAAGGGCTTGCACAAGCCTCTATATCAAAGTAATATGTTTTATATGCTAATTTAGGCAGTCTGTACAAATAACTCATAAAATAAAGTATATTGTGCAGACTGCATAGTTATTTTAAAATTCTTTCCAATATTGTTTTATACTATTTTGTTCTATAGCATCTTTGTAGGAGTCTGCAATTTCAAAAATCTCGTCTTCATCTTTTATTGTCATAACATATATCTTTTTAGGATATTTCTTTTTTACCCATTGTATAAATTCTTTTTCCCATTGTTGTGCATATTGTTCCATATCTTCATAGCAAAGTAACTCTTCTTTTACCAATTCAATCACTTCTTGTACTGATAGCTTCATATAGTTTCTCCTTCCTTTTGATAAGGTATTCCAAAATGCTCATAACCTCTTTCTGTTACGATACGACCTCTTGGTGTTCTTTGTATATAACCTAATTGTAATAAATAAGGTTCGTAAACATCTTCTATTGTTTCAGGTGCTTCTGCTATAGATGCTGCAATAGTGTCTAATCCTACAGGTCTGCCATTAAATTTTTCTATCATAGTTAAAAGCATTTTTCTGTCTATATAATCAAGTCCTACTTTGTCAACGTCTAATAAATCTAAAGCAAATTTTGCGACTTCTTCTGTAATATGACTTTTATATTTGACTTGTGCAAAATCTCGTACTCTTTTTAATAATCGGTTTGCAATACGAGGTGTTCCACGAGAACGCCTTGCAATTTCCTCTGCACCTTCATCTTCTATTTTAATTTGTAATACTTCAGCAGAACGATGAAGTATCGTTTTTAACTCTTCAATAGTATATAATTCTAATCTATGTATTACACCAAATCTGTCACGTAAAGGTGCTGTTAGTAAGCCAATTCTTGTAGTAGCACCAATTAATGTAAAATGAGGTAAATCTAAACGAACAGAACGTGCTCCTGCTCCTTTTCCTATTACAATATCAATTACAAAATCTTCCATAGCAGGATAAAGTATTTCTTCAATCATACGATTTAATCTGTGTATTTCATCAACAAATAATATATCTCCTTCTGAAAGATTATTTAGTATTGCTGCCATATCTCCAGGTCGTTCTATTGCTGGTCCAGAAGTGGTTTTGATGTTTACTCCCATTTCATTGGCTATAATATTGGAAAGTGTTGTTTTACCCAATCCAGGAGGACCATAAAGTAATACATGGTCAAGTGCTTCATTTCTTTGCTTTGCTGCTTGCATAAATATTTTCATATTACTTTTAATATTCTCTTGTCCAATATAGCTATCCAACGTTTGAGGGCGTAATTTTTGTTCTACTTCTATATCTTCTGTTTGAAAACTAGAGGTAATAATTCTTCTGTTTTCCACATAAATCACCTATTTTCGTTAAAATTTTGTCAATTTTTTAAATGATAATTTTAAAATTTCTTCTACGGAAAGCCCTTCTTTATAACAAGCATTTACAGACTGCATTGCTTCACTTCTACTATATCCTAATGATATTAATGCCTCTATTGCTTCCCATTTTTCACTTGTATATTGTTGTGGTGTTTGTTGCACAATTTCTTCTGGTTTTACTTTGTCTTTCAGTTCTAATATTAGCCTCTGAGCAGTCTTTTTTCCTACACCTGGTGTTTTACTTAGTGTTTTAATATCTTCTGAAAGTATTGCAATAATAATTTGTTCAGGTGTCATTTCAGACAAAAAAGCCAATGCTGCCTTTGGACCAATTCCCGAAACACTCAAAAGCTGATGAAACATTGTTTGTTCTTGTTGTGTTAAAAATCCAAAAAGAGAAATATCATCTTCTTTTACATTCATAAAAGTATATATCATTATAGCTTCTGTCTCATTTAAAGAAGAAAGTGTAGTTGTTGAAACAAATATTTTGTATCCTATTCCATTACATTCTATTACAATAAATGAATTTGTTTTATATGTAATTATTCCTTTTATATAAGAAATCAATCGTTTCACTTCCCATTTTTATGTTTTATAGTTATTATTCTACTATGTTTTAATCCTCTCTGTCAACGACAACAGACACAAGTAAATCTCTTTTTTTATAAATAAATATAGTCAAAATATACTAATTATAAAGTTAATTTCTTGACAGACCTTTTATATTTCAGGTATAATAAAAGTAATACCCATTACAAGCGTTTTAATGCACAAACAAGGAAGAGGGGATAAATTATGGCGATTAATGAGTATAACAAACAAGTTAAAGTTTATACACTAGATAGAAAATTAATTAAAAATGCTACATTAATAAAACAGGGTGATGATAATGTCACACTTGCTTTTCATAAAACATCAAGAGATGAAATAAAGCAATTATTGGAAAATGATGTAGTTCAAAATGAAGTTATTCTTTTAATGACACATAATATAAAGGGTATGTGCTATTTTCATGCGGAGTCTACCAATATTTACAGTGGAAATGCTCCAAGAGAAGTAAATGTTGTATTTTCTTCTTTGCAAAAATTGGAAACTATACAACGTCGTCAAGATGTTAAAGTAAAAGCACATAATATAAAAATTAATTTAGCATTGTCATTTCGTGGTATGAAAGAAGTGACTGCTGAATTAATAGATATTAGTGCTGGAGGAATTATGTTCACTTGCCCATCTGAAATGCTCATGGAAAAAGAAATCGTCATATACCATTTCAAATCTGCTAAAGCAAATTTTGATGTTAAAGCTAGAATATTACGAATACAAGATCTAAAAAGACAAACAAAAGATGGCGAAGAAGAAATTCGTTGTTATGGCTGTTGCTTTGAAGATATAAAACCAAATGAAGAATATAGTATTCGTGAATTTGTACTCTATTTGCAAAGAGAGGAAATTTTAAAAGAAAGAGAAAGGCAAGACTATTAAAATCAAATTTTATTAATACTGTATTATAAAAAAATAGTAAAGCAAAAAGCTAATATGATTTCATTTCTATGATATTATATTAGTTTTTTTATATTATAGTATTATTATTTTGTATTTTTTGTAACATTTCTAAATATCTTTGACGAGAATGGTGCAGTAGTGTTATAGTAAATATGATTATTTTTAAAGGAGTTGTTTTCAATATGGCATTTCATAAAATAACATTAGCTGCATTAAAAATTTTAAGCCATTCTAGTCCAGATATTAAAAAAACATATAAAATACATAGACAACTTGTTACATTAGCACATAAGAAAGTCATAAAGTCGCCTTATTATAAAATATGGAACCATAAAATTACAAGAGATGGATATGATATTGCTGTTCGTATATTTTCTCCTCCCAATGATTTTCCACATCCTGTACTTTTGTTTTTTCACGGAGGAGGTTGGGTAACAGGTAATATTGAAAGTTATGACAGTGTATGTGCTAATATGGCAATTATGACAGACCATATTGTTGTTTCTGTAGATTACCGCCTTGCACCAGAATATCCCTTTCCTACTGCACTAGAAGACTGTTATTGTGTAGCAAAAGAGATTTTTTTAGATGATACATTATTAAAAACGAAAGCAGATGAAATTACAATAATAGGAGATAGTGCTGGAGGAAATTTAGCTGCTGCATTATCTCTTATGGCAAGAGATAGAGGAGAATTTTTGCCAAAAAAACAGATATTAATTTATCCTGCTACATTTAATAATCATAGTGAAACATCTCCATTTTCTTCTGTAAGAGAAAATGGTACAGATTATATATTGACATCAAAAACAGTTTCTGATTATATGGAAATGTATTGTCCTAATAAAAAAAATTGGCGTAATCCTTATTTTGCACCACTTTTAGAAAAAGACTTTAGCAAACAACCTCGTACATTAATTATTACAGCACAGTACTGTCCTTTAAGAGATGAAGGAGAGGCTTATGGAAGAAAATTGCAGGAAGCAGGTATTGATGTTAAAATAGAAAGAATACCCAATGCTTTGCACGGTTATTTTTCTTCTTTGCCTAATAAAAATCATTTGATACAATATACTTATAAAATTATAAATCAATTTCTTCAGGAGTGAAGTTTATTTTGAAAATGAAAAAAAAACCACAATGGCATAAATTAGATAATGCTGCAAAAATATTTCCAGCCAATACAGATAAAAGAGATACAAAAGTATTTCGTTTTTCCTGTGAATTATATGAGCAAATAGACCCTGTATTTTTGCAAAAAGCACTTGAAAAAACATTGCAGAAATTTCCATATTACTGTTCTATATTAAAAAGGGGATTATTTTGGTATTATATTGAAAATACAGAAAGAAAACCACTTATTCACATAGAAAATCGTTATCCTTGTTCTCCTTTGTATTTTCCTAATAGAAAAAGCCTTCTTTTTGATGTTTCTTATTATCATAAAAGAATTAATTTGGAAGTACATCATGTGCTTTCTGATGGTTCAGGTGCATTACTTTTTTTAAGAACACTTGTATATTATTATATTTTGCATAAACATAGTGAGGCATTTTTAAATAAAGAAATTTATTTAGAAAATACAACAACAGCTTCTGAAAAAAGTACAGATAGCTTTTCAAAATATTTTCAAAAAGAACACACTTCAAAACAGCAAAAAATTCCCTTTGCTTATCATATCAAAGGAGAATATTTTGAAATAGGTCAAATGGGCGTAATAGAAGGTTGTATCTCTGTAAAAATGTTATTACAGCTTTCTAAACAACATCAAGCTACTGTAACAGAATTTCTTGTTGCTGTTTGGATATATTCTATTTATGAAGGTATGAGTGTAAAAGAGCAAAAAAAACCTGTTGTAATTAGTATTCCTGTCAATTTAAGAAATTATTTTCCTTCTGACAGCACAAGAAACTTTTTTAAAGTAATACAAATTGTATATCGTTTTGGAGAACAAAAGGAAGATTTAGAAACTGTTTTATGCTCTGTTAAAAAACAATTTCAGCAAAAATTGACAAAGGAACAACTGAGAAAAGGTATGAATGCACTTTCTGCATTGGAACATAATATTACTATGAAATTAGTTCCTCTTGCTACAAAAGATTATATATTACGTTTTGCAAATTGGATTTCTTATCAAAAAGCAACCTCTTGTCTTTCTAATGTTGGTAAAGTAAAAATGCCTCAAGAGATGATACCTTATATTCGCCTTTTTGATTTGTTTGTTAGTACAAAAACAACACAAATCGCAACTTGTTCTTTTGAAGACAATTTTGTAATTAGTATTGCTACTGCTTTGAAGGGAGATTTGCCTAAAAGATTTTTCTGTCATTTGTCTGATATGGGTTTAGAAATTGAAATTACAACAAATATAGAACAGGAGTGCTGAAAATGTATGAATGTAAACATTGTCATATTAAAGTAAGGGGAAATGTAAAATGTTGTCCTCTTTGTCAAGGAGAACTGACAGGAACAGCAGAACAAAATATATTTCCTATTATAGAATTGCAACCTCCCCTCAGTCAAAAAATGTTTCGTATAGGATTATTTATTACACTAATTGCTGTTGCAATTTGTGTTGGTATTAATCTTTCTCGTCCTCAAGACGGCTGGTGGATATTATTTGTATTAGCAGGAAGTGGTTGCTTCTGGTTTTCTATTGGTATCGCTATGAAAAAATGGCATAATGTTCCTAAAAATATATTGTGGCAAGTAATAATACTTTCTGTACTTGCCTATTTTTGGGATATAAAAACAGGATATAGGGGCTGGTCATTGGAATATGTTTTGCCTTTTCTTTGTATTGGTGCTATAATAGGTACGTGTTTACTTGCCTATTTTTTAAAACTACACACAAGTGAATACATATTATATTTAATATTAGATGGTATATTAGCAGTAATTCCTTTGATACTCCTTTTAAAACATAAATTAAATGTATTATATCCTTCTGCAATATGTGTTTCTATAAGTATTATACTTTTTGGAGGACTATTTTTATTTCGACGAGATTTATTTTTTTCAGAAATACAAAGGCGTACTCACTTATAAAATTCATTGATAGAAAGGTTGTGTTAAAATGCTTTGTCCTTATTGCAATAAAGAAATGAAATTAGGAGAAATTGTACCAAAATGGGGTGTAGGACACCACCCTATCGTTGCCCCTCATCTTTATATTGATGATGAGCAACAAATCCCTCTGACAACTGGTCATTTAACCCCTCTTTCGCTTTGGGTAGGAAATAAATTTCAATGTTATTATTGTTTAGACTGTCGTAAAATTATATTAGATATTCCAGAAAAAGCATAAAATAAGGAAAAGACTTTGTTCAAAGTCTTTTCCTTGTTTTTTCTAAAGCCATTTGATTAATGAGCACCTACTACTTTATGCCATTTTTGACCCACTGCTTCCATTACAGCACAAGTTTTATCCACAAATGTTAGTACATAAGACTCTTTGTATTTAGGTGGAATTAATGTACAAGGCCACATATGTTTTAATATGGCATCTTTTTCAATTTTATTTAATGTCGTAATTTTTCTGGCATTGTCATAAGCAACACGAGGGTGCCACGCTGCGTGATTTGTTCTGTTGCCTTTTGTTACTCTCCAATCATAGTAAAACATATCGTGAAGTAATCCAGCTCTTGCAGCAGAACGATAATCCCAACCCATAAAACGACAAATTAAAAAACTATAATAAGATACATTAATACTATGTTGTAATCTGCTTGTATTGCAATGTTGTACGTGTTCATCTAATTTTTGTACTTTTTTTTCGTCCATTAAATCCCATACGCAGGACATATATTCTACAGCTAACATATCTTCCATATTTTTCAAATTGACTTTAGAACCAATCGCTTTTTGCATAGTTTGCTCCTTTATATTGTAAAATAATATAGTATAAATAAAAATATAAAATAGATATTTTTCATTTTATACTAACGTTATTATAACATAGTATATGCTAAAATGCACTCAATTTTACAAAAAATTAATAAGTAATATTATATAATATTTAGTAAGTATTATTAAAATACATATTTTTTACATCTATTGTTGTATAAATTTTACTTAGTGAAGTCCCCTATTGATTTGTCTATACCTTATTGTGTGCTACAACCAATTATAGTCTTTTATAATTTTTCAATCATATTCGTAATAATAAACATTTTTACTCAATACTGTCTGTTATTTTAATACTTTTGGCTACCTTTTCCCACCATATAAAGCCGGCGGGATTGCGGTAGCCTTTTTTCAATCATTTTTATTATTTTGCAGAACAACACTATACTATCATTCTTCCATTTTTTTGAGTGCATCTTGTGCTGCTGCTTGTTCTGCTTCTTTTTTACTTTTTCCTGCTCCTTTTCCTAATACTCTGTTGATATGATGCACTTCTGCCACAAATGATTTACTGTGGTCTGGACCTGTTTCTGACACAATAACATACTTTACAGGATACCTGCTTGTCTTTTGTATTACTTCCTGTAAATGTGTTTTACAATCTCTCATTTTAAAGCTGTCTTTTGTTTGTTGTATTTCTTTTTCCATAAAACTTAGAATATACTTTGTCACACTTTCCATACCACCATCAATACATATTGCCCCAATGACAGCCTCGAAAGTATCAGCCAATATAGAATCTCTGTTTCTGCCTCCTGTGGTTTCTTCTCCTCTGCCTAAAAAGAGATATTTTCCAAGTTCCAGTTGTCTTGCCAATTTTGCTAAAGAACCCTCACAAACAACACTTGCTCTTAGCTTTGTCAATTCCCCTTCTGGCATTTGAGGATACATTCGATACATATATTCACTAACTACCATATCTAATACAGCATCTCCTAAAAACTCTAAGCGTTCATTGTTTTCATGCTTTCCTTTTTTTTGTTCATTGGCAAAAGAACTGTGCATAAACGCTAAAAGCAATATTTCTTTATTCGAAAATGTGTATTTTATTTTGTTTTCAAACTCTTGCATTTGTTGTGTATCCATATTACTTCTCCACTGCCATTTTAATGTATTCTATTGCATCTCCAACTGTTTTTAATTTTTCTGCCTCATCATTGTCAAATTCAATTTCAAATTCCTCCTCTAATGCGGATATGATTTGGAACAAATCCAATGAGTCTGCTCCTAAATCTGCTAATACAGTATCTTCATCTAACTCTGACGTTGAAATACCTAATTGCTCTCCAATAATTTCAATTACTTTGGCTTCTTCCATACTAATTACCTCCCGAACGATACAATAATCATTTTTATATTTTATATATTTTTGAATGAAATCAGTATTTTGCTTATTAGCACAAACTGATTTCTCATACCAAATACATTTTTATTAATGTATGTATGGTATTCTTTTTTTATAGCTACAAGCAGCACAAAATGAAAAAACATAACACAATATATATTATTTTTAATTTTCATTATACTAGAATATATTGATAAATATTGTACTGCAAATTTACTATTTTTTATAATATACTCCAAAACAACAGTTTTGTCAGCATTAATTTGATAAATTTGATATAAATTCAAAAAATTTATATTTTGTAAAACTTCACACTATATTTTTTCCCCTATTTTAGAAACAATATCCGCTTCTGCAAATAATATACACTGTTTAATTGCATTTTTAATTGCTTTTGCATTAGAACTACCATGTGCTTTTACTACAAGGGATTTTAACCCTAAAAACGGTGCTCCTCCTACCTCATCAGCATCTAATTTCTTTTTAATATTACCAAAAGGTTTTTTGAGTGCAGCCGCAGCAATTTTATAGTGTCCTACTGTAATTTCTTCTTTTATAATACCCAAAAGTGCCATACTCAAACCTTCTGATAATTTTAATATGGTATTTCCTAAAAATCCATCACATACTACAATATCTGCTTCTCCAAAAGGGATTTCTCTTGGCTCTATATTCCCTACAAAATTCAAATCTGTTTCTTCCAACAATTCATATGCCTCTTTTGTTAGTGCATTTCCTTTTTCTTTTTCTGCTCCTATATTTACAAGTGCTACTTTAGGATTTTTTATGTCAAACATATTTTCTACATAAACAGATGCCATTTTTGCAAATTGTTGCAAATATTTAGCTTTACAATCCACATTTGCACCACTATCTACCAGAAATGTAAATCCTTTTTTATTAGGCAAACAAGTACCCAACACAGGACGTTCTACTCCCTTTATACGTCCTACTATAAACAATGCTCCTGTCAGTAATGCTCCTGTACTTCCTGCTGAAACAAAAGCATCTGCTTGTTTTTGTTTTACTAAATTTAATCCTACCACCATAGAAGAATTTTTTTTCTCTCTTATTGCTTTTGTTGGAGACTCCTCAGTTGTTATTACTTCTTCTGCTTCTACTATTTCTATACTTTTATTGTCATAGTTATATTTATTTAATTCTGTTTCAATGGCTTGCTTTTGTCCTACCAATATCACACGTGCGTTACATTCTTTTACACTATCTACAACACCCTTTACAATCTCTGATGGAGCATTGTCACCACCCATAGCATCTACTGCAATTTTAACCAAATAAAACACCTCTTTTATTTTATATCAAAATATTTCTAAAAAGAAAAGACAGCAATATTTTGCTGTCTGCTGTCTTTTCTTTTTGTTTATTAGTCTACGTTTATAACAACTTTTTTATTATAAGAACCGCAAGCTTTGCAAACACGATGTGGTACCATTAATTCACCACATTTACTACATTTTACTAAATTTGGTGTTGCAATTTTCCATGATTGGGCTTTTCTTTTATCTCTTTTGGATTTAGACACACGTCCCTTTGGTACAGCCATTTCTACACCTCCTCATCAACATTGAAAAGAGTACGCAAACTTTCTAACCTTGGGTCAAATTCTGTATGATTACAGTCACACTGTCCTTCATTCAAGTTTTTACCACATTTTGAACATAATCCTTTACAATCTTCTTTACAAACAACTTTCATAGGCAAATTTGCCAATATATTTCGTTGTATTATATCCGTAAAATCAATTTGGTTATCACAAAAAGTTTCCGCTTCTTTTTCATTTTCTCGCTCTATACTGCCTGCTTGATAAAATATTTCATTCATATTAAATGAAATAGGTATTTTTACTGTTTCCAAACAACGACTGCACAAATATTCTGCTTCTATTTTGCCTTCTGCTTTAAACAGCATACCCTTTTTGGTATTTGTTAAAGTACCTTTCACTTCAACAGGCTCTGAAAAACACACAACATCAGGATAACCTGTAGTATTTTCTATCTGTTCAGAAAAAGACACTTCTATGCTTTCGCCTATTTTGCCTATTATCTGAGAAATAGTCAGTATCACTCACATCACCCCATAGTCGTACCTAAAGTATTATACAAAAAGGTATATTATTTGTCAAGCAAGTCTTTTGTATCTCTTGCAATCATAAGTTCTTCATTTGTTGGTATTACAAGAACTCTAATGCGAGAGTCTGGTGCAGAAATTTCAATTGCTTTTCCTCTCAAACTGTTATTATAAGAGTCAATGTGCACGCCTAAAAATGCCAAATAGTCACAAATCAAACGTCTAATAGAACCGGAATTTTCTCCTAATCCTGCTGTAAATACAATAGCATCTACACCATTCATAGATGCTGCATATTCACCAATATATTTTGCTACACGATAAGCAAAAATGTCTAATGCTGCCTCTGCTCTAACATTTCCCTCGTCTCTTGCTCCTTCAATATCTCTAAAGTCACTAGATACACCAGAAATACCAAGCACACCAGATTTTTTATTCAATATATTATCCATTTCTGATGGAGTTAAATTTTCTTTTTCCATCAAAAACGTAATTACTGCTGCGTCAACGTCACCAGCACGAGTACCCATTACAAGCCCTTCCAATGGTGTAAAGCCCATAGAGGTATCAATAGATTTACCATTTCTTACTGCACAAATACTACCACCATTTCCTAAATGACAAGTAATAATTTTAGACTCTTCTATTGGTCTATTTATCATTTTTGCTGCTTCTTGTGCTACGAATTTATGGCTTGTACCATGGAAGCCATATCTTCTAATTTTATATTTTTCATAGTATTCATATGGCAAAGCATAAAGATAAGCTCTTTCTGGCATTGTTTGATGGAATGCTGTATCAAATACTGCTACTTGTGGTACACCAGGCATAATTTTTTCGCAAGCATCAATACCAATTAAATTTGCTGGATTATGCAAAGGTGCTAATTCACAGCATTTTTGTATTGCTTGTTTTACTTCTGGAGTGATGATAACAGAGTTTGCAAAATACTCTCCACCGTGTACTACTCTATGTCCTACTGCATTGATTTGTTTTACATCAGATACTACACCATAATTACTATCTAAAAGAGCATCAATTACCATTTTTACTGCTACTGTATGGTCTTCCATATAATCATTGAATATTACATCTTCTTTTCCTGCTGGTTGATGTTTTAATTTAGAACCTTCAATTCCTATTCTTTCACAAAGACCTTTTGCTAAAACAGCTTCTGTATCGCTGTCAATCAACTGATATTTCAAAGAGGAACTTCCACAGTTTAAAACAAGAATTTTCATTTTTTTCTCTCCTTCATTTACTACAACTCAATACTTATATCCCTTTTTTATTTTTGCATTTGTGCCTGAATTGCTGTAATTGCAATGACACCAACAATATCTTCTGCAGAGCAACCTCTGGAAAGGTCATTTACTGGTTTTGCAATACCTTGCAGTATTGGACCATAAGCTTCTGCACCTGCTAATCTTTGTACTAATTTATAACCAATATTTCCAGCATCTAAGTCAGGAAATACCAATACATTTGCTTTTCCTGCTACAGAACTGTCTGGTGCTTTTTGTGAGCCAATTTCTGGAACGATTGCTGCATCTAACTGTAATTCGCCATCTACTTTCAATTCAGGATGCTTTTCTTTTGCAATACGAACACCTTCTACTACTTTATCCACATCAGCGTGTTTTGCACTGCCTTTTGAAGAATGAGAAAGCATAGCAATTTTTGCTTCTGCATCAACAAATGTTTCAAATGATTTTGCAGAACTTGCTGCAATACCTGCTAATTCAGCAGAAGTTGGATTTTGATTTAATCCACAGTCTGCAAATAAAAATACACCATCTGCTCCATATGTTTTATCTGGGCATACCATCATAAAAAATGCGGAAACTAAATCTGCACTTGGGTCTGTTTTTAATATCTGCAATGCAGGACGTAATACATTCGCTGTTGCGTGAATTGCTCCAGATACCATACCATCTGCAACGCCCAATTTTACAAGCATAACACCAAAAAATAATGGGTCTTCCAACATTTTTCTTGCATCATCTGCTGTAATACCTTTACTTTTTCTAATTTCTACTAATGTATTTACTACTTCGTCCATTCTTTCGTAATTGTCTGGGTCAATAAATGTTGCTTTTGATAAATCGCAATCTGGTGCTACTTCTACTATTTTGTCTTTATTGCCTACCAAAATAATATTAGCTAATCCCTCTTTGAGTGCTGCATCTGCTGCTTTTAAATTTCTAATTTCATAAGATTCTGGTAATACAATTGCTTTTTTGTCTTTTTTTGCTCTTTCTTTGATTTTTGTTATAAAGTCCACAACTAAAACCTCCTGCTCCATAAAAAAATAGTCATTTTGCTGTCTAATAAAAAATAATAAGTTTTTTTATTATTTGCTTTTACTTTTTATTAGTAAAATATACAGTAACAAATTGGTAATTTGCACCTTTTGTTATTATTATAAACAATCTATTACTTGTATACAATAGCTATTTCAAAAAAATTCAGTTTTTTTCCAAACTGTTTTTATTACACTAATGGAAATTCCATTAAAAAAGTAGTACCACCATGCTCTCTACTTTCAATTTCTATTGTTCCTCCCAATGCTGCTACTCCTGCATTTACTACATCTAATCCTATACCTCTACCTGAAAATAAACTTACCATACTTTTGGTTGTAAAACCTGGTTTTAACAAAAAATTATATATTTCTTGGTCTGTATAACATTCTTTTTCTTTTTTGAGTACGCCCTTTTTTTCTGCAATTTTCAATATATTTTGTTTATCTAATCCTCTACCATCATCATAAAATGCTACAGAAACTTTTTGTCCTACTCTTTTAATTTCAATTCGTATTCTTCCTATATCACTTTTACCTAGCATTTGTCTTTCTTTTTTATCTTCAATACCATGGTCCATACTATTTTTTACCATTTGCATTACTGCCATAGAAATTTTCTCATAAATATCTTTTGGCACTTCTGTTTCTTTTCCAATCATTTGTATTTGTACCTTTTTGTTTAATTCCCTTCCCATTACTGTTACCATTCTTTCAGCTTTTTGCAAAAGACCATCAAAATTTTCAAAAGGAATTATTTTTCTTCCCTTTCTGGTATACTGCATATTTTCTGCATTTGGGTCCATTTCTTCCCCATCAATATGTTCCAAAAAGTTTTTTATTCTTTTGACGATTGCCCAACCAAAATCAGTAATATCTTCTCCTGTTTCCATTCTCTTTAATTCTCTTTTTACACAACTGGAAACTGTTTTTGTCAAACGAAGCAATGTTTTTAAGTCTTCTTGATTAATATTGTCCTCTTCTTGCAAATAAGAAAATAAATCTTCTGCACCATGTATCATTTCTGCAATAGTTTGATGTCCCATCATAAATGCAGAGCCTTTAAAACTATGCAATGTACGAAACATTTGTTTACTTTCTTCTTTCGTAATATAAATTTCTTTCTGTTCCATATACTTGCTCTCTAAAAAAGCATCGATTTTATCTATGCTTTTCCAAGCTTCTTCTATAAAAATATCTTGTAAAAAATCGAAGTTTACATTTTTGGTATCCAAAGTATCATTCCTCTTGACTAAAGTCGTTCCTAAAAATAAAATATAATAGGCGTCACTCATATTTATTTTAATATATTAAGTATATATCGAAATTGCAAACAATACCATAGTAAAATTTAATAAATTGTAATAAATTTGTTACACTTTTACTGTTTAAATACCATGATAATTTTACGACATAACACATTACAAATAAAGCGATATAACATATAATACCTCTTTTTTTATTTTATTTTTAATTTTTTTAAAAATTGTTATACTTTTTTTATATTTTTACTTCTTTTGTTCACATTTTTTTAAACTATACTATACATATTATTATTTAGAAAGGAGTAAGACATAAATTTTTATGTCTATCAAATAAATTATGAAAATACTTGGCATCATAGCAGAATATAACCCTTTTCACAATGGACACAACTATCAAATACAAAAAGCAAAACAAATCACAAATGCAGATGCTATTGTTGTAATAATGAGTGGAAATTTTGTACAAAGAGGAGAACCTGCTATTTTAGACAAATGGACAAGAACTCATATGGCACTTTGTAGCGGTGCTGATATTGTAATAGAATTACCTGTTATTTATGCTACTGCTAGTGCAGAATACTTTGCTTATGCTGCTGTAAAATTATTTCATGATATGGGCATTATAACAGATATTTGTTTTGGTTCAGAATTAGGAGAAATTGTCCCTTTACAACAAATTGCCAAATTGCTTTTACAAGAAACCGAACAATTTCGTAATATTTTAAAACAACAATTACAAAATGGTGTTTCTTATGCTTCTGCTCGTGCTATTGCTCTTTCAAAAATTTATCCAAACAGTGAAGCATTACTTTCTCAGCCCAACAATATACTTGCTATAGAATACCTTAAAGCACTACTAAAATTAGACAGTCATATATCACCTCACACTATTGCAAGAAAAAATTCTGACTATAATAGTATTACTCTATCTCATCAAAATATGGCTTCTGCTTCTGCACTAAGAAATACTATAGCACAAAATAACATCAAACAAATTAGTCATTATATGCCTTCAGAATGTTACAATATTTTATGTGAAAGTATTTTACAAGGCAAAGCACCTATATTTTGGGAACAATTTACACCCGCTTTACACTATTGTATTCGTAATAAAACTCCTAAAGAAATTAAAAATATATTTGAAGTAACAGAAGGATTAGAAAATCGCATATACAAAGCATTTCATACACAATACGAATTAAAGGATATTATTTACTTTATTAAAACAAAAAGATATACTCAAACACACATACAAAGAATACTTTTACACATATTATTGCAAATACAAAAAAAAGAGATACTTTATTTCAATGATACAGGATATTGTCCTTATATTCGTGTATTAGGATTTCGTCGAAAACAGCAGCATATACTTTCATTGCTTAAAAAACAATCTTCATTACCTTTACTTACTAATTTAAAGCAATATCAAACAATTTTAGACAAAAAAGGGCAATATCTGTTATCTCTTGAAACAAAATCTACTGACATTTATTTTATGGTATCTCCCAATAAAATATACCGTCGTATTCATCAAGATTTTATACAACCTATGGTTATGATTTCTTCTGTTTAAACATAATATTAATTACTAAAATGATATTATGTTGCACAAAGGAGAATAAACTATGAAATTACAAAACATTCTATTAACAATATCTACACTTTTTTTACTCTTTTGTCTTTTATGCTTTCCTCAAGCTCTTTTACAAAAATCAATAGAAAGTGTAGATTTATGGTTTAATACAGTATTGCCTTCTTTATTTCCTTTTTTAACAGCAACAGGAATTTTAATTCGTTTAGGCATTGCTCATAAATTAGGTTATATTTTTCAACCTATTATGAAGCCTATATTTGGGCTTTCTGGTATTTGTGCTTTTCCTCTTATATTAGGTATGATTTCTGGGTATCCTTCTGGTGCAAAAATAACTGTTACACTTTGCCAAAATAAAGCTCTTTCCCAAAAAGAAGCTCAAGCAATACTTGCCTTTTGTAACAATCCTGGTCCTCTTTTTGTAGTGGGCACAGCAGGTACTGCCTTTTTAAAAAATCCAGCAATGGGATATTTTATGCTTTTTTGTATATTTGCTGGAGCAATTACAACAGGAATATTACTTCGCTTTTTTTATAAAACAGAAAATAATATTACTGCAAAATCAAACTATACTCTCTCTGCTCCCTCAAATATAGAGCCTATAGGAAAAATACTAGCAAATTCTGTTGCTGATGCTATGGAAACAGTGACACAAATAGGTGGATTTATTATACTCTTTGGTGTTATTATAGAAGCATTTCAGCAAACAGGCATTATTGCATTTTTTGCGAAGTATTTTTCTGGTATATTTTCTCTTTCTTCTTCTGCTATTGCTGCAATATTAGGCGGAATATTAGAAATGACAAATGGTGCTTTTCTTTTAAGCCAATCGCCAGAACAAATACATACACAACTTACAGCCATTACTGCAATACTCTCATTTGGGGGATTATCTATATTAGCACAAACATTAGGCATATTATCTTCTATTCCTATTTCTAGTGCAAAATATTTTTTTTCAAAATGCCTTAACAGCATTTTTTCAGCAATCATATGTTTTTTTTGTTATCCTTTATTTCAAAATAAATTAATAAAAGCAGTTTCTGTAAGCTCTTTTGCTACAAAAACTGCCTCTTTTTATCATCATTCATTTGTATTTTATTTTTCTTTTTTATTGTTTGCATTATTATTACTTTCTTTTTATCATTTACGTCAAAAATAAATTTTTATCTACCTAAACGTAACTCTTGTATATTTTCAGACAACACTGATAATGTATCTCCAAAGTATTGGTCTGTTTTCATACTTTCATCATATACTACATTTTTAAGCTCTCTCAGTCTCTCTTGTGCTGTACCAAGCACTTCCTCTGCGTATTCCATTGCACCAATACGCAGTTCTTTTGATGTCTTTTTTGCATTATCTACAATTTCTGCTGCTTGCTCATATGCTAATTTTGTTACTTCATTTTCATCTACCATACGTTTGACACGTTCTTCTGCATTTTTTACAATTTCGTCTGCTTCTTTTTGAGCATCAATTAATATTTTATTTCGTTCTTCAATGACCCATTTTGATTGCTTTAATTCGTTAGGAAGTTTCATACGAATTTCTGTAATAATCTCATACAGTTCTTCTTTATCAACAGATACTCTATTACTAAAGGGCACTGCACGGCTATTATCTAATGTTTCTTCCAATTCGTTCAACAAATCTAAAACTGTTTCCATATTGCATTCCCTCACTTTTTATATTTTTCTGCTACAAACTCCCTGATTTCTTTTGGCACCATAAAATCAATATTTCCTCCAAATACAGCAACTTCTTTTACATTTGTAGAACTTAATGCCAAATGTTCCTCATCTGCTGCTAAAAAAATTGTTTCGATTGCTCCATACAATTTTCTATTGATTAAATACATTTGAAACTCGGCTGCAAAATCTATACTATTACGCAGTCCTCTAATAGCAACCGTTGCACCAATTTCTTTTGCAAAATCTACAAAAAGTCCTTGAAAGGACGCAATTTCTACATTTTCAATTTCTTTTGTAACTAACTCTAAATGATGTTTTCTTTCTTCTACTGTAAATAGTGCTTTTTTATTGGGGTTTTCCAATATTGCCACTACTAAATGGTCTGTAATCTCTGCTGCCCTCTTTATAATGTCAAGGTGTCCTAATGTAACAGGGTCAAAACTCCCTGCATAAATTGCTTTTATCATATTTCTTTTTCCTCCAACGCCAGAAATGTTATTACTGTCGTTTTATAGTTCTTTTCTTTTACCATATTTAAACCACAAATTTCTTTTCTTTGTATTTGTGCACTTCTTTCCCATACAATATATCCTTGTTGTTTCAATAATCCATATTCCACAATTTTACTGCAAACATCTTCTGCTAATCCTGACTGGTAAGGTGGGTCTAAAAATATAATATCAAACTTCTTTTGCTGTGACTTTAACGAAGAAAGTGCTTCCTCAACATCTTTTTGCAATAAAACAGCATATTGTTGCAATTTTGTATGCTCTAAATTTTCTGTTATCATTTCACAAGACTCTTTTGACTTTTCTACAAAAACACATTGCTGTGCCCCTCTACTAAGTGCTTCAATGCCTATTGCACCACTACCAGAAAATAAATCCAAAAATTGACATTGCGGTAAATCAAATGCAATCATATTAAATAACGTTTCTTTGATACGGTCTGTTGTAGGTCTTGTATGAAAGCCCTCTATTGTTTTTAATTTATGTCCTTTTGCCTTTCCTGCAATGACACGCATATTTTGTCACACCTTTTTTTACAAAATATTTCTTATTACACCAAATGAACAAATTTTTTTCCTATTTTCTACATCTTTTAGAGTATAGCAAATAATATATAAAAAAACAATAATAAATCTTTTACAAAAAACTTACTATTATGATATTTTTCCTAATTATATAGACAACTGTGCATCTTTCCACAACGCTGTTACCTGCTGTTTTAACTGTTGGTGTACTGCTAATTGCAACTGTTTATCTTTTTGAAGCAATGTTTCTGCTGCCTTTTGTGCCTCTTTTAATATAGACATATCTTTATACAAATTACCAATTTTCAATTCTGGCAAGCCATGTTGTTTTGTTCCAAAAAATTCTCCTGGCCCTCTCAATTTTAAATCCATTTCTGAAATGATAAAACCATCACAAGATTTTGACATTACATTCATTCTTTGTTTTGCTATACTATTTTTTCCTTCATTTATCAATATACAATATGACTTTTCACTGCCACGTCCTACTCTACCTCTTAACTGATGAAGTTGTGCTAGTCCAAAACGCTCTGCATTTTCAATCAGCATAATGACTGCATTTGGTACATTAATGCCTACTTCAATTACTGTTGTAGAAACCAGTACATCAATTTCTCCTTTTGAAAACTGTTCCATAATATTTTGTTTTTCTTTTGCTTTCATTTTACCATGAACACAAGTTACTCTATATCCCTTTAATGTTCCCTCTTGCAATGCTTCTGTATAAGAAAGCACCGCTTGTACTTCTATTTTTTCGTTTTCTTCTATCATAGGACAGATAATATAACATTGTAAACCCATATCAGCGTGTTTTTTTATAAAATGGTATATTCTTTCTCTATAAGCTGATGTTACAGCAATGGTATCAATTTTTTTTCTTCCTGGAGGTAGCTCATCAATAATAGAAATATCCAAATCTCCATATAATATTAAAGCTAATGTTCTGGGTATAGGTGTCGCTGTCATAACAAGTATATGAGGATTTTCTCCTTTTTCAGACAATGCACTTCTTTGCCTTACACCAAAACGATGCTGTTCATCTGTTATAACTAAACCTAATTTATAAAATACTACACTTTTTTGTATGACTGCGTGTGTGCCCAATATCATTTGTGCTTCTCCAGTAGCAATTTGCTCTAATACTGTTCTTTTTTGTTTTGCTGTCAAAGAACCTGACAACAACACAGTTTTTATTCCCAAAGGCTCAAACATTTCACAAAAAGATTTATAATGCTGTTCTGCTAAAACTTCTGTAGGTACCATTAACACTGCTTGATAACCATTTTGTATTGTCCAATATGCTGCTGTCATAGCAACTGCTGTTTTACCACTTCCTACATCTCCCTGTACAAGTCTATTCATTACTTTTCCTTTTATCATATCTTTTTTAATTTCTTCTAGTACATTTTTTTGTGCATTGGTCATAGTAAAAGGCAACATTTTTTCGAATTCTTCTACAGCATACTCTTTTTGTAACACAATACCTTCTTTCCCCTCTTGCAATGTTTGTTTCATCAAAAGCAGCCCCAACTGCAACAAAAAAAATTCTTCAAATACAAGCCTTCTTCTTGCTTGAAAAAACCTCTCTTGTGTTTGAGGAAAATGTATATTCTCTATTGCAAAATTACATTCACAAAGTAAATACTCTTTTCTTATCCAAAAAGGCAGACATTCCTGTAATTGTCCTCTTAACTGCTCCAACACTTCCCCTATCAGTTTTCGCCATATTTTTTGCGACAAGCCATTTACAGAAGGGTATATTGGCACAATTTTATCTATAGCAATTTCTGCTTTTTCATATTCTGGAGAAGCTACTTCTAATTTGCCATATTTTTTTTGCAGTTTTCCTGTAAATAAATATTGTGTTTTTTCATCAAATGCCTTTTTCATATATATTTGATTATACCAAACAGCAAAAACACTCCCTGTTTCATCATACAATTTTATACGAGTAAATGTAATATTTTTGACACGAATACTTTCTCCTTGCCCTTTTACACAAGCAATAAATGTATTTTCTTCATTTAATACCAAATCTTTTATTTTACATATATTACTCCTATCATTGTATTCTCTTGGAAAATGCGTTAGCAAATCTTTCGCTGTATAGATACCCATACTATTTAGTTTTTTTGCTCTCTGCTCTCCTACATTGGGCAGTTCTGAAACAGTACAATTCAAATCCATATTTCTACACTCCTATAAAAAAACGTCATAAAAAAACGTAATCGTTCTTTCATAACGCCCTTTTATTATTTTACAAATTTTATTCTACAGAAATAATATAATAATATAATGGTTGTCCTCCTCTTTGCAATTCTATATCACAATTTGGAAATTTCTTTTCTGCATATTTTTTTATATTTTCTGCTTCTTTTTGTGTGACATCTTCTCCATAATAAATACTAATCATTTCTGCTTCTTCTGTTACTATTTTGTCAAGAAGTTCTTTCACACCCTTTTGTGCACTTTTTGATATAATAGCTATGCTATCTTCCTGCATACCTATAATATCTCCTTCTTGTATTTTTTTTCCATCAAACACTGTTTCTCTTACTGCATATGTGACACTTGCTGATACAACATTATCTATACTTTCTATCATAGTTTGTTGCACTTGTTGTACATCTTGTTCTGTCACATTTAGTATTGCTGTAATACCTTGTGGTATTGTTTTAGAAGGTATTACAATAACTGTTTTATCTTTTACTAATTTTGCCGCCTGTTCTCCTGCTAATATAATATTTTTATTATTAGGCAGTATAAAAACTGTTTTTGCATTTACTTTTTCAATAGCATTTAATATATCTTCTGTACTAGGGTTCATTGTTTGTCCCCCTTGTATCACTTCATCTACACCTAAATTTTTAAATATTTTACTTAAGCCATCTCCTGGAGAAACTGCAACAAATCCGATTTCTTTTTGTTTTATTGTTTTTTGTTCTGTCTGTTCTGTTTTATATTTTTGAGAAGAAGAAAAATCAATGCGATTGGTATGTTGTTGCCTCATATTGTCAATTTTTAATCCACTTAATTGCCCTATTAACAACGCTTTTTCTAATGCAAGTCCAGGATGGTCTGTGTGTATGTGTATTTTAATTAATTCTTCATCACTTACACAAACGATAGAATCTCCTATTGTAGAAAGATATGTTTTCAAATTTTGTACTACCTTTTCTTCTACATTATTTACTAATATAAAAAATTCTGTACAATATCCAAATGTAATACTAGTATTTTCTACAGAAGCCAATGCTTCAAAATTTTCTGTTTGATTTTGTAAGGGCTCTGCTGTTTTTAGCACTTCTATACTATTTCTACTTTCAAAAGCACCCTCCAGCAAACACAACAGACCTTTCCCTCCTGCATCAACAACACCTGCTTGTTTTAATACAGGAAGCATTTCTGTTGTCTGCAAAAGCATAGCATTTCCATCTTCTATTATTTTTTGAAAAAATACATCAATATCTTGTGTTGTTTCTGCTATTTTGGAAGCACTATCTGCACACGCTTTTGCTACTGTCAATATCGTACCCTCTTTAGGCTTCATAACCGCCTTATACGCTGTTTTTACAGCATTTTGAAGTGCCTGTGCTAATTCTCTTGTATTAACCTCTTCCAAGCCTTCTAAGCCCTTTGAAAAGCCTCTCAATATTTGAGAAGTAATTACACCAGAATTTCCTCTTGCTCCTCGTAAAGCACCATTTGATATTGCCTTTGCTACTTCACTAATAGAAAGAGAATTTATTTTTTCTGCCTCTTTTGCTGCTGCAAGTGCTGTTAATGACATATTGGTACCTGTGTCACCATCTGGTACAGGAAATACATTGAGTGCATCTATAATCTGCTTCTTTTCATTTAGACGGTTTGCTCCTGCAATTATCATTTTTTTCAGTATCAAACCATTTAATTTTGTTAATGCCACTTTGTTTTTCCTCCTCTATCAGTTATCTACACGTACACCATCTACAAAAATATTAATACCTTCTACTTGTAATCCTGCATATTCTTCTACTTTATATTTTACAGTGCTGATAATATTATTTGCAATGACAGAAATATTTGTTCCATATTCTACTATAATATGAAATTCTAAATTGATTTTATTTTCATTAATTGTCATTTTAATTCCTTTTGTTAAACTTTCCAATTTTAAAAGCTGAACAAGCCCATCTTTTACATTTTTTGCTGCCATACCTACAATTCCATAGCAGTCTAAAGCTGCATATCCTGCAATTCTTGCAATTACTTCATAATCTATTGTGATAACACCATATTCGTTTTCTAATTTTGCCGTCATAAGGTTTCAACCTCCCGAAAATAGTCCTACATTGTGATTTTATTTCAGTATACCATTAAACATTGCTTTTTTAAATGGAAAATACAAAAAAACTTTATTAACAATAACATATTTTCATTTTTTTGACAATACCAACTACTTTCTCATTTATTTTATTATAAATAAAACAACAAAAAACAAAATACTATATTGCAAAAAATATTGTTTTCTGATAAAATACTTTTGTTGTGTCACATAAGCAAGCAAGGAGGTGCTTTATAATGGCTAAATGTGAGATTTGTGAAAAAGGTCAAATAAAAGGCCACAGAATTAGTATTAACCGTAGTCAGGTTAGTAGACGTGCAAACAGAAAATGGAAACCTAATGTAAAAAAGGTAAAAATCATTGATAATGGAACAGTAAAATCAATTTACATCTGCACAAGATGTTTACGTTCCAATAAAGTAACACGTGCAATATAATAAATAATACCCACTACCATTTTAGTGGGTATTATTTTTTTATATTTTTTTAACAATCAGAAAATAATAAAAAGCCTCCTGTTGCTACTAATACTACTGCTACAATAAATCCCCACCAAGGTATAATTAACACAATCAACATACCGCACCCGCCAGAAAATAACGCTAAGCCCAACAGACGCTTTTGGGGCACACCACCAAATCGTCTGCCCATACACAGCACCTCATTTTTTCTTTTATTATTATATTATACTGAAAAAGTCAAAGGTATTCGTAAATTATATTATAAAATAAATATATAAAAAGTCCTACTCACTTTAATCATCAGCAGAACTTTTTTATATTTAATTAATCTTTTGATTGTATTACAAATAAATATCCTGTTTTAATAGAAATTTTACAGTGCTTTTGAAGCATTACATTACTTACAGCTACAATATCATCATCTATTGTCAAAGTATGGTCTGTTAATGGATAAGCAAATCCTTCCAATGTAATACCAGTTACTTCCATAGAAAGAGGAATAGTTGAAACCAAATCGCCTTGTTGTCCTTCTAATACAATACTATTATTAATCAATTCTACACAATTTTTTTCATCAACAAGCCTTGCCCTTACTCCTTTTTTTAAAAGTCTTAAAAGCAAATGTGCATTTGCTAATGTATGGTCAAATCGGCTACCTATACCACCAAATATTACAATATCATCTGCTCCTAATTCTACTGCAAAATCTAGTCCTAATTCCATATCGGTTTCATCTTTATGTGTTGGAACTGTTTTGATAGGAATATTCAAATTTTTATAATATTGTAAATCTTCTTTTTTACAAGAGTCAAAATCTCCTAATATATAATCTGGTGTTAACTCTAATGCTCTCGTATGCCCTATACCACCATCACAACATATAATTATATCTGTATTTTTTATATACTTTTTGCAAAAATCATATTTCTTTATTTCTGCACCTGCAAACAATATTACTTTCATTTTTATTTCTCCTGCAATATATTTAAAAATTCCTTTGTTCTACTCTCCACATCTTCTGCACCAAACACAGCAGAACCTGCTACAATGACATTTACTCCTGTATCAAGTATTTCTTTTACATTATTTATATTAACACCACCATCTATTTCAATGTCAAATTTAAGATTTTTTTGTTCTCTTATTTTTACTAGCTCTGTTACTTTTTCCATTTTATCTGCCATAAATTTTTGTCCACCAAAACCAGGTTCTACTGTCATAATAAGTACCATATCCACATTTTCTAAATAAGGTACAATTTCCGATACAGGTGTATTTGGTTTTATTGTAATGCCTGTTTTCGCTCCTAAACTCTTTATTTTAGAAAGTGTAGAAGCAGCATCTTTTGTTGCTTCTATATGAAAATTAATAATGTCTGCACCTGCTTTACGAAATGCCTCTACATAACGTTCAGGTTCTACAATCATCAAATGCACATCAAATATCAAATTTGAACTTTTCCTTATACTTTGTATTACTGGAATACCAAATGATATATTAGGTACAAATATGCCGTCCATAACATCTAAATGAATATATTGTGCACCTCCTTTTTCTATTTGTTCCAGTTGTTGTCCAAGTTTTGTAAAATCTGCTGCCAATAATGAAGGGGAGAGTATATTTTTCATATTATTTTTTCCTTTCTTTTTCTTCTAATTCCTCATAAATTGTTACATATCTGTGGTATCTTATTTCACTAATATTTTTGTTTAGTTGCTCTTTTACAACACAATCTGGTTCGTGTATATGGCTACAGCCTGTATAATAACATTTGTGTACGTAAGGTTGAAACTCTTTAAAATAATATTGCAGTGTTTCTGTTGTAATTCCTTCTAAATACAATGAAGTAAATCCAGGAGAGTCTACAATATAACTTTGTTGTCCTATCTGTATCAATTCTGCATGACGTGTTGTATGACGACCTCTTTGTATTTTTTTACTGATTTCGCCTGTTTCCATTTTGATATGAGCAAATGCTGCATTAATCAAACTGGATTTTCCTACACCTGACGGACCAGCAAATACAGATATTTTATTTTGCAATGTTTGTTTTAATTCTTCTATACCAATCCCCTTCTCTGCACTTACACAAAGTACAGTATAACCTATTGAACGATATAACTCTGCTATTTTTTCATATTGTTTTATTTTATCCTTGTCAATTTTATTAATACAAATGACAATATCCAGATGTTGTTCTTCTACCAAAAGTAAAAATCTGTCTAATAAATCTAAATTCAAATTAGGGCTTTTTGCTGCAAATACAATCACTGCTTGGTTAACATTTGCTACTCTAGGTCGAATTAATAGTGTTTTTCTTTGTTGAATAACATCTAAACTACCCTCTTTATCATTTTCATCTAAAACAGATATCTCAACATTATCTCCTACAGTAGGCTTAATCCCCTCTTTGCGAAATATTCCTCTTGCACGACATTCATAAACTCCTTTTTCTGTATCTACATAATAAAAACCGCCAATTCCTTTTATAATTGTTCCTTTTAACATAGTTCTCCTTTCTTATTCATTAAAATGTGTCGCTCCACATTTGAACACCATCTATATAACAAGTAATTTCTCCATCACCTGAGCCTGAAATTGGTACAGAAAATGGTAATGTTCTTTGCTCATCTAATACAACGCTTTCTCCATTATCATCTGTTTTTACAATTTTAATATGAGCATTTGTAACGCCTGCTGCTGGAGGATTAACTGTATATGTTTTTGTTTTCGTTTTTTGTGCTGGCTGTGTTTGTTCTGGTTGTTGCGTTTCATTGTCTATATTTTCTGGTGTTTGTTCTGGTGTTGTTGTATTTGTTGTATTTTCTGTATTTTCCGGTTTTTCTGTCTGTTGTGTATCTTTATCTTTTTTACCTAAACTAATTACAAGCCCTACTTCTGTACCTTCTGGCACTTCTTCTCCTGTTTCTTTTGTTTGTGTAATTACAACACCTTCTTCTACAGTATCACTTTCTGTTGTCGTAATATCTCCTACATTTAATTTAGAAGATTTTAATGCTTTTTCTGCCCTAGATTGTGTTAATCCTTCTACTCTTGGCACAATTGTTGTTTTGGTTTCTTCTCCTCTTGAAACTACTATTCTAACTGTAGTATCTGCTGTGATTTTTGTACCAGAAACAGGATTTTGTTCCATAACTGTATCCATTTCGGCATCTTCATCATACTCATAAGAAACCTTTGGTTCTGTTCCTATTAAATTTTTTATTTTTTCTATTGCAACATCTCCTTTATCTCCTAACAAATCAGGCATTGTTTCTTCTACTACCTCTGAGCCTAAGCTGACTGTAACACCTACTTCTATTCCTTTTTTAATTTCGCTATTTTCTGGTGTAGACTGCTCTACAATAAAGCCTTCTGCATATTTTTCATTATAAACAGATTTTTCTTGTACTACACGATATCCGTCTTTTTCTGCTAATTCTTGTGCTGCACTTAATTCCATTCCTACAAAAGATTTTACTTTTATATTATCAGAACTATCTCCAAAAAGTCCTGCTTTTGTTCCAAACGCTTTTACTCCTATTGCACTGATTAGTGCAATAATAATGAGTGCTGTTGCTACTGCTGCAACAACAACTTTTGTTTCTTTTCCTCTGTCGTAACTTTGTTCGTATCCTTCTTCTTGTCTAGGATTTCTCCTATTTTGCATATCTAGTTTAGGTCGTCTACTTCTTCTAACTGGTTCTACCTGTTCATATTCTCTTTCGAAATCATCATCTTTTGAAATTCTAATATTTTTAATAGGTTGTTTTTCTTGTCTTGACATCATTTCCTCCGCAGCAGCTAATTCCTCTTGCTGTCTTACTTGCTCTATACGTCTTGCTTCTGCCTCTGCTTGTTTTCTGTTATTATCTACAGCAGAAAGATATTGTATTTCAGGAGGAGGAGAAGATGGTCTTTGTACAGGTTGTTGTACAAAATTTCCATTTAATTCATTTCTTGCTTTGATTAAATCTTGTATCATTGCATCTATTGTTAAATATCTTTCATCTGCTTTTTTTCTTGTTGCTTTTCTAATAATCATTTCTAAACTACTTGACACTTTAGGATTAAATTGACGAATGTCTGGTAATTCTTCGTTAATTTGTTTCATAGCAACAGCAACAGATGTATTTGCTTGAAAAGGCAGTTGCCCTGTTACCATTTCAAACATTGTAATGCCTAATGAATAAATATCACTCTTTTCATCTACATAGCCGCCTCTTGCCTGTTCTGGTGAAAAATAATGTACAGAGCCCATTGCTGTATTGCTTGTTGTTACAGTTGCACCATTTGCTGCTCTTGCAATACCAAAGTCTGTTACTTTGACAATGCCATCTGTACCTACCAATACATTTTGTGGCTTAATATCCCTATGTATGATATGGTTTTTATGTGCTTGCTCAATTCCTGATGCAATTTGTATTGAAACATTGATAGTTGATTTTGTATCAAAAGGGGCTTTTTCTTTAATTGCCTGTTTTAATGTATCTCCATGAACATATTCCATTACAATAAAATGAACATTGCCTTCTTGTCCTACATCATATACACGCACAATATTGGTATGAGAAAGTTTTGCAGCCGCTAATGCTTCTGAACGAAAGCGTGCTTTAAATTCTTCATCTCCTATAAATTCTTCTCTTAATATTTTTACAGTAACATATCTTTGAAGTGTTCTATCTTTTGCACGAAATACAATCGCCATGCCACCAGAACCTATTTTTTCCAGTAATTCATATCTGTCTGATAATACAGTACCTATTTGTAACATTGTTATTCACCTCTTTATATTTCAATTAATATTAATGAAATATTATCCAAGCCACCTTTTTCATTTGCTAAAACAACTAATTTTTTCACCTTTTCCTCTGTAGAACATTGTTCTATTAAAATTTTTGTCATTTCTCCTTTTGATACCATATTACTTAAACCATCTGTACAGAGAAGTATCTTGTCTCCTTGTTTCATATCTTCTATTATTGTATCTGCTTCTACATCTTCACGAATGCCTATTGCTCTTGTAATAATATTTCTTTTCGGGTGTACTTCTGCTTCTTCTCTTGTAATACTTCCAATTTTTACTAATTCCATAACATAAGAATGATCTGTTGTAATTTGTTGTAAATTATTTTCTCTAAACAAGTATACTCTACTATCTCCTACATGAACAACAAACATTTTTTCATTTTCTATTGTTACTGCTACTAATGTTGTACCCATATCCAAAAATTCTATATTTTCTCTAGATTTTTGGTATACCTTTTTATTACATTGTGTTACTGCACTTATCATTTTATCTAATATTTCTCCATTTTCTGCATTTTCCATTGCTTCTACAAATGCAGAAATTGCTGTACTACTTGCTACTTCTCCTGCATTACACCCTCCCATACCGTCAGCTACTAAATATAAATTTTTTTGTTCGTTGATATATATTGCATCTTCATTATTTGTCCTTCTCATACCAATCACACTATTACCAACTGCCTTCATACTTACACCTCCTAAAACATTATATTAAATATCATTTACACATTATTTACTACATTTTATTATTTTTTTGATAGCTTCTTCTAAGCTGTCCACAAGCTGCATCAATATCACTTCCTAGCTTTCTTCTAACTGTAACTTCAATGCCTCTTTGTTCTATGATTTGAGCAAATTTTTGTACTCGCTCCTCACTACTTTTTATATAATCTCTTTCTTTTACAGTATTCACAGGTATCAAATTGATATGGCAAAGCATATTATGTAATTTCGAAGCTAATTGTTGTGCACAACTGTCACTGTCATTTACTCCTTTTATTAAAGCATATTCAAATGTAATACGTCTTTTTGTTTTATCACTATATTCTTTACAGGCTTTTAAAACTTCTTCTATACTATACTTTTTTGCAACAGGCATAATACTCTGTCTGATTTCATCATTTGGTGCATGGAGAGATATCGCTAATGTAATTTGCAAATCTTCTTCCAATAAATTATATATCTTTTCTACCAAAGCACAAGTAGAAAGTGTAATATGTCTTTGTCCTAAACAAAGCCCTTTTTCATCATTTGCTAAATGAATAAAACGTAATACATTATCATAATTATCTAAAGGCTCACCACTTCCCATAAGTACCACACTTGAAATACGTTCTTCTATGTCTTTTTGTATCTCATAAATTTGCGAAAGAATTTCTCCTGCTGTTAAATTTCTTTCTACACCATCTATTGTAGAAGCACAAAAACGGCAGCCCATACGACAGCCAGCTTGTGTAGAAATACACGCTGTATTTCCATAATGATACCTCATCAAAACACTTTCTATTACTAAACCACCTTCTATTTCAAACAAATATTTTATAGTGCCATCTATTTGTGAAACTAATTTTTTTACTTGTTTTACACCAGAAATAACACCATATTGTTTTAATTTTTCTCTTAGATTTTTAGAAATATTTGTCATATCTTCTATTTCTGTTATGTGCTTTTTATGTAACCAGTCAAATATTTGTTTTGCTCGAAATGTTGGTTCTCCCCATTGTTTCAGTATTTCTTCCCATTCTTTTTGCGTCATAGAAAGCATATCCATTTTTTGCATATTTGTTACTCCTTTCGCCTAAAGCGAGCAATAAAAAACCCGTCCGTATGATGTATATGTGGATATAATGTAATATATCCCTTTTTTGCTGTTTCTGTTTTCATTTTTGAAGGTAAAAAAGGGCTAATGTCCTCTAATTCAAAATTTTTATTTTGTTGTAAAAACCATTCAACATTTTTTTCATTTTCTTTTTTGCATAGTGTACAAGTACTATATACAAGTACTCCATTTTTTTTAACATATTTTGCTGACTGTTTTAATATCTCTTTTTGAAGCAACAATATACTGTCAATATCATTTCCATTCTTTTTTAATCGTATATCTGGTTTTTTTCTTATCAATCCCAATCCAGAGCAAGGAGCATCTACTAAAATTTTATCAAATGCTTCTTGATAACTTTGTTCAAATATGCTACCGTCTTGTTGTTTTACTGTAAGTATAGTAATGCCTAATCTTTCTGCTCCTTCTTTGAGCAATTCTAATTTATTCTCATAAATATCACAACAAAAAATTTGTCCCTCATTATTCATTTTTTCTGCCATTAAAAAGCTCTTTCCTCCAGGTGCAGCACAAATATCTAATATTTTCTCTCCTGCTTGAGGAGAAAGTATTTCTATTGCTGTAACAGAGCTTTCATCTTGTATATGAAATTTTCCTTTATGAAATGCCTCTAATTTTCTCATATCTGCTGTTTTAGACAAGTGTAACACATTTTTATAATAATTTCCTTGTTTTACTACAATTTCTTTTTGTTCTAATTCTTTTTTTAGTTGCTCTGTAGTGTTACATAAAGTATTTACTACTACTGTTACATCTGGCGAAATATTATTATATTTACAAAGCTGTTTTACAAAATCATAATCATACTGATGTAACCACATTTTCAAAAGCCATTCAGGATGAGAATATTTTAAACATAGATATTCTACAGGATATTGTTTTTCCTCTGGCAAAACAATATTATCTTTCTGTCTTATGATATTTCTTAAAATACCATTTACAAATCCTGCTAAACTACCTAATCCTCTTTTTTTTGTCAATTTTACTGCTTCATCACATACTGCACTTTCTGGCACTTTCATAAAATAAATTTGATATACTGCCGTTCTCAGCACAGCCAACAAATATGGTTTTATTTTTTGAATTTTTACATTAGAAACGCTATCAATTACAAAATCAATATAATACAAATTTCGTAAAGAACCATTTACAATTTCTGTTACAAATGCTCTGTCTTTTTGGGGCATTGCTCCATTTTGACGGAGTAGCTTTCTAAGCACTATTGTATTATATTTCCCTTCTTTTAAAATTTCTAAAATAGCCTGTACTGCTATTTCTCTTGGATTAATTTGTATTGTCATTATTTTTCTCCTAAAGTTTTACACTAATATTATTTTTTGAACTATATTATAAGCGATTATTCCTATAAAATAACATTTTACATTATATATTTTATTGTCGCAACTATTTTTATTTTTCTATTTTATTAAAAATAAAGGGGAAAGACACTTTTATAGTATCTTTCCCAATTTAATTTTCTACTTTGTTATTTTCAATCTCTGTTACGACTAGATATTAATGACAACAATCTTAATAGATTAACAATCGCTGTTGCTGCTGCTGCAACATAAGTCATAGCTGCTGCCTTGAGTACCTTTCTGGCACCACTCAATTCTGAACCATACAAATAATTTCTATCTTCTAACATATTTAGTGCTCTTCTAGAAGCATCAAATTCTACTGGTAATGTTACCAATGAAAATAATACTACAAGTAAAAAAAGTGCTACACCTGCTACCATTAAATAATAACTCCAGCTATTATTAATAGCCAATCCTATTATAACCAAAGGGATAGACCAATTAGAGCCTATATTTGTAAAGCGAACCATAGCACTTCTTATCCACAAAAAACTATAATTTTCTGCGTGTTGTATAGCGTGACCTGTTTCATGTGCTGCAACACCTAATGCTGCTACAGAGGGACTTCCATATACAGTAGAAGATAATCTCAATACTCTATGAACAGGGTCATAATGGTCTGTTAAACTTCCTGCAATACTTTCTACTCTAACATCTCTAATACCTGCATAGTCTAACATTTGCCTTGCCACTTCTGCTCCTGTCAATCCCTTGCTATTTGCTACTTTTGAATATTTTTGAAATGTACTATTTACACCAATTTGTGCTACAACACTAAATATCATTACAATAAAAAATAATCCTAAATAAGATGTATTATATAACCAAAAAATAACAATCACTCCATTTCTAAACTATCTTATTTTATCATTGTTTATTCTATTTACGATATTTATACCATTTTGTCTGTTTTTTATTTTAAAATTGTGCCTATTGCTATACTGTGTCCTCTTAAATAAGCATCTGCTCCCATTCTTTTTTTGCCTTTTGCTTGTACTTCTGTTATAACAATACTACCATCACCAGCAGTTACAACAAAACCTTTTTTTGTTACTGCTGTTACTTCTCCTACTTCTCCAATATTTTGTTCTATTTTTTCTGCTTGCCATATTTTCAGCATTTCTCCATTATAAATAGTATATGCTGTTGGTGCTGGGTCTAAACCATGTATCAAACAAATAATTTCATCACATTTTTTTGACCAATCAATATGACCTGTTTCTTTTGTAATCATAGGAGCATAAGTAGCCTCTTGTTCTTTTTGAGGTATTCTTTGCAATGTACCATTTTGCAATCCTTGTATTGTTTCCAAAAGAAGCTGTGCACCTATTACAGATAATTTGTTATGAATACTGCCATAAGTATCCTGTTGTGATATTGTAATACTTTGTTTTAAAAGCATATCTCCTGTGTCCATTCCTTTTGCCATATACATCGTTGTAACACCTGTTTGTTTTTCACCATTGATAACAGACCATTGCAAAGGTGCTGCACCTCTATATTTTGGCAACAAAGAACCATGTACATTAATACAGCCATATTTTGGCATATTTAATATTTCTTCTGGCAATATCTGGCCAAATGCTGTAACTGCAATCAATTCTGCATTATATGTTTTTAATTTTTGTATAAATTCTTTTTCTTTTACTTTCGCTGGCTGAAGCACTTCAATACCTGCTTGTAATGCTCTTTCTTTTACAGCAGAAAAAGCCATTTTTTTTCCTCTACCTTTGGGTTTATCTGGCTGTGTTACCACAGCAACTACATCATAATGTTTTAAAAGTATTTCTAATGAAGGCACAGCAAATTCTGGTGTGCCCATAAAAATAATTTTCATTCTTCGTCCTCCCATATTGTTTCTGTATCAGGTATTGCTTTATCTGTATAAAGTACACCATCTAAATGGTCTGTTTCGTGACAAAGTGCTACTGCTAATAATTCTGTGCCTTCTACTACAATTTTTTCTCCTTGTCTATTTAGTGCTTCTACTTTGACATATTCTGGACGTTCTACATGGGCACTTTTTCCGGGCAAACTTAAACAAGCCTCATCTCCTACTACTGCTCCTTGTGTTTCTACTACAACAGGATTAATTAATTCAATCAGTCCTTCTCCTATATCAATTACAACCACTCTTTTTAATATGCCTACTTGAGGTGCAGCAAGTCCAACACCATTTGCTTGGTACATTGTATCTGCCATATCATCTAATAATGTAGTAATTTTAGGTGTGATTTGTTTTACCTCTTTGCATTTTTTCCTTAATACTTCATCACCTTTTAAACGAATTTCTCTAATAGCCATTACTTTTTCTCCTTTCAAAATTTTTATTCTACTATCACACGAAAGCGACACTTTTCAGCACCGTTTAATACTGTTTCAATCGTTTCTACTGTAATTTTTTTATCTGGTATTAAATTTTCAAGTACATATATAATGCTTTGTCTAGAACATTCACAAATAGAAATATCTTTATTGTTTCCACATAATACATCAGTACAAAAGCATTTTGGATAACCAATTTCGTAAATATGTTCTGGTTGTATTATTTTTGCAAAAAAATATTCTGTATTTCCATATTTTTTATACTGTTCATCTAAACTACAACCACATTCCTCAAATTGTTTCTGCATTACTGGCAAAACACTATCTTTTACACAATTTATTGCTTTATTTCTATAATCCATATTTTTCTCCTCAAAATACTTATACTATTATCATTTTTATTATACCACATTTACTGGATCCATTGTTAAATTTAAAAGCACGTCCCATTTTTTAAGAGCATACCACTTTTCGCAACAATATACTACAAATTGACGTAAAAGTTCCTCCTCTGGACATTTTATTAATATTCTCCAGCGATATTCTTGACGAAATTTAGAAAGTATTGCAGGTGTAGGGCCTAATATTTCAAATTGTTTTTTACGATTATAATATAACATAATATCTGCTAAATACCTAGCACTTTCTATTACTTCCTTTTCATTTTTTCCAGAAAATACAACAGTAAAAATATGACAATAAGGTGGATAATTCATCATTTTACGAATTTGTATTTCTTGTTCATAAAATGCTTCATAATCTTGTCTTGCTGCTAATAAAATACTATAATGTTCTGGAGAATATGTTTGTATAAATACCTCTCCAGACAATTCATCGCGTCCTGCTCTACCTGCTGCTTGTGTAATAAGCTGAAAACTAATTTCACTTGCTCTATAACTTGCCATATGCAATGATAAATCTGCTGCTAATATTCCTACTAATGTTACATTAGGAAAATCGTGTCCTTTTGCAATCATTTGTGTTCCTATCAATATATCTGCTTTTCCTTTACCAAACTGTTCTAATATTTTTTGATGACTATTTTTAGAGGTAGTTGTATCCAAATCCATACGCAATACCGTAGCTTCAGGAAATATTTTTTTAATTTCTTGTTCTATTTTTTGTGTTCCTGTTCCAAAATATTTGATATATTTTGAACCACATACTGGACAAACAGAAGGGTTTTGTATTCTTTCTCCACAGTAGTGACACACAAGTTCTTGTTCTGAATAGTGATAAGTGTATGCTATATCACATTGGTCACACTTCATAACGTGTCCACACTGTCTGCAAGACACAAATGTTGCATATCCTCTTCTATTTAAAAAAAGTATTGTTTGTCTTTTATTTTGTATATTTTGTCTTATTGCTTCCAAAAGTTTTCTACCAAATACAGAACGGTTTCCTTCTTCTAATTCCTGACGCATATCTGTTACAGTAACACAGGGTAAATGACTTCCTTTTGTTCTATTTTTTAATGTTAAAAGAATATATTGTCCTGTTATTGCTTTATGATAAGTAACTAAATCTGGTGTAGCACTTCCCATCAACAACAAACAGCCTGTCATATAACTCATTTGTATTGCCACTTCTCTTGCATCATATTTCGGCGTAGTATCAGAACGATAACTACTTTCGTGTTCTTCATCTATTATAATCATTCCTAAATTATCAAACGGCATAAAAAGTGCAGAACGTGGGCCAATAATAATAGAAATTTCTTTTTCTCTTGCTTTTTTCCATTGGTCATACCTTTCGCCATAATTCAATCTACTATGCGTTACAGATACTTTTTCACCAAAACGAGATAAAAACCTTTCTACCATAAGAGGCGTTAATGAAATTTCAGGTACAAGTACAATCGCCTGCTGTCCCCTTTGAAGTACCTTTTCAATCATCTGCATATAAATTTCTGTTTTTCCACTACCTGTAATGCCATGCAATAACACAGGCTTTTTTTGTTTTTTCTCCAATAAATCAGTGAGAACAGCAAGTGCTTGTTTTTGTTCTTGTGTTGGTATAAATGCCTCTGTAGACAACACATTACTTTTTGTTACTTGTCTTTTTTCTATTCTTTTTATTTGTTTTAAAACGTCCTTTTTCAGCAATGTTTTAATAGGGGAGTCTGTTAAAAACAATTCTTGTTTTAAATGCTTTGCTGTCACTTCTTTGCCATCTGCCAAATATTCCATTATTTTTTTTTGTGCTAACATATTCGCTTTATTTTGTACTTTCTCCCACGTTTCTTTTATAGCAATATCATTGTCACTTAATGTATACAATATGATTTCCTTTTCATAGCTTTTTTGCTTTATTTTTTGTTTTAAAACAATCATTTCTTTTTCTTTTAAATATTGTATTGCATTTTGTGTATTTTTTCCAAGTTCTTCTTCTACTTCTTCTATAGAAGCAGTTCCTTGTTTTTGTTTTAAAAAATCAATCAGACTTTTTTCAATAGAAGAAATAAAAACGCCTTCTTCCGCTTCTTTTTTTAAAACAATCTGCCATTGAAATTTTGTTTTAATTCCTGCTGGCATCATTGTTTGAAGGCACTGGCTTAATGTACAAAAATATTTTTTCTGCATCCATTGTGCAAGAATTATGCTTTTTTTTGTAAAAATTGGTTTTCCTTCGTCCAGTACTTTTATAATAGATTTTAATTTTTGTGATGGTACTTCTGTTTGTTCTGTTATATCTACAACATAGCCTTCTGTACTTTTATTTCCCTTACCAAAAGGAACAATGACACGAACACCTACACAAAGAGGACAATATTGTTGTGGTACAAAATAATCAAATACTTTATCTACTTCTTTATTTTTTAGACTTAATATGACTTTTGCATACATAACATTTGCCCTCTTTCTGCTTTACAATTCTTCAAAATATTATCTGTAAAAATAGATTGCTGTATTTTATCAAATAAAGGGAAACTAATTTCTATCAGTTTCCCTCACACTGTCAAAAACAATTTTTACGCTTTATATGTCTTTTATTCTTCTGTGTCTTCTTGCCAAATATCTTCCTCTTTTTGTGAGGAATTATTTTGTATAATTTTAATTTTTCCTTCCCATAGTTCATTGACAGCAATAGAAACAGAACGGTCAACTTTTGTTCTTGTTGTCATAGGTTCTGCGTGGTCTACTAATTGCCTTGCTCTTTTTGCCGCTGCAATAACTATAGTATATCTACTTCCTATTACATTCTCTGTATCAGCATCTTTATTTAATACTTCTAATAAATCAGAATAAGATGGTCTTAACATAACGCAATCTCTCCTTTAAATAAATTTTTCTTTAATATTAATATTTCTACTGCTTTTCATACTTTCTGCTTTTACAATAGCACAAATTGCTTCTGCTGCTTTTGCTACAGTATCATTTATTACAATATAATCATACTGAGGTACAAATTCCATTTCTTCTATTGCTCTATTCATACGACGGTCTATTGTCTGTTTATCTTCTGTACCTCTTTGTATTAATCTCTTTTTTAATTCTTTTACATCTGGTGGTACCAAAAATACTAATATACAATCAGAATATAATTTTTTAATTTGTAAAGCACCTTGTACTTCAATTTCTAATATGACATTTTTTCCCTCTAGCATCTGCTGCTCTACATACTTTCTAGGCGTACCATAATAATTACCACAAAATTCTGCCCATTCCAACAGTTCATTTTGTTTTTTCATATTTTCAAATGTTTCTTTATCATAAAAATAATAATGTGTGCCATCTATTTCTCCAGTTCTTGGTGTACGAGTAGTTGCTGAAATAGACAAAGCAAAATCTTCTTTTTGTACTAACTCTTTTACAACAGTCCCTTTTCCAGAACCAGAAGGCCCAGAAATAATGACTAACATTCCTTCCTTTTTCATTCTTCTTGTATTCTCCCTTCAACAGCCTTGTCTGTCTGTTTTACTGAGTCCAGCCTTCCCCCTATTGTTACTGGTATGTTAGGAGAAAGTACAACCTGTCCTGTATCCATTATAATAACACTTCTTGTTTTTCTGCCATAAGTGGCATCAATAAGTATTCCTTTGTCTTTGCTTTCCTGCACAATTCTTTTAATTGGTGCGGAGTCTGGACTTAATATAGCAATAATATGATTTGCACAAACCATATTGCCATATCCTATATTTAAAAATTGTATGCAATCCATTTTTTTCTCCATTATTCTATGTTTTGTATTTGTTCTCTTATTTTCTCAATTTCACTTTTCATTTCTATTGTAACACCAGTAATTTCAATATCATTTGCTTTAGAAGCAATAGTATTTACTTCTCTATTCATTTCTTGTACCAAAAAATCTAATTTCCTTCCAATTTGTCCCCCTTTTTGTAATATATCTTTCAACTGTACAATATGGCTTTCCAATCTTGTCACTTCTTCATCTATACAACTACGGTCAGCAAATAATGCTGTTTCCATAGCAATTCTTTGTTCATCTATTTCTACTGTAGACAAAAGTTCTTTTATTCTATTTTGCAACTTTTCTTTATATTCATTTACTACAAAAGGACATCTTTGTTTTATTGTTTCTAGCATTTTCTGTATTTGTTCTCTTTTATTTAAAATATCATTTACAAGTGCTGTTCCTTCTTTTTCTCTCATCTCTACAAATTTTGAAATCGCTTGTTCTAATGCAGGTAAAAGTATTTTCCATAAAATATCTTCTTGTCCTTCTGTTTTTTCTACTGTAATAACATCAGCAAAACGTGCCACTAAATCTAATGTATTTTGAGAAGATACATCAAATTTTTGTTCTAATTCATGTAATTTTTCTATATATGCCATTGCTAAAGGTTCATTTACTTTTACAATAACATTATCGACAGAAAATGTTTCAAATGTAATGTATACATCTGTTTTTCCTCTTGCAATTTCTTTCATAATTCTCTTACGAATGGCATCTTCCATTCCATTCATAAAACGTGGTAATTTTATAGATATGTCATTATATCTGTGATTTACAGATTTAATTTCTACTACAAAATGGCACTCATTTGCCATATATTCTCCTCTGCCGTAACCTGTCATACTTCTTACCATACTTTTTATACCTCTTTTCTTCAAAACACTTTTAAAAACAGACTTACTTTTTGTATGGTCAAAAATAGGTCAATATACTTTTTTGTCTGCTCTTAATATAAGTGTTTTTTTGTAATCTTTCCTATTATATAATACTATTGCACTTTTTATCAAGTAAAATCAGAATAAATTCACTAATTTTAAACTGCAAAGTATCGCTTTTTATGTTATACTAGTTTTTAAACTATCAAACACAAAAGATATATTTTTTGAAATACATCTTTTATATACAAGAAAGGAGAGATATTATGGCACTTGACGGTATTACTGTTGCAGGCATTGTATCTGAATTAAATCAAAAATTAATTGGGGGGAGAATTGATAAAATTTACCAACCTTTATCTGATGAAATTCTTTTTACAGTAAGAAGCATAGGAGAAAACTTTAAAGTTCTTGTTTCTGCCAATTCTAATCACCCTCGTATTCATATTACACAAATACAAAAAGAAAATCCTATTTCTCCTCCTATGTTTTGTATGGTAATGAGAAAATATATTGCAGGAGGAAAAATCACCAAAATATATCAACCTGATTTTGAAAGAATTATTGTTTTAGAAGTAGAAGCTATGAATGAATTAGGAGATATTACAGCAAAAAAACTTATACTAGAAATGATGGGAAAATATAGCAATTTTATTGTTACAGACGAAAACAATAAAATATTAGATGCTATCAAAAGAGTTTCTCATGACAAAAGTTCTGTCAGAGAGGTATTGCCCGGAAAAGAGTATTGTATGCCTCCATCACAGCACAAGCAAAACCCTATTTTTATAACAAAAGAACATATTTTAAAACAATTAGATAAACAATCTGGTGCCAAAGTACAAGAGGTACTTTACAAAAGTTATACAGGTATTAGTCCTATTTTTGCCAGTGAAATCTGTTTCAGAGCAGACATAGAACCTTCTTATTTTTGTGAACAGCTCACACAACAAAATAAAGAAACACTTTTTACTGTTTTTTATGATATAGTAGAACAAATTAAAAAACAAGCATTCTCTCCTTACATTTATTATGAATTAGAAAAACAAAAGCTATTAGATTTCAGTGTAATAGATATGAAACAATTTCAATATTTTTCAAAGCAAAAATATGAAACAATTTCAGCACTTTTAGAAAAGTTTTATGCAGAAAAAGACAATCTATACCACGTACGCCAGAAATCATACGATATGCGACGTATTTTAAACACAAACATAGAGCGTTGTGCCAAAAAGAAAGAAATTCAAAAAAAGACAGAAACAGAAGTAGCAGCAAAAGATATATGGAAAGTAAAAGGGGAACTATTGACTGCTAATATACATTCCATTCCCAAAGGTGTTACTACATTTCGCACTATCAATTTTTATGATGAGCAATTAAAAGAAATTGATATTGCTATTGACCCTACCAAAACACCAGCAGAAAATGCTCAAAAATATTTTAGTAAATACAATAAAGCAAAAAGAACATTAGCTGCACTAGAAATACAAAAAAAGCAAAATGATGAAGAACTGATTTATTTAGAAAGTATACTAAATTCTTTACAAACTGCCAAAGAGGAGGCTGATTTAGACGAAATTCGTACAGAATTAGCAGAACAAGGATATATGAAGCGAAAAACTGTTAAAAAAAATAAATCCCAAAAACAAAAAAAGGCAAAACCATTACATTATATTTCTTCTGACGGTTTTGATATTTATGTAGGAAAAAGCAATATACAAAATGATGAATTGACATTACGCTTTGCACAAAGCAACGACATATGGCTTCACACAAAAGAAATTCCTGGCTCTCATGTTATTATTAAAACAAATGGTATTGATATACCCAACCAAACGCTTTTAGAGGCGGCCAATCTTTCTGCATATTTCAGTAAAAGTCAAAACAGTTCTCAAGTACCTGTAGATTATACTTTTAAAAAATTTGTCAAAAAGCCTAATGGTGCAAAGCCAGGTATGGTAATATATGAAAAATATAAAACAATATATATTACACCAAATGAAACTATGGTTAAAAATTTAAAAAATAAATCGTTATTTTAATTCCATAATATCCAAATAAATAATTTTATAGATAGAAGCAAAGTGGAAACCACTTACTTCTATCTTTTATCATAAAAGGAGGTATCAAACAAAATATGAAAAATAAAGAGATATTATTTATCATATTACTTAGTTTAATTCTTTGTTATCCTGTTATTTCAATACATATCTTTGAAAATAAACAAAGTGATATTTACAAAAACGCAGTAGAAGAATATAACGCAATTAATATTAATCCATATTTTAATACCAAAGAGGCTTACGAAATGGGGCTTAATTCTTTAGGTAAACCTATTTTTAAAAATGCAAAAGGGGCTTTTAAACAAGCAATGTCAGACTTTAAAAAATCTTGTGAATTTTTAGAAACAGAATTACAATTCGGAACAGTACAATATAATTGGCAAGAGTATGTTCAACAAAGAGCATGGCAACCTCAATGTGAAGAAGAACTTCAATATGAGATGAATTTATTGTTTACTTTTTTGAATGTATATAAAAATAGTTTTGACCAGTTTTATTGATTAAATTTGTATATATGTAATATTTTTTATTGTATTATAATACAACATTATAACAGTTATGACTGAAATAAATAGCATAAATAAACCCAAGCAAAAGCTTGGGTTTATCATTTATTTTACTATATTCTCAAGTATTCTGACATAATCGCTATAAATTGGCTATTTGTTGGCTTTTCTATAGGAGAATATCCTGCTAGTTCACTATAAACTTCTTTTCCTGTTCTTTTCCAAGCAGTTTCAATGGCATGACGCATTGCCCTTTCTACTTTTCCTGCTGTTGTATTATATTCTTTTGCAATGTCTGGATACAATCCTTTTGTCATAGAAAGAATAGCATCTTCATTTTCTATTACCATCATAACGCCTTTTCTAATAAAATGGTATCCTTTTATACTTGCTGTAATTCCCATTTTATTTAGTAATTTTGAAATGATAGTTTCCAATTCATTTCTTTTCTGTTCTTCACAATTTGAATTAATTCTTTTTTGCAAATATTCTCTTTGAAATAAATCAGTATTTTTTTGTACATTTTCTGTTCTTTTTTGTGTATTTAAGATTTGTGTAACTCTTTTTAGCAATATATTAGATTCTATAGGCTTTACCATATAATACATAGCACCTAAATCTATAGCTTGTTTTACTACATCATCTGTACCAATTACTGACAAAATAATACAATTACTGTTAATCTTTTTTTTGCTTAATTCCTCTAATACCCATAGACCATCTTTTTCCCCTAAAAGAACGTCCATTAATATCATATCTGGTCTTTTTTCTTCTGCCCTCTCTAAAGCTTTTTCCCCATTATCGACTATATCTACTACTTCTACTTTTTCATCTTCTTCCAAGTATTGTTTTATACTTTTCATGTAATTTACATCTCTGTCTGCTAAAAGTATTGTTTTTTTCAAAGTATTCAGCATATCATCGTTTCCTCCTTTTATCGTATTTTTAACCTCTTCAGTAAAAAATGCAACAAAATGAGTACTTTCATAAAATTATAGTTAAAAAAGTATTCCCTTTCTCATTTTTTTGTGCATAATATCATTATACAACTCGTTATGATTTTTTTCTACAAAATTGCACGAAAAGTACGTTTTTCTTCTTGAAAAGTATCTTTTTTTGCATTTTGTTTTTATTCGTGACTTTTTTTAATTATAAAATGATTTTCACACCATTTTTTTACAATTTTTTAATATAAAAAATTCATTAATTTATCAATAAAATTTTTATTTAAAAGTTTTATTCTAATGATACTAATTTTTTTAAAAATACTAAATATAAATTATGTTTTATTACTCTTTCTTGACTTTATCCTCATTACTCGTATAATATATTTATAACAAATTATATTTCAAATTATTACAAAGGAGGATACTTTTTTATGCTTTTCTCGAATTGTAGTATTTTACGTCCTAATGGAGAAATACTAGAAAACGCATATTTGCAAGTAACAGATGACAAAATCACATACATTGGTACAAAAAAACCTACCAGACATACAGGTGCTATTTATGATTATACAAATAAATTACTCCTGCCTGGTTTTGTTAATACCCATTGTCATGTACCTATGACATTACTTCGTAGTATTGGTGCAGATTTACCTCTCGATCGTTGGCTTTCTGAAAAAATTTTCCCTTTAGAAGATAAATTAAATAAAGACTGGGCTTTCTCTGGTACATTATTAGGTATTGCAGAAATGTTACGCAGTGGTGTCACTTCTTTTTCAGATATGTATTTCTTTGGAGAGTCTCGTGCTAATGCCGTTTTAGAAACAGGTATTAATGCAAATCTTTCTATGGGTATATTATGTCTTGATGATAGTCCTTTTGAAAAAGCACCTATGGTACAAGAAAATAAAGACTTATTTCAAGCCTATCATAATGCAAATAGTGGACAATTAAAAGTAGACATAGGGCTTCACGCAGAATATACTTCTAATCCTACTATTGCAAAAGCTGCTGGTGAATACGCCAAAGAAATTGGTGCTAATATGCACATTCATATTGCTGAAACTAAAAAAGAAACTGATGAATGTATTGCACGTCACGGCAAAACTCCTGTTGCTTATTTTAATGATTTAGGACTTTTTGACAATCATGTTACTGCGGCTCATTGTGTTTGGTTAACGCCAGAAGACAGACAAATATTGGCAGATAAAAAAGTATTTGTTTCTCACTGTCCTATCAGTAATTTAAAATTAGGAAGTGGTTTAGCAGATATGACAGCATTATTAGAAAAGGGTATCAATATCTCTATTGGTACAGATGGTGTTGCAAGTAATGACAATTTAAACTTTTTAGAAGATATGAAATTAACAGCATTACTCCAAAAAGGTATTCATCACAACCCTGCCCTTTTTTCAGCAGAAACAGTGCTTAAAATGGCATCTTACAATGGTGCTTTATCACAAAATCGACTTCAAACAGGTGCTTTAAAATTAGGTAATCAAGCAGACATTATTGCTATTGATTATCATTCTATTAATCTTTTGCCTTGTATTGATGTTATATCTTCTCTTGTTTATGCTACATTACCTTCAGATATTAAAATGACTATGGTAAATGGTAAAATACTTTATGAAAATGGTCAATTTCACACAATCGATATTGAAAAAGTAATGTATGAAGTTAGTCGTATTGGTAAAAAACTTTATTAATTTAGTCAAAGTTAAATCAAAAAAGCAGAAGTAATATATTTATTTCTTCTGCTTTTTTCATATTGTCTATTACTTTACGAAAGTAATAATTGCAAAATTTCTATCAATGATATATAATTTTCATATAGTAGTATTTATTATTTATTACTAAATTAACATATATTTTTAAATAATAATTTTTTGTTAAAATTACACAACTAAAAATCGAATTTGCATAAATTGACACTTTTATATTATTTCAATTGCAAAATATCAAATGACTTTACAAAAGTAAATTCCTATTATAAAGTTAAAATTGTGTCATTTTATGAAAGATTTCTTATTCTGGGGGGAATACTATGAAAAAAGCAATGAACCAGTCCACTCTAACACTCATATTAAACGGAATTTGCATCTTTGTATTATTGTTAATGGCATTTTCATTATTTATTTATCACAATATAAATAATCAACTTGCTGATGCTATGGAAGCACGTTTTGATTTAACTTATAATGCCAACCGCTTTATGAATGGTTCTTCTTATTTAACAAATGAAGTAAGAGCATTTGCTTCTACAGCAAACAAAGAACATTATAATAACTATTGGAACGAAGTCAATCATTTAAAAAATCGTGATTTAGGTGTTGCTGCTATGCAGGAAATTGGTATTACTGCTGAAGAGCAAAATATGATTGACACTATGTCTTCTCTTTCTAATGAATTAGTGCCTCTTGAAGAAGAAGCTATGAAAGAAGTAGAACAAGGACAAATGCAACAAGCTATTGATTATGTTTATGGAACAGAATATAATACTTCTATTACACAGATTAATGCTTTAAAAGAAAAATTTCTGGAAATGCTTGACACAAGAACAGCAAAAGAAGTGCAAGAAATTGCTGTACAGAAAAATATTATTCAATTTTTTATGATTTGTACATTAATTTTAGTAGGTGTTATTCAATTTTTTAATATGGTTATTATTAGAAAACGTATATTATACCCTGTTATTGCAATAAAAGACCAAATGACAGAAATTTCTCAAGGTAATCTTTCTATGGAATTTCCTTTACAATCAGATACCTCAGAAATTGGAATGTTAATAGCATCTATTCATGAAACAAAACAGGAATTAAAAAAATATATCAATGATATTGATTTTAAATTAGCACAAATGGCGAAAGGGAATATGTCTTTGACAATAGAAAATGATTACAGAGGAGAGTTTTTACCTATTCAAACTGCTATGGCACAAATTTTAACTTCTCTTAATGAAGCTCTTTCTCACATTAACTTAACAGCAGAAAAAGTATCTCAACAGTCCAGAAAAATGACATCTAGTGCAGAAATATTATCAGATGGTGCGGTACAGCAGGCTTCTACTGTGGAAAAATTATCTAATAATATTCAAACGATTTCACAGCAAGTTAGTCGTACTTCTTCTGATGCAGACAATGCAAAACAATATTCTGCTAATTCCACAGCACAATTAGAAATTTGCGGACAAAAAATGAAAGATTTAACATCTGCAATAGAGGATATATCAAAATCGTCTCAACAAATTGCAGGAATTATTAAAACGATTGAAGATATTGCTTTACAAACAAATCTTCTAGCTTTAAACGCTGCTGTAGAAGCAGCACGTGCAGGAGAAGCAGGAAAAGGATTTGTTGTAGTAGCAAATGAAGTGCAAACTTTAGCAGGTAAAAGCTCCGAATCTGCTAAAAATATTACAAAATTAATTGAAGAGTCTGTACATTTAGTATCCTATGGAACTTCTTTATCAGAACAAACTACTTCTGCACTTGAATCTGTTATAACCAGTGCAGAACAAACAGCAGATATTGTAGAACACATTGCAGAGTCTGCAACAAGCCAAGCACAGGCTTTACAGCAAATAACATATGGTATGGAACAAATTTCTAATGTAGTACAAACAAATGCTACAACCGCAGAGGAATCTGCTCTATTTGCTAAAACTTTAGATACTCAAGCAGAAGAATTAAAAAATTCTGTTCATAAATTTCAGTTAAAAAAATATCACTAATATAAATGATAAAAAGGCATTGAAAATAATCATTTCAATGCCTTTATTGTTATATTGTACTTTCTTGCTTTAACATATTTTCAATAAATATGCCATATCCTTTTGTAGGGTCATTTACAAACACGTGAGTAACTGCTCCTACAATTTTTCCATTCTGTAATATAGGAGAGCCAGACATTCCTTGTACAATACCACCTGTTTTAGAAAGCAATTCTTTATCTGTAATTTTAATTATCATACCCTTACTTTCATTTTTACTATATCGATTGACATTTTCTATTTCAATTTCATATTCTTTTACTTCCTCTCCCTCTATATTAGATAATATACTAGCTTTTCCTTCGTAAATATCTTGTTGTAATGCAATAGGAAGCTTTTTGCCTGTAAAATAGCTTTCTTTTCCTTTTTCTACTTTTCCGTAAATACCAACTTCTGTATTAATAGAAATACTACCTAACACTAAATCTCTTCCTACATTTCCTGTTAATGCACCTGGTTCTCCTTTTTCTCCTTTTTTTACGTCAATAATAGAAGATTGCGTAATTTGTCCATTTTTAATTTGCATTAATTCTTGTGTGTCTACATCATAAACGCCGTGCCCTAAAGCACCAAATCCATTTGTATCTGGATTAAAAAAAGTAATGGTACCAATTCCTTGTGTGGAGTCCCTTACCCAAATACCTATTTTACAACTATTGTCATCTTGACTAAATACAGGCGTAATTTCTACTGTTTGTTGTACTCCATTTCTATCTACCAAAAAATCCATACTTTTTTCTCCATTTTCTTCCACTACTTTCATCAAATCTTCTTTATTTTTTAGACTTTTTCCCCCTGCTTGTAATATCATATCTCCAGATTGTAATATTCCTTTTGCAGGCTCATAAATTTTATTTCCTATACCATTGACATATCCTGTACCAAGCACCATAATCCCTCTGGTATCCATAGACACCCCTACTGCTATACCTCCTGCAACAACTTCTGTATTTGGTATCACTTTCGCTTCTACTGTTTTTACAGGCAATATTCCCATTACTGACAATTCTAATTTTGCTGTTCCCTCTTTTTCTGATTTTATAGTAAACGGTTTTGCCAAATTAAAATGAATATTTTCAGAAACAGCTTTATTATTTACACTTAATACTCCAATATTTTCTTCTACTATCTCTGCCTGCAAAGGCAAATTTCCATCAAATACTACCTCTTTTCCTTTTATAATACTAATCTCATCAGGAATAGAATAAGCAAAGCTGCACCATGACAAAATAAATGCCAAAATACAACCTACTGGCAATATTTTTTTTAAATATTTCTTTTTTGGTTTTATAAACATTTTTTTCAACTCCTGACTGTAAAAGAGTATAAAATTTTGTAAATTTGTTATACTATTAATACCATATAATATAGATTTAGAGTTTATTTTTAAATCCTACACATATTAAAATAACCCGATTACAAAAGAGTTATACAACCAATACTTTTCAAAAAAAAAGGATTGAAAACTAAATATTCAATCCTCAAAATTTTAAATTATACATTATAAAATAGTATCATTTTTTCTTTTCTTTCCTTTTACAAAAAGAACCTACTAATTTCATATAGTAGGTTCTTTTTGTATTATTTTATCTCTTTTTCTTTATATTCTGCATCTATACAACCGTCATCTAACGGAATAATACAAGCACAAATAATATAAAGCAATATTCCTGTCATAAATGCTGTCATAAAAGAACCAACAATCCAAAGTAATCTTACTATTGTTACATCAATATTAAAATATTCTGCCAAACCACCACATACTCCAGCTAATTTTACATCTTTTGCAGAACGATATAATTTTCTATTCATTTTCAATTTCTCCTTTTTTTATTTTTGTATTATTTGTTTCATAATGCCATTTTTTACAAAACTAAAATATTGGTCATTTGCTGTAATGATATGATCCATTACATTTATATTCATAGTATCTAAAGCTTCCTTTAATCTTATAGTTAAATCAATGTCTGAACTGGAAGGGTGTAACGTTCCTCCAGGATGATTATGTGCAAATATTACACTAACTGCTCTACAAAATAATGCTTCTCTTACTACAGTTGCTAGTTCTATCTGTACTCTTGACTGAGAACCTTGTGCTACATCTATTACTTTTATTAAATTAGAACCTGCATCTAAACAAAACATATAAAATCTTTCTGCTGTTTCATATTTTAACAAATCCATTGCATATTTTCCGCTTATTTCTATTTCATTTAAAACAATTTTTTGTTGTAATACCTCCTTTTGACATCTTTTCAACATTTCTGCCATTGCATTTAAAAATATTGCTGTATTTGTAGAAACATTTCCTTTTTCTACAATATCCCTGTGGTCACTATTTATTAGCATTGTTAGAGAATTATTAAAACTATTTAACAGCCTATGAGCAATTACATTTGTATTTTGCATAGGAATAATATTATACAACAGCAATTCTAATAACTCATGTTTTTCAAAAGAAGCTCCTCCTTCTTTTAAAAAACGTTCTCTCATTCTATTTCTATGACCAGCATGAGGATTGGGTTTCTTTTTTTCACTCATTACTTTAACCCCATTTCAAAATATTTTTCTGTTTTTTGTTTCCATGTGCCGTCATATATCATACAAAGTAGTGTATCTAATCTATAAAGTGCTTTTTTTGCTAATGTTATAGATAGTATTCCTTTTTCTAACGCTTCTGCAATTTCTCCTACATCTACTACTTTTACTAAACCATTTTCATATATCAATACATCTGCTAATAAATCTGTAAAAATATAGCTATTTTGTTCAGCAATAAATTCTGTTTCTATAATATCACAATAATAATAAATTATTTTGTCATATTTATTAATAAAACAACTAATTTTATAACCTTCCTTAATAAAATAGCAAGAAATTCCTTTTACAAAGTCTTCTCTAGGTTTTAATACATTCCACTTTGTTACAATTACAGTTTCATCTTGAAATAATACAACATCATCTTTTAATAAAATTGTTTCCATTGGAATAAAACGCTTGCGATATAATATCAAATCTTTATTCATTTGTCTTCTTTTCCCCCAATATTATTTTTAAATACTTTTATTTTAACAAATCAGGTCGTTTTTGTTTTGTCCTTAATATAGACTGTTCTTTACGCCACTTTTTAATATTGCTATGATGTCCTGAAAGAAGCACATCGGGTACTGCTCTACCCATAAACACTGAGGGTCTTGTATATTGAGGATACTCTAAAAGTCCATCAGAAAAACTTTCTTCTTGAAAAGAAGCCTCTTTTCCTAAAACACCAGGCACTAATCTCGCTACAGCATCAATAACTGCAATAGCTGCAATTTCTCCCCCTGTTAATACAAAATCGCCTATTGAAATCTCCTCTACTTCTAATTGCTCTAATACTCTTTCATCTACTCCTTCATAATGGCCACAAAGAAACACTATATTTTCTTCTCTTGCTAATTGTTGTGCTAATTGTTGTGTAAATGTTTTTCCTTGAGGAGATAAATAAATAACACGCCCTCTTTTTTGTTCTGGTATACTTTGATAAGCATCATAAATTGGTTGTGCTTGCATTACCATACCCGCACCTCCGCCATATGGATAGTCATCAACGTGTTTTTGCTTATTTTTAGAAAATGCTCTAATATCTATTGCTTCAATACAAATATGATTTTCTTTTTGTGCCCTTGCTAATATACTATGAGAAAATGCTTGCATAATCATTTCAGGAAATAATGTCAAAACAGTATATTGTTTCATTATCTCAATCCTTCCAACAATTCTACAATCATTTTCTTATTTATAATGTCTACAGATAATATACACTGTTTTATTGCAGGAATGAGTAAGTCTTTTTGTCCCTCTTTTCTAACAGCATATACGTCATTTGCTCCTGTTTCGTAAATATCAGCCAATATACCTAATTCTTCTCCTTCTTGTGTCATTACAGTTAAACCATATAAATCACGCATATAATATTCATTTTCTTCCAATGGCAATGCTTCTTGTTCTGGTATCCAAATTGTTGCCCCTTTATAACATTCTGCTTCATTAATGTCTTTTAATTCTTTTACTGTTACTAACACAAATTTTTTATGATATGCAATTTTTTCTATATGAAAGGTTTCTTTTTTTCCTCTATTTTCTACAATAAATTGTTTTAATCGTTCAAAACGAGATGGGTCTTCTGTTGTAGGAAACACACGCAATGTGCCTTTTAAGCCATGTGTACCTGCAATTTTTCCTATTTCAAAATAACGTTCCATAATGCACCTCTTTTTTTGTAAAAATGTAAAATAGCACAGGGAAATTCCCTGTGCCAAAACTATTTTCAACTTAGTATGTCAAAACATTCAACATACTTAACACAAAGCAGTTCCCTATGCTTATTTTATCATACTTATTGTACAATGTGAACTGCCGATTTGTGAACTATACTCTTCTTATAGAAGTGTTTTTTTAGTCAAATTACATAATTTCAATTACAACTCTTTTATCTTCATGAATTGCAGATGCTTTTACAACAGTACGAATTGCTTTGGCAATTCTTCCCTGTTTTCCAATAACTTTTCCCATATCTTCAGGTGCTACATGAAGTTCTAACACCAATGAATGTTCTCCTTGTATCTGTTTTACTTCCACTTTTTCAGGATAATCCACAAGATTTTTTGCAATTACTTCCAATAAGTCTTTCATATGAAAGCCCCCCTGCTTACTTGCCTTACTCGCCAATTACGCCAGCTTTTTTTAACAGAGCCTTTGCTGTATCAGAAGGCTGTGCACCTGTAGATAACCATTTTTTTGCTTGTTCAGCATCTACTTTTAACACGTTTGGTTCTTTTGTAGGGTCAAAATAACCAATCTCTGCGATAGACTTACCATTTCTTGATGTTCTGGAATCTGCAACAACAATTCTATAAAATGGAGCCTTTTTTGCACCTAATCTTTTTAATCTAATTCTAACTGCCATTTGTTTCACCTCCCATAATTTTTCTGGCAAATTTATCTAAAAAAAGGAAATTTCATTTTCCCTCTTTTGCCCTTTTGCATATCACTCATTTGTTTCATCAGTTTTTTCAATTCTTCAAACTGTTTTACTAGACGATTAACATCTGCAATACTTCTGCCGCAACCATTTGCAATTCTTTTTTTTCTAGGACCATTCAATATAGAAGGATTTGCTCTTTCTTCTTTTGTCATAGACTGTATAATTGCCTCTGTACGACTCATTTCTTTTGCTGGGTCTACATTATTTAAAGCGTCCATATTTAATTGGTTCATACCTGGTATCATTCCAATTAAATCCTTAATAGGCCCCATTTTTTTGACCTGCTGCATTTGTTCCAGAAAATCATCTAATGTAAAATCATTTTCACGCATTTTCTTTTGCAATTCCATTGCTTGCTTTTCATCAAAGCTTTGCTGTGCTTTCTCTATCAGAGAAAGTACATCTCCCATACCTAATATACGAGAAGCCATTCTATCAGGGTGAAATGGCTCTAAATCCTCCATTTTTTCACCCATACCAATATATTTAATAGGTTTACTTGTTACACTTCTAACTGAAAGTGCAGCACCACCTCTGGCATCACCATCTAATTTTGTTAATATAATACCATCAACACCTAGCTGACCATCAAAACTTTCTGCAACTGTTACAGCATCTTGTCCTGTCATAGCATCTACTACAAGAAGTATTTCTTGAGGGTGTACTGCTGTTTTGATATTTTTCAGTTCTTCCATTAATTCCTCATTGATATGCAAACGTCCAGCTGTGTCAATCAATATTACATCATATTTCTGTTCTGCTGCATATTCTACAGCTTTTTTAGAAATTTCTACAGGACTTATTTTATCTCCCATTTCAAAAACAGGTATATTATATGTCTTTCCTACTACCTGTAATTGTTTAATTGCAGCAGGACGATATACGTCACAAGCTACTAAAAGAGGATTTTTTCCTTGTTTTCTCAAAAGCCCTGCTAATTTTCCGCTGCTTGTTGTTTTACCAGCACCTTGCAAACCTACCATCATATATATTGTAGGTGGTCTATTGGCAAATGTTAATTTACTTTGCGTTGTGCCCATCAAATCAATTAACTCTTCATTTACAATTTTAATAACCTGCTGTCCTGGATTTAATCCTTCTAACACTTCTGTGCCAACAGCACGCTCTGTTACTTTTTTAATAAATTGTTTTACAATTTTAAAATTGACATCTGCTTCCAACAATGCAATTTTTACTTCTCTCATAGCTGTTTTTACATCATTTTCTGTCAATTTTCCTTTGCTTCTGAGTTGTTTAAATACTTCTTGTAATTTACTAGAAAGACTTTCAAATGCCATATGCTTTCTCCTTTACTCAGCCTATAATTTCAGCGGCAATTTTTTGAATTGTTTCAATATTATTTTTTGTACTATAAGAAAGAGTTTCTTCTTTTTCTATTTCTTCAATAATACTTTTAATTTGTTGTACAGCCATTTTTTGTTTTAAAAATCTTTCTACTAACTGCAACTTTTTTTCATAATTTTGCAGTATTTTTTCCGCTCTTTTTAATTGGTCACGAACGGCTTGACGACTAATAGAAAGTTCTTCTCCAATTTCACTCAATGATAAATCATTTTGATAATACATTTCATATACTAATTTTTGTTTTTCTGTTAGTAATTCTCCATAAAAATCATAAAGCAGTGTTAGCTGTAAAATCTCTTTCATAATTGCTTGCCTCCATATCAGGCTGTAAAGTATTTTACCTTCACCTCAAGTAGGGTATCATATTTTAAATATCCTGTCAAGTATTTTTACTTTACATTAATAAAAATTATTTTGATTTTTATTAATGATAATGATATGTAATAAATTTATTTGATATGTTATACTAATTATAAGGAGGAATATTTATGTTTAAAATAGATGCAAGTGATATGTCTTGGTTAGATGGTAAAATTGATAATTGCGAAGATTTATGTTTGCACGGACACGCTGTTGCTTTTATTGGTTCTAAAAAATTGGAATATGATGCTACAATAAGTGCAACTGCTCTATATTTACTAAAATCTCTTACAGAAAATCATATTATAAACGAAGATAATCAAATGTTGCCTTGTTGTGGCTTTTTTCTGATTGCTGATGATAAATCAGAAAACGTGATAATAGTTGGCTGCAGAAATGGTATTGATTGGTCTATTATTCATAGTGGAGAAAATATAAAACTAATTTTAGAAGATGGCTCTGAAACAATAGTATCATTTGAAGAATACAAAAAAGAAGTATTTCAATTTGCAGACAAAGTGGAAGCATTCTATAAAGCAAGCCCTCCAAGAAAGTTACCAAAAGATGAATTTGATAGAAATGGATACATTACATTTTGGAAAGAATGGCACAGAAGAAGAACAGAATAACATTCATAAAATAATAAAACCTCCTATAAATTATAGAAGGTTTTTATTAATAAGTATTAAACTCTTTGTATTAACTTCCCCATACTTCTTGAGTTGTACGAACAATCAATTCTTCTAAAGGTGTGCCCATAACAGTATCCCCTAATATATTTAATTCTCCACTATTAAACATAGCAGTTAATTTTGCTTTTGCTTCTGCCTTTTCCTGTAGTTGTTGAGAGGAAAGCATAGGCATATCATAATGTTGTGACAACTTCATTAGACCAGACAAATTTGCTGCACTCAATGTGCCTCCAGCCAAATCAAACAATCCAGAGGACTTTGGAGTACCTGTTAAACCATACAAAAGCATTTCATGTCTTAATTGTCCCTCTAATTGTAACTGCATAAAATATTTATGACGCAAAGAGCGTTCTGTCCAAAAATCTAATGCCATATCAGTACCGCTGCTACTTTCAGAATAAGAAAACCTACCTTGACTATGTGATTGTGCATTAACAATTTCTCCATTTTCTCCTATTGCAACGCTTCTTGAAGTTCTTGCAGTAATACCTGGCATTATTGCCTCATTTCTTGCAGCATCAAATTCAAACCATTTATTAATTCTATCATATATTTCTTTGGCATACTCTGGTTCTTTTTCCATACGTTGCTGTACTTTAGGGTGAATTACTACAGCAGTTGTACCTACAGGTACAGAACTTAAAGCCTTTATTTCTTTTGGAGCAGTAAATACACCACCTATAGAGCCATAAAAAGGATTTTCTCCTGTAGGTTTCCAATTTTCCAATGCTTCTGTATCAATATCATCTTGATAAAGTAAATAATGTGGATAATCATTTCTTGTTCTCCAATAACTACTGCTTGCATCAAAAACATGATATTTTAAATTAGGATACTTTGCTTTTAACATACCTTCTAATGTAGTTTCTTGTACTGAGGAAGCATTGTCTATTGATGAAACATTTTCTACTGGTAAAACATTCTGTACAGATGAATTCATTTGTGATGGTGAAACAAATTTTATAGAATATTTTGGTATTGTTGACATATTTATTGTTTTTGTTGATGTACTCGTTTTTACAGGAGTACTTGTCTTTGTTAATGTACTTGTTTGTGTTTTTGACTGCGTTTGATTGCTTGTTTTTGTTACCATATCTTTAAAAGCACTATTTTGTGTAGTATTCTTTTCAGACTTTTTATTCGTTTTTGGTATATTAACATTCACAAACTGTACATTACTTGATTTTTGTGTATTTGCTTTTACTATTTTTACTATATTTGTTTCTGGCTTACTAGCATTCGTAAATTTTACATTTCCATTGACTGACTGCATATTTTTTACCTCCACATCTATTTTTAATTATTATTTCGAAATAAAATATTTTATATTTTCAAATTTAACATTGTATTTGCTGTAAAACTATTTTGTTGTTTGTTTTGTTCTGCTGCTTTCATAATGCTTTTCATATCTTTATCATTCATATAAATAATACCATTTTCAGCATTAGCAATTTTTTCATTGATAAATTCTTCTATATTATCTGTTTTTTGATTTCCTTTTTCAGTTTTCTTTTTTTCTAATATCTTTTGTAAATCTTCTTTCTTTTTTGTTATTTTCTCTTTTGATTTCTCAATTAGTTGTTCAGTATTCTTTTTTGTTTTTTCTCGAAGTTTAGCATTTAATTTATCATCTTTTTTGGTATAAGAAATAGAACAATATTTTCCATTTTCATCTATATAACTATGACGGTATACAACAGTTCTTCCAGTAGCTTTATTAATACCATCTACCAATTTTGTCATACTTTCGACACCTTTTATTAATTCCATAGTTTCCTTTTCCTGCTCTGGGTCATTCTTCATTTTTTCTATCAATTTTGGATTTACTGTCAGCGTTTTACCTGTTTTTGCTGTTGAAAATCCATTTCCAACTTTAAATTCTACACTTGGCACAAGTTTTGCTAATTTAGTTATATAGTCTGATGTGCTGTCTTGTTTGCTATTTGCTGTTGTTTGTGCTGTTTCCTCTTTTGCTGTTACATTTTTATACCTACTTTCATATACATTATTATAGTTGCTCATTACTGTCATTGCCATATTGTTGCCCCCTTTATATTCTATTACCTTTTATTTCATTATAACATATAATTAATACATGGCCTTATTTTAGCTAACATTTGCATTTAATTAGTCATTTGCACATACTGTTGGCTGCATACCATTCAAAACTTTTATTTCATTTTGCTTTGCATAATGTTCATCTACTACTTTTTTCCCTTTCCCCTAATGCTTTCAGAGGTTCTAAATGCGGAAATGTTGTTTCACTATCATTTACTGTTGCAGAAATATCAATTTCAGACATTGTTTGTCTTTCCAAAACATCTTTGTGTAATTTATTAAAATCTTTACTACTTTCTAATTCTTCTGTAAAACATTTTAATTTTTTGCTATTTTCTTGTTTTGACTTTTGTAATGCCTCTCTCATTTTTGCAGCTTGTTCTGGGTCATTCATTGTAAGCATTTGCGTATCTATAATCCTCATAAAAAATCCCCTTTCCTATTGTTTAACATAAATCTCTGCCCTTACAATAAATATCGTCAAAATGTGGTAATACTTTACACTTTCTGTATAAAAATAAGAAACCACTTTATACATAAATATACTTTATGGTTTCTTATATTTCTATTTATTCTCCAAATAATGCTTTTGCAAATTCTTTTGCATCAAATTTTTGTAAATCTTTGATGCCTTCTCCTACACCAATATATCTTACTGGCAATTTCAATTCAGATTTAATTGCAATCACAATACCACCTTTTGCAGTACCGTCCAATTTTGTCAATATAATTCCTGTAATATCAGCTACTTCTTGAAACAATTTCGCTTGTTGCATAGCATTTTGTCCTGTAGTGGCATCTAATACTAAATAAACCTCTTTATGTGCTTGAGGATATTCTCTTTCAATTACTTTTGCAATTTTTTTCAGTTCTTCCATAAGATTTTTTTTGTTATGAAGCCTACCAGCAGTATCGCATATCAGCAAATCCATATTTCTATTTTTTGCTGCATTTACTGCATCAAATACTACTGCTGCTGGGTCAGAGTTTTCTTGGTGTTTAATAACATCAATGCCTGCTCTTTGCCCCCAAACTTCTAATTGGTCAATGGCTGCTGCTCTAAAAGTATCTGCTGCCCCTAAAAGCACATTTTTTCCTTGTTCTTTAAAATTATGAGATAATTTTCCTATTGTAGTTGTTTTTCCTACACCATTTACACCTATCACAAGCATAACTGTTGGAGAGGGTAAATTTTCCTGTTGTTGTGTATCTTCTTCTAATATTGCCGTAATTTCTTCTATCAACATTCCTCTAATTGCTTGTGGGTCAGTGATATGTTCTTTTTTAACACGTTTACGCAGATTTTCTATAATATTCATTGTTGTTTGCACGCCTATATCTGCCATAATAAGTACTTCTTCTAGTTCTTCGAATAAATCTTCGTCTATTTTTGTAAATGCTCCTAGAACATTATCTACGCCACCTAATATATTTTTTCTTGTTTTATCCAAACCAGCAAACAATTTTGCAAAAAATCCTTTTTTCTTTTCTTTTGTTTGTTCTGTGTTTTGTTCTTGTTCTGTTTGCTGTATTTGTTGTGAAACTTTTTCTGCTTCCTGTTCTACTTTTTCTATTTGTTCTAATTCCTCTGTTTTTGGTGTAGACATTTCTACTGCTTTTGTTAATGCCTCTTGTATTGTTTTTGTTTCTTCTTCTGTTAATGGAGGCACTTGTTGTAAATCGGCTGTTTCTTGATAAAGTTTTCCTCCTGTAGCAGTATGCAGTTCTATTTCTTCTCCATCAATGGCTTTGTGTACTGCTTGATTGATAGCAGTAGTATTGTCTTCTCCTACTAAATCTAATTTTATAGTACTTTCCTCTTTTTCAGCAGAAGGCAATTCTATCTCAATATCATTTAATTTTATACTGTCACTATCCTGTTTTATTTCTATTTCTTTTGTTTCTTCTTTCTTTTTTCCTTTTAAAAAATCAAATAAACCCATTTTTTTATTCACCTCATTTTTATTTATACATATGCTTTGTCCTCAAAATTAACAGAAATCATTTTTGATACTCCCTTTTCCTGCATTGTTACACCATACATTACATCTGCTGCTTCCATAGTACCCTTTCTATGTGTAATCACTATAAATTGTGTATCTTTTGAAAATTTCTTTAAATAATCGGCATATCTTTTTACATTTGCATCATCTAAAGCAGCCTCAATTTCATCTAATATACAAAAAGGAGAAGGTTTCATTTTTAATATGGAAAATAATATTGCAATCGCTGTTAGTGCTCTTTCTCCTCCAGAAAGCAACAACATATTTTGAAGGCTTTTTCCGGGAGGTTGTGCAATAATTTCTATAGAGGACTCTAGCACTTTTGTTTCATCACTTAATTTTAAATAAGCTTTTCCTCCTCCAAACATTTCACGAAACACTTCTCCAAAATTTTTAGAAATAACATCAAACTGCTCTCTAAATCTATTTTCCATCATTTGGGATAAATCCGAAATAAGCAAATGTAATTTTTGTTCTGCCTCTAATATATCTGTTTTTTGTGTTATTAAAAAATTATAACGCTGTTTTACTTCTTTATAATTTTCAATAGCTTCTACATTAACAGCACCTAGTTCTTTTATTTGATTTTTCCACTGTTTTGTATCAGATTTTAACTTTTGATAAGAAGCTGTTTGTACTTGTGTATCATATTGTTTTTTTACTATTTGATACGTCATTTCATATTCTTCCCATATTTCATTAAAAAGCCTTTGTTTTTCTTCTGTTATTTTTTCTTGTTTTGTTTCTATACGAAATATCTCATTACTCAATAAAGAAATATTTTCTATCATTTGTTTTTGCTCTTGTTCTAACACGGCAATTTGTTGTTTTTTTTGTTCTCTATTTTCTGTTAATTCTGTAAAAACAGACTGCTTTTTTTGTTCTTGTTGTTTATAAAAAATGTTTTTTTGTTCTAATTCTTTTTGCTCTAATTCTTTTTGTTTGCTCAATTTCTGAAAAGAAATCATTTCTTGTTGTATTTGTTCTTGTTCTTGTTTTAATGTAACATTTTGTTGTTTCAAACGTTGTATACTTTCTTTTACTGCCTTTTTATTTTGTTCTTCTGCTGAAATATTTACTTTTAATTCTGTTATAGTATTTAAAATAGTTTCTCTTTGTTGTTTTTCTTCTGTCATATTATATTGAAATGCAGAAAGTTTTTCATTAATATAGTTCATTTTTTGTTCTGTCTGTTCTACTATTTTTTTAAATTCAGTCACTTCTTTTTCAGCAAATTGGCATTGTTCTACTATCTGTTTTTGTTCTAAATCATATAATTTTTGTTTTTGTTGTCTTTCTAACAATAAATTTTCTGTATTTTGTTTATCTTCTTGGTTTTTTTGTAAAGATAACTGTATTTCTTGTTTTTTCATTTGTTTTTGCATAAAAAGCTCATTATTTTGTTCTAGTTGTTGTTCTAACATATGAAATTGCTTTTGACAATTTTGTAAAAGTATTTGTTCTTTTTCTATATCTTCTGACAAATCATTAATTTCTCTGCTTCTACTAAAAACACTTGTTGTTTTTTTTGCCATACTTCCACCTGTCATAGCGCCGCCTATATTAAATAAATCTCCTTCTAATGTTACCATACGATATTGATTATGATATTTTTTAGACAGCAAAATGGCTATATCAATATTTTCTACTATTACTGTTCTACCTAAAAGAGACTGTATTACATTATCATAAACAGTATCATATTCTATTAAATCGCTAGCTACACCTAATACACCGTTTTCTGACAGTATTTCTTCTTTTATTAATTTTCTTCCCTTTATAGAAGTAACAGGCAAAAATGTAGCACGTCCCAAATGGTACTGCTTTAAATACTGTATTGCCTCTTTAGCATCATATTCTGTTTTTGTAATGATATTTTGAATATTTCCCCCTAATGCAATTTCAACAGCAGTTTCATATTTTTGAGCAACACAAATTAATTCTCCCACTACACCACAAATTCCCTGCCATTTTTCATTTCCCGAATGTTTCAAATGCAATATACTTTTTACACTTTTATAATATCCTTCATGCTCTTTTTCCATTTCAGAAAGAACAGAAAAACGAGAGCGTTTTTGTGTTAATTGTTGTTCTCTTTTTTTCTGTTCTTCAGAAATATTTTCTTTTTCAGCATATAATTTTTTTACATTTTGTTGCAACTGTAAAAGTGTTTGTTCTATTTCTTTTTGCTGTTTTTCAAAATCTCGTTTTTGTTTTGAAAGCACCTCATTATGTATCTGATGTGTATGAATTTGGTCTTTTAAATATTCTTTTTCTGAAGAAAGCTGTTTTTTTCTTTGCTCAAACTGTTCCAGTAAAGACTGTCTTTGACTCATATCACCTTTTGCTTCTGTACTAATACGTATTTGTTCTACCATTTCACTTTTATAATCTTCTACATTTTTTTCATTTTCAGAAAGATTACTATTTAATTCATCAAAAATTTTTTCTTGCTGTTGTAATTTTTCTTTTGCACTTTTTGTTGTTACATCAATTGCTGTTATTTTTGTTAAAAGTAATTGCTCTTCTTTTTGATTTTGCTCTTGTTGTTTTTGATGAGAACTGTTTTCTTTTTCTAATCGTTGTATATTTTGTAAAAAATGTTGTATTTGTTCTTTTGCTAAACGAACATCACTTTCTGTTTTTTCCTGCTGAGAGCGAAAAAAAATTATTTCTTGTTGTATTTTCTGTATTTCATTTTTTAATTGTTCTGACTGTTGTTGTAGATTTTGTTTTTGTTCTGTTTTCTGTTCATTTTGTTTTAATAAATTTTGTTTATTTTCCAGTGCAATATCTTTGTTATTTTGCTGCTTGACATATTCCTTTTCTATATTGTCTATATCAGTACAAAACATAGTTAAAGTTGCATATTTTATTTTTTCTCTTAAATCTAAATATATTTTAGCTTTATTGGATTGCTTCTCTAAACTATCCATTTGTCCTTCTAGTTCTGCAATAATGTCTTCTACTCTCATTAAATTTTGCTGTTCTTTTTCTAATTTTATAATTGCTTCATTTTTACGCACTTTATATTTTACAATGCCTGCCGCTTCTTCAAATATACGCCTTCTGTCATCTGCTTTTGCACTCAATAATTCATCTATACGTCCCTGTCCTACTATAGAATAGCCTTCTCTCCCTACCCCTGTATCCATAAACAACTCGTGAATATCTTTTAATCGACAGTTTGTACCATTGATTTGATATTCGCTTTCTCCAGAGCGATATACTCGGCGCGTTACTGTTACTTCTGTATAATCAATAGGCATTTTTTGGTCTTGATTATCTATTGTAATAGCAACCTCTGCAAATCCTAATGCTTTTCTTGTTTCTGTGCCAGCAAATATGATATCTTCCATTTTATCTCCACGAAGTGATTTCGCTTTTTGTTCTCCTAATACCCATCTTACTGCATCAGAAACATTACTTTTTCCGCTCCCATTTGGTCCTACTACTGCTGTAATTCCTTTATTGAATTCTAACTTTACCTTATCTGAAAAAGATTTAAAACCATGTACACTTAATTGTTTTAAATACATTGATACACCTCTTTGATACAAAATAATTATGTCAATATCCTACCGCCCACAATAGTACAAATTACTTTACCTTTGACTTTTTTGTCAGCAAAAGGAGAAAATTTGGCTTTTGAAACAAATTTTTCAGGTTGTATGGTATAACTTTCTTCCAAATCTACTACCACTAAATCTCCGTCCATACCTTCTGCAATTTTTCCTTTTTTGTGTAGCCCTAATATTTCAGCAGGTTTTGTAGAAAGTAATTCTACTAACTTACTTAATGGTACTTTTTGTTGTACTACCAATTTACTATAACTTAATGCGAATGCTGTTTCAAAAGCAGAAATACCATAATCTGCATTATCAAATTCTTTATTTTTATCTGTTAATTTTGTAGGGCTATGTCCTGATGTAATAACATCAATAGTACCATCTAATATCCCCTCTATAATTGCTTTTACATCTTCTTTTGTCCTTAATGGAGGCTTTACTTTTGCTAATGTATTATAATTTTCGACTGCTTCTTCTGTTAATAAAAAATAATGAGGGCTTGTTTCACAAGTAATACGTGTTCCTCTTTTTTTTGCTTCTCTAATCAGTTGTACAGAACCTTTTGTTGTAACATTTGAAATATGTAATTTTGCTCCCATACCTTCTGCTAATATAATATTTCTTGTCACTATTACTTCTTCTGCTTCTTTTGGTATACCCAAAAGTCCCAAACTAGAAGACATATATCCCTCATTCATAACACCCTTTCCTGCAAGGTTTTTGTCTTCACAATGTGTTAATACAGGCATATCAAACATTTTAGAATAGCGAAATACATTCGCTAAAAAAGAGGCATTCATAATAGAACGTCCGCCATCAGCAATCCCTACGATACCTGCTTCGTACATTTCTCCAATTTCTGACATATGTTCTCCCAAACACCCTACGGACATACTGCCATAAGGAAATATATTTACAAGAGAGTATTCTTTACTTTTTGAAACAATATATTCTACTACTGTTTTATTATCAATGGCAGGATTTGTATTTGGTTCACAAGTAATGCTTGTAAAGCCTCCTCTCGCTGCACTACAAGAAGCCGTTTCAATATCTTCTATATATTCATATCCTGGGTCACAGACACTACAGTGCATATCAATAAATCCAGGTAGTATATATTTCCCATCTGCATCTAATATTTCTGCTCCATTTTCCTCTAAGTTCTCGCCGATTTTACATATTACACCATCTTCCATATAAATATCAAGGCGTTTATGATGATTAAAATCTTTTCCTATAATACGACCATTTTTTACAATACTTTTCATTTTAATCCGCCTCCTATCTGTGATAAAATATAAAGCATTGCCATACGTACTGCTACACTATTGGCTATTTGGTCATTAATAATACATCTCTTACTATCTATAACATCAGCAGAAATCTCAATTCCTCTTTGTATAGGTCCTGGGTGCATTATAATCGTATCTGGTTTAGCATAGTGAAGTAAATTTTCATCTACTCTAAAAAAATGTTTATATTCTGTTAAAGAAGGTACTAAATTTTTATTTTTTGTTTCATTTTTCATTCTGCTTGTTAATATGACATCTGCTCCTGCTACTGCCTTTTTCGCATCATAATAAACATCTACACCAAATTTCTCAATATCTGAAGGCAAAAGTGTAGGAGGCCCTGAAACACAAACACTTGCCCCTAATTTTGTTAATGCCCATATGTTACTTTTACAAACTCTACTATGTATCAAATCTCCTATAATTGCTACACGAAGTCCTTTAAAATCTCCTTTTTGTTCTTTAATTGTCATTAAATCTAATAAAGATTGTCCTGGATTTTCATTAAAACCATCTCCTGCATTGACAACAGATGCACTTACATTTTTTGCTAATAATCTTGCTGCTCCTGCCATAGGATGACGTAATATAATAAAATCTGCTCCTGTTTGGTCAACTAACTGCCCCATATCTTGCAATTTTTCTTGATAAACATTTGTTGCCATTGTCATATCTACCACATTTGCACTTAAATGTTGTGCTGCCATTTCATATGATAATTTTGCTCTTGCACTTGGTTCATAAAATAATATAATAACAGATTTCCCTTGTAAATGAGGTGACTTTTTATTTTTTTGATTTAATATATATTTCATTGTTTCTGCTGTACTTAATATATATCGTATTTCTTCTGCTGTTAAGTCACGCATACCAAAAAAATCTTTCTTTTTAAAAACCATATACTAGCCTCCTATCTATCAGAAATACAATGTCATTTTACAAACGTATTCTTAATTTTTCTATCAGTTTTAAAAAATATTCTGGAAGTGGTGCTTCAAATTCCATATATTGCTTTGTACTAGGGTGTATAAATCCCAATACTTTTGCGTGAAGTGCTTGTCCTTGTAATGAAAAAGGTTGTTTTTTGCTGCCATATACCACATCTCCCAAAAGGGGGTGTCCTATTGATGTCATATGCACTCTAATTTGATGAGTACGTCCTGTTTCCAGTTGTGCTTCTATATAAGTATAATTTCCTAATCTTTCTAACACTTTATAATGTGTTACAGCACGACGACTATTTTTTTGTGTCACAGCCATTTTTTTTCTGTCTTGGGCACTTCGCCCAATAGGTTTATCTATTGTTCCATTTTCTTCTTTTATGCCATTGAATACAATCGCATGATATTTTCTTGTAATGCTATGCTCTGCTAATTGTAGTGCCAAACACTGATGTGCTTTGTCATTTTTTGCTACCATCAATACACCAGAGGTATCTTTATCAATTCTATGCACAATACCTGGTCTTTGCTCTCCATTAATACCAGAAAGCTGGTCTTTACAGTGATACAAAAGTGCATTGACAAGTGTTCCTGTCATATGTCCTACTGCAGGATGTACTACCATACCTTGAGGCTTATTCACAACAATAATATCTTTATCTTCATACAAAATATCAATATCAATATCTTCTGGTAATATTTCCACTACTTCTACATCTGGTATTATCAATACTACAACATCTTTTTCTCTTAATTTATAATTTGATTTTACACTATTTTCATTTACTTTTAAATATTGCTTCTCTATCAATTTTTGTATTCTACTTCTGGAAATCGTTTGTTCTATTTGTTCTATTTGTTCTGTTACAAATACATCAATTCTTTTGGATTTATCTTCTTGCTCTGCTACCCATGTTAAAACTTCCATTTTTACTCCTTTTATACTTCTTTTTTTTCTTCTTCTTTTATTACAAAAAGGCTTAAAAACAATATAAAGCAAGCTCCTACTACAACATAAATATCGGCTAAATTAAATACTGGCCATTTTATAAACGTTACTTCTAAAAAATCTACTACATATCCTCTTACAGCTCTGTCAATTACATTTCCTATTGCTCCTGACAACACAAGAACTAATCCACATTTTAACCAATTATATTCTTTTGTTTTAGGTAATTTATAAAAACTATAAATAATTCCTGCTGCAACAACAACTGTCAAAAGTATAAAAAATACTCTTTTTCCTGACAATATTCCAAATGCTGCTCCTCTATTTTCTACAAATGTAAAATCTAAAAATCCCTTTATTACAACGGTATTTTTAATTGGTTTTAGTTTTGTCAATGCCTGCCATTTTGTAATTTGGTCTAATATTACTAATATAATTACTGTTATTGCAGAAATGATATAAAATTGTTTATCGCTTTTATTTTCCATTATATTTTCACCACGAAATTGATTGCTTCCATAATCTCTTTTTCTGATACTTCACTTGTAGTATAAACCTGTCCCACTCCTTTTGGCAATACAAAGCGAATTTTATTTTGTTTTACTTTTTTATCTAAAAACATTTGTTCATAAATACTTTTTTGAGATACTTTATTTACAAAAATAGGCAAATCAAAATACTGCAAAAGCTGTTTTACCTGTTGTAATTGTTCTTCTGTTACTTCTTCTCTTTTTCTTCCTAACTCCAATACTGCAATCATTCCTAATGCTACACATTCTCCGTGAAGCAGTTCAAATTCAAATTTTGTTTCAATAGCGTGACCAATGGTATGACCAAAATTTAATATTTCTCTAAGACCACTTTCTTTTTCATCTTTAGAAACAACATCTGCTTTCATCAAACAACATTGTTTTATCATATCACACAAAATCGTATGCTCCATAGATTTTATCAATTGTTTTTGTTCTATTAGAAATTGAAAAAATTGTTCTGAAAGTATACAACCATATTTTATGACTTCTGCCATACCTGCTGAAAATTCTCTTTTAGGCAATGTTTTTAATGTAGCTGTATTGATATATACAAATTCTGGCTGATAAAATGCTCCTATACTATTTTTGGCTCCATTAAAATCAACGCCTGTTTTTCCTCCTACACTACTGTCTACTTGTGCTAATAATGTAGTTGGTATTTGTACAAAAGGTATTCCTCTCAAATAAGTAGCTGCAGAAAAACCAGCCATATCTCCACAAACACCACCACCTAATGCTACAATGACTGTTTTTCTATCAAAACGATTTTGTTGAAAAAATTTATAAAAATCATATATTGTTTCTAAATTTTTATGTTGTTCTCCTGCTTTAAAACAATAACAATATACATCATCTGTTACCTTTTTTAATTGTTCTGTTACTGCTTGTTTATACAATTTATCTGTATTTTCATCTGCTACAATACACATTTTTCTGTTAGAAAGTTTTTGCTCTTTTATCAATTCTGATAGTCCCTCAAAAGACTGTTCTAACACAATAGGATATGTTTTTGCTGGTGTTGTTACTAATATACGTTCCATTTCTTCTATTCACCTCATTATATTATTACAAAAGCTGCTGTAAATACTGATAAAACAGCACTCACCGCAGCTTTTCGCTTAGGATTGTTGTGGATTTTGAAATTCTTCTTCTCCTTGTTGATAGTTGGCTTCTTTCTGAGAAATAATTTCGTTTTTATCCAACAATTCAATTTCTGCATATAACAACAGTTTTACACGAGTTTTCATAAGCTCATAACGGCTTTCTAATCTATGTATATCTTGTTCTAATTCAAATGCTCGTGTTCTTGCACTGCCAATAATTTCTTCTGCTTTTGCAACAGCACTTTCTGTAATTTGTGCTGCTGCTGCCCTTGCATTTTCTTTGGTTTCTTCTGCTACTCTTTCTGCTAATGTTAATGTTTTTGCTAGTGCCTTTTCAATAGACTGACTTGTTTGCTGTGGTGAAATTGGTGTTACTGGTATTGGTGCTGTCTGCTGTTGTACTGGCTGCACTTTCGGTACTGGTGCTGTCATTTGAGAAGTATTACTATTTGACATATTATTTAATTTCATTTTCATTTCTCTATTTTCTCTAAACAGCTGTTCATAGTCTACACAAATTTCATCTAAAAAACGGTCAACTTCTTCTGGAGAATATCCAACTGCAACCTTTTTAAACTCCTTATCTTCAATATCAGATGGTCTAATCATGAAATAAATCCTCCTCGCTACAACAAAAAGCAGTATTATTCCCGCCCTATTGTTACACAAATTCTATCTTTTTTTGTTACATTACCTATTTCAAAAAGTTTTGCACGTCCAAAACTTCTTATAGATATCATATCTCCCTCTTTCAACAATAAAGAAGGATTTATTACAGTATTCCAATTTACTTGAACAATTTCTTTTTTAATATACTGCTGCACTTTCGCCCTTGATAAATGAAAAGCTGCACTTGCTATAGCATCTAATCTTAATGACGCTACTGTCATAGTATGATATTTCCATACTTTTTCAGGTAAAGTTACAACAAAAATATCACTTACTGATACTTTTACCTTTGTACGAGAAACAAATTCTAATGCTGTTTGTACATATTCAGCTAAATCTTTATGAATATAACATATTGTTTCTTTTTCTAAAATAATAATATCCCCTACTTTTGCTCTATCTATACCTAAACCTAATATAGAACCTAAATAATCTCTATGACTCAAATCTGCTTGTCCAAATTTATTATTTTTCGTAATGTGTAATGCTTTTATAGGAAAATCTTCTTCTGTTAACTCCATATTATTTGGTGCAAATGCCATCATACACCTTTCACTTTCAGAATTTCCTCCAAAAACCATTACCTCTAAATCTTGTATACATTTTACTTTTTCAAAAAAAATGCTGCTTTTTCCTTTATCTATAAAATCTGTTATTGTTTTTTTATGACGTATGATACTGCTTTGAGCTGCATCTAACACTTTAGCAAATAAAAGTCTTTCTTGGGGTTGTACTTGTTTCAGCCATTGTTCTTTTTGCAAAGGATACCTCCTCCTTTATTCATTATCAAAATATCCCCATTAATAGACTAATTATAAGTGTTTGAACAAAATACAGCAATATTACTGCAAACCATGCAGAGAAATCTAGCATCATACCCCCTAAAGGTGATTTGTCCAATAATGACCTAATAGGAGAAAGTATAGGTTCTGTTAATGTATACAAAAGCTGTACTAATGAATTGTTTCTTCCAATAGGAAGCCATGATAATATTACTCGAGCTAATATTAAAAACTCTAGCAACTTAAAAAAAGTATTCACTGTTTGTATTAATAGTATTTGCATATATTCTGCCTTTCTCTCTTAATTATTTATTACTTGCCCAAGGAAATACGACACTACTTCTGCTTTTGATTTCCTCTTTAAATTCACCAGAAATTTCTACATTTTCAGGAGCAATTACAAAAATATTATTTGCTACCCTTTGTATACTGCCCTCCAATGAATAACAAGTTCCACTCAAAAAATCCATAATTCTTTGTGCTACAGGATATTCTACTTGTTCCAAGTTTACTACAACAGGTTTTTTCCCTTTTACTTGGTCACAAATCTGTTGTGCATCTTCATAACAAGTAGGTTGTATTACAACCACCTGCATTTGTACATTTGTATTAATACTATATACATTAGGATTTGTTCTATTACTTGAGGAAGTTCTTCTGCTTGGTGAGCTATATTCTGGTTCTTTGTTTCTGTTTACATCTCTTAAAGGAGTACGACGTCTTGCGGGTTGTTCCTCATATTCATCTTCCTCTTCATATTCGTCGTCATCTGGGTCATCATAATCTGGGTCATCATATTCGCCAAACATCAAATCCCTTAATTTATCAAATACTTTTGCCACGTTACAAATTCCTCCCATATCTTATTTGACTTTGGTTATTACCCTCTTTATTTATTTCTGAGGATAAACTCTTTTGCCGAAAATATTGGTTCCCACTCTAACAATGGTTGCCCCCTCTTCAATGGCCACCTCAAAGTCATTAGACATGCCCATTGATAAAACGTTCATATGTACATTATCAATTTTTTCACTGTTAATGTCAACCAATAATTGTTTCATTCTTCTGAAACAATCCCTGTTTTCTTCTGGATTATCGACAAAAGGTGCTACTGTCATAAGACCTTTGACGGAAATATTGTCTAAAAAAGCAATATTTTGTATCAAAGAAAGTGTTTCTTTTGGCGAAACACCAAACTTACTTTCCTCCCCAGCCATATTCACTTCTACCAAAATATCCATATTTACATTTGCCTGTTTTGCACGCTTGCTAATTTCTTCTGCTAATTTCATACTATCCACAGAATGTATCATTTTTACTTTGTCAATTATATATTTTACCTTATTTGTTTGCAAATGTCCAATTAAATGCCAGCAAACCTCTTTTCCCATAGGTTCATATTTTTCCAAAATCTCTTGTACTCTATTTTCTCCGAGCTCTTTTAAACCACAATCTACTGCTTGTTTAATATGTGGTACATCAATCGTTTTACTTACTGCTAACAATAGCACATCTTCTCTTTTTCTACCGCTTCTTTGTACTGCTGCTGCAATTCTCTTTTCAATTTCTGCTATATTTTGTTTTATTTCACTCATATTTTACATTCCTTTCTACAATTGTCTTAATATAACGTTTGGTTTTCTCCAATATTTTTTGCATCTGAAACAATGGTGTCATAAGCCTGTAATTCATAAGAACTACTACCTGGACTTACAATAGTGTATTCTTCATTTTGTCCTATAATTGTAATTGCTGTGAATTTTGCAATAGAACTATTTCCAACAAAAACACCTTTCATTGTTTCTACTTCACTAATAGCATATGTATTCGGATTTTCTTCTGTTGGCTCTATTACAGTATCTCCAACTTTCAAATTACTAAAATCCTGCACTACATAACCAAAGCCTTCTGTAATGCTGTATCGTGTCAACTGTAAAGTAACAAATTCTCTTTTGCCATTTACTACTTTAAATACACCTTGTTCTCCTTCATTATCCACAATATAGTTAATTGGTATTTTTAACACTGTTTTTTCTATAATAGCATTGTTTGGTATTTTAATGCCCTCCAATGATGTACTTTGTACACGGAAAGAAATATTTCTTAATCCAATGACACTTAATATATCCTGTGTGGCACTAAACACTACTCTAGCTTCTTTTTCATTTATAGAAAGTGTTTGTATTGTAACTGGAAATCTTTTTTCTTCTTCATTAATTGTTGTATATAAATATTTTAATTCTCCTTCTTGCCAGCCACTTACTACCTCTGGAGGCAAATAGGAAACAATATACCATTTATTACTTGTTACAATTTTAAACATTACTTCATTTTGTTCTACAGCACCTGTTTTTGAAAGATATTTAGGTGTGATTTGTGTAGAAACCTGTTTTTCTTCTATAGCATCTAAATTTTCTGGTGTCAATACATCTTCTTGTCCATCAATTTGAAATGAAAGTAAACCGCTTTTTTCTGCTTTTATTGTAGAAATACTATCAGCTAACTGTTGTTGATATTGATTTTTTTCTTCAGATAAATTAGACACTCCTTCTATATTTTCTGTCAGCCAAATTTCTGTTCTTTGGTTCATTTCTGCTGCAATTTGATTTTTTAAAGAAGCAATATCCATAATATTTTCATTCATAAATTTTCCATTATAAGCACTGATTAACTGTGTAATATTACTTTCAATACGAGAAACATCTTCTTGAAAAATAGAAAGGTCGCTTCTCTTTTGCAAGCTCTTTAAAATGTCTTTATCTATATTGTCAATTTTATCTTCTATTGCAGAAGAAGTTTCTTCATCTCTTATTACACATATTGTTTCTCCTTTTGGTATTTTTTCATTTTCAGAAAAGTTATACACTGGCATACCTGCTCTATCACTTGTTACAACATATTCTTCTCTTATAACTAATCCTTTTAAAGAGGAAGCACTTTCAATACTTCCATATGTTACCATCTCTACTGGCACAGATGGTCTATTTAAAAACACCCAAATATAGCCACAAAGATATATTGTAAAAAATAAAAATATCATAATAGTAAACACTTTATAACTACCTTTTGGTGCCGGCATTTTTTTTACAATATGCTGTTTATTCTTTTGTATTGGCACTTTTATTTTATTTGTTTTTTGTGGTTTTTGTACTTTCTTTGGTGTTGTCTTTTTTGGTTGTTTTTGTGCTGATGATAATTTTTTTCGAGTGCTTGTTCTTCTTGGTATTGTATTTTTTTTTCTATTTGAAGTATTCCCTGCCATAAACACCCTCCTTTACGTTACGTATTTAGGCATTGTATCATTATAATATATTTTTTGTCATAGGTAAACCCAAAATTATAGAAATACTATAACATAATTTATAATGTATTTGTATTGTTTCACTTTCTTTTTATAGTAAATTGTTATTAATGTCACAAATCATTTTATAATATTATTAAATTTCTAAACCAAATTTACAAATAATGATATTACAAAAACAAAAGCATATCACTGCTTCATTTTTCATATACTGCATTGTATGGATACATTTTTTATTATAAAGGAGGTTTATTTTATGGAACAATTTGATATTTACAAAGATATCGCTGAACGTACAGATGGCTGTGTCTACTTAGGAATTGTAGGTCCTGTTCGTACTGGAAAATCTACTTTTATAAAACGCTTTATGGATTTACTCGTACTACCTAATATAGAAAACAGCTATGCAAGAGAAAGAGCACAAGATGAATTACCACAATCCGCATCTGGAAAAAACATTATGACAACAGAACCAAAATTTGTACCAAATGAAGCAGTTGCTATTACAATAGGTGATGATGTTAATTTAAAAGTACGTCTAATTGACTGTGTAGGCTATATTGTACCAGAAGCAGAAGGACATATGGAAGAAGAAAATACCCCTCGTATGGTGCATACTCCTTGGTCACAAGATGCCATTCCTTTTTTAGAAGCGGCAGAATTGGGAACAAAAAAAGTAATTACTGACCATTCTACTATAGGTATTGTTATTACAACAGATGGTTCTGTAACAGATTTATCTCGTGAAAGTTACGAAGATGCAGAACAGAGAGTAATAAACGAATTAAAACAAATTGGAAAACCTTTTGTTGTATTATTAAATACTGCTAGACCTTATAATGATGATACCATTTCATTGCAGCAGGAATTAATGGAAAAATATGCTGTTCCTGTACTACCTGTTAACTGTGCTCAATTAAAAAATGAAGACATTAAAACAATATTAGAAAAAGTTCTTTATGAATTTCCTATGAAAGAAATACGTCTTCATTTTCCTACATGGATTGAAACATTAGAAGAAAACCATTGGTTAAAACAAAGTATTATAACAAGTTTAAAAAATTTAATGAATGCTGTTGAAAAACTGACAGATGTAAAAGAAAATCTAAACACTTTAGAGCAAAATGAATACATAAAAAAAGCATATACTGATGGAATTATGTTAGGAGAAGGTGCGATTGACATTGCATTATCTGTAGATGACAGTTTATTTTACAAAATATTAAGTGAAACCATTGATATGCCTATTGAAAATGACTCTCAACTGATTTCTACAATCAAAATGCTTTCTGATATTAAAAAGAAATATGATAAAATAGAATGTGCACTTCACGACGTCAAAAGAAAAGGCTATGGTGTAGTATCTCCAGTATTTGAAGAAATTAAATTAGAACAACCCGAAGTATTCAAACAAGGTTCTCGCTTTGGTATCAAGTTAAAAGCAAAAGGAGAATCTATTCATATGATTAAAGCAGATATTGAAACAGAAGTATCTCCTATTATAGGAAATGAAGAACAATCTAAGGAATTTATAGATAGTTTAATACAGGATTATGATGTTGACCCTCAAAAAATATGGGATTTGAATATATTTGGGAGAACATTGCAATCTATGGTGAGTGATGGTATGCAAAATAAAATTTACAGAATGCCTGAAGAAGCTCAAATGAAACTACAAGAAACATTACAAAAAATTGTCAATGAAGGTAGTGGCGGTTTAATTTGTATTATATTATAGTATAAAAGGACAATGCAAAAGCATTGTCCTTTTATTGAAAATTTTTAAAATATTGTACCCCATTCTCCACAATAAATACTATACAGCAAAAATACTATTCCTATTATCACCAAAAATATCCCTATTTTTTCTTTTTTAGTTAGTTTCTGTTGCTGCTTGTTGTTCCGCTGCACCACTATTTTCTCCCCTCAAAATTTCTAGCTCTTTTTGTATTATTTCAATTAAATTTTCTTTCGGTCTTGCTCCCAAATAATACTCTCCTACAATATTTCCTTGCTTGTCTACAAAAAATGTTTCAGGAAAAGCAGTTACTCCTTTTAGTCTTCCTTCTGTTAATATACTATCTGGTATAATGATGTCATATGTGACATTTAGTTCCTTTTGTATCTCTTTCGCTAATTCTGTTACTTCTTCTTTTTTCTCTTGTGAAGCATCATACAAAATGCCAATAACATTGACAGACTGTGCTGTTATTGTTTCATCTGTATAAACTTTTTCTAACTCTACCATTTCATGCAAACATGGTATTGATTGTGTTGTAAATATACTTATCAATGTTAAATCATAATTTGAAAAAATATCTTTTGTAACAATATTGCCATAAATATCTGTTGTCTGAAAATCTCCTATATTTTGCTCTATTTTTCTTTGTTCTGCAAATATACTAACTCCTTCTGTAAAAGGTATCATATCATATATTGTTACAAGTGTTCTGCTAAATCTTTCTGCTGCTATCTGTACCTCTGCTATGTCATTACTACTAATATAATATTGCCATACACCATCAGGTGTTTCTCCTATATTTTTATTTTGTATACAATCTGTCAATTCGGAAATATCCGTTTGTTCCAAAATACTTCTTTTATATACACCAATATAGCCAAGTTTTTGTGCTTGTTCTCTCCAATTTTTTATTTGTTGTTCATCATTTTCCCATATTTTTTCTCTATCTTCTTTTGGTACATATAACACTGCTTGACGTGCATATGCTAATTCTTGTGTATCTTGTTCATAGCCTGCATCAAGATACATAAATAGTTTTCCTTCTTCTAATGCTCTATTTACTTCTTCGCCTAGCTGAAAACGCATACCCAAATAATCATATACATATTCTGTTTGTATTGGCATAGAAAAAGCAGACAGTTTATAATTTTCTGTTTTTTCCTGTGTTTTAGAAAGCTGTGGTTGTTCTGTACTATTACAGCTTGTTAGACCTACTATTAACATACAAAATATTATCACTTTACCTAATAATTGTTTCATATTACTTTTTTCCCTCTCTAATTATTTTTTCGACCATTTCTGGCAATTTTCCTTCCTCTTGTTTTGGTATAGTTACTGTTTCAATGGGTTTATGAACATACACATTGACTTTTGCTGGACAAATGCGATAATGACTTCCTTCCATTATTTTATAAGAACCATCTATTGTAACAGGCACAATAGGCACTTTTGATTTTGTTGCTAGTTTAAAACTTCCTGCTTTAAATTCTCCTATTTGTTCTCCTTTACTTCTTGTACCTTCTGGAAAAACTACCATAGAATGTCCACTTTTTAAAAGCTTAATTCCCTCTAATATTGTTTTTGCGGACTGTTTCATATCTTTTCTATCCAAAAAAATACAATGTATTCTTTTCATCCAAGCACTTAAAAAAGGGATTTTCTCTAATTCTACTTTTGCTACAAATCCTTCTTTTTTTTCTGGAAGCATAGCCAAAAATATTGCAATATCAAAGTCACTTTGATGATTACTTACAAACAACACTGTTTTATCTTTTGGTATATTTTCTTTTCCATATACTTTAATTTCTGCTCCACTATCTTTTACTCTTGCCATAGCCCAGCGGGAAACTACATCATAAACAAATTCGTTATAAGCTTCTTCTCCTTTTTGTTTTAATATTTTGTCTGCTTTCTTTGCATCAATCGATTTCCAAATTAAACAAAAAACAAATTTAAAATACCACTTTATTGTACGTAACATATTATACAATCCTCTCTTTTTTTATATTTCAGTGATAAACAATATAACTATTATATACATAAACACCACGAAAAAAAAGCACTTTTTACCAAATTATTTTATGTAAAATACTTTCATTTTTATTAAGCTATTTGCCTTTTATTTGCATTTCTGTCCATTCCGTATTATAATAAAAAAATACATCAATGTATGAAAACTCATTGATAATGTAATACAAAACAGATAATTTTATTGAACTGTTTTGTAAAAGGAGGATTACAATGGACGAAACTGTTATTGTTATTATGCTAAGAGATAAAAAAACAGGTTTTTTAGAAAAAGAATTAAACTGCTACCATTTAGGAGAACAGCAAAATATTATGCTTAACATTTATGCAGAAGAAGACGAACAAAACAATATTACTGTTTTTCTAAAATTAACCTGCGAAAGAGATGTATCAGACTGGGAATATAATGCTATATTAGATTATTATGATACAGAAACAGTAAAGCCTTTTGTAGATACTATAGAAGAATTAGCAGAAGAATATAATCCTGTTTGGCTTGTATCATTTCCTTTTTTAGAACAGCAACAGCAAATGGAGCAAAAATTGTGCTCAATACTACAAGCACATCAAAAAGAATTAAATTCTGTATACGAAGTCATAGCGGATAAAAAGGATGATTATATTGAATAAAATTTTAAAATTTTTCTCTGCTTTTATTGTACTTCTTATTAGTCTTACTGGCTGTGATACTATAACAGAAACTTCTTCCATACCATCAAAACCACCAAAACAGTCACAGCAAGTAATTATTGAAGAAAATACTTCTTCAAAACCAAATACACAACCACCTCAAAATCAACAACAGCAAAATCAAAATACAACAGAGGTACAACTACAGCAGCAAGACCAATATGAGGAACCAACTACAGAAACGCCAGATACAACAGAAAATCAAACACCTTCTGCTCAAACAGAAAAAACAGAAAAACCAAAAACTGCTCCTTTTTTAAATTGGGGAGAAAGCAATAATCAATACTGGACAAAATTAAAAACAGTAGCAGAAGCAGCCTCTGCTTTTTATCAAAATAACGGAAGCCGTTTTACATTACTCAGCAAAGGCGGAAAACTTTACAGTAGTAGCAACGACTGTTATATTACTACAAATTACTTAAAGAACAATGGTTTTTTAGAACAAGATTTTTCTGAATTTCAATGTGACATTCTTTTAATAAAAGGATATGATATTGCAAATTATATTGATATTGATATGCCTTCTTCTTCATTAGATACAGGCATTTTTACAGCAATCAAACAGCCTTCTGGAAATAAAATTATGATTTCTTCTTCTACAGAAAAAATAGCAAGTATTTCAGAAGAAGATTATGCCAGACTTTTAAAAAAATATGATACATATCACGGTGCTGTTACTATACTTTCTCCTGAAATGGAGGAATATGAAAGAATATTAAATTTTATACGCGTTTATGAAGGAAATTATGATAAATATTATGTTAGAGATATTAGAATAGACAAAAAATATGCGGTTGTTACATTTTCTACCCAAAATGCTCCTAATAATATCAAACAGTATGTACTAGTTAATAAAGATGGTTTTTGGGAAGTAGCAATTAATAATTTAGATAGACAATCTAATTTATATTTTGCTGTAAACAGTATATTGCCTGACTTTAATCTTTCTTTATTGCCACCTTATAATGTATATTTTTATAAAAATGATATGAAGGCAGATTTTTCAGATGTATTAAAAAATATGGTTTTTTATGAAATGATAGAACAACAAAGTCAAGTACGTTATATTTGTGGTACTACTAATTATTGTTATATTATACTTTATGGCAACGAGTGTTATTTAGGTAAAAAAATAAATGATGATTGGGATATTAAAAAAGTACAGTCTGCTTCAGATGCTGTACAGTCTATGCAGTTAGACAATAAAAATGCACCTACATTTATTGTATTAGATGAATAAAGGAAGTAATATTTATGACAAAAACAAATGCTATGCGTTTATTAGAACAAAATCATATCAACTACGACACAACAGAATATGAATATGACGAAAATAATCTTTCTGGTATTCACGCCGCAGAAGCCATTGGATTACCTCCAGAACAAGTTTTTAAAACACTTGTTACAAAGGGTGATAAAACAGGTATACTTGTTTTTTGCATACCTGTTCATTTAGAACTAGATTTAAAAAAAGCTGCTGCTGTTTCAGGTAACAAAAAAGTTGAAATGACACATATGAAAGATTTATTACCACTCACAGGATACATAAGAGGAGGTTGTTCTCCTATTGGTATGAAAAAAAAATATACTACTTATATTGATGAAACTGCAATACTTTTTGAACAAATTGCAGTGAGTGCAGGTATTAGAGGACAGCAAATACTTATTTGTCCAGAAACACTGATTGCTTTTATACAAGCAAAACAAGCAGATATTACAAAGAATATCGAATAATACTTCATTGAAAAAAGGAGTGTCGTTGATGCGTCATAACATTTATGAAAAGGGATATGGATATATTCCACGTTTGATTATGGAAGATAGAAGACTTTCTGCTCTCTCAAAATCAATTTATGCTTATTTCTGTAGTTTTTCTGAGGGAAAAGCATCTCTTTTTCCTCCTCAAGACAAAATTATTGCAGACTTAAATATGACAGAGGAAGTATATCGTACTCACTTTCAGCTTCTCGTAAGATGTGGTTATATATCATTGCAACAAGAAAAACGTTCTGATGGCGGTGTCAGAAATATATTTACATTACAAAAACAAATTGATTTTTAAATAATAACGTGTCAACTTTGTTGGCACGTATTTTTATACATTAATATTGTATGACAAGCATTTTTTAGCAGTGTTTTATTACTTTTTTTATTATCAATATTATTTAAAAACTATGTATTTATTTTATTGTAATTACTTATATTATCATTGTATGATAACGATATTATAATCACTTTAAAAAGATACAAAAATAATATATTATAATGCACTTTTTTTCTCATTTTACTCATTTCCTTTGTATATTATTTCAGCAATATGACGATTTTTTTATTTTTTTATTTAAAAAAACATATTCTCTTTTTTGCCTTCTTAAAAAATATTACAAATCATTTTTTCATTTTTTAAATATACAAAATGATTTCTAAAATTTTAAATAAAATAATATACATAAAATTACTTTTTTATCTCTTTTTTGATAATACATTTTTTTATCATATTCTTTTTTATTATCCAAAATAACCATCTGTATTCTTTTTTGCTATTTTTATTTTCCAAAAAAAGTAAATATTGTATTTTCAATGCTCTATTGTTATAATAGCCACAAACAAACTATCACATACTATATTAAAGAATGGAGTGAAAAGACCATGAAGAAAAAAACAAAAAAATTAATGTTATCTTTATTATTAGCATCTATGGCAGTAAGTGTATTTCTTCCTTTGACTATGACATCGTGGATTTTTTAATACCATTCTTTTTTTACAATATATCACTTCTTTTTGGCATATAGAGGGGTACTTTATAGTATTCCTCTTTTTCTTATATATTGTGTTTTTTACATAAAAAAAGAATATCACAATGATATTCTTTTTTACTATTACATTTTAATATTATAATCCATTTACCATTCTTGTTAAACTAGATTTTTTTCTAGCTGCCGCATTTTTATGATAAACACCTTTTGAATATGCTTTATCAATCGCAGATACAGCACCTTTTAATGTTGCTGTTGCTGTTTCTTTATCTCCCGCATTTACAGCTACTAATACTTTTTTAATTGCTGTTTTTGTTTGAGATTTAATCATTCTATTTCGTAATGTCTTTTTTGTGATGACTTTAATTCTTTTTTTTGCAGATTTAATATTTGCCAATTTCTGTTCCTCCTATTTTTTATAATTTTTTTAATACTTTGGATATTTTGGGGAATATCACTTTTTACACTTCTATTAATCACAAAAGCAATTTTTTATGCTCCGACACATCTGTGATTAACTCAACATAATCTATTTTAACCGAAAGCAATCCATAAGTCAATGTATATATTTAAAATTCGAGGTAAAAATAATGGCAAAAAGAAAGTAATACAGGAGGAAACAGTATGGAAAAGAATATAGTATGGAATTTTAGTCCTAGAACAGACTTAGCGATTGAAGCAAGAGAACTTGCACAACAGGAACAACAAAATACACAAGAAATAGATGGCGTAAAAGTAAAAACAGAACAAACAGACATTTATCAAATTACCCATGTCCAAATATTAAATGAAACAGGAAGCGAAACAATGGGAAAACCTATAGGAAATTACATCACAATAGAATCGGAATTATTAAAGGAAAATGACATTACAAGTCACGAAGAAATGATGAAAGTTGTTGCAAATCATATTAACAATTTAACAAAACTAAATGCAAAATCTACTATACTTGTTGTTGGCTTAGGAAACTGGAACATTACTCCTGATGCACTAGGCCCTAAAGTCATTGATAAAATACTTGTTACACGTCATTTAGAAGGTGTGCTTCCAGAAGAACTAGAACATTCTGTCAGAAGTGTTGCAGCACTTAGCCCGGGTGTTATGGGCATTACAGGAATTGAAACAGGCGAAATTATAAAAGGTGTTGTTGAAAAATTAAAACCCGATTTAGTTATCGCTATAGATGCTCTAGCTGCTCGTAAATTCAGCAGAATTAATAGTACAATACAAATGTCTGACACAGGTGTCTCACCTGGTGCTGGTGTAGGAAACAAACGAATGACATTAAATAAGCAAACGCTTGGTGTACCTGTTTTAGCACTAGGTGTACCTACTGTTGTAGATGCTGCAACACTGATAAATGACACTATGGACAGAATGTTAGAAGAAATGATTGCTCAAACAAAAAAAGGCAGTGCTTTTTACGAAATGCTTCAGTCTATGGATACAGACGAAAAATACAAACTTATTGTAGAAATATTAAATCCTTATGTAGGCAATATGTTTGTTACACCAAAAGAAGTAGATGCTGTAGTAGACCGATTAGCAAATATTATAGCTAATGCTATCAACATTGCTCTACAGCCAGGCATCACTATGGAAGATATCAATCGCTTTACTTATTAAAATACTTTTGAAAGGGTTTCAAATTACTGAAACCCAAACAAAAACAAAAATTTAAAAACATTATTTAGAAATATTTATCTCCTTTATGAGTTCTAATACAGCATAAGCTTGTTTTTCCGTTAGTGTACGAAAATGACGTAAAAGTTCTTTTTCAATATCATTCAGATAGTATACTTCTGTATCATTATTGAAAAATTCTACTAAAGTTACTCCCATACAGCTCAAAAGTTTTTCAAGAATATAAATACTTGGTTGACTAGTGCCTTTTTCTATTTTGTGGATATGTGTTTCTGAAATATCAGAAAGTATAGATAATCTGTAAACACTAATCTTTTTTTGTTCTCTTATTTTTTGAAATCTTTGTGCAATATTCATAGTATATACCCCTACAAATATTATGCTATATACTACATCAAATTATAATCTAATTAAAGTTTTGGTTTTTACAAAATTATAGTTGTGTTTCTCATTTATCTATTTTATAATAAAACTGAATAACAGTCATTCCTAAATCTATGCCAGAAAGGGTGATTATTTTGGAATTTAAAGACAGATTAAAACACTTAAGAAAAGAAAAAAATCTTACACAAATAGAACTTGCTTCTATACTTCATTATGGTTATACTGCTATTGCAAACTATGAAAATGGCCGAAACCAACCTAGAATAAATGATTTGATACGTTTAGCAAATGTCTTTGGTGTATCTTTAGATTATTTGGTAGGTATTTCTGATGTAAAATATTACATGACACAAGATACTGTATTGCAAGAAAATATTGCAAAAAAAATATACGAAAAAGGTATGGAATTAACGCTCATGGACAAATTAATTATTTGTTTTCTATACAATACATCAAAAAGTTCATTAAATACAAAAAACTTCAATCTTGACCAAATCAGTAAAATCAACAAAACACTTCAAAATGCAGAGCAAGAATGTTATATTGAATTTTCAAAAAGATTTTATATTTTTTTAAAAGATAGTTCTTTTAGAAAAATTATACTGGAACAAATTCAAAATGAATTAAAGCAGCACTATTTACAATAATAATTTATTAATGTATTTACGTTATAATATAAAATAGCCTTGAAAGTATACACATTCTTTCAAGGCTATTTTCATTACATCAATTTTTAAAACTGTGTATTGGTGCTGGTATTCTGCCACATCTTTTTATAAATCTTTCACAGCTATAAGCATTTACAGGCATAATTGGTGCATACCCTAAAAGACCGCCAAATTCTACTTTTTCTCCTACTTTTTTTCCTATTACTGGTATCAAACGCACTGCCGTTGTTTTATTATTTATCATACCAATGGCTGCTTCATCTGCAATAATACCAGAAATTGTTGTTGCTGAAGTATCACCTGGTATTGCAATCATATCTAATCCAACAGAACAAACACAAGTCATAGCTTCTAATTTTTCTAATGTTAAAGCACCTTTTTCTGCGGCAACAATCATACCATGGTCTTCACTGACAGGAATAAAAGCACCACTTAACCCACCTACATAAGATGATGCCATAACGCCACCTTTTTTAACATTATCATTTAATATAGCAAGTGCTGCAGTTGTACCTGGTGCACCTGCTTCTTGTAATCCCATTTCTTGAAAAATTTCTGCAATACTATCTCCAATTAATGGTGTTGGTGCAAGTGATAAATCTATAATGCCAAAAGGCACATTTAATCTTTTGGCTGCCTCTTGTGCAATAAGTTGTCCTACTCTTGTAATTTTAAATGCTGTCTTTTTTATTGTTTCACAAAGTGTTTCAAAATCGGCATCTCTTACTTCTTCTAGTGCTTTTTTTACTACACCAGGACCACTTACTCCTACATTAATGACACAATCCTTTTCTCCCACACCGTGAAAAGCACCTGCCATAAAAGGGTTATCCTCCACTGCATTACAAAACACTACTAATTTTGCACAACCCAAACAATCTTGTTCTTTTGTTAATTCTGCTGTTTGCAGTATAATTTCACCCATTTTTTTTACAGCGTCCATATTTAAACCATTTCGAGAAGTACCAATATTTACAGAAGAACAAACAACATCCGTTTCTTTTAATGATTGTGGTATAGAATTAATTAAAATTTCATCTGATTTTGTACAGCCTTTTTGTACTAATGCAGAAAATCCACCTATAAAATTTACTCCTACTGCTTTAGCTGCTTTATCTAAAGTATGTGCTATACTAACATAGCTATCTGTTTGACAGCCTGCTGCTGCAATAGCAATCGGTGTTACAGAAATTCTTTTATGCACTACAGGTATACCAAATTGTTTTGCTAATTCATCTCCTACTTTTACCAAATCTTTTGCACAAGTGGTAATTTTTTGATATACTTTTTCATTAAACTTATCAATATCAGCATCAGCACAATCCATAAGATTGATACCCATAGTAATCGTACGCACATCTAAATTAGACTCTTCTATCATTTGATTTGTTTCTAAAACTTCATTTCTTGTAATCACAAAAGACTCTCCCTCCTTAAACACGGTGCATAGAATTAAAAATGTCTTCGTGTTGCATTTTTACTATAACATTCATATCTTCTCCTAATTTTACCAATTCATCTGATAAAATAGTAAACTCTTTTTTTGCCGCAGATAAATCTACAATCATCATCATATTCAAATAGCCGCCTACAATAGTTTGAGAAATATCTAAAATATTAATACTGTTTCTTGATAAATGTGTACAAACAGTTCCTATAATACCTACGTGGTCTTTTCCTAATACTGTAATAATACCCTTCATTTATATCCTCCTTTATTTTTTATCATACCTGTTTCACAAAATAATTGTATACATAAAATACTATTTTTGCAATAGAAAGACTTAAAAATATACTTTATTTTGATAAAAATACTAAAAAAGGCTTAAAAGTATACACCTTTAAGCCTTTTTTATTACAAATCTTGTTCTGTATTGATAATTCTTTGTACTTGTGCTCCATCAAAATAATGTTCTAATATCTGTTTATAATCAAATCCTTGTTCTGCCATACCCATAGCACCATATTGGCTCATACCTGCACCATGTCCATTTCCTCCACCATATATTGTAATGCTTTCTAATTCATTTTCTGGTGTTTTTTGTTGTTCTATAGCAATAAAAGCACTTGGCAATATGGCATAATTTATTTTTTCGCTGCCATCTTTTAATTGCAATATCACATCATTTTGACCAGCTTTTACCGGCTTTAATATATTTCTAATAGCATATTCTGTTTTAATACGTGCAGTGCCATTTTCTCCTGTTATTGTCAAAAACATAGCATTTCCCCCTTCTCCCCTTTGAGAAATAGCGATATCCTTTATTGCTCCCAAATTAGAAGGGTCTGCTACTTTCCACGTGCCATCTTGCTGCAATATTTCTACTAAATTATGATTAGACTGATATACTTGTTGTATTCTTTCATTGATATTATTGATTACCTCTTTTGGTAATGTTGTTTTCCAGCGAAACCATGGTGAAGCACTATCATAACTTTGTACTTCCCAATTTTTGAAAAATGCTTCTGCATTTTCTTGTTTTGTTAAATCTCCTACTTCTTCTGTTAATCCTTGTTTTTTACTAATTAAATATCCTTTATTTTCAGAAGGAAATGTCTTTCCATTATCTGCTGCCCAAACTTCACCTGAATTTGCTGTTACACCTGCTGATGTAGAATAAAAATTAGCATTTACTACTTTATCTCCATATGTTACTCCCATACCTTCTGTTTCTTCTACTGCTCTATCTGAAATTTGTTGTGTTTGACTGCCATTATATACTTGGCTATTTGTAGAGTCATCTACATGAGCACCATAGTCACTATAGCGATTAGCAAAAAATTGATTAAAAGCATAACTTCTTGCAGAAACAGCTTGTACTTTTAAAGGTTCTAATCCAAAACTGACAGGCATTTCAAAAGGTACTACTCCTTTTAAATAGGTTTCAAAAGGTACTTCATTTATAATAATAAATCCATTTGCTGTCTTTTCTAATTCTAAAGTCCCTCTATACTGTGGAGAAACGCCATTTCTTGAAATGCTTTTTATTGTAAATTGTCCATCATCTTCTGTTGTAATATATACTCTATTATTTTCAAAAAGCCCCATATCGTTCTCTGGTGTCAATGTAACTTCTTCTCCTGCTTGAAATGTTTTTATCACATCTCCTCCCTGTAATGTAAAAGGTTTATCTGCTGTTAATATAACATTTTTTTGATTATAACCAGTATATCCTGTATCACTCAAAAGCACCCTAATGTTATTAGGAACGGCTTCCCTTCTTATTACAGCGGCTGCTACTTTTCCATCTTTATAATAATAATCTGCTATATCTGTTCCACTAATTAAACGTGTTACAGGTCTTCTTGTTACAACATCATCATTTTCTTCATATATTTTTGCATTATCTGCCCATTCTAAAACACCACGATTTTGTAATTCTATACTATTATTAGTTGCTTTTTTAATAACATCGCTTCCGCCATTTTCTAATGGTGTAATAGAGATAACGGTATTTCCTTCTATTTGTATATCTGCAATGCCACTTTCTGGCAAATTTTCTGTATCTATATATTCATATAATTTTACACCATCACCTGTATCAATTTCTATACCATTTTTTGAAGTGGTAAAATAGGCATTTTGTATTATAGGACTATCTTCTAATATTTCCTCTATTGCAACAACTTCTCTATCTTTTTCTAATATTTTTATTTTTTTATTTTGTAAAGGTTTTAAATTTCTTCCTGTTGCTGTAAAAATGCCATCTTCCATCAAAAGTATTGTGCCATTATCTGCTGTATCCAATAAAATCTGTTCTCTAGGCTGTATACCATAAGAATATAAACTATCTTCTGCTCTTCTGCCTTTTAATGCCTCCTCAAACAGTTCTAACCACAAACTATATGCTACTGCTTTATTTTTATTTTCATCATTTATTGTAATTTTCGTTTCATTATCTGGATTTAATCGGTTAATTAAAGACTGTGTTTGTTCTAATGTTACATTTTCTTCTGGTAAAAAGCTTTCTCCTTCTCCTGAAAGATAACCATCTGTTACAGCTGCATTAATATATGGATAATACCAATCTTCCACACTCACATCATTAAATTGAATATTATTTTTTATTTCTGTAATTTCTTCTGGCGTATAAAATGATAATGCTATCATTTTCGCCATTTCTCCTCTTGTAATAGGAATATCATCTCCAAATCTCCCCACATTTGTTCCCTCTATTTGTAGTAATGTACCTGTTTTAGGCGATTGCATAGGTTGTTCTCTAGATTGTACATTCTCTTTTTTGCAGCCTCCTAGCAAAAGCATAGCAATACAAAATAAAAGAGTTGTTTTTTTCATGTCTTTATTCTCCTTCCTCTTTTGCAAAGACTTGTACCATTTTTATCATTTTATTCTAAAAGAGTAAATTTATTCCTAAATTACAATAAGACAATTATTTTCCAATTTTTAGTATATCTATTTTTTGCAAAAAAAATATACTCTACTATCTTATTTGACAATAGAGTATAAAAATTTTTAATCCCAAAATGCCGGTTCCCACCTCTTGACACCTAGCCTACGCCAGGTGGGCAACCGCAGCAAAGACTCTGTCTTCCTCTGCCCAAAGGGAATTATGTTGAGGCCTGACATATCTTTTACATATAGGAATCCCGTTTAAGTCATGTAGGTTCAAATATGGCAGGAGTGTCGAACACTTCAGGAATTTAAAACATATTGTAGTTATTTGTTTTACAATTTATATTATAGTATGTTTTTTTCAATATGACAATACCTAAGTAGCACAAAATTTTATTTTTCTTTCTGCAATAATGTTGAAAGAATAAATATAACTGCTCCTAATGCCACAAATATATCTGCTATATTAAATATTGGCTTACTTTTTTGAATGAGCTTTTTTACAAAAGTATTTTCAGATTTATTTTGATTATCAATATAAATAAAATCTGTTACTTCTCCATATTTTATTCTTTCTATAAAATTGCCTAGTCCTCCTCCCAACAAAAAGCTGCAAGCAATACGATGTATTTTACTACCTCTGTCTATCTGAAAAGCACAATATAACATACCAATTACAGAAACACATTTTATTGCTTTTATATGCCCTTCAAAACTATTATATGCTGCACCTTTATTTTTTATGTGCCAGAAATAGAGCCGTTTTTTTACAATTTCTTTTTTTTGACCTACTTTCATATTTTCACATATTATTTTTTTAGTCACACTATCTATTGCCACTATCAATATTACTATAATAAAATAGTTCATATTTCATCTCCTCCTGTTAAAGTATACCATATTTTTATAAAAAATACTAAAAACTCTTGTCACAAACAAAATACTATATTATAATTTAGTAGAAGGTATTTTATTCAAAATTTTTTAAATAAAAAGAGAGAGGTGTTTTAAAATGGCTTTAGTTACAACAAAAAAAATGTTTGAAAAGGCTTTTGAGGGACATTATGCAATTGGTGCATTCAACATCAACAATATGGAAATTATACAAGGTGTTGTAAATGCTGCAAAAGCACAAAACTCTGCTGTAATATTGCAAGTTTCTAAAAGTGCTTTAAAATATGCTGGTCCTCTTTACTTAAAAGCAATGGTTGATGCTGCTATACAAGAAACAGGCATTGATATTGCTTTACATTTAGACCACGGTCCAGATATTGAAACAGTAAAAGAATGTATCGCTGCTGGATTTACATCTGTTATGTTTGACGGTTCTCACTATGACTATGAAGAAAATGTAGCAAAAACAAAAGAAGTTGTTGACTTTGCTCATTCTCACGGTGTTGTTGTAGAGGCTGAATTAGGTAAATTGGCTGGTGTAGAAGATGATGTAAATGTAGATGCTGCTAATGCAACATACACAGACCCAGACCAAGCTGTTGATTTTGTAAAACGTACAGGTGTAGACTCTCTTGCTATTGCAATTGGTACAAGTCACGGTGCTTACAAATTTGCCGGAGAAGCTAAATTAGACTTTGACCGTCTGGATACTATTACAGAAAAATTAGAAGCAGCTGGTTTCCACAATTTCCCTATTGTACTTCATGGTGCATCTGCTGTTGACGAGTCTTCTGTTGAAACTTGCAACAAATACGGCGGAAAAATTGCTGGTGCTAAAGGTGTTCCAAATGAAATGCTTCGTAAAGCAGCTTCTAAAGCAGTTTGTAAAATTAATATGGATACTGACTTAAGACTTGCTATGACAGCAGCTATTAGAAAGAGCTTTGGCGAAAAACCAGAAGCATTCGACCCAAGAGGTTATTGTGGTGATGCAAGAAAATTAATTCAAGAATTGGTTGAAATGAAAATCAAAGATGTACTTGGTGCTACTGGTTCTATGAAATAATTCTTTATAATAATAAAAACCCTGTGAATTTTTTCATAGGGTTTTCTATTTTTTAATAAAATTGGAGAAAATAATATGCTTATCAATTTTAATGAAATAGTAGAAAAAAACATATCACAAATGAATGGTGGTAATGGTGAAATATCTGCAAAAATGTATGTTGATAAACATAGAAAAATTATACCCTGTAAAATTCATACTGGTAGTTCTATAGGTAGCCATAAACACACAACAAGCGATGACATCAATTATATCCTCTCTGGCACAGGAAAAGCAATTTGTGATGGTAAAGAAGAAATACTTTCTTCTGGTGTCTGCCATATTTGTAAAAAAGGTTCAGAACATAGCATTATCAATACTGGAAAAGAAGATTTAATTTTACTTACAATTGTTGTAGAACAATAAATAAAATAAATTTATTTTTTAAGGAGATGATATTTTTGTACGAATTAGTTCAAGTAGCAGAACATACCTATTATATAGAATGTCCTGCAAAAATAGGAGTTTATGAAGATACAGACGGCGTTTATATTATTGACAGCGGAAATGATAAAGATGCTGGAAGAAAAATCAAAAAAATATTAGAGCAGAAAAATTGGAATTTAAAAGCAATATTAAACACACATTCTAATGCTGACCACATTGGAGGTAACCAATTTTTACAAAAACGTTTTCATTGTACTATCTATTCTACACCTATGGAAAATATTGTAACAGAAAATACTATATTAGAACCTTCTTTTCTTTATGGTGGTTATCCTTTTGCTGCTTTACGTCATAAATTTCTTATGGCACAACCAAGTCAAACACAAAATATTGCAGATGCTTGTCTGCCTAAAGGATTTGAAATACTTTCTTTACCAGGACACTTTTGGGATATGATTGGCTTTAAAACACCTGATGATATATATTTTTTAGCAGACTGTGTTTCTAGTGAAACAATATTAAATAAATATCATATTTCATTTATATATGATGTTAAAAAATATTTAGAAACATTGGATTATATCAGCACACTACAAGGGAAACTTTTTATACCAGCCCATACAGAAACTACAGAAAATATTGCTTCACTTGCAGAAATAAATAGAAATAAAGTTCACGAAATAATACAGCTTTTGTTATCACTTTGTAAAACACCTTCTACAGCAGAAGAATTGTTAACAAAAGTATTCAATCATTACCACTTAGTAATGGACGCAAGCCAATATGTTCTTGTGGGTAGCACCATACGTTCCTATTTGTCTTATTTAATAGACGAACAAAAATTAACAACAGAAATTGTTGATAATAGATTTTTATTCCATACTATAGAATAAATTTATATTTTGGCTGGGGAAACTTTTCACAAGTGAAAAAAGTTTCCCCTTATACTACTTTTCCATTTAGTTATTTTTCAACCATTTTATATAATTGCTTTCGCTTCCATTCCAATAACAATAAATACATTTTCCATTTTCAAAAATGTGCTTACAATTTGTATAACCATATAAATAATGTGCACATTCAGGACATAAATTTATCATATGAGAACTTTCTTTTAAAAATTCACTTCCACATTCGTCACAAATTGCTCGTTCTTTTTTGTCCATAAAACCATACCTTTCTATTTATTGAATGCTGGAGAATTTAAAACAGAATAAATATCTATCATCATTAAACTACCTAATTGATAGCCATATATAAATTCCTCTGTTCTGATAATATCTCGTAAGTCACTTGTTATATTATTATACTCGTCAAATAATTTTTTTCCTTCATCATCTAATTTTTCTATTATCATTTTTTCTAATTCTTCTAGCTTTTCATATGTTTTTAAATGTTCTTTACTATATTCATAACTTCTTGAATTAACTTTTATTTCATCTTGTGCAAATAATTCTAAAATAGTTTTCATAATAATATTCCTTTCAAAAATATATTTTATCTATTTTTTAGTATAACTCATTCAATAAATAGTGTCATTATACGAACACTACCATTAAATCAATTTTACAAGGATAATTAATAAAATGCAAGTATTATTTTGAAAAAAGTAGGAATAAAAATGATAAAATATGACCGTTTATGGATAACTATGAAAGAAAAAGGAATTACACAATATGACCTTTATACAAAACACAATATAAATCGTTCTCAATTAGATAGACTACGCCATAATAAAAATATAGAAGTGAACACAATAGATAGACTTTGTAATATTCTACATTGTAATGTTGAAGATATTATGGAACACTTTGAAGATGATAATATTTTTTAATAAATTTTATATATTTTTTCAAACCTAATAAAAAATTCTTTATAAAATTTATAGAATTCAGTCAAATTTTTCAAGCTATCACTTATAGAACTATCTTTTCATATTTTGAACTCAAATAAGGACATACCTTTCGGTATGCCCTTATTTATAAGAAGTTAAAAAAGAAATGAATTATTATAATTTTCCAATTTGTTTCAAGAACGCTTCAATTTTGCCTATAGCAAATTTTAATTCGTCCATAGAGTAAGCATAAGAAATTCTAATAAATCCTTCGCCACAATCACCAAATGCTGTACCTGGAACAACTGCTACTCTTCCTTCAAAGAGCATTTTGTCACAGAATTCAGCAGATGTTAAACCTGTTAACTGTATAGATGGGAATACATAGAATGCTCCCTTTGGTTCAAAGCAAGTCATACCTAATCTGTTAAATTCACCTATTAAGTATTTTCTTCTTTCATCATATGCTTCTCTCATTTCTGCTACATCTTTGTCACATTGTGCAGGGTCTTTTAATGCTTCAATCGCTGCATATTGGCTCATTGTAGGAGCACACATAATTACATAAGCGTGTACTTTGTTCATAGCTAATATTAAATCTTTAGGACCTGCTGCATAACCTAATCTCCAACCTGTCATAGCAAAAGATTTTGCAAAACCATTCAATACGATTGTTCTTTCATACATTCCAGGAATAGACGCAATAGAAACATGGTCTAAACCGCCATAAGTAAGCTCTGCATAAATTTCATCACTAATAACAAGTATGTCATGTTTAATCAATATAGGAGCGATTTTTTCCAAATCTGCTTTTTCCATAATACCACCAGTAGGGTTATTTGGATATGGGAATATCAATGCTTTTGTTTTTGGTGTAATAGCAGACTCTAATTCTTCTGGTGTCAATTTGAATTCATTTTCTACTTTTGTTGTTAAAACAACAGGTACACCACCCTGCAATGTAATACTTGGTTTGTAGGAAACATAAGAAGGTTCTACAAGAAGAATTTCATCGCCTGGCTCGATAATTGTTCTTAATGCAATATCAATCGCTTCAGAAGCACCTATTGTACAAACAATTTGGTCAGCAGGGTCATATTTTGTTCCAAATCTTCTATCAAGATAATCAGAAATTAGTTTTCTTAATTCAGGCATACCTTGATTAGAAGAATATCTTGTAGTGCCTTCCTGCAAAGATTTAATTGCAGCCTGTCTAACGTGTTCAGGTGTTTTAAAATCTGGTTCACCCACGCCCAATGAAACAACATCTTCCATAGTAGCAGCTACATCAAAAAATTTTCTAATTCCAGATGGTGGCATTACTTCAACGTGTTTTGCGATAAAATTTCTCATTGCAAATCAATCCTTTCAATACATAAAATTATCATATAGAAATTATTTTGTTTACCTTTTGTTACATTTTATTTTATTACTTTACTCGTTTTTGCAGAAAAGTGTTATTTTTTCAACACTCTTTTTTCTTATAGAAATATCATACAATAAAATAGCATAAAAAGCAATAGATAAATACGATTTTGACAAAAAATATTTATTTTTTATATTTTCAAATAGTATACAGTACTATTTTTTCAATAAAATTTTATAGAAATATTGTTTTATTCGTATTTTGTTTTCTATGTAAAATTGTTTTTTATAGTATTAAAAATGATATAAATGACTAAAATTAATTGCAAAGTTGTGAAATATTTATCTTTTTTTGGAAATAAAATGAAATAAATTACATATTTTTACTTGTTTTTTTTATTTTTGAAGTTTTTTCTTCAAAATTTATATGATATCAAAAACATACATCCTTTCTGATATACCTTCATTATCTTTCACCATACACAAAAACTTCCAACCACATTTTTCATAAAATTCTGTATGGTCTGTCACTAAATATAATTTTTGAAATCCTATATCTTTCATATCTTTTATCACAAAATCTAATATGTATTTTGCAATTCCCTTTTTTCGATATTCTTTTTCTACAAATAAAGCACACAAATTCGGTGTTAAATGCTTATATTCGTGAAAATCATTTTCTATTACTCCAGCACCAGCTATAATTTCATTGTTTTCATTTACTATTATATACCATTGTGGTATATAACTTTTTTGAGAAATACATTGATTTATACTATTTTCATATTCTTTCTGGGGTATCCCCCATTTTGTTGAAAACCATTTTGCTGCTTGTTGTGCAAATTGAGTATTATGTTGTAATTTTTTTAACATTATTGCTTGCATTTCTATCATTTCACCTTCTTTATTACAACAAAAGCACTTATTTAAATTTTACAGAATACAAAGCGTCACTTTTAGGTTGGTTTAATATTTCTATATGACCATTTTTTATAATTTGTTTTTCTTTTTCTGTAATTTTTCCTATTACAGCACATTCAATGCCTTCCTGTTGTAATGCTTTTACTATTTTTTCTCCTTCAAAAGCAGTAATAATTAAACTTCCACTAGAAATTAATTCATATGGACTAATGTGTGCTGTTTGACAAATTACTCTTGTTTCTTCTTTCACTGGAATTTTATCCAATTCTACTACAATACCTGTTCCAGAACAGTCTGCTACTTCCCAAACTGCACCTAATATTCCTCCCTCTGTTACATCGTGCATTGCTGTTGCTCCCATTTTTTTAGCAATATTACTTTCTTTTATTACAGATAAAAATCCTCTCATTTGTTTTGCTTTTTCAATTAAATTTTTATCAATTTTGTCTGACAATATTGTTTCATATTGTTTTGCTAATATGGCTGTACCTTCCAAACCAGCACATTTTGTCATAATAACATCTTGTCCAACTTTTGCACCACCTGTTGCAATGAAATTATTTTTATTCGTTCTACCTATTACTGCAGCAGAAATGACTGGTTTATTCACAACTGATGTTACTTCTGTATGTCCTCCTAATATTTCAATGCCTACTTCTTTTGCTGCTTCATATGCTCCTGCCATAATGTCAGACAATATTGTTTCCGTACTTTCTTCTGGCAACAATATCGTCAAAAGTATTCCTACTACTTCTGCACCACTTGATGCTATGTCGTTACAATTAATGTGTACTGCAATATATCCTATATCCTGCTCTGCTCCTGTAATAGGGTCTGCTGACAATACACAAAGTTCCTCTCCAAATGTTATGGCAGAGCAATCTTCTCCCGTTTTAGGTCTTAAAAATACATCTTCTCTTTTTACATCAAAATCATTGATAGGATTTAATATAATACGATTTAACGTTTCTGGTGGTATTTTTCCAATTTCCATAGTATTCCTCCTTATTATTATAATATCCTTTTTCCTAGCCACACTCCTATGATACAAATCAAAACACTACTTGTAATGTAACAAAATGCCATTACAATATTTTTCTGTTCTATCAATGTGATACTCTCTAGTGAAAATGTCGAAAACGTTGTAAATCCTCCACAAAGTCCTGTTTTTAAAAATAACACTGCATTTTCTGATATAGTATACTTTATTGCTTCGTTTACTACAAGCCCTATTATAAATGCACCTACGAAATTGATACATAATGTTATAATAGGAAATGTCATTTCAAAAGGCAAATTAATTTTTCCTATCAAATAGCGAAATATTGCACCTATACCGCCTCCTAAAGCTACAATTAAACATTGTAACATAACTTCCCTTCTTTCTATAAACAGAATAAGCACATCAATACAATTACAAATTGATGTGCCTCTTTATATCATTATTACTCTGCACCAATCGGTGTACTATCTACTTCTCCTTGTTGTTCACTATTTGTATTTTCTGTTGTTGTAGAAGTGTCTGTTGTTTGCTCGTTTGTTTCTGGTGTTTCTGTTGGTGTTGTTTCTGGTGCTGGTGTTGGTGCCACTTCTGCCTTTTTGGTGCCAACTGTTACTTCATCTGCTGTTGCTCTATATGTGGAACTAGAAAACCATTCTTTACTAATTTGTTTTCCATTTTCTGTAATAATTTTATAAGTGCTCACTTTACTTCCTGTTTTTCCAGTATAAGTCACTTGTCTGTATCCTTCTGGTTTTGTAGCATCTTGTGTTACTTTTTCTGCAGGTTTTGGTATTGTTCCATCAAATACCATTTCAAAATCAACTTTGTGCCCTGCATCATGTATTTCGTGTCCATATAAATTACATACCACTTTTCCATCTCTTGCATAAGCCTCTAAATAAACAGGATATTCTGTATCATTTCTAAATTTTAAATCTTTATAATCTCCTGCTACTGCGGCATCTCTGCCCAATGGTACATATCCCACTGTCATAGAATGAGGATACCTTTCTACAACTTCCAATTCTGCTAATATCACTGCATTATATAATGTTGATGTTACTTGGCAAACGCCTCCTGCAACGCCCTGCTCTACTTTACCATTTACATATACTCCTGCATCTTTATAACCATTAGCATATGTTTGAGGTCCAAGCCCTACATTCATAGAAAATACTTCTCCTGGTGCTATGACAGTACCATCTATATTAGCACAGCCTACACGAAGGTTTTCATTTCTTCCTGCTGCATTTGCTGAATAAGTTGTACTATATGTTCCTATCAAATCTGTTACTTTTTCATTATCTGCTTTTGTTACTTTTGGTTCTGTTATAGTAATTTCTGGTTCTATCGTACCTCCTGTATTTTGTTCTAGCATTTCCTCTACTTTAGGTACTGTTTTATCTACATCCATAGCATAACCTTTTTGTTCCTCTGTAATTTGAAAAGCACCATTTTTTCTTGTTATAGTACTATCTTGTGCTTCAACATTAAATTCTGTAGCAATTTCTTGCAATTTTTCTACTACTTTTTGTTTATCATGTGTATATGATATGGGAATATCTTCTTTATTTTGTGCAACATCTGTTACTACTTTATATCTGTCTTTTAATTCTCCTGTTCTTCCAATTTCCCATGCTTGCTCTACAGATGCCTCTATATCATACTTTACATCTAAATCAGAAAATGGAATATCCCAAATTTTATCTTCTTGTTGTATTGTAATTTTTTGATTACCTAAATGTACATCTGCCTCTTGTTGTAGTTGCTGCAATGCTTCTTCTTTTGTTTTTCCTGAAACATCTGTTCCATTGATAGAAATACCACTATAAATTGTATTTACATTTACAGCCTCTTCCATTTTACTTTTCATGTATTGGCCATAAGCAAATACACTTCCTCCTGCAATCATACCAACTGCTAATATTCCAGCAAAAAACGCTTTCTTTTTTGCTTTTTTTCTTTTTTCTGTTCTTTTCTGTGTTCTCTTTGGAGTAACATTACGACTATTATAAGCAGTATGGTTATTTTGATTGTTTCGATTATTATGACGATTTCGTTGTTGTGGCACAGTCGGCTTCCCCCTTTCCCTTATTATAAATACTTCCTTTTTTTATCCATATGCCTAAAATATACTTTTTAAGTATATTTTCAAATAATGATATAATATTAGCATATTACTCTATAATAGCGGAGCAATGTTGAAATATAGTGTCAAATATATTAAATTTTCTTTACAAAGTTATAAATTATTATAAACCGATAAAATTGTACAATATACCACAAATAAAATCCTTTTTTTACAATATTATTCCGAAAAAAGAAGCAGCATTTTTCACTGCTTCTTTATCTATTTATCTTTTTCTTCTTTTCTTTGCTTCTGCTAGTTGTATCGCCATATTTTCACTACTTTGTTGTTGTTCTTTTTGTTTTTTCTCTTTTTTCTGTTGTCTTTTTTGTGCTTGTTTCATTTCTTTTTCAAAATTATTATTTTGTACTTTTTGTTGTGTAACTGTTTGTTTTTTCTCTTTTTTCAGTCCCTTTAATACACTTTCTAATTTTTGTGTTACAATATAAAATCTTCTAAAAAAAACATCCAACAAAAATACAATCAATGCTAATATTAAAAATAGATTTGTTAAGCTTTTACTTTCTGATACTGCCTGTGGTTTTTGTGTAAATACATCTTCTCCACTTGTTAATACACGTCCTCCTGTTGCTTCTGCAATTCTATTTAAAAGAACATCTCCTTTTCCCCAATTTCGTCTATCATATTCTTTAGGGTAAGCAATAGCAAAACCTGTATTTACACTATCTGTTTCTCCTTTTGTATTCGTTATTTGCAAATTTAATATATATCCACCTTCTGCTATTGTATCCATACTTCCCACATATACATTAGGTGCTGTTCTATTTAATATTATATCATATGTTCTATTGTCATTTGAAACAACAGTACCTTTTACTTCTGAAACACTTTCATCATATGCCATTGTGACAGTCAAAAGGCTTTTTTCTCCTTCTATTGCTGCAGACGCTGTTACATCTTTACTACTTTGCTTTTTCATTATCCAAGAAACACTATTTTGCAATATTTGTCTTCCTTGTTGAGAGGCAAGCCAATTTTTACTCCATTTTCCACTGACATCACTTGTCCAAACTGCTGTTCTACCTAAACCATACTGCCATGTAGCAAGTATAGGTTCCTGTTTATCACTTTCTAATACAACATCTGCTCTTGGTTTTGCTGTTGTACCAACATATCCTTCTAGTGTTGCTATACTGCTAATATCTGCCATAATTGCAGAAGCATTTTTTTGTTTTGGATAAAATGTTCTATTATTAATATACTCTTTTCCTGCAAGTAATGTTTCTTTTGCAAAAATTTCGGGCAAGTCACTAAATTCATTTGTAAAGTAATATCTTCCTCCTCCTTGCTCTGAAAGTCTTTTTAATAATGCAGTATCTGCTCCTGTTCCTACTGCTACAGTAGATAATGTAATACCATTTTCATTCATTCTTTCTAATACACCATCATATCCTGTTTGTTCTGCCTGTCCGTCTGTTAAAAGTATAATATGTTTTTGTTTTGTATTGGCATCTTTTAAAACATCATATGCTGCATTTAGTCCAGGTAATATGCTAGTACCTCCTCCAGGCTGTATACTGCCTATACCCATACGAATATCTGCAATGTTGTCTTGTACTGTTTGAAATGGTACTGCCCATTGTGCTATGTCATCAAATGCAATAATGCCTACACAATCTCCTGGCATAAAACTACTTAAACTTCTGATACACGCTTCTTTTGCCATTTCAATTTTTGAAACACCATACTGTCCCCCGTCCATACTTCCAGAACGGTCAATTACCATTATCATACCTAGACTGTTATTTTCCCCTTCTGTTTTTAGTTCCATTTCTACTGGCAATATATCTTCCAATTTTGTTTTATAATAACCACCTAATGCAAATGAGTTTTCTCCTCCTGTTACAAGAAGTCCTCCTCCTGTTGTTTTAACATAGCTTTCTAAGGCATCTAAAAATCCACTTGGCATACTTTCTATAGAAACATCTGACAATATTACAGCATCATATTGATTAAACTGCTCCACTGTAACAGGTGCATTTTCTACTGCTATTTTAGTAACAGTCGCTTGACTATTTTGTAAAAAGTCTTCCCATACATTTCCGCTGTCATATTGTTCCACAAGCAATATTTGTGCAACATCTGTAATATAACAATAGGCATATGCTTTATTATTTTGAGAAAGTGTATCTTGTTGTGCTGACAATTCTGCTCTATACAATATACTGCCGCCATCTTCTGTCTTATCTGAAAATACAATATTACTTTCTCCTTTTACTACTTCAATTTGTTCATTGGCAATTAAGCTATTTCCTTTAAACAATTTTACATTTGCTTGTGTATCTATATTACTACTTATTTGTAATGTAATATCATATTCTGTATTTTTATTTATCAAATTAGAAACTTGTAGTGCAGAAAGCTGTACTTCTGGCTGTTCTTCTGTCTGCAAAGGAAATACATCTATTGTAATGCCTTGTGCTTGCAGCAACCTTGACTGTGCAAAACCATCTCCCATTGTTTCAATACCATCAGAAATTAATACAATTCTTTTTCTTGTCTTTTCTGGTATTACTGCATTTGCTAAATTTAACACACCACTAATATTTGTTGCATTTTTTTGTACATAAGATAAAAAATTTTGAGGAAAAGGTACATTACTCATAGGTGACTGTTCTAGCACAGCATCACCACCAAAACACAATAACCCAATATTATCTTTTTCACTTCTTGCACTCTCTGCCTGCTTCAAAAATGTTTTTATATTTTGCTGTGACTGTTTTGTACTGTCGGACAAATCTATAGCAAATATTGTTGTTACTTTTTGAGAAGTAGTTTGTATACTAATATCACATAATGCTAGTATTAACAAAAGAGCAACAATACTCCTTATAAACATAAAAAATCTACGATAAAATGTATTTTTTAAATTTCCTTTTTTTGCAATTACATATAACAATACTACTATTACAACAAAAAGTAAAAGCCAATAAGGTTTTATTATATTAACGCTCATTACAATTCACTCTCCATTCTAACAGTAGAAGCAAAAGCAACACAAATATCACAGCATTTTGAATACTTTTTCCTACTTTTATTGTTTTTTTAGTATTATTTTGTTGTATTTGCGTTTGTTCTTGTGCCAGATACTGCTGCATTAAATCAGACTCTCCTGCTGTTTTGGCATTGACAGCAAATGTATTTGTTGTTTGCTGCTGTGACTGGTCTTTTTGTATCAGAGTATAAATGCCTGTTTGCTGTGTATCTGTAAAAGGTTCTGGAGGAAAAGGTGGTGCTATTTTTGTTGTTTGTCCATTTGGAAATTGTATTGAAGCCTCTTTTGTTTCTGGTAAAAGTGAAATTTCTACTGTTTGTCCAGACTCTATTCCTTCTAAAGATTTCTGCCCACTTTGTTCAAAAAACCAATTTTGTAAATTATATATCAATATAGGAAATTCTTTTTGTAATGGCAAATCTGTATTATGAATATCAAATGCAAACACTGCCATTTTAATACCGTTTTGTTCTCCCGCTATAGCAATGGCTTGTTCATCAGCCTCTAATATGGGAGATGCCCACATTGGTACAGAAAACGATTTTGCTTTTTCAATATCAAATGTCAGTGTTTCTGCAAGTGTTATATTGCCATAGCCTTGTGTAGTTGCCTGTCCTATAATATCTCTTTCTGTTCCCAAAGGCAATATACTATTGTCATTAGGCAAATTCCAAAATATAAAATAACCATCTTCTGGTAAAACTTCTGGTATCACTCCATCAAATATATAAAGAGAATATCCTTTTAACGTTTCAATATGTTCTGTATCTGTTTTATAAAGTTCTACTTCAGGCAAAAGACTATACACTTTTTCTAAAAATATATTCTGGTCTGTCACTAAAAGCACTTTCTTTTTTGTTTGAGAAAATGCTCCATCATATGCTCTGTCATCTGCTGCTAAAACATCTTCTGGTGTTAACGTCGCTGTCAATGCTGTTGTTTGTTGTGAAATTCCTGTAAATATCACATCTTTGCTGTTTCCACCTTGTATTGTAATTTCTTTTCTATCAAACGCTTTTCCATCACAAAATAAATTAACTGTTTTTGTAATTTCGCCTTCTCCAAAATAATTCACTTTTACAAGTACCTGAAAACCATTTTCTCCCTGACTATGAGAAAGTAATGTAATTGCAGTATTTTGGCTATTTTTTCCTAATATATTTTGCTCTATATCCAAGTCCTCTAATGTTGGCTGATATTGGTCTGTAAATATAGAAATTTGACCATTTTCTGCTCCTGCCAGTTGTAACAATTCTCTACTGTTTTGCCAATCTACTCCTCCATTTGTAGGCTGAATATCTTCTATTTGTTTTAACAATAGTCTTTTATCTGTGCTGTTACTTAATAGTATTGTTGGAGTATCTTGTAAAACTACAACACTAAATATACCATTAGGCGGTGCCTGTTCTATTTGATTTTTAATTTGTTGTTTTGCTTGTTCTAAACGGCTTTTGCCCTCTTGTTCATCTTTTGCTTGCATACTCAAAGAACAATCTATGCCAAATACTATATGACTTGTTTCTCCTACTCCCATAATATAAGGACTAGCAAGTGCTGCTGACAGTAACGCTACTGCAATGATTTGCAAAAACATCAATAAATTTTTTTTCAGTTTTTGAAAAGGTTTTTGTGCCATACTATAGCTTTCTGCCTTTTTCCACAAAAACAAACTAGATACTGTATGCTCTTTATATTTTTGTTTCATCAAATACATCAAAACAATAATGGGTATTCCTATTAATGCCAAAAATCCTAATGGTTGAAAAAAACGCATTTATTACACCTCCTTTATTGTTCTAATGTTGAAAAATACTCAGAAACCAATTCTCTCATACCATAAGGTACATCACTATTTTCAATATCTCTTAAAGCATTATTTCGATAAGACTGATATACTTGTTCATAGGGTAAACTTTGTCCTCTTTCTCCTATTGTTTGCTCTCTTGTAATATTTGTTTGTCCTTGTTCATTTTGTTGTCCTTGCAGTTGTGTTTGGTATCCTGACATATTTTCTGCTTTTCTGGTATATATTTTTTCTGTTTCCTGATGTCCACTTCCTCTACCTTGACCACTATTCATACCTTCACCGCTACCTTGTCCTTGACCGCCTTGACCACTTCCGCTTTGTTCTCCTTCTCCTTGTCCCTGCCCTTGTCCATCTCCTTGCTGTCCTGATTGCCCAGACTGTTCTGTTTTAGAAGAAACATTTTCAGCCAGTGCTTGATTAAGATTTTCCATATTTTGTACGAAATCTGTATTTTCATTTGCCAATGATGCTAATTTCCCTTTTAATGCTTGTCCTTGTGTAATTGCTTGTGTCATATTTCCGCTGGAAAGCTGTTGTGACAAATTTTCAAGCAGTTCCGCTAGTTCTTCATCATTTATTTCTCCTATATCATCTAATGCTTGTGCAATTTTTTCTAATACTTCCTGAGGCAAATCTTCCATTTCAGACAACAGCATATCCATTTGCATATTAATCGCTTTTGTATCCCCTGTTTCCAGTGCATTGGCTAAGTCTTTTGTTTTTTCATTTTGAGAAAGTTTTTCTGATACTTTTTTTAAATCTTCCGACATATTTTCTTTCTCCAATGCTTTTACAGCCTGCTGTGCCTGTTCTACTATTTTTTTACTTTCCTCTACTGTTTGTGCCTTTTTTAAATTTTTTGTTAATGTATTCATTTCTTTATTAAATGCTTTCAAAGCATCTTCTTTTATTTCCTGCTCTTTATTAATTTCACTTTTTACTTGTTCAATTTTTTTTAGCTGTGCTGCTGCATATTGTTCCGCTTGTTTTTGTTGTGGAGTAGTAATAATATTTGTACCAAACAATGCTACAAAAAGCACTACTAATATTTTTATTTCTTTTTTAGGTATTGTCAATTTATATTCTTTTGAAATATCACATTGTTGTGCTTTTTGTAAAGCATCTTCTATTACTAATTTTTCTACTTTTGTATATTCTCTTTTTTGCTCCAACAATTCCAATGCAGTAATAAAACGTTCTTTATATCCTAATTTATCCGCTATTTTTGCTGTTTTTTTCCATGTAACACGTTTTAAATATGTAACAATACAAGAACAAAATAAAACAGCCAATATAACAATTACAAAAAATACACTATCATCAAATAAATATCTCCACTTTGAAATCAAAACATATACCACTGAAATTGCTGTACCTATTACTGAACATTTTAAAAATATTTTTAGCCACAATTCCCATACTAATTTTATTTTTAATTTCAAAAGCCTTTTTTGTAGCTGTTCCATATTGTTCTCTCCTCTCTTTTTTACTAATATATTACTTTTTTATTTTTTATTTCTTACTGGATTAATAAAATGTGCTGACAACAACACAAACAAAAATGAAACAATCACATTAAATACAAAATTCACTACCCAATAATGATGTATTATGGTATTCATTGTAGTATTTTTACTAGCATAACGATAAAATAAGTTAGACACCCAATTTGTTCCTAATTGATTATCTATCAATGAAAAAAATCCAACACCCGGATTTGCAGAAAGTATTGTCAATGGAAATGTTAAACTTGGGTCTGTTTGATACATTGTCCAATGTAGACTTTGTTGCAAAAATACTGCTATCAGTGTTCCAAAACAAAATACTCCTCCTACAAGCAAATATACTACAACAATAGATACCACTGTTTTCTTAAATATGCAAGAAAAAAATATGGATATAGAGCAAGCCATACAAGTTGTGACCATAATATAAAGCATCATTATTAATAGAGAAGTAATTGTGACACCTCCAAAATAAAATGCTATAGCAAAAACAGGTAATGTTGCTACCATAATTAATACAAGCGTTGCAATAGAAGACATCAATTTTCCTATTACAATAGATAACGATGACATTTTTGTCATCAAAAGTAAATCTAATGTTTGTCTTTCTCTTTCTCCACTAATACAACCTGCTGTCATAGCTGGTGCTGCCAAAAGCATAAGCCCCATTTGCATAGCACATAATACAACATACATATATGTCATTTGTGCTGGGTCAAATGAATAATTATAGGAATTAAACATTGTACCATATAAAAATAGTATTGCTCCTAATGCTACTACAGCAACATATACTGTCAGTATTGCAAACATTTTCCAACTTCTTAATGTCGTTTTTGTTTCTCGACGCAATACAGGGTTCATCATCATTTTTGTTCGCCTCCTGTCACCTGCATAAATATTTCTTCTAAATTTCCTTCTTTTTCTTTAAAATATACCATTTCAATATCTGCCAATACAATTTGTTTTAAAAGCCCTGCCAATTCTTTATCTTCTCCTTGATAAGAAAATTCTACATCAAATGTATTTTCAATTATATCTTCTACAAGCGGTTGTTCTTCTAACAATTTCATAAGAGCAGTCATATTTTCCAGAGGGCGTATTTGTATTCTTCTTACTTTTGTCATTTGTTTCATAATTTCCTGTACTGTTCCTTGTACAACAATATGCCCTCTATCTATAATACCTACTTCTGTACACATTTCGGCAAGTTCTGGCAATATATGAGAACTAATAATAATTGTTTTTCCCATTGTCTGAAGCTGTTTTAATACTTCTTTCATTTCTACTCTTGCTCTTGGGTCAAGTCCTGAAGCTGGTTCATCTAATATCAGCAATTTAGGGTCATGTATTAAACTTCTTGCCAAACACAATCTTTGTTTCATACCTCTTGATAGTCCATCTACATACGCATCTTTTTTATGAGAAAGGTCTACAATTTCTAACAAATTATTTATCAAATCTTCTCTTTGTTCATAAGGGATGTAATAAGTTCCTGCATAAAAGTCCATATATTCTGATACTTTTAAATCATCATACACACCAAAAAAGTCTGGCATATACCCAATATGTTCTTTCAATGCTTTGGGATTTTTTGTAACATCTACTCCATCAATCATAACACTACCATCTGTAGCTTTTAAAAGCCCTGACATAATTTTCATTGTAGTTGTTTTTCCTGCACCATTTGGCCCTACAAATCCAAATATACTACTTTCTGGTATGGTTAAATTCAAATCGTCCACTGCGGTAAATTTTCCATATTTTTTCATAAGATGCTTAATTTCCAACATTTTGCCCTGCCCCCTTTATTTTCATTTCTGGGTATCTGACTTCTGTTTCTTTTTGTACAAAATATTTTACTTTTATACAGCCATTTGGATAATCTTCTGTTATCCACATATAATCTGAAATAGTATAGTATGGGTCACTGCTTAATGTTTCCCATTGTTCTGTTGTTACATTGTATATCTCTGGTGCTTGATAGAAGTTTCCTGCATCATTTAAAGAGCGGAACTGAACATTTTCTATTTGTGTATTTGCAGGTATACCAAATGTCCATACTACTTCTGATGCTGTTTCTGCATAAAGTGTATTATCTCTATAATCATTTACACCTGTTGTACTTTCTTCAAAAAGTACAACACCAGATAACACACCATAAGGTATTTCAAATGTTGCTGCATCTGACAAATGTATACTATATTCCATAATATATAAATTCAATGTATTTTCTAATGCACTCTCTCCATTGATATTAATTTGTTCTGGCAATATACCTTCCTCATCAAAGGCATACAAATACAGTTTCATATCTCCTTCATTTACTAATCTCATTTCTGCTTCATTCCAATTTACATAATCTTGTACTAAATCTCCTTCTCTCATAATACGATAAGCATCTTGTCTTGTCATTTCTCCTGATTTTATTTTTTTATTTAATTTCGTTCTATCATACACATCTCTAAATATTTCCCATACTGCATTTGATAAATTTGTTACTTGCTTGTCTATAATTTCCTCACTAATATCGATGCTTTCTCCTACTTTTAAATTGTCTATTTTTATAATTCTTTTCCCTACTACTAATAATATATCTTTAAAATTTCTATTAGTATTGTTTGTAATTGTGCCAACTAATTTTTCACCTTCCATTTTGACATCACATTCTACAATACCACCCATATCTGTTACAGTTTCCATTTCAAAGTCATTGTTATGCCAGCTACTTTTATCAAAATATGTAATTTCTGTTTTATCTCCTACCAATATTTTATTCAAATACACTTCTTTTACTTCTTCATAATAATTCCATCTGTCTTCAGAAGGTATTGACAAATCCATTGCTTTTTCTGAACTTAATACAACTGTTCCTTTTTTATTTGATTTTGCACAACCATATATTTTTGTCTTTGCTATACTTTGTCCTTGTTCTATTTCTGTAGCAGATACAATATTGATTAAGCCACTTTTATATTGACTATTCATACTTAATATAAATATAATCAGCATAAACACCGCAGAAATAGCTGGTACTGCTATCCAAGCAAATTCTCTTTTATCTTTCTTTTTTAATATAATATACAATACAGGACCTATTACAACAACATAAATAGCTACAGCAAATAATATCATATAAATACTATTTGCTTTTAATTCTGGAAATCTTTCTGCAATATATGCCATAGGATTGTAATTATAACTGTCTGCATATTCTACTTGCATTAATTCTTCATTGACATATTCGCAGCAACTTTTTATTTCATTCACAAAACCTGCTGTACTAATGACAGGTTCTAATGATAATGATATATCATATAATATTATTGCTCCATTTCCCATAAGTAATAGCGAAGCATTTTCAAAAATATCTGTTTGTACACCATCTATTTCTGATAAATTTAATTCTGCTATATCTGCTCTCACTCTTTGTCCTGCTAGCATAATATTCCTTTGTACAATACTTTCGCTTGTAACAGATACAACGTTCTGCAATCCGCTCATTGTTTTGGAAGCATTTACTCCTGTACCAATAACACAAATACCACCTTGTTGTATCCATTGCAAAAGTGCCTCTTTTTGTTTTTCTGACAACGACTTTGTGTCAAAATCGTCTATCACAATTACTTTAAAATGATTGATAACAGATTGCTCATTTGGAAATGTTTCACTGTCTAAATAAACTGTTTTAGTATATTCTCCTGTATAATCTTCTTGTTCCGCAAAATGAATTGCTGACAAATATGCCATATCTGCTGGTCTTTCACAAAGCACCCCTACCAATATTGTTGCAGGGTCTAATGGCTGAGCACTGACATATTTTCTATACACAATTTGATTTTTTTCATTTACCAATGTTATTTCAAAATCTTTTTGTATTGTCTGAATAGGTATAGACAAATAAATTTGTTTTATTGCCCCTTTTGAAAGTTCCAAAGGCTGATAATAAATAGAATATCTTCCTCCATTATTATTATTGCCTATTGTGGAATATACTTTTATTTGAAATTCTCCTTTGAAATCATCGCTATTATTCACCATAACAGCATTTATAGGTACTACCTTTCCTACAATAAACTGTTGTTCAAAACCAATTAAAATATTTGCAGAAAAATCATTTGTACCAATTTCTCTTTCTTTTTTATCTTTTTCAGAAAGTACTGTATCGTTTTGTTCTGTATCATCATTTGAAGTTGTTGGAACAGTATCTACTACTACTGCATTCATTGTTGCAGCCATTGCTCTAGCAGAAAATATTGGTGCAATTAAACTCAATACCATAGCAATCACAAGCACTATCGCAACTATCGCTGCAATATACCTTTTTCTTTGCTCTCTTTTGTTTATTTTCATATCATTACAACCTCCCTCATTTATTTACTGTCACTATTATATCAATTTCCAAAAAATATAAATACTAATTTTTTCTTACACTTTTATTAACACATTTATAATATCAATAAAATATCATTTTTGTTATAAACCTAATTCTTTCAAAAAACAAGAGCGTTTTGTTTTTTTATCGTGTCTTTTTGACACTTCAGATAAATACAATATACTCTTTGCCCTTGTTACCGCAACATAAAATAGTCTACGTTCTTCTTCTATTTGGTCTAGTGTTTCACTTTTTTTATGTGGTATCACTTCCTCTACAATACTAGGTACAAATACTACTTCAAATTCCAACCCTTTTGCAGAGTGCATAGTGGAAAGAGTTACTCCTTGTACCTGCTGTGTACCAACTTTTTTATTTTTTTGTGCCATTTCATTTTCCATTTCTCTTAACTTTTTCAAGAAGCTTTCTGTATCTTCTGCAACATTTGCAAATTGTGTAATTTCTTCTGCAATTTCTAAATATCCCTCTAAACTTGCTTTTCTAAAATTTGCATATTGTTTTAAGTAGTCATCATATCCTACAATATTTCTAATGTATTTCAGTGCCTCCAATGGCTTTCTTTTTTTAATTTGTATTAAATGACTTTCCAAATCCTGTAAATGCTGTGCTTGATATTTTCTTAAATAAGGAGAAGCATATAATGCTTTTAAAAGAGGAAAATCACTTCTTTCTGATTGTTCTAAAAGTTCTCTGCTAATATATCTTTTTGGTTTATTTACAATACGACGAAAATCTGCATTGTTATGAATGTCCTCTGCTAAAAGCAAATATGAAGTGAAATCTTTTGTAATCCAATGACTATATAAATTAGAGCCTTTATCTTTTAATACAAATGGTATACCTTTTTGTGTTAATGCTCCTGCAAAAATACCCCCTTGCATATTTGTTCTATATATTACTGCCATTTCTGTATAAGGTATTCCTTTTTTTCTCATTTTCATCAACAAATATGCAATTCTTTCTGCTTCTTCATAGGCATCTTTTTCTGTAAAAAATATAATTTTTTCACCTTGTCCTCTTTCTCCGTGCATATTTTTTGCAAAACGTTTTTTGTTATTGCAAATAATTTTTTCTGACAATTTTATGATTCTTTCTGTAGAACGATAATTCACAGACAATATTACTTTTTCACTGTTGGTATATTTTTGGGGAAACTGTAATAAAAATTCTGGTCTTGCTCCCCTAAAACAATATATACTTTGGTCATCATCTCCTACTGCAAAAATATTATTTTGAGGTTCTGCCAGCATACTGATACAAATATTTTGTGCTTGGTTAATATCTTGGTATTCATCTAACAATATATATTCAAAACGTTGCTGCCAATATTTTCTGCCTTGTTCCTCTAATGTTAAATATTCATAGCATTGTGTTAGCATATCATCAAAATCAATTTTATTTTTAGATGCTTTATATCTTTCATATTTTCTTACAAAAAACTGAAACAATTCTGTTTCAAAATTAATAGGGTGATACTGTTTTAATGGTATCAATTCATTTTTCATTAATGACATTTCCCCTAACAAATCTCTAACATATTCTTCTATATCATTTGTTTCTATTTCAGACTCCATTATTAATTTTTTAAAAAAGTTCCATTTTTCTTCTTCACTCATTACCTGCTCTAATTGATAATGGTATGCTCTCCTCAATATTCTAAAAAAAATATTATGAAATGTACCAAATGTGACTTTATCTCCTTCCGCAACATTCAGCTTTAAAAAACGTTGCTGCATTTCTGTTGCTGCTGCTTTAGTATAAGTTACAACAAGTATTTTTTCTGGTGATACATTATGCTGTTCTATAAGATATTTTATTCTATATATAATTACCGTAGTTTTTCCGCTTCCTGGTCCTGCCAGTACTAACATTGCTCCTTTATGATGTTTGATTGCCTTTTGTTGCTCTATATTAAAATCCATTTTATTCTCCCCTATTGTTTTACTACTTTTCTTTTATAATCCACTTATAGTATAATACTACAATCTAAACTGTCAATCATATCAAAAGAATTATTCTTTATTTAAATTTAACTCTACTTTATGTATAATATTTTCTATCATACACTGCTTGTAGCTTAAAATTTTCTTACTTTATTTTTATAACGGTTGTCAACTTGCTTTTTTTATATTAAAATGCCTTTAGTTTACTTCGTAATTTCATAACTCACAATTAGGAGGTTTTTATATTATGAATATTGGTTTATTTACAGACACTTATTTTCCACAAATAAATGGTGTTGCTACCTCTGTTCATACACTAGCTGGTGCATTAAGAGCCAGAGGGCATCAAGTTTATATCTTTACACCAAAAGACCCTAAAATAACAGAAGAACAAAAAGACGAATACGTTATTGCTATGCCTAGTTTACCTTTTATGCTGCTTCGCAATTATCGTGTAGGATTGATTTATTCTCCTCGTGCATTAAATCAAATATCTCATTTACATTTAGACATTGTGCATACACAGACAGAGTTTCCATTAGGGATATTTGGAAAACTGCTTTCTTCTGTAAAAAAAATACCTATGGTGCATACCTATCATACTATGTATGAAGACTATGTTCACTATATTGCCAACGGTTATATCGTTACACCTGCTATGGCAAAAGAATTTAGTAAGCTTTTTTGCAATAGTGCCACCACTGTTGTTGCCCCTACAGAAAAAGCAAAACATTTTTTAGAAGAATATGGTGTTACAAAACCTATTGAAGTGATACCAACAGGTATTGATATGTCACTATTTTCTAAAAAGAACTTTTCTCAGCAAGACACTATAGCATTAAAAACATCATTAGGACTTGAACCAGATACCCCAGTTATACTATCATTAGGACGTGTAGCAAAAGAAAAAAGCATTGATGTAATATTACGTGCTTTGCCTACATTGTTTCATAAAATGCCTCAGGCACGTATGGTCATTGTAGGAGATGGTCCCGAAAGACAAAATTTAGAACAATTAGCCAAAGAACTAGATATTGCACATAAAGTTCTTTTTATAGGAGCGAAACCTTGGTCAGAAATTGGAAAATATTATCAAATTGGTACTGTATTTTGCAGTGCTTCTGTATCAGAAACGCAAGGGTTAACATTTGCAGAAGCTATGGCTGGAGGCATTCCTGTAATAGCTAAAAGAGATGAGTGTATTGAAAATATTGTAGATAACAACAAAACAGGATTACTTTTTGAAACAGAAGAAGATTTAACAGAAAAACTTTATATGCTTTTAAGTACACCTTCTTTGCAAAAAAGGCTTTCTAGTGCTTCGCTTGCCAAAATGGAATTATTATCTGTAGAAGCATTTGCTCAGCATATGGAACAATTATATCAAAAAACAATTTCTAATTATTATACAGAAGTGACACACGAATATTTTTCAAAGCGTCCTCTTTCTGTTGGTGTTAAAGCAGTTAAAAATATTTCCAGACTACCTAAAAAAATAGTGAAAAAAGGATTGTATTTACCTTTACTTCACAAAAATATAACTGCTCGCACAACAATAAATAACGAAAATAAAACAGAAGAAATCGAAAATACCGAAAACGATAAAATACAATATGATATGGCAGAAAAATAATAATGAGGTGAATAATTATGTCAAATTGGGAAAAAAATCTTCGTCAAATAGAACCTTATGTTCCTGGAGAACAATCTAAAAATCAAAATATTATTAAATTAAATGCAAATGAAAATCCTTATCCTCCTTCTCCTAAAGCAATAGAAGCGTTAAAGAATATAGATGCAAATCGTTTGCGTTTTTATCCTAATGCCAATGCTTCTAAATTAAAAGAAGCTATTGCAAAACATTTTAAATTAAAACAAAATCAAATTTTTGTGGGAAATGGTTCTGATGAAGTCATTGCATTTGCTTTTATGGCTTGTTTTAATTCTGAAAAACCGATACTATTTCCAGATATTACTTACTCTTTTTATACTGTTTGGTGTTCTCTTTTAGAAATAGACTATCAAACAATACCTTTAGACGAAAATTTTTGTATTAATATTGCAGACTATAACAGAGAAAACGGTGGTATTATACTCCCAAATCCTAATGCCCCCACAGGTATGGGACAATCTAAAGAGGACATTGTACAGCTTTTAGAGCAAAATCAAAATTCTATTGTGATAATTGATGAAGCATATGTTGATTTTGGTGCATATTCTTGTTTAGAATTATTAGAAAAATATCAAAATCTCCTTGTTGTACATACTTTTTCAAAATCTCGTTCTCTTGCAGGTATGCGTATTGGTATGGCTATGGGCAATGAAAAAATAATACAAACATTGGAGGCAGTTAAAAATTCTTATAATTCTTATACTATGGATAGTATTGCTATAGAAGTAGGTGCTGCTTCTATTTCAGATGAAGACTATTTTCAACAAACTTGCCAAAAAATTATGGCTACAAGACAACGTTGTACAAAAGAACTACAAAATATGGGATTTCACGTATTTCCTAGTCAATCTAATTTTTTATTTGTTACACATAATACTATATCAGCAAAACATATTTTCGAAACACTAAAATCAGATAATATATTTATACGTTATTTTAATTTACCTCGTATCAACAATCATTTACGTATTACAGTTGGTACAGATGCTGAAATGGATATATTACTACAACACATATCAAATATTATATCAAAATAATGATTATAAAAAGGGTATTGGAAAAATTCCAATACCCTTTTACAACATACCGCCATCTATCACTACAATTTGCCCTGTCACAAAAGAAGCTGTGTCTTCTGCCAAAAAAACTGCTAAATTTGCTACTTCTTCTGCTTTTCCCATTCTCATAAGGGATATTTCTTCTATTAGCATTTGTTTTTCTTGCTCATCAAAACAATCATTCATTTCTGTATCAATTACACCACAACTTATTGCATTCACTCTAATACCAGAAGGGCCTAATTCCTTTGACATAGCTTTTGTAAAAGCATCTATCCCACCCTTTGATGCAGAATATACTGCTTCACAAGAAGCTCCTCTTTGTCCCCATATAGAAGAAATGTTGATAATACAACCTTTATGACAGTGCAGCATATATTTTAATACAATATGAGTACAATTCAACACACTTTCTAAATTCACAGATAATATATTTTTCCATTGCTGTGGTGTCATATCTGAAAACAGTGCAATATGAGAAATTCCTGCATTATTTATCAATATATCTACACCACCATATGCTTTTTCTATTTCACTAAAAAGCACTTGACATTGTTCATATTTCGAAACATCGGCAAGTACAGCAATACAGTCAATGCCCTGTTGTAAAAATTCTATTTTTGTTTGTTCTAATGCTGTTTTATTTTTACTTCCATTTAGCACTATTTTATATCCTTTTTTACCAAAAGCATAGGCAATTGCTTTTCCAATACCCCTAGAAGAACCTGTTACTAATACTGTCATATTATCTCTCCCCTAATTTTAAACTAGGATTTGCATTCAAATCAAAAGTATCTCTTATCCCCTTTTTATATTCATAATAAGCTGCACAACCTATCATTGCTGCATTATCTGTACAATATATTGGTTCTGGTATATGTAGTGTATAACCTTTTTTTTCACATTCCTCTTTCATTTTTTGTCTTAAAGCACTATTCGAGGCAACACCTCCTGCTAATGCAATGGTATAAACGCCTTTTTGTTCTACTGCTTTTAGTGTTTTTTGTACCAAAACATCTATTACTGCCTGCTGAAAACTTGCTGCTATATCTTCTGGTACAATTTTTTGTGCTGTCATATTTGCTTTATTAATATAATTAAGTACAGCAGATTTTAAGCCACTAAAACTAAAATCATAGCTGTTTTCTTCTAAAAATACCCTTGGAAAATCAATGGCTTGATTATTCCCTTTTTTAGCTGCTGCATCTATTTTAGGCCCTCCCGGATAACCCATTCCTATCGCTCTGGCTACTTTATCATATGCTTCTCCTACAGCATCATCTCTTGTTTTTCCCATAATTTCATACTTTCCATATTCTGGAACAAACACAATATGAGTATGTCCTCCTGAAACTACCAAACATACAAAAGGAGGTTTAAATTCTTCATTTTCTATATAATTGGCACAAATATGTCCTTCTATATGATGTACACCTATCAATGGCTTTTTGAGTGCAAAAGCTAATGCTTTCGCTTCTGCCAATCCTACAAGTAATGCTCCTACTAATCCAGGACCATATGTCACTGCAATAGCATCTATATCCTGCAATGTCACATTTGCTTGTTTCAGTGCTTCCATAATAACACCATCTATTGCTTCAATATGTTTTCTGGAAGCAATTTCTGGTACAACACCACCATATATAGTATGTAATGCAATTTGTGATGAAATCACATTTGACAATATTTTTCTACCATTTTCTACAACCGCTGCTGCTGTTTCATCACAAGAACTTTCTATAGCAAGTATTCGTTGTTCCTCCATATTATTTTTCCCCCTTTATAATGTTTCTTATTTTATTTCTGTCAAACTTTTGTTTCTGTTGTTGCCATTCTATAGTAAAACTACATTTATATATAAAATAATACACTATTAATAATACATCTACTCCTAATGCTACCACAGGAAATACAAAAAGCAAAAAAGCACTTCCTATCAAATACACATTTTCAAACAAAAGCATTACAAAACTTCCTATCATATAATATAAATATGTTTCTCCTTTTATTTGAAATTGCTGTAAAAGCAAATATCCCAAAAATATTGCAATAGGAATACGTCCAAATATGATTGCAATATGTCTAAATAAAAACAATACTGCTCCTATAGGTAATCCTACTATAGAATAAACAAACACCAATATCACAGCAAACAGCATAACATATAAACAAATACCGGTTTTTAATACATCACTAGTTTTTTTTAAAAGTATCATTGCTCCTTGCTCCCAAGTGTTTCGGAACAAAAATAATATTAAAAATCCTATAGCAATTTGTATACTTTCTACACAAAATAGTATCCATTCTATGGAAAAACAATGCAATATATGAAATAGTTTTGTTAATCCAAAATATTCTATAATATTCTCTATCAATTCTACAAAACTATTTAAAAATTGTACTACTCCCTTAGGATATCCTTTTGAAATCCTTAGCAATGTAATACCAATTACTACTGCGATATAAATTAAAAATAAATCTAACTTTTTCATTTTATCCATTTATGTTGTATCCTATCTGTTCTTTTTTTCTTTTTTAACATTATATATTGTATTGCACAAACAACACAAAGCAATAAAAGTAATATACCAAAACTATTTACTAATGTTTTGTCTGTCCATAATATAATATTTTCTGTAATATTTCCAAGTACCTGCCCTTGATTTGAAATGTTCTGTTCAATAGGCAAAATATTTGTTACCCATTGTTTTAAATAAGTATTTTTTTGAAACACTTCTATAATAGGTTGTTTATAAAATACTAATATTGCACCTGTTCCAAAAAATACTGTAAAAATACTCCAAATATGTCCTAATATTCTATTTTTAGCATAACTTCTTTGTTGTATTTTTTCCAATGTTTGTATTTGCATCATTACATTACTTTCAAAGTCTTTTGGCGCTTCATACAAAGGCATTTGCTCAAATACTTGTATCATATTATCATAAAATAAAAAATTTTCTTCACAACTTTGACACTGTTGTATATGTTGTTTTAATTGTTCTGCCTCTTGTTTTGTGATTTCACCATCTATATATTTCATAATATATTTTTCCGCATCGCAACATTTCATATACCCTCACCTTTTCCCTTTTCTAAACTTTCTTTGAGCATTTTTCTTCCTCTAAATATTCTATTCTTTACTTTAGACAAAGGCTCTCCTATTGTATCTGCTATTTCTTGATACCTTAATCCCTGCTGATGATACAATACAATAGGAATTTTATATAAATCTGGCAATGTTTTTATGGCACATTCTAATTGTTTGATTTCTTCTTTTTTGACATACTCTTTTTCTGGTGTTATATGATTAGTTAATTCATATGGTATTTCTTCTATACTGACAGTTTCTTGTTTTCTTTTTCTACGATAGTCAATAATATGATTTGTACTTATACGTATCAGCCATGTAGAAAATTTATATTCTGGCTGATATTTATCCAAATTTTTATATAATTTTATAAAAATTTCCTGTGCCAAATCATTCGCTTCTTCTGTATTATTCACCATACGCAATACTACAGAATATACAAGATTTTTATATCTGTTCACTAATTGTGCAAAAGCATTTTGGTCACCAGACATCACTAATTTTATCAATTCATAATCTTCTACATTTTTCAATATTGTTTCCTCTTTTCAAAACAGTACATCATTTCATCATATTAAAACTATTAAAATAATCAAACAATTATATATAGCACCATAATACTATAAAATACGAAAAAATAATTTATTTGTTTTTTAATATTGCTTTTTATTATTTTACCATAGATACACTTATTATCGCAATCTATATCATTTACTCTTCTGTAAAGTAAAGTGAAATGGTTTTTCTTTCTTCTCCTAATTCTGCCCCTTGAAACCATTTTGAAGCATTTTGTAAATATAATTCAGGCTCTAAAAGTGCAGGACTAAAATGTGTTAACCACAAACGTGACACTTCTGCTTGTTTTGCCAACATTGCTGCCTCTGAAAAAATCATATGTTTTTTTTCAATCGCTTTTTTCTTTTTTTCTTCTTCTCCATACATTCCCTCACAAATAAATAAATCCGTCTTTTTTGCAAAAGGAATTATTCTATCTACTGGTCTACTGTCTGTACAATATACTACAGAAATACCTTTTCTTTCAGCACCCATTACCATATCCGCATAATATTGTTTTCCTTCCCACACTGCGTTACCTTCTTTTTGCAGTTTTGACCATATTGCTTTAGGTATATTTTGTTGTTGTGCTCTTTTTAAATCAAATTTTCCTTTTCTAGCTACATCAATTCTATAAGCATAACAACGTACCATATGGTCTACTACTACATAAGAAATACGAAATCCATTTACTTCAATAGGATTAGCACTATCTTCTTTTAATTCTATGTATTCTAAAGGAAAAGGTAATTCTGGTGCAATTCTTTTTAATCCTTCTACTACATATTGTAATCCTGCCCCTCCTATCAATGTTAAAGGTTCTGTACGTCCTGCATTTCCTATTGTCAAAAGCATTCCTGGCAATCCTGAAATATGGTCTGCGTGAAAATGGGTAAAACAAATAACATCTATTGTTTTAAATCCCCAGCCCAACAATTTCATACTAACTTGTGTACCTTCTCCACAGTCTATTAAAAGCAATCTACCATTTAATCTTGCTAACATAGCTGTTAAAAAACGGTTAGGCATAGGCATCATACCACCTGTTCCTAATAAACAAATATCTAACATTTTTTTCTCTCCTTTTTTGTATTTCATTATATCATAAAATAATACGTCAATTACAAAAAGTAGGCTAGCCATAAGCTGCCTACTTTATTACCAAAATTGTTTTATTAATTTCCATATCTGCTTGTTGCAGTATAGTCTACAGTACCGTCTGCTCTTGTTCTTTTCAAAACATATGCTCCATCTGCCTGATGAATAACATCTATTTTAATATCACCTACATTAGGATTTTCTGTTGCTAAAAATCTTACTTTTAATTTACCATTTTGCATAACAGATTCTATTTTTACAGGTACACTTAAATCATTTCTAAATTTAAAATCAATACTACCCCAAGATGCTGTAGCATCTCTACCATTTGGCATATAAGCTACAGGTAAAGAATGGTTTCTTCTTTCTGTAATTGTCATACCAGAATATAATGCCGCTTGATATAATGTAGAAGATATTTGACAAATTCCTCCTCCTATTCCTGTGGCTGTTTTACCATTTGAATAAATGCCTGCTTCTTTATAATCTTTGCCATTATGACTATTTTTTAATATCACATCATTGTAAGAAAAACTTTCTCCTGGCTCTAATATAATGCCATTGATAGAGTCTGAAGCAAGGTGCATATTGTAATTTCTATTGTTGGAGTCTGCTCCTGTGTACTTTGTAGTATAAGATGCTACGTCATAATCAAAATTACGCTCTTGAGGTACTTGCTCCTCTGGTTGTAAAACAGTTTCTGCTGGCGTTAATTCTTGCATAGGTTCTTCTATTATAATAAACGGTTCTTCTTCTGCTACGCTATTTTCTGACATAACTGGTATTTCATTATATTGTGGCAATTCTGTTGCGGGCACATTTCCTGCTACCATAGTCAATACCAATAAATCTGCCACTGGTTTTAGCATATGTATTCACTCCTAGTTTTCAATATTACAGCAATGCTGTTTCTTTATTATAACCGTTTTATACCATATATGCAACATTTTCTATCTCCCACATTATGCCAAAAATTGAAATGTCCTATTAATGATTTCTCATTTTATTTTTTATAACAAAAAAACGAGAAACAAATTATTTCTCGTCTTTCTTTTATTTCTTTTTTTATTATTCAATAGGTTCTACTGCACCCTGATATTTTTCTGCAATAAAGTCTTTTGTTTCATCACTTCTCAACGCTTCTACCAATTTTTGGAGCTCTGGTCTACTTTCATTTCCTTCTTTTACTGCAATGATATTAGGATATGTTTGTGCACCAAGTGAGTCTTTTTCTTCTTTTGCCAAAGCATTACTAACACTTAATCCTGCACCTACAGCATAGTTACCATTGATAACAGCTAAATCTACATCTTGTAAAGAACGTGGTAATTGTGCTGCTTCCATTTCGATAATATCTAAATTGTGAGGGTTTTCCAATATATCCAATTTTGTTGCTTTAATACCTGCATCTGCATTGATTGTCAAAAGGCCATTTGCTTCTAATAAAAGCAATGCTCTTGCTTCATTTGTTGTATCATTTGGTACAGCAACTTTTGCACCATCTGGCACATCTGTCAAAGAAGTTGTTTTTCCACCATAAATACCCATAGGCTCATAGTGTACATTTCCTATAGATACTAAATGTGTACCTTGTTCTTCATTAAAAGAAAGCAAATAAGGTTCATGTTGGAAATAGTTTGCATCTAATTCTCCGCTTTCTAATGCTGTATTTGGCTGTACATAATCTGAAAATTCTATTACTTCCATATCAATGCCCTCTGCTGCTAAAGCTTCTTGAGCTTGTCTTAATATTTCTGCATGAGGTGCTGGAGATGCTCCAACTTTAATGGAAACAGTTTCTCCTTCTGTTTGTGATGGTGCTTCTCCTTCTGTTTGCTGTTGGTCATCTGCTGGTGCAGGTTCTGATGTTGTACTGCTGCAAGCTGTAAATGCTCCTGCTGCTAATACACTACCCAACAATAATGCGAATACTCTTTTTTTCATTTCTTTTTTCCTCCCTTAAAAACATATTATAATCTTTTGTCGCTCATTGTAGCGATTTTCATACCTACTTCCTGCATAATTTGTACAATTACCACAAGAAGTATGACTGTTATAAACATAATATCTTGCTGATATCTGTAATAACCATAATTCATAGCAATAGCACCTAATCCACCACCACCTACAATACCTGCCATAGCAGAATAACCTAATATTGTTGTTATAGAAATTGCTGCTCCTACTAAAAGAGAAGGCTTTGCTTCTGGCAGAAGTACCTTGAACATAATCTGAAAAGGAGATGCTCCCATAGATTCTGCTGCCTCAATAACGCCTCTATCTACTTCTTTCAGAGAAGACTCTACCATACGTGCGATAAAAGGTGCTGCTGCAATCACCAAAGGTACAATAGTTGCTTTAGAACCTATTGTAGTACCTACAATTGCCCTTGTTATGGGCATTACTGCAATTAACAATATCAAAAATGGAACAGAACGCAATACATTTACTACAAAACCTAATAATTTATTTAACCATACAATAGGTATTTTTATACCCAAAAACGGAATAATAAAATATCCTTCTTTATCTGTTGAAACAAGTGCTAAGCCTATAGGAAGCCCTATCACATATGACATTAATGTAGAAATCAATGTCATATACAATGTTTCATATATTCCAACACCAAGCACTTGTAACATACCTTCTTTAAACATACTATGTCACTTTCTCCTTTCTTATATGCTATTTTTAAATTAATTCTGACAACTGTTCAAATTTTACATCTTGTGTTTCCAAATAAGCAATCATTTTTTTTGCTGTTTTGTCATCTGGAGGTAATTGTACAATTAACTGTCCATATGCTTGCCCGTCAATATTTCTAGTATTGGCATACATAATATTTACTACATCATTACATTCTAATATCATATTTGCTAAAACAGGTTTAAAAGAGGTTTCTCCTTCAAATACAATTCTGCAATATTTTCTATTCGTATCATCAAATTGTGTTCTTGGTTTACTTTCACTATACACAAGTTGTTTTCCTATACTGGATTTTGGTGCAGTAAATATTTTTTCTACTGTACCTATTTCTGCAATTTTACTATTGTCTATAATTGCCACTCTTTGACAAACTTCTTCTATCACACTCATTTCGTGCGTTATAATTACAACAGTAATACCTAATCTTTTATTGATATCTTTTAATAATTTCAATATACTTCTTGTTGTATTAGGGTCTAATGCACTTGTAGCCTCATCACAAAGCAATACTTTAGGATTTGTTGTCAATGCTCTTGCGATTGCTACTCTTTGTTTTTGTCCTCCTGAAAGCTGAGAAGGATAAGAATTTTTTCTTTCTTCTAATCCTACAATTTCAAGTAACTCTTCTGCTCTTTTATGTGCCTCTTCTTTTTTTACACCAGAAATCTCAAGAGGAAAACAAACATTTTCCAATGCTGTTCTTTGCATTAAAAGATTAAATTGTTGAAATATCATTCCCATAGAACGCCTTGCTTGTCTTAATTCTGCAGGTTTTAACACAGTTAAATCCTGCCCATCAAACAATACTTGTCCTTCTGTGGGTCTTTCCAATAAATTAATACATCTTACTAATGTACTTTTGCCTGCACCACTCATACCTATAATACCGAATATTTCTCCTCTATTGATTTTTAAGTCAATTTTATCTAGTGCATTTACTACACCATTTTTTACTTTAAAAGATTTGCTCATTTCTCTTAGTTCAATAATTACATCTTGCTGTTCCATATATTACCACCTCAAATAACTAAACTGCATTTTGCTTAAACATTGCCATAGACAGGAAACTTACTTATTACTTGTATTTTTCCAATAATATGATTGTTAAATGTTTCTAATTCTTCCGCCAATATCCATAACTCTTTATGATAATGATTTCCAACTGTATGAACTTCAAATTGCATAAAATATTCATCATCAATTTCAAATTTTGTTACATATCCCTTTTGACTACTACCATATCTCACATTCCATTTCATTGTTATTTCATTTGCATATTTTTCATTTAAAACAGGATAAAAAATAGGCTGTTCTGGCAATCTAGGAGGATATTTTGTATATCCACTTTGTTTTATCAATTCTAATTCTTTACTTCCAACAGGTCTATATAATATCATTTTTACCCCCTGAATTTTCAAATACTAATATAAATTTTTTGTTATCAGACCACAAAAAAACTCTCTCCCTAGGAAAAACATTCCATAGGGACGAGAGCATAGCTTCGTGTTACCACCCTATTTTGCTCATATTTCACAATAATGAGCCTCATCAAGTGCGAGTTAAAAAACTGACACTCTAACGCTGTTACGGGCGTCCCCGTCATAGCCTACTCACAAAAAATAGCTTTCAGTATGCAGCTCCAAGACCATATTCTGCTTTTTCCAAACCGTTCTCTTTCAGCACTGTAGAACTCTCTGTTGATTTTTTCAAAGCGTACTCTTCTTTTCATCGCCTTTTTTATTCATTTCTTAATGATATTCATTATACTTTTTTTATTTTATTTGTCAAGTTATTTTTTAATATTAAAGTAATTGTTCTTTTTAAAAAACTTAAAATCAAAACAGTTTCTATTATCTTTTATAAAAAATAATAGATTTCATAATACTTTTTTATATTTATTGTTGGTCAAATGGTATATCGTCATATATAAATTTTTGAAGCATATTTGTAGCTTCCTGTAAATCATAATGATATACCCACAATTCTACACCTTCTACTTCTGTTTTTGTTTTATAGCCATCTGTTTGTATATAATCATTAGGAAAACTATCTTGTTCTAGCATTAAATTTTTGTTCATAGCAACAGGTGCTAGCTGTAATATTTCTGAGTCTGTCATAGAAGTTTCCATCATAGGCATAAGTATTTTGATATAAGAAGGATATTGAAAAGGACTTAACTCTTTTGCTTTTTCAAACAAACATAGCATTACTTTTCTTTGTCTACTTGTTCTCATATCATCACTATCACATTTTCTAATTCTGGAATAGCTTACTGCTTGCTCTCCATTAAGATGTACTGCACCTGTCTGTTGTATTTTTTCTACACCTGGTGCAACATATTTATTTAACTCCTGTCTTTCAGCTTCATTCAATTCTACATCAATACCACCCATTTGTTCTATAATTTCTGCCAGTTGCTCAAAATTAACTGTAATATAGTCTGTAATATCCATACCAAAATTTTCATTTAATGTTGCCATAGCCAATTCTGGTCCTCCATAGGAATAGGCGTGTGTTATTTTTGTTTTTCCATATTTTGGTAAATTAACATAGGTATCTCTTGCAATAGAAACCATTTTAATTTTTCCTTTATTACCATCTATAGATACTATCATAATTGCATCTGAATTACCTGTATCTTCTCCATTTCTAGAGTCTACACCAAATACAGCAATATTTTTAATTTTCATTTCTACAGATTGTACTTGTTTTTCTTCATTTACCTCAAGTATTGTTTCATCTATTGTTTCTCTTTTCATATCTTTTGTATAATACTTAAATGCTGCAAATGCTCCTCCTGCTCCTAAAAATAATACAAAAAATACAATTAAAAATGTTCTAACAAATATTTTTCTTAATCTATGCTGATTTTGTTTTCTTTGTGTTCTTCTCCCTGTTTGTTGTCTATGTAATTCTGATGTTGTAGGTTGTCTGTTAGTTCTCATTTGCTGAGGCTGTCTATTTATTTCCATTTGTTGGACTCTCATTTGTTGGGGCTGTCTATTCATTCCCATTTGCTGGGGCTGCCTATTTATTCCCATTTGTTGAGGCTGTCTATTTATTCCTATTTGTTGAGACTGCCTATTTATTCCCATTTGTTGAGGCTGTCTATTTATCTGTTGTCTGTTTCTATCCATATGTACAGATTGTCTATTTTGCATTTGTGATAGTTGTCTATCCATTTGCTGTCTGTTTTTATCTATTTGTGGTGGTTGTCTGTAATATTGCTGTCTTCTTCTTCGTTCTTCTTCCTCTTTACTCAAAAATTTCCCTCCATATCATATTTTTTAATACTATAACATAAAACGTTGTTTTTTGACAATATTTTAAAGCATAAAAAAAGACATCTTATTCAGATGTCTTTTTTTATTTAGTCTACTTCCATACCTGCCTTTTGATACAATTCATAAAAATGATTTGTAGGCCCTACACCTTTTCCAATATCTAAAGAATGTTCTATTGCAGTTATAATATATTTTTTAGCATTTTTTACAGATTGCTCTGCTGTATTCCCTTTTGCTAAATTTGCTGCTATAGCAGAAGAAAGTGTACACCCTGTACCATGTGTATTTTTTGTTTGAATTCTCTTTGCTTCCAAATATATATAGTTTTTACCATCAAAAAAAATGTCTATCGCATCACTTTCTAAGTGTCCACCTTTTATCAATATATTTTTTGCTCCCATATCATATACTATTTTTGCTGCTTTTTTCATATCATTTAAATTTTTTATAGAAATACCTGTAATCACTTCTGCTTCAGGTAAATTAGGCGTTATAATATCAGCCAAAGGAATTAATTCTTCTATCAATGTCTGTTTTGCATCTGACTTCATTAAATCAAAACCACTTTTAGAAATCATAACAGGGTCTACCACTACATTTTTTACTTTATATTGTTTTAATTTTTCTGCAATTGCTTTTATTGTTTCGATTTTGGAAACCATTCCTATTTTCACCGCACTTACTTCAATATCTGTAAATATAGCATCTATTTGTTTTTTTATAATTTCTGGTGTAATATCCTGACAGTCAAAAACACCCTGTGTATTTTGTACTGTTACTGCTGTAATAACACTCATACCATATGTACCCAATGCAGAAAATGTTTTAATATCTGCCTGTATACCTGCTCCTCCACAAGTGTCGCTTCCTGCAATAGTTAAAACGTGTTTCATATTTTAATTTCCTCCTTATTCTCCCACTATTCTTTTAGCTATCGATACAAAAGTACTTGACTGCAATATCAGCAATGCAATAATACTTCCTCCTATTGTACTAATTAAAAATGGTATAACATATGCAAAAGCACCTACTACATTACCCATTATAAATACCGCTATAGGTACTGCTAAAAAGCCGCCTAATATCCCTGTGCCAAACACTTCACCAAATGCAGTAACATAATTATTTTTAGTGAAATGATACATCTGTCCTGCTAATAATGCTCCTACCATACTTCCGGGAAATGCCATTAAAGAACCTGTTCCCATAAAATTTCTTAAAAGTGATATACAAAAAGCATTCATAACACCATACCACGGTCCTAATAACACAGCAGAAAGTACATTAATAGTATGTTGTACAGGAAAACACTTTGATGCTCCTATAGGAATATAAATAAGCTGTCCTGCTAAAGCACCTATTGCAATAAGCAATGCAGATATTGTTAATTTTCTTGTTTTCATAAACATTCACTCCTTTTTTTGATTGTTATAGTACAGACGACATAATAAAAATAATTTAGGCTGGGGAAATGCCTCAAATAAAAAAGCATAACAAATTTTTTTATTTGCTATGCTTATTTTGCACTAAACCGCTTCCCTCCGCTAGCATTATCTAGTTCAGGTTTAAGGGTACAAAACATTTGTTTCATTCTCAGCCAATACCACTACTGGCACCCCTAGCAATATTTATAATAATGAAAAATAATATACATTATCATCACTATATTTTGTTACAGTATACTATTCTTTTTTCATTCTGTCAATAACTTTTATGTCATTGTTGCTACAATATATCCTTTTTCATCTTGTTTCTTTTGTGCAGTCATACCTAATATTTGAGAAAGCTGTTCTATATCAAAATACAAATCGCCATCTATAGTATAACATTGTACATCTACAACTGTACCATCTACTGCAATATGATAATTACTTTTTTTAGTAATATATTTTTCACTGTTATCCAAAAGCATTTCATTTCCTACAGAAGTATATACACCACCTTTTATAATATTCACTGTGTTCGTTTTGCTATCATATTTTATTTCAAACTGTGCTTCTGTACCTGAAACAATACTTGCAAAATCTCTCAATCTAATATAATCCTTTCCCATAATGGTATTAAAATTAATTGCCATTTCTTTTTGATTTACCAATATCCTACCAGACCAGAAAGGTGTTTTTTTCATATTTACAATGTCTAAATCATAAGGTTTTATGTAATCAGTATAAATACCAGAACAGCCTGCTTCTAGCATCATTTTAAAATCTAACATTCTATTTACTGTGTGAGCATATACTCTAATTCCCTTTGCAGTTAATTTTTGTACATTTTCTTTTTTAACTACTTCATAATTAATTGTAACAACATCAACGCCATTATTGGCACAAAATACTGCAATCTCATCATAATTAGGGTTAGGCGTTTGATACAATGTATATATCCAATTTGTAAAAGGATATATTTGTTTTACAGTATTTAACATTTCTGTATCATATATCTGTACTACAATTCTATTTAATATATCTTCTCTACCCATTGCTTTTACTATATTAACAATAGCTGTAAATTCTCTTTGTATCGTTTGTGTATCTGTATATTTTGTATCTGTAATTAAATAAACATCTTCATATTCTGCTAATAATTCAAAAAGCTGTGTTGCTGTAATAGGAGTATATCGAAAATTAATTTTTTCACTACTGAAACGACTGCTATTCATTTGTGTAGAGCCATTTACTTTTTGTTCTAAATTATAATAAGAGTCTTGGTCAAAATCGTGCCTTACTACCAGAATACCATCACTTGTAAAATTGAAATCAGCTTCCATTACTTTATAACCATTTTCCCAAGAATGAATAAAAGCCTCTTTTGAATTTGTTTCTTTTTTATCCTCTATCGCCCCTAAAGCATGTGCAACTAATTTGTTTTCTTCATACCATTTTTTGTTTTGTTGTGCTTTAATAGGAGTGCACAAAAACACTGTTGCAAACAAAACTGTCACAATCTGTTTTAATTTCACTTTTCCCACCTCATTATATTATATTGAGATACTTTATTTATGCAAACAGCATTATTGATATAAAAAAAGCAATGGAGTGGGGAAAATGTTCCCCACTTTTATTGCCTGTAGTTTTTTTATTCTTCTTCATACAAATCATAAAAGGCATTTGATACTTTTTCAAATTCCTCATCATCTTCGATAACATCTAGTTCAATTTCTTCTCCATTTTCTTTGTATTCATATAAATACACTTCTTCTCCATCTAATGGCAACAGTGCTATAAATTCTTTTTGTTTTATTCCTTCTACTTCAAAAACACCCAATATGCCACATTCCACTTCTGTATCATCATCTAATGTTAGTGTCATTGTTTCTAATTCTAATTCCTCGTCATGCTCATGTCCACAGCTACATTGTTTTTCATTCATAATGATTGCCTCCTTTATTTATTTTAGTATATTGTTTTTTGTTGTTTTTTAAATTTTTAGTATATGGTTTTTGTTGTTTTGTATTACTGCTGTTTGTCAATTTTCCAAATGACATTTCTTTTTGCTCAAATGAAATATTCCATACTTTTTGATATTTTTTTATCCATTTTGTTTCATAAGGTGTTACAATAGAAATCACTTTTCCGTGTTGTCCTTTTCTGCCTGTTCTACCAGCTCTATGCAAATAATAAGAAGGTTCTTCTGGTATATCCATATTGATAATATGTGTAACACCTTCTATATCTAGTCCCCTTGCTCCAATATCAGAAGATACTAATATATTAATATTTCCTTGTCTAAATTTTTCTATAGCATATTGTCTTTCTGTTTTGTATGCTTTTCCATAAATACCATCTGCTTTTAGTCCGTGATAACAAAGTTTATCTACTGTTACAGCAATATTTTCTGCATTATTTAAAAATACAATTACTTTTTGAGGTTTTTCTGCTGCAAGTATTTTTCTGAGCACAACAAATTTTTGTCTTCTTTCTGCCACAATATAATAATGTGATATTTCTTTTGGTACACTGGTATTTTTCATAGCAATATTTACTACATCTGGCTTCATTATTTCATTTGCTTTTTGTATTGTTTGTTGTGTAATCGTTGCTGACAAAATAATTAACTGTCTTTGTTTAAGTGTTGTTTTAATTACTGCCTTTACACTTTCTATATTCAAATCATCTAAAAGTCTGTCACCTTCGTCTAATACAATAGTTTTTACAGTATGTGCTGTAATTTTTTTATGTTGTATGAAATACAATATACGTCCTGCTGAACCTACTACAATATGTGGTTTTTGTTTTAATTTTTCTATTTGTCTTGTCATACTGGCACTGCCTATTATCAATGCACTTTTTACAGGTATTTCTGATGCTTGGCTAATTAGTTCTATTTGTTTTTGTACTTGTGATGCTAATTCGTGTGTAGGTGTTATTACTATAATTTGTGTTTTTCTCAATTCTAAATCTATATTTTGAATTAAAGGCAATAAATACGCAAATGTTTTTCCTGAACCTGTTTCAGAACGCCCTATTACATCAGTACCCTTCAATATAAGGGGAATTGTTTGTTGTTGTATTTCTGTAGGTACTGTAATGCCTATACTGTTAAGCCCCTTTTGCAATGCAGAAGAAATGCCCAGTTGCACAAAATCTTTTTCATTCATATTATTTTTCCCTTTCTTTGTGTATTTTCAAATTATAGCGTTTTTCTGTGAAAAGTGCAATACTAAAAACATACAATATCACGGAAATCTATATTATTACACTATTGTACAATATACTCTTATTTTTTTGTAAAAAAAATCTGCCGGAAAAACCGACAGACTTTTTCAATTTTTTATTGTGCAATTTCAATTACTTTTGTTCTAATTCTTGGTATACCGTGTCCTATTGTCACTTTTATAACAACAGTACCTGTATTTTTTGCAGTAAGTACATTTTTTTCAATGACAGAATTTGTACCATCATCTTTCACAATAGACCACACTGCATTTTGATAATTTGTACCTGTACCATCTGCATTTTTAGCATATAATACAATTTCATTATTTGTCATAAGTTCGCCTTTTGTGCTTATAACAATACTTTTATCCTCTGGCTGTACTGGTACTGCTGGAGTTTCCTCTGGTTGCACTGGTACTGCTGGAATTTCTTCTTTTTGCACTGGTACTACTGGAATTTCCTCTTTTTGTACTGGTATTGCTGGAGTTTCCTCTGGCTGCACTGGTACTGCTGGAGTTTCTTCTGGCTGTACTGGTACTATTGGAGTTTCCTCTTTTTGTACTGGTACTGCTGGAATTTCTTCTGGCTGTACTGGTACTATTGGAGTTTCCTCTTTCTGTACTGGCACTTCTGGAATTTCCTCTTTTTGTACTGGTACTTCTGGAATTTCTTCTTTTTGTACTGGCACTTCTGGAATTTCTTCTTTTTGTATTGGCACTTCTGGAATTTCTTCTTTTTGTACTGGCACTTCTGGAATTTCTTCTTTTTGTACTGGTACTTCTGGAATTTCTTCTTTTTGTACTGGTACTTCTGGAATTTCCTCTTTTTGTACTGGCACTGGTTCAACTTTTGGCTCTGTAAATGTAATTTCAAAATCTTTTGTATAAACATCGCCATCAGCTTTACCTCCTACAACAACTGCTGTCATAACAACGCTGCCTGTTCTATCCATACGTACAGTAGTGTCATCTGGCATATCAGCGTAACCTCTGCCTACAATCCAGCTAATATTGAAATTATTTTCACCTGCTGCCTGTAATTGTGCCTGGCTCAAATCGAAATTCTTGCCCGCTTCGCACTCTTGTGTAGGTAATGTAATGTCTATTACATATGGCTTTTCTACAGCTGTCTGTGTCTGTGGTGCTGCTTCCATTCTGCGAGGAGCCGCTTGTCTAGTAGTAAATGATGCTGGCTGTCCTGCTCCAACTTGAACAGCATATTCTTTCTTTGTATTAGCATCATCTGTAACACTTATTGTTAATGTAGCCGCTCCATCTGCCACTCCTGTCAAATTATACTCTGGAAGAGTTGGAGTAGTACCATCATTAATTTTGAATTTAGTTTCATCACTACTTGTTACTGTCAAAGTCTTTCCTTCAAATTTTGGTTGTAAAAATGCTTTTACAGTAACTGGAGAGCTGCCAGCAGCAGATGATAAATTAATTGTGCTATTTGCTTCCACTATTGTATTATCTTTTACCACAATAATATTATTAGCTTCTGGTGTTGTTAGTTTTGTAATAGGAATAGTAAATTTCGCTACAAAATTACTATTTGTTCCTGCTCCATTTTCTATTGTTCCTACAACTGTTACACTATTCGGAACAGTAACCTGTGTTTTTTGAGTCATATCTACAGTAACGGTTAACTTATTATTATCAACTATGTTGTAATTCATTCCGTTTACTTTTGATTTTTCATCTACTGACCATACAATGTTTCGTGGTGCTGTATTTGGTGAAACTGTTGCTTGACTTAAATCATAGGCCCTACCTAATACAATACTATTTGTTGTAACGGTTGCTGTACCACCATTTGTATTTACTGTTACATCATTTAATGTTACACCTGTTACTGGTGTAGGCGTTTCTGGTGCTACTATGAAATTTCTGCTAGCTGCATTAGTTTCTGCTTGGTCATTTTCTACCCACGCTTTTACTATAACTGGTGATTGTGCTGTTGCATCTTCTGCAGCTCCAAATGTTAATGTTACTGTATTTCCTTGTGTAGCACTTAATGTCGTACCTGTTTCGCCTCCGCTAATGCTCCATTTTACTGTCTTTCCAGTTAAACTAGCATTTTCTGCTGGCACTGCTGTTAATGTTACATTTCCACCTTTTGCTAATGGATATGCGTTCTCTCCTGCTGTTGTTTCTTCACCTGCTTTAATACTTGCTATACTTACTGTGTTACTTGGTGGATTTGATGTAATTGTAATTGTCTTTGTTTTTTTAACTTCTGGTGTTACTGCTACTCCATCTTTCTTGAGTGTTGCTGTTACAACTACCTCTCCTTCTGCTACTGCTGTTAATGTTATCTGTGTCTTTTTGTCATTACCAAAAGTTGTAGTTTTTGTATCTGGAAGTGTTGCCTTTACATTATTTACACTCCAATCTACACTATAGTCTGATACATTATTTACATCAGTTATACTTACTGATAATGTTGATGTTTTATTTTGACTATTTAGATTTATAGTTTCTGGAGTTGCTGTTATATCTGTTAAACCTGCTGTTGTTGCTGGTGGATTTGAACCAGTTGCTGCAATTTTAATTTTTTGTGGTGCTGTAAATGGAGCAGGATTACCCTGAATTACTCGTGCTTGTATTGTTAATTCTTGCTCAGAAGCCGTTTGTGCATTTTCTCCAATAGTTATTGTAGCTGTTTTTATTTTTGGATCTGTATTTGTACTTGGCTGTATTGTTGCTACAGTATTGGCTATAGTTCCACCAAATGACCATTCTATACTTTCTCCTTCTTGTAATGCTCTATTCAGTGTTGCTGTTGCAGTAAATACATTTCCATTTTGTGCTGCATTAACATTTGCACCATTATTTCCTGCTATTGTAATTCCACTTATTGTCGTAGTAGTAGTATCTATTGTACCCTCTGCCTGTACTTTTATGACAATAGAAGCAGGCTTTGTATTTCCTACTTTTGCAGTAATTGTAATGTGTTTTGCACCGCTATTATCTGTTTTTAATACTCTTGCTGTTGCCTTTGTACTGTCTGTACTGTTTGGTGTTACAGTAACATAGCTTGTATCTTTTGACTCCCATACTACTTTATCTGTTCCTAATGTACTACCTTCTTCAAAATTTGCAAACAATTCTATGGTATCATTTTCTTTATAGCTTGTTTTGGTATCGCTTTTTGTAATACTCTTTACTGTTGCTGATGTAGTTGGTTCTGGTGGTGTCACTGTACCACTACCAGATGAGAATGTTACTGTAAAGCTCTTTGTATATGCTGTACCTATGGCTTTACCATTATCTATTGTAGCAAGCAAGCGTACCTGACCATCTTTTGTTGCAGTTACCACTCTATCATCAGAAATACTTGCTCCTGCTGTATTTAGTCCATCTATCCTCCATTTTACAGTCTGATAAGAAGCATTTGTTGGCTGTACACTAGGAGACAATGTTAAGCTATAAGAAGATTGTGTGCTTGGAATACCTACTATATCTGTTACTGCAACAAATGTTGATGTCTGGTCATCATTTACAATACCGCTGTCTGTTGTAACAGTTTTACTTGTTCTGATTGTTTTTACAGTACCATTTCCTCTTATTGTTAAATCAGAATTAGAGTCGATGGTATCAATATAGCTGCCTGACTCCATACGAAGCGTAATATCTCTATTGGAATTGATATCTACTTTATCAATTCTGCTTCTTCCTGTTATTTTAACATCACAGTCTGCAACTAATTTCAATGTATTTATTTTTGCATCAACAATTAAATCTTCATTTAATTCTCTATCTACTATAACATTGCCTAATTTAATATCACTTTCGGCTCTGATAATTGTATCGCCTCTTACTTTGATGTCGCCATCTACATCGGTATCATCTTCAAATTCCAATGCAACAGGTTCATCTCCATATCTGCTATCGTCTGTGTCTTTATAGCTTATGATGTCGCCTTGTATATCACAGTTGCGGAATATAACTGAATTTTCACCGCCACCATAAATATAAACGTCACCACGTACTCTAACATCATCTAATATAACCTCGCCATCTTCTACATCTCTTGTAATTGTCAAGCGATTATATACAATGGCATCTCTTAATGTAACACCGTCTGCTTCAATAGATACATTGTGGTATCTTTCTCCATCTGCATCATATTTTCTATCCTCACGGTCTAATGTTAAATCGTCATAGTCAGAACCGCTACTTGAAGAAGAACTTCCACTTTCTCCACTGCTATAAGATGGTTTTTCTCCATCTCCTCTTGTAGTTACTCTATCTGGTTTGATGCTAGAACGAATACCACTTACATATGTTGTCATATCATTGATGTCACCCTTACCATAAATGCGTATTCTTCCTCTTATTGTCATATCATCTACTTCTGCACCACTTGTAAATGTAACTTCGCCATCTTTTGCATCTGATGTTACTTCCAATGTAGCAACATCTGCATTTTTATACAATTTTAAATTTGCATCTGTATCCAATTCCAAATATTTTACTGTGGCATCAACAGTTGCTTCTGATAAACTACTATCTTGCACATATACATTTTCATATCCAGAACCTTCTATTTTTCCTCTTTGCAAATATTCCAAATTTCTAATTTTTGTATTATTACTTGCATTGAGTGTGACACCGCTTTTATCCATTTCGACTTTACTAAAATCACAAGACTGTGCTTTTATTGTACTGCCGCCTTGTATTTTTACAGTGCCTTTTACTGTTACATTATTTAATGTCACATCTTTGCTGCCCAATGAACTGGATATTATCAAATTGCCGTCTATTGTTCTATTCCTTAATGAAGCATCTTCTAATGTATAATCAGAAGCCGAAGTTGAATTTGAAGAATTAGAACTATTAGAACTAGAATTTGTATTTGTGCTTGTATTTGTATTATAATTTGGTGTTGTTACAGAAGATGATGGCTGATTAGAAGACTGCGTTGGTGCAAATATTGCATTTTCTAATGCTGTAACAGCTTCTGCTCTCGTCATAGATGTCTGTGGTCTAAACGCACCATTTGGAAAGCCTTGCATAATTTTGACATTAGAAACTGCTCCTACATATGGCTTTGCCCAATTTGCAATAGAATTATAATCTGTATAACTCAATGCACTATTTGCATTTTGCTGCAACTGTTTTATTTGTGCCATCATAACAGCCGCTTCTTGTCTTGTTACTGCTGCACCAGGACGAAATGTACCTGCTGCATCTCCTTTAATATATCCTGCGGAAACACCTTTTTGTATTTCGCTATATGCCCAATGCGATGTATCCAAATCTTTAAAAGAAATACTTGTTGGTACATTATAGCTAAATGCTTTATTTGCTAATGTTACAAATTCTGCACGGCTTATAGCATTATTTGGTCTAAAAGTGCCATCTGGATATCCGCTGATATATCCGCTTGCTGTCCATTTGTTTATAGTGCTTTCTGCCCAATGACCATTGGTGTCTGTTGCAGCAAGTGCTGTTACAGTAGGTACCGATGATATTGTCATTGTGCTAGCAAAAAGTATCATGGCCATAAATGATGATAAATATTTTTTATTTGTCCTTTTCATAATAAATAACCCCCTTTTCTATATTAAATTTTAATAAAGGTTTTATAAAACCTTTTTTAATATACAGTATGATACTGCATTAACAATTACCATTTTTTTCTATCATTTTTGATACAATATTTTATGAAATGGACATAATACCTTTTACTATTTATATGATAAGAATACAACGATTGGGCAGAATTTACAACTCATTTTATGTATTTGAAAGAAAAATGTAACAAATAAAAAACCAAATATAAAACATTTTCTATTTTTTAGTATTTATTACCATTTATAAATATTGTTGCATACAAAAACGGGGCATTTCGCCCCGTTTCATTATTATTATTGTTTTCCAGCCATTTTCTTTTCTTGTGCTTCAATCATTTTTTTAACCATATATCCACCTACATATCCATTTTGTGCAGATGTTAAATCACCATTATACCCTTTTTTCAATGGTACACCAATTTCACTCGCTACTTCATACTTAAATTGTTCTAATGCCGCTCTTGCCTCTGGTACTGCTTTTCTATTTTTACTTGTCGCCATAACTTTTTACCTCCCTATTATTACAAAAATAAGTTTTTATATTGCAATCAAAACAACACAAATCATTTCTTACATATGATTTTTATGTGTTATTTTCATTGCACTATTAGTATGGCTCAGTCAAAAAATTTCATACAAACACTTTTTTCCACTTTATCAGACAGTATTTTACACCCAAAAATACTATTGTATGAAAAAAAGATACATCTATCAAAATTATAAAAAAATAAATATATTACTTTATTTTGAAAATATGTTCATTCTGTCTTTTTAGATTTCTCTATTGTTTTAATCACATACCAAATATTGTATTTTTATACTATTTTTAAATATGATAATAAATATAATACTCTTTAAAACACTCTATTTTTTTAAAACATAGCATAGTATCAAGCACAACTGTTTTTATTCAAAAGACATATCCTTTTTTTACAGTTTTCTTTTTTTAATGAGAAACGGCTAAACTATTGTTTATTCAAAATAACAATATCATGCACGAAACACAATAAAATGTGCATAAAAAATGCCTTGATTTTTTGTTTGATTTGTTTTAGTATTTTTTCATATTACAGAAACAAAATATTATGAAAAGGAGGCAGTATAAAACAAAATCATATATTATCATATTTAAGGGAGGAATATTTATGGCAGAATTTGCAGAAACATTAAATGGTTATGTCAGCATAGTTAATGGCTGGGTATGGGGTCCAGTAATGTTAATATTATTATTTGGAACACATCTTTTTTTAACAATTAGAACAAAAATAATACAATTACATATTTTCAAAGCAATTAAACTTTCTGTTACAAAAGACAGTTCTGCAGAAGGTGATATTAGTCAGTTTGGTGCTCTTACTACAGCACTTGCTGCAACAATTGGTACTGGTAATATTGTCGGTGTTGCAACAGCAATTGCTGCTGGTGGACCTGGTGCAGTACTTTGGTGTTGGTTAACAGGTGTTGTAGGTATTGCTACAAAATATGGTGAAGCATTACTTGCTGTAAAATATAGAGTAAAAACGAATGATGGTTCTATGTTAGGCGGTCCTATGTATGCCTTAGAATTAGGCGTTGGAGAACATTATGGAAAATCTCTTGGCAGAGTGCTTGGTATTATATTTGCTCTTTTAGCAGGTATCGCTGCTTTTGGTATTGGCAACATGACACAAGGCAATTCTATTTCCGTTATGGTACAGGATACTTTTGGTGTATCTCCTATTGTTACAGGACTTATTTTAATGATATTAACAGGTGTTGTTGTCATAGGCGGCGTAAAATCTATTGCAAAAGTTTGTGAAAAGTTAGTACCTTTAATGGCATTTTTCTATATTATTGGTTGTATCGCTATTATTTTTATTAATCATTCTTATGTTGTACCTGCAATAAAAGAAATTTTTTCAAGTGCTTTTTCAGCACGTGCTATGGGAGGAGGTTTCGTTGGTGCAACAGTAATTACAGCCGCTCGTTATGGTATTGCAAGAGGTTTATTTTCAAATGAGTCTGGTTTAGGTTCTGCTCCTATTGCTGCTGCGGCTGCTCAGACAAGAAATCCTGTTCGTCAGGCATTGGTTGGTATGACAGGTACATTTTGGGATACTGTTATCGTTTGTGCTTTGACAGGTATTGTACTTGTTTCAAGCATTATAAAAGACCCTGCTGGTTTAGAAGGTCTTTCTGGCGGTAATTTAACATCTGCTGCATTTAACGCTATTGGAGGCATTGGCCCTATTGTGTTAACAGTAGGCTTAATTACATTTGCTTGGTCTACTATACTTGGTTGGTCTTATTATGGTGAAAGAGCTTGGGAATATTTAGCAGGCAAAAAAGCTGTATTTCCTTTTAGAGTAGTTTGGGTATTTGTCGTATTTATAGGGTGTGTTACAGCACTTGACCTTGTTTGGAACATTGCTGACACATTAAATGCTTGTATGGCATTTCCTAATTTAGTATCTTTACTTCTTTTAAGTGGCGTTATTGTAAGTGAAACCAGAAAATATCTTTGGGAGGACAATTTAGATGCTACTTCTACAGATGTAATACCACAGGTAGATAAAAATTAATTTTGCTAACCCATTTCATTATTTATTTTATAACCCCCATAAACAATGTCATATTGTTTATGGGGGCTTTTTTATTTTTTAGTCCTCTACAATAGGAGGAATTTGAGATAATAAATTGTCTACATCTTCAAATATAGCACTTTTTGTTGTACCTAAATTACTTGCTGTTTTAATATGTTCTTGCACATATTGATAACGTTCATTGATTTTATCAAAAAAACTACATACTGTTGTTAGTGCTATTTGTGACTCTTCTATTACTGTTGAAATATCTGACTGTACAGAAGCTGCTCCTTCTGCTGCTTGTGTAATTTTATCAAATGTTTCATATGTTTTTTGTACTTTTCCTGTTCCTTCCATTAATGTATTTTGAGATATTTTAATATTTTCATTCAATTCTTTTGTACCATTTTCTACCGCTTTTACACTAGCATCTACATCTGTGGCAAGCATTTTAATGCCATCTGCTAATGTTCGTACCTCTGTTGCTACTACAGCAAATCCTTTTCCCTGCTCTCCTGCTCTGGCTGCCTCAATAGAAGCATTAATAGCTAATATATTTGTTTGGTCTGCTATGGACTCTATTTTTTCCATACATTGCTTTATTTTTTCCATATCCTGCTGCAAACGATTAAATATAGCGTCCATCTCTCCGAAATTTGTTTCCAAATTAATAGATATATTTTTTAAATTTTCTACTTCTCCTTCTGCCTCTTTCACAGAACTCGAAATATCTCCTTTTACTGATATAAAACCATCAGATGCCTGACTGATACGATGAAAATTTTGTTCAAAATTTTGCAGTTTCGTTTGAAATTGTCCTGCTTCTTGTAAAACTTCATCAAAAGAATGACTTACCATATTTAATTCAAAAAGAGAAGAAACTTCTTTTTGTACTAAATCTTTTTGATAGCCTTGCAAACTTTTTATAATATGAAGTATTGAATGTGACTTTTTCCCTATTGGCTGTTTTTGTTCTACATTATTACTTTCTTTCTTTTGCTTTCTTCTTAAAAACATAACTCCACCCCTTTATTCAAACACAACACACGACATAGACTGATTTACAAATTGATTGTTATAATGTTCTCCATATCCTATAAATCCTGCGTGACTTCCTAATATTGCCATATCATTCAAATACTGTTTCATATAATTACTTTGACTAAATAATTTATATCGAAACAGACAGTTTACAGAAAATACTGCTGATGGTCTTTTAAAATCATTTTGTATTTTTTGTATGGTTTCTTTTACAATCGCTTTATAATCTCCCAATTCTAATAATACAAGTACATCAGAGTCATTTACTTGTCTAAAACACGCCAATGCTTCTCCTTGTATGTCTTTTATAGACACAATACACGTTTCATCTCCATTTATTTTACCAAAAGGATTTTTAAATGTTTGTGTCAATATTTGTTTTTCTGTAATATGAAGTATATCTTGATATACTTTTTTAGCTGGACGTCCATTTAATGCTCCTAATATATATTTTGATTTATCTGTTTTGGAAGCAATAAATCTATAATTTTTCATTTTTCTATAAATATTTTCTTTATATGCTTTCACCCTTCCATTTTTATTTTTAATTAAGGCATATGCTACACCATCTTCATAAACTCTACCGTTTACAGATACTTTTCCAGCATCGCCTGTGCCCCCTACAAGAGAGATGCCCAAAGGTTTCAAAACAGTACACATTGTGGTTAACACACAAGCATCATTTCCAGAACAAAAATCAATACAAATAGTATCCTTCTTATCAGCATTAACCTCTTTTATATCTTTCTGTAATCTTTCAATATATCTTGCAGGCATTACAGATACTTTTTCAAGTACATTTGCTACAGCATTGATGCCATCATAAAAAGCAATAATGCCAACGCCTGTTTCTTCTACTTTTCTTCCGTAACTCATACCAATACAGCCAATACTTGGCACTCGGGGATACATATGCTCTAATTCTTTTACATGAGCATCAAACTGTTTCTGATTAGATAATAACATAATAAATGATGGTTCGTGCAATCCTTTTGCCGCTTCTTTTAAATCTCCTCGGTGGCTGTTTCCAAAAAATTGCTTCATTTTGGTGCTCCTCTCTTTTGTGCTATTTATTTACTATATTTTTATTATTATACTTCAATACCATATATCACTTCAACTAAAATTTTTTGAAACAAAAAAAGGAATTTTTTCATTCCTTTTTTTGGTAAATCTCTATTTGTTTTACAAAATAATATGTAATTTTAGTTTTTATATTTGATTTATTACATTTGTTTATCTTTGATAGGTAGCACTACCAAAGCCTAATACCATATAAAATATTCCAGGCAAAAATGCTATTCCTAATCCAAACAATATGCCTTTACCAAATGCTTGTGCCATTTTTATACCCAGTATAATATTCAAAATAAAATTTACAACTGGTATAATTAAAAGTACAAAAATCCAACCAGTACCTAAACCAATTTTATACAATTTATAAAAATTCAAAAACGGTACAATGGACGCCCAACCAGGTTCTCCTGCTTTTTCAAATGTTTTCCATACACCCGCTATTGCAAATACAACATACGCAATTATAATACCTATAAATACCATATCAAAAATAATAAAGCCAACATCACTACTTGTCATAATAAAATACCTCCCCTAATTTTTATTAATTTTAACATATATTGTCTACATTAGTATATATTTGTCTATTGCAGTTGTCAATCATTTTATTTATAATATTAGTAATCTGTTTTTATATACTTATTTGTCAAAAATCTTCGTTTTTTTCTATTTGATTTTTTTGCACGAAATAAGTAGATTTTCCAAATCCTAATATTATATAAAATAGAAAAGGAAAATAGGATAATACTGCTCCAAATACTTCATTTTTCCCAAATGCCTCCGCAAGTTTTGCACCAAACACTACCCTCACAATAATATTTGCAAATGGTATCATACCCAACAGAAAAAACCATCCACTACCAAAAGCAATTTGATACAATTTATAATAATTATAAAATGGTATCAAAGCAATACAACCCAATTTTCCCGCTTTTTCAAATGTTTTCCACATACCCAATAGTAAAAACAATATCATTACTGTAACAACAGTGATATTCTCAAAACGAGAAATAATAAACGCAATATCTGGATTTACTATATTCAATAAGAAGCTTACAACATCTGCGTCCATATTTTCAAAAGCGGTAGACAACATATCACTATCAAACATAACAACATACCTCCCCTCTATCATATTGTCAAATAAAGTATATATCTGCCTACTACATCTGTCAAGTATTCTGATTATGATATTAGTAATATATTTTTACACAATACTATTATATCAATCATTTATTGCCTCAATTCCCTGCTTTTTCAATTCCTCCAAATTTTTACGCATTTTTTCAAGCATATCCTCAGTATGTCCCTGCCAATGTAAAACTTCATCTATTACACGTAAAGGATATTTACTACGATATGATTTTGTAGGATTTCCTTTAAATTTTTTATCTGTCAAATTAGGGTCATCTTCAAAATCTCCTGTAGGTTCTATAATATAAATTCTACCTAACATATCTCCTTGTGCAAGTTCTGCTCCCCAAACTGCTGCCTCCATTGTAGCAGAAAAATATACAAAATTTGCTTTTTTTTCCCATAATTAGAATGATACCCTATTTTAATTAAATCACCCTTTTTTAAATCAGCTTTTGTACCGTGATAATAAATTGTTTTGTTATTATTTACTGATGTTTTATTCATTTTTTCTCCTCCTTTATTTTTTAATAGTGCTATTTTACAGTTTTATATATCAATACAAGTCTTGTACATTATCGAAATTTATATTATACTATTAATAGAAGCAATAACTACTTTATTAATAAACAAAAAAGTAGAATGTTTTATATTCATTCTACTTTTTAAAATAAAAATTGATTTTATTCTTCTTCTAATTTTAGTACGCTCATAAATGCTTGTTGAGGTACTTCTACATTTCCTATTTGTCTCATTCTCTTTTTGCCTTCTTTTTGTTTTTCAAGCAATTTTCTCTTTCTACTAATGTCACCACCATAACATTTTGCTAAAACATCTTTTCTCATAGCACTAACCGTTTCTCTTGCCACAATTTTACTACCTATGCCTGCCTGTATTGGTATTTCGAAAAGTTGTCTAGGGATTTCTTTTTTAAGTTTTTCACATATTTTTCTGCCTCTTTCTATAGAAGTAGATTTATGAACAATAAAAGAAAGTGCATCAACAACTTCTCTATTTACCAATATATCTAATTTTACAAGTTCACTTTGTTTATATCCTATTAGGCTATAGTCAAATGAAGCATAACCTCTGCTTCTGGATTTTAACACATCAAAAAAGTCATATATAATTTCATTCAAAGGCATTTCATACAACAACATTGCTCTACTTTCATCTAAATATTCTGTACTAATATATTCTCCTCGTCTTTGTTGACACAATTTCATAATTGCACCAATATATTCTTTAGGAAGCATAATTTCCGCTTTTACAATAGGTTCTTCCATATGTTCTATTTTAGCAGGGTCTGGCATATTACTTGGATTTGATATTTCCATTTCTGTGCCATCTGTCAAAAACAATTTATAAATAACACTTGGTGCTGTTGTTACCAAATCTAAATTATACTCTCTTTCTAATCTTTCCTGTACAATTTCTAAATGGAGTAGTCCCAAAAATCCACATCGAAAACCAAATCCTAATGCTACTGATGTTTCAGGTTCAAAAAACAATGCTGCATCATTGAGTTGCAATTTCTCAAGTGCTTCTCTCAAATCAGGATATTTTGCACCATCTGCTGGAAACAATCCACAGTATACCATAGGATTGACTTTTTTATATCCTGGTAATGCTTCCGCTGTAGGGTTGTCCGCTTCTGTTACAGTATCCCCTACACGTGTATCTGCAACATTTTTAATGCTTGCTGTAAAATAGCCTACCATACCTGCCTCTAATACATCTGTTGGTATAAATCTTCCTGCTCCAAATACACCTACTTCTACTACATCAAATTCTTTTTCTGTTGCCATCATTTTTACTTTTGTACCCTTTTTTATTGCACCATCAAACACTCTCATAATAACAATAACGCCTTTATATTGGTCATACACAGAGTCAAATACCAATGCTTTTAAAGGAGCATTTCTTTCACCAGAAGGTGCTGGAATATCTGTTACAATTTTTTCAAGAACTTGCTCTATATTGATACCATTCTTTGCAGAAATCATAGGAGCATCTTGTGCAAATATTCCTATAATATCCTCAATTTCTTGTTTTGCTAATTCTGGATTGGCACTAGGCAAGTCAATTTTATTAATTACTGGCAATATTTCTAAATCATTATCTAAAGCTAAATATACATTTGCTAAAGTTTGTGCTTCGATACCTTGTGCAGCATCTACAATCAATACTGCTCCTTCACAAGCGGCAAGGCTTCTTGAAACTTCATAATTAAAGTCAACGTGTCCTGGTGTATCAATTAAATTAAATACATATTCCTCTCCATCATTTGCTTTATATACCAAACGCACTGCCTGTGCTTTTATCGTAATACCTCTTTCTCTTTCTAAATCCATATTATCAAGCACTTGCTCCTGCATTTCTCTTTCTGTTAATAATCCTGTTTTTTGTATTAATCTGTCTGCTAATGTAGATTTGCCATGGTCTATATGGGCAACAATACAAAAATTTCTAATATTTTTTTGTGCTGTAGAAGACATAAATCTTCTCCTTTCTGTTTACTTTAATTTACAATATGATATGATTATACCACAGCAATATAAATAAAGTAAATATTTGCACAAAAACATTGTATTAATGCGAATAAGGAAGACTTTCTTTTATAAAAAAATTTGTTTTTGTTTCTACTACTGCATCCGTATTTTGTATTTGTTTTTGTTCACTATGATAATGTAATATCATAATGCCTTTTATCAATATCACCGCCAAAAATAATACAATGATTATATATTTTAATTTTATATTGTTATGATATACTTTGTTTTTATGCTTTTTGGTTATTGTTTTAGCAGTATGGTGTGCAAAAACAGTTTGTTTTTTATGAGAATAGTTTGTTCTTTTTAAAATATTTTTTTGATTTCTTTTTTTGGAAATCCCCTTTTTTATCATTCTATTATTATTTTTCTGTAGTAGTTTTGGCAACTTTATTTTAATTACTTTATATATTCCCAAAGCAACTCCCCCTTTATAGCAGTATATGCAACAGCAAAGTTTAAAAACACTACATTAAAAACGGCTGATGAGGGGTTCATCAGCCGCAAGAGAGGGGGGTAATAATTATGTTGACAGTGCTCTAAGTGTGAGGAGGAGAGCCTGTCATATTGTCAAACTTTTCAAATATATAGTCATTCAGCTTTAGGAAAAGCTGATACAAAGCAATTTTTAATCATTTCACAAAAAAATATTTTTTTATTTTTTTGTGTTTTTTCTTTTTTTATCTGTACATTATTCATATCTATAATTTCGCCACTATAAATTTCCAATATCTCTAATTTCTTTTTTGTCATTTTTAATGCCTTCTTTAAAAATAATATTCATTAAGGGGGGCGTATCTCCCTTGGGGCGGGGAGATACGATTATTTCAGAAGCCAGAGAGGGGTGCTTGTTCTTTTTCTCTTAACTTCTGAAATCAGTATACTGGAAAAATATGTCCATTTTATGAATAAATACTTAATAAATTCTTAACCGTTATTAAAAAAAACCTAATTTTAAAGTATATAATTTATAAAATAGTAAAGACCTCTATTCCTGTTGGAATAGAGGTCTTTACTATTTTATAAAAAGGAATTTTATTATTTATTATCAATTACTTTAATTTCATCATCAGTAAAGCCGTCCAAGTTATCATCCCAAAGATATTTTTTCGTTTCAGAAACAATAACACCGCTTAATCCCAACAATGCAATACAGTTTGGCCACGCCATCAAACCATTCAATATGTCGGCAATCAACCATACCAAGTCAAGAGCTGTTACACAACCAATAAATACTACGATTGTCCAGCAAATTCTGAAAGGCATAAGTGCTTTTTTACCTACAAGATATTCCCAACATTTTTCACCATAATAAGACCAGCCAAGTATTGTTGACCATGCAAATGTAATTAAACCGATTGTTAATACAATAGGTCCAACGCCTTTGATTGCATCAAATGCGTGTGTTGTTAAGTCGCCACCTGTAAATAAACTACCTGTTGCAGGATTAATTGCAGCTTCAGGATTTTTAATAATTGTAGAAACAAGTACAAGGCCTGTCATAGCACAAACAACGATAGTATCCCAGAATACACCAGACATAGAAACCAATGCTTGACGAACAGGGTTTCTTGTTTGAGCTGCTGCGTCTGCGATAGGAGCAGAACCTAAACCAGACTCATTTGTAAACAAACCACGAGATACACCAGCACGAAGTGCTATCATTAAGCCGCCGCCCATAAGACCGCCAGCAATCGCTTGTTCTGAAAATGCACTACTTATAATTAATGCAACTGCTTTGCCCATATAAGGACCATTAATAACGCAGATAATAATACAACCAAGTATGTATAAACCAGCCATTAAAGGAACTAATTTTTCACAAACTTTTGCTATAGATTGTACACCACCAAGTATAACACAACCAGTACCTACTGTTAAAACAATACCTGTGATATATGGAGATACACCAAAGTTGCTTTGTACCATTGTAGAAATGGAATTACCTTGTGTCATATTACCAATACCAAAACAAGCAATACCTGCAAATACTGCAAATGCTACACCAAGCCATTTTTGTTTTAAACCATTTTCCAGAGCATACATAGGGCCACCTAACATCATACCATCAGATGTTTTCACTCTGTATTTTACTGCTAAAAGACCTTCGCCATATTTTGTTGCCATACCAAACAAACCGGTCAACCAGCACCAGAATACTGCACCTGGGCCACCTGCTGCAATCGCTGTTGCTACACCAACGATATTACCAGTACCAATTGTTGCTGCAAGTGCTGTTGCAAGTGCTGCAAAAGAACTAACGTCGCCGCTTGCCTCTGCGTCAGGTGTAACAGACAATTTAATTGCTTTAAGTGTACTTGCCTGTATAAATCTTGTGCGGAATGTTAAAAATAAGTGTGTTACTACCAAAAGTATCAGCATAGGAGCACCCCAGAGCACGTTATAAATACTTTGTAGTATTGCCATAAGTATTTCCCCCTTTTCATTATGATTACAACGTTAACATTAGTTTTATTTTGAAAGCATTTCATACAGCATTTTTTATAATAGAAATATAATTCATTATAGCGAAATCAGCAGACACACAGCATTCATAAATACTATAGTGCAAATCTACTACTGTTTATGTAATTTTTCATAACTCCTTTCATCTGTTGGTATGCTATCTGTATCAAATGTCCAAAATATTATAACTAATTATTATTTTAATTGTCTTTTTTGATTTTGCAAGCATAATTTTTTGTTAATTTTATGTTTTACAGCATACAAAATGAACAATAATAAAATTATTTTACATTTTTTATTATTGATTTTTTCTATTTTGACATTATTTATTCAAAAATAATATCATTTTTGAAGTAAAATCGTATTTTTAAAAATGTTTTATTCTCCTTGATTTTAAAGCAATTTCGTTTTACTATGCTATAATGTCATACAAATTGTAATAAAATTTATTTTATTTACATTATTTTATTTTATATTTGTATTTGGCTGAACTTTTTTATTGCGAATGAAATAAATAGATAAATTTTTTCTATTTTCTTAACAGTTTCTTAACGCTTTCTTAACGAAAAATAGATACAACACTTAAAATTTATATACTTGCCAAACACATTGCTACACATTTTGAATATCTTGCTGTTCAAAATAATTCATAATACCTACATATATTGCCCACGCCACTTTTTGCTGATACTCTTCTGTATTCAATTTCTTTTCTTCTTCCAAATTAGACAAAAAACCACATTCTACAAGTGCTGAAGGCAATTCTGTTTTTTTCAATATGTAATAATTTGTATTTTCTTTTACTTCCCTTATATTTTCATCATCTACATATTTTTTAAGAGATTTTTGTATTTCTTCTGCTAATTTTTTACCCTCTTGAGACTGCTTATGATAAAATACTTGTGCTCCTTTTGCACTTCCTTTCGGAAAAGCATTTTGATGTATGCTTATAAATATATCTCCTTCACTTTCATTTGCAATACGTTTTCTTTCTTTCATATCTTCTCCCTTTTTTTCTCCCAATGCTTCATCACTATTTCTTGTCATATATACAACTGCTCCTCCTTGCTCTAAATATTGTTTTAATTTTTGGGCAATTTGCAAATTAATATTTTTTTCATTATCACCTTGTGTACCTGTTTTTCCAGGGTCCCAACCTCCATGCCCTGCATCTAGTATTATTACTTTAGAATTTACAGGTAGCATTGTTTCTACTGTATTTTGTTTTTGTATTGTAAAATACAATCCTGACACAATTATTACAAGTAATACAAATATACTTATATTTTCCATTTTTAGTGAAAATACCTTCATAAAAACAACAACCCCTTTTGTTTTTTATATTAATATATGACTTTTTCATATTGCTAATACCTCATAGTATAGCATTACAATACTAAAAACTAATTATAATGTATTTGTTTTTCTCTTTACAATATGGATAGAAACGTATAAACTAATTATCGTAATGTTATTCAGAAAGGAAGAATTTCAAATGGAAATTAGAACAAGATTTGCTCCAAGTCCTACAGGCTATATGCACATAGGAAATTTAAGAACTGCACTATATGAATATTTAATTGCAAAATCTCAAAATGGAAAATTTATACTACGCATTGAAGATACTGACCAAGAGCGATTAGTAGAAGGTGCAACAGATGTTATTTACAACACATTAAAAATGACAGGATTAAAACACGATGAAGGTCCAGATATTGGTGGTGAATATGGCCCTTATATACAAAGCGAACGTATGGGGCTATATATGGATTATGCCAAAGAATTAATCGAAAAAGGACAAGCCTATTACTGTTTTTGTTCCAAAGAGCGTCTTTCCTCTTTAAAATCAAGTAATGAAAAAGGAGATGCCTTTGCAAAATACGACCGTCACTGTTTAGGACTTTCTACTGAACAAATACAACAAAATTTAGATGCAGGTATCCCCTTTGTTATTAGACAAAAAATGCCTACAGAAGGCACAACAACATTTCACGATGTAGTATATGGTGATATTACTGTTGAAAACGAAGAACTTGACGACCAAATACTTATGAAAGCAGATGGTTATCCTACTTATAATTTTGCCAATGTTGTTGATGACCATTTAATGAAAATTACTCACGTAGTAAGAGGAAGCGAATATCTTTCTTCTACGCCAAAATACAACCTTCTTTATGAAGCTTTTGGGTGGGAAGCACCTGTTTATGTTCATCTGCCTGCTGTAATGAGAGATGCTCATAACAAACTTTCAAAACGTCATGGTGATAAATCTTTTGAAGATTTAGTAAACGAAGGCTATTTAGTAGAAGCTATTGTTAATTATATCGCTCTTTTAGGTTGGAGTCCTTCTGATAATACAGAAATATTTTCACTTTCAGAATTAGAAAAAGCATTTACAATAGAAGGATTAAGTAAATCTCCTTCTATATTTGATATTAAAAAATTGACATGGCTTAATGGAGAATATATCAAAAATATGAAACCTGATGATTTCTATATTTTAGCAGAAAATCGCTTAAAAAAAGCTATCAAAAACACTTCATTAGATTTGAAAAAAATTGCTTTGTTGCTTCAAAAACGTTTGGAAACATTAAATGATATACCAACATTGGTCGATTTTTTTGATAAACTTCCAGAATATAGTACAGAATTATATATTCATAAAAAAATGAAAACTACAAAAGAAATTGCACTTTCCAGTTTAAAAGCTGCATTACCAGTACTTGAAAATTTATCTGTTTGGACAGAAACAGCAATACATGATGCTCTTATGGAATTAGTACAAACATTAGAGATTAAAAACGGTCAACTTTTATGGCCTGTCAGAACAGCACTTTCTGGAGAACCTACTTCACCCGGTGGTGCTATGGAATTAGCGGACATACTTGGAAAACAAGAAAGCTTAAACAGAATAAAAATAGGTATTTCTAAATTAGAAAACGAAAATTAAATTTTAATACTCTCAACAACACATTATAATATAGTTGTTGAGAGTTTTTTTAATAATATCATCATCATATTTTATTTTTTTATAGAATACACTAAACAAACATTATTAAAATGGTGATATTATGTCAGAAAAAGTTGCAATTTACTGTCGCATTTCAAATGAATATAACAGAGAAAATCAAAACGAAAGTATACAAAATCAAATATTACTTTTAACACAATATGCTCATCAACGTAATTGGTCTATATTTGATATTTATTGTGATGAAAATTATTCTGGATTAGATGATAATCGCCCTAATTTTAAGCGTATGTTACAATATGCTCAAAAAAATGCGTTTTCTATTATACTGTGTAAAACACAATCTCGCTTTACAAGAAATATAACAACTGCTGAAAAATATTTACATTACTTATTTCCTGTTTGGGGTATTCGTTTTATTACTATAGTAGATAATATAGATACAAATGACAAACATAACAAAAAAACGCGTCAAATCAATGCTCTTGTAAATGAATGGTATTGTGAAGAATTATCTCAAAATATCAAAAAAGTGTTTCATCAAAAACAAATGCAAGGGCAATATTTAGGTAACTATGCTCCTTATGGTTATCAAAAATCTTCTTTTGACAAGCACAAACTCATTATAGACGATATCACAGCTCCTATTGTTCATTTTATATTTGAGCAATATGCTTTCGAAAAAAAATCTTATTCTTCTATTGCAAAACTTCTTACCAATAAAAAAATACCCACTCCTTCACAATATAAAGCTATGCAAAACAAAGATACAGGCAGAAAAGGCATTAAAAATAAAGGGGTATGGTCTGCTTCTACTATAAGAAATATATTACATAATGCTGTATACATTGGTGATATGGTACAAAACAAAGAAAATAAAATCAGTTATAAATCAAATAAAGTTATTGCTGTATCTCCAAAAAATTGGATTATTGTACATAATACGCATACTGCTATTGTATCAAAACAACTTTTTTTACTTTGTCAAAACAGACATACTACTTAAAAACTACATTGTGTTATATGCTTTTCATTGCAATATCATTTTTTTTATGCTATGCTTTTTAGCAGATAGTAACAAATTAATTATATTTGGAGGTCTTTTTTATGTTGCAAAATGTTATATCAAATGTAAGAGAACAACTTCCTTTGATACATTGTATTACAAATTATGTAACAGTAAATGATGTTGCAAATGTATTGCTTGCCTGTGGTGCTTCTCCCATTATGGCAGACGATGAACAAGAAGCAGAAGAAATGACATCTATTTGTAAAGGCACTGTCATAAATATAGGTACATTAAATGCTCGAACAATAAATTCTATGATATTGGCAGGAAAAAAAGCAAATAAATTGGGGCATATTGTTGTACTTGACCCTGTTGGAGCAGGTGCTACAAAATTGCGTACAGAAACAACATTTCGTTTACTTCAAGAAGTAAAATTTACTGTAATTAGAGGAAATATTTCTGAAATTAAAACGGTATATCAGGGAAGCGGAACAACAAAAGGTGTTGACGCAGATATAAGCGACACTGTAACAGAACAAAATATTGATGAGGTCATTGCATTCGCCAAAAAATTAAGTCAAAAAACAGGTGCTGTAATTGCCATTACAGGAGCAATAGACATTGTAACAGATGATAAAACAGCATATATTATACGAAATGGTCATACTATTATGTCTAAAATTACAGGCACAGGCTGTATGTTAACTGCAATGATTGCTGCATATTGTGCTGCAAACACAAAAAATATATTACAGTCAACTGTTGCTGCTATTTGTGCTATGGGATATTGTGGCGAAGTTGCATTTGCAAAAGTACAAAAAGAAATTTCTGGTACTTCTAGTTTTCGTATGCACTTAATAAACGCATTAAGTACATTAGATGATGTTGCATTGACAGGAGGTAGTAAATTTGAATGTAGAGAATGAAAAAATGCTTGTTTATGCTGTAACAGACCGCACTTGGCTAAATGGGCAGACATTAGAAGAACAAGTTGAAAAGGCAATAAAAGGTGGTGCTACATTTTTACAATTAAGAGAAAAAGAATTATGTTATGACGACTTTTTAAAACAAGCAATCGCATTAAAAAAAATAACAGATAAATATCATATTCCTTTTGTAATAAATGACAATGTAGATATAGCTATTGCTGTAGATGCTGATGGTGTTCACGTAGGGCAAAAAGATATGGAAGCAGGAGAAGTTCGTCAAAAATTGGGGCAAAACAAAATAATAGGTGTTTCTGTACAAACAGTAGAACAAGCTATATTAGCACAAAAACAAGGTGCAGATTATTTAGGAGTAGGAGCTGTTTTTTCTACTTCTACAAAATTAGATGCGAGCGAAGTTTCATTTGAAACATTACATAAAATTTGTAATGCAGTTTCTATACCTGTTGTAGCAATAGGAGGCATCAGCCAAAAAAACATATTGCAACTAAAAGGTAGTGGTATAGATGGTGTTGCTGTAGTTTCTGCAATATTTGCTCAAAAAGATATTACACAAGCAACAAAAGAACTTGTTGCACTTTCTAAACAACTTATATAACCTACAAAAAAGACCTTGAAAACTTTGCTTCAAGGTCTTTTTATTTTTATACTACTTTCCACTGATACAATATTGCTTTTGCATAAGCAGTTTCATTTATATTATAAATGTAATCAAAAAATGCTGTACTAACACTTACACGATATATATTATCTTTCATTACATTTTCTGAAGTCATAAAAAATGTTTTAACTGCTTTTTCATTTTGATATAATGTAATAGCATAACGATAAATAGGTTCATCTGCTTGCACATTTTGTTTTTCAATTTGATATATTGTAGTATTATACAATATATCATATATTTGCTGTAATGCTGTTTGTTCTGTAATGGTTGTGGTATAATTGGTTTTTTCATTTTTAATAGTCACTTTTGTAAGTGGTTGCTGTTTATCTATATTTAAAAAATTTTCAAATGATATTGTATCTTTAAATAGTGTTTGCATATTGCCATAAAATTCAGGAATACCTCTTAATTTTTCCCATCTTTCATTATAATTTTTAGGTTGCTGTATGGTCAATATATTAAGTGTATTATCCCATACGGTTGTATATCCTAACAATTTTGAAAACTGTTCTGCTGACACATATATTGCATTCTCATTCTGTTCTCCAAAAAGAAACTCCTTTTGTCCATCTATTGTAACTGTTTGAGAAGCAAAATCATATATAGCATTTGCATTTAAAACAATATTTAATGTTTTAAATTCTGCCATAACACCATTATTTTGTTCATAATAGGGCTTATTTTTAGGAAATATAATAGGACTATCTTTCCAAAGTATATTATTTTGATAAAAGTCTTCTTCTGTAAAAGTTTTTTTATAATTTTGTTTTGTTAGTATCATATATTTTGTAAAATAGTAAAAGTCATTAGGCATTTGTTCTGGAAATAGTACCCACTTATTTGTATATATTGTGTCTTGTGTAATCTCTAATTGTTTTACAATATTGTCCTTTTGGTAAAAATTCATACTATAATCACTTATGCCTATATTATTCTCTCTTTGATAAGCATCATATGTTATTATTTTACCAAATTTCATTTTCTTTAATATTTCATATGTCTTATTTAATTCTTCTTGTTTTACAATGTTTACAATATTTCCTGTTGCTCTTTCTATAATTTCTATTCTTACTACACTATTACTATTTCCTAAATCAAAAAACTGTTCTCTATCCATTACTGCTCCAAATGCCTCTGTAGTATATATAATACAAAGTAGCAAAGACAGCAATGTCTTTATTGTTTTCATTCCCCTTTTCCTCCTACACCAAAAGACTTTTTTATTATGATAACAATACAATTTTTCTTTGTAAATATTGTTTTAAAAAGTGTAAGAAAATTGTAATTGATACATTCTTTTGTTTTTACTTATTACAATATTAAAATTATTATAGCATCAATGTCATACAATTTCAAATTTTACTACTTTCATTTATTACTTTATTGATACAAAATCGTCTTTTGTAAAAAATGATAGCACAAATGTAATATATCATTGCTTTCTTTCTTATAAAAATTTTGCTATGATAAAAACAACAAAAGAAAGGAGAATAGCTATGGATTTAGGAAACAAAATTTGTGAATTAAGAAAACTTTCTGGTATAACACAAGAACAATTAGCAGAAAAATTAAGTATCTCTCGTCAAACATTATCAAAATGGGAAAAAGGAAATAGTTTGCCAGATATAGAAAGTATTGTAAATATTTCAAAACTATTTCAAATATCATTACAAGAATTATTATTGGAAAAAGAGGAACAGCAAATGGAACAACAGCAAAACACACAAATTACATTAGAAGATTTATCACGCATCAATGCACATAACAGAAAAATGAATTTAATTTTATGCAGCGGACTATTATTTTTAGCAATCGCCATACTTATCGCAACATTTGAAAATATGCTTAGAAGCACTACATTAAGTTTAAATTATATATTATATCGTTACATTGTCACAGGACAATACGATTATGCACCTGTAAATTACACTAAATTGTTTATTCCTGCACTTTTAGCTGGTAGTATTGGTATTATTTTATGTTTTTTCTATTTTACAAAAAACAATAAAAATTGATTTTATTCGCACTCTTAGCACAATGATTGTAATTATGACATTTTTTTTATATAATAGAGTAATGAAGGTGGTGATATTGTGCATGGAGATGCGAAATATCTAATACGATTTTTGGGAGGTACTGACAAACGTTTTGTCATTCCTGTATATCAAAGAAATTATGCTTGGAAAATACCACAATGCCAAAGACTTTATGATGATTTAGTAAAAGTAATTAAAATGAACAGAGAAAATCATTTTTTAGGTAGTATCGTTTCTTTTTATAATCCTGACAGTTATGCACAAGAATATGTTATTATTGACGGACAGCAAAGATTAACAACAATATCTATTATATTGTTGGCATTATATAACTTATTAAAAAAAGGGACTGTAGCATCAAAAGACAACAAATTAGCACAAAAAATTTATGAAGAATATCTAATTGACAAATATCAGCCAGAAGAAACAAAAATAAAACTAAAACCTATTCAAGAAGACAAACAAGCATTTCAAGCACTTTTTGATGCCAAAAAGGATACTATAGAAAACTCTGATATTACAGCAAATTATGCTTTTTTTAAAGATAAAATAAAATGGGGAGAACTTTCCGCAGACCAATTATTTGAAAGCATACGTCGTATTATCATTATTGACATTAGTTTAAATCATAATGACAATGCTCAATTAATATTTGAAAGTCTTAATTCTACAGGATTGGAATTAGAAGAAGGAGATAAAATACGAAATTATGTTTTTATGGGAATACCTCCTCAAAAACAGACCCTTTATTATAAAAAATATTGGAGTGTTATTGAGCAACATACAAAACATTATTTAAGCGATTTTCTACGTCATTATTTGAGTGTAAAGCAACAAAAAATACCTACTATTAAAAAAGTATATATTGCATTTAAAGAATATGTAGAGCAAAAAACAGATGGTAATATAGAACAAATACTGAAAGATATGGAACAATATGCTCAATGGTATGAAAAATTAATCTATGCAAAAACTTACTCTAAAAATATAAATGATGTTTTAAGAAGATGGAAAAAATTAGACTTTACTGTAGCAATACCATTTTTTTTAGAAGTATTTCATATATGGACAGAAGATATTATTACAGAAAAAGATGTAGTAGAATTACTTCAATATATAGAAAGTTATCTATTTCGCAGAATAATATGTGATTTGCCTACAAATGCACTCAATAAAATATTCATTGTATTAGATAGAGATATTACGGCATTAGATGGAAGCAAACAGCAGTATGTTGAGAAATTAAAATATATACTGGAAAACAAAAAAGAAAGAACACAATTTCCTACAGATACTATGTTTTTAGAGTGTTTGACAGTAAAAAATATATATGCTATGTCAAACAAATCGAAACAATATATTTTAGAAAGATTGGAAAACGGCAACCATTTAGAAAGTAAAAATATATACGAAATGCTTGAAACAGGCAACTGTTCTATAGAACACATTATGCCTCAGCAATTAACTCCTGAATGGAAAACTGCTTTAGGAGCAAACTGGAAAATTATACATGAGGTATGGCTACACAGACTAGCCAATTTAACATTAACCGCTTATAATTCTTCTTATAGTAATAAAACATTTCAGCAAAAAAGAGATATGGAAGAAATTGGGCTAAAAAATAGCGGCTTTCGTATGAACCAAATCATTGCACAAAAACAAAAATGGACATTGCAAGAACTAGAACAAAGAAACGAAGAATTGAAAAAAACAGCATTACAGCTTTGGGCTTTTCCAAAATCAAATTATCAATCATTTCAACAACTATTAACAGCTTATACATTAGAAGATGATTATTGTTTTACAGGAAAAAATATACTCAAATTTCAATTTCAAGGTGTAGAACAAACTGTAAAAAATTGGACAGACTTTTTTCAAAAAGTACTTATTATGCTTCATGAAACAGATAAAACAATATTAAATCAATTAGCAGAAGACAAACAAAATAAAGAACTTTCCCTTTATGTTTCTAGAAGCAAAAAGTCACTTCAAAAAAAGGGATATTGTGCTATAAGCAGTAATATATATGTTTTTGTAAATACAAGTACACAACATAAAATTAATATTTTAAGACACTTTTTTCAACTGTACCATATTGAAATGAGCGAATTGCTATTTTATTTAAAAGAAGATAAATATAATATTTAATAGTATAAAAAAGGTATTTGTAATATAAAACATACAAATACCTTTTTACTATTTATTCGTTTTCTGTTTGTTGTGTCTGTTCTGCTTCTTCTGACTGCTGTTGTATTTTTTCTGTTGTTGTTTCTTTTTCTTCTTCTACTACATTCGCTTCTGCTTTTATATTATCATTTGCAATTTGTTGTACTTCCACCAATTTTTCGCCGACATCTTCCATTAACTGCTGTGACTTCTGTTCTAATTGTGAAAGCCTTTCTTCTTTTTTGTCAATAAAATCTTGTCCTATATTATAGCTTTTATCCATTGCAATTTCTGATGACAATGTCCTTGCTTCTCTATCAACACTATTTTTTACAGAATACATCGTATCTGCCTGTTCAGCATTCACAGAAAGCTCTGTCAATGAAGCAAGTTTTTGTTTTTCTACTTGTTCTTTTGTTTTTAGGGTATTTTTATTGTATTCTTTTGGTTTTGTTGTTTTTTCTGCTTGTTCTGTTTGTATTTTTGCAATCTGTGTATCTATATTTTTAATTTGCATATCATAAGATTCTATTAATGTATTAACTTCTTGTACACTTTTGCCTTCTTCTAATGCTTTTGCTCTGACTTCACTTTTTCTTTGCATCAATGCTTGTTTTTGTTTTTGAAGTCCTTTTATCATATTATCAGCTTTTCCTTTTCCGCTGATAGACACTCTGTCCTGTTTTATCTGTTTTTGTTTTGTCGTACCATTTTGCTTTTCAGCATTTGAAATATGTGCACTTTTAAAAATTTGGCTTGTCTGTACTGCTGAAAAATCAACCTTCATTTATCATTTCCCCTTTCGCTTTATACTTTGCCACATATATTTATTATCGGAATATTTAAATAAAACTTAACAAAAATAACAGTCAATTACTTTATTTGCAGAATATTGGCTATTTTTTGAAATAAAACGATTTATTATCTATTGCTTTCATTGTCGCTAATATACCATCTAAATGGTCATACTCATGCTGTAAAAGTTCTGATAAATCCCCATCTAATTCCATTTTTTGTTGTTTCCATTCAGGTGTCATATAAGTAATAGTACATTTTTTATATCTCATCACTTTTACTAATAAATTAGGAAATGACATACAATCATCCAATATTTCCATTTTTTCATTATTTGAAAACGTTAGTATTGGATTAATAAATACAATTTCTTTATCTGTATAAAAATAGATTACTCTTTTCTTCACACCTATTTGTGGTGCTGCAATAGCACGTCCTGTATGATATTTTTTTCTATAATCTAATAATGTATCTCTTAAATTTTGTATTAATTCTGTCAAATTTTCTCCTTTTTGTACTTCCTTACTTACTTCATATAATTGTGTATTTCCTAATAATAATATCTCTTTTACCATAATTTTTTCTCCTTTCATCAGCTACTTACAATATATATTTATTATCGTAACATTTATATAAAACTTAACGGATATGTTATAATAGTATATTTAATACTCCTAAAAGATTATTTTATAATACATTTTTACCAAAATTTATTTTTTAAAACTTATAATTTTATGCAATAATACTAAATTTTAATACATTCCCCCTTGAAATACTATAATGTTGATGTTACACTATATTTAACATTATCATTGAAGGAGGAAAAACAATGAAAAAAGTAAAAATTACAGTATTAAAAAAAACATTAAATGAAGATTTAGTAAAAGAATATGCTGTGGAAGGCTTCACTGCCTGTCCTATGTTAGAAGAAGGACAAGAATTTATTACTGAATATGAAAAACCGGAAGGTCTTTGTGACGAAGCTTGGAAAGGTCTTTTTCAATATGTATTTGCTTTAGCACACGGTGCAGAAAAAGAACTTATTTATGGTGGAGTGTGGGTAAGAAAACCAGGTGTAGCAATTTGTACTTGCAATGACGGATTAAGACCCGTTGTATTCAAATTAGAAACTATAACAGAATAATAAATTACATACTTTTCACTATTAATATCATAAAAAGACAACAAATTGTATTAATCTGTTGTCTTTTTTTAGTATTTTAATAATTATAACTCTTTATTTGCCTTGTCCATAATACGCATTTGGTCCATGTTTTCTCATATAATGCTTTTGTTGTAAATAATGTGGTGCAGGTTTTACATTATTATTTATCCATTCGCATTGAGCTGCCATTTTTGCTACTTCTTCTAATACAACAGCATTATGTACTGCATCAAAAGCATCCTTTCCCCAAGCAAAAGGACCATGATTTTTACAAAGTACACAAGGTATTGCTTTTGGCTCTAATCCTTTTTTATCAAACAAATCTGCTATCAACACACCTGTATTATATTCATAATCTTCCTCTATTTCTCTTGATGTCAAATTTCTGGCACAAGGAATTTCTCCATACATATAGTCTGCGTGTGTTGTGCCATAGCAAGGAATTGCCCTTCCAGACTGTGCCCAAGAAGTTGCCCATCTACTATGGGTGTGTACAATACCGCCTATATTAGGAAATCTATTATACAATACCAAATGTGTTTTGGTATCAGAAGAAGGATTTAATTTTCCCTCTATTTGATTTCCCTTTAAATCCATAACTACCATATCATCTGCTGTCATTTTGTCATATTCTACACCAGATGGCTTTATCACAAACAATCCCTTTTCTCTATCTACTGCTGAAACATTTCCCCATGTAAATGTAACAAGACCATACTGGGGTAAAAGCATATTTGCTTCATAAACTTCTTTTTTTAACTGTTCTAACATAATATGATTTCTCCCTTATATTTTCATTGTTTCTACTGCTGCCTTTTCTATAGCAAGCCCTTTTTGATATAATGCTATAAATTTATCAAAACCTTCGCTATCTTTTTGAGAAGGTGCTATTGTAACTGCTTCTCCTTCACAGAATACTTTTTCATTTAAGTATTGTTCTAATGTTTCGCCTTTTTGTTTTTGTTTCATATAGTCAGCCAACAAAGCAATTCCCCATGCTCCGCCTTCTCCTGCTGTTTCCATAACAGAAACAGGTACAGAAGCTGCTGATGCCATTACTTTCTGACCAACGCCTTTTGTTTTAAATAGTCCTCCGTGCCCCATAAGATTATCTAATGTTACACCTTCTTGTTTAAACAATATATCCAATCCTATTTTTAATGTAGCAAGAGAACTATATAAATGTGTTCTCATAAAGTTTGATAAATTAAATTTACTGTCTGCCATTCTTACGAAAAGTGGTCTACCTTCTTCAAAGTCTGTAATTGGTTCTCCTGATAAATAGCAGTAAGAAAGTAATCCACCACAATCAGCATCTCCTTCTAACGCTTTGTTATACAATGTAGCAAAAATATCATTTTTATCTGCTTTTAATCCCATTGCCTCACCATATTCTTGGAACAAATTTACCCAAGCATTCAAGTCAGAAGTACAGTTATTACAATGTACCATACCTACTAAATGTCCTGTTGGTGTAGTAACTAAGTCAATTTCTGTATATACTTTTGACAGCTCTTTTTCTAAAACAACCATAGCGAATACAGAAGTACCAGCGGAAACATTGCCTGTTCTAACAGCAACACTGTTTGTAGCTGTCATACCTGTACCTGCATCTCCTTCTGGAGGACAAAGAGCAATACCTGCTTCTAAATTTCCACTAATATCCAATAGTTTTGCTCCTTCTTGTGTCAATGTACCTGCATTTTCTCCTGCTAAAAGCACTTCAGGCAATATTTGTTTTAGTTTCCATTTATAATTTTTATCTGCTATCAATTCATCAAACTGTTTTATCATACTTTCATAATAAGTACCTGTAGCACAATCTATAGGAAACATACCAGAAGCATCTCCTACACCTAGTACTTTCTTATTTGTGAGTTTAAAATGTATAAAACCAGCTAATGTCGTCAAAAAGTCTATTTGTGAAACGTGTGTTTCTTCATTTAATATCGCTTGGTATAAATGTGCTATACTCCATCTTTGAGGGATATTATAATCAAATAGTTTTGTCAACTTTTCTGCTGCCTGTTGTGTTATGGTATTTCTCCATGTTCTAAAAGGTACTAACAATTCTCCTTTTTCATCAAAAGCCATATATCCGTGCATCATAGCACTAATGCCTATACTTCCTACTGTTTTGAGTACAACGCCATATTCTTTTTTTACATTTTCTGCTAAATCACTATAGCATTGCTGCAAACCTGTTATAATATCTTTTATACTATATGTCCAGATATTATTTTCAAGGCGATTTTCCCATTCATAACTACCTTGTGCAATAGGTGATTTTGTTTCATCTATCAACACTGCCTTTATTCTGGTAGAGCCAAATTCAATACCCAATGCAGTATTACCTTGTAATATACTTTCTTTTTTCATACCATTTCCCCCTTATCAGCGGAATTTATAATACATATCATTCCATTTCAATTCATTTCTAAATTGACGAATATTAGTATCTTTGTCAATATAAACTGCTTCAATGCCCATACAAGCTGCCCAATCTCCCATTTGTTCTGCTGTTAAGTCATAAGAAAATGCTGTATGATGTGCTCCACCTGCATAAATCCAAGCTGCCGCACCGATTTCAAGATTAGGTTCTGGTGTCCAGAATGCTGTAGCAACTGGCAATTTTGGCATATCTTTTTCTGCTTTTTTCACTTCTACATCATTTATAATAAAACGAAATCTATCGCCCAAATCAATCAATGAAGTTGCAACACCATGTCCCTCTTTTGCTGTAAATACCAATCTTGCAGGGTCTTCTCTATTTCCCATACTAAGAGGGCACTCTTTTATAGCTATTTTACCGTCTGCAATGCTAGGGCAAACTTCCAACATATGTGCTTGTAATATACCTTCTTTCCCTTTTACTAAATTGTATGTATAATCTTCAAAAAATGTTGTACCTTTTTCATTTTTTGTACCTTGTGCCATAATTTTCATAAGGCGTACCATTGCTGCCGTTTTCCAGTCGCCTTCTGCACCAAAGCCATATCCTTTTTCCATTAATCTTTGTATTGCCAAACCAGGAAGTTGTTTTAATCCTCCCAAATCTCCAAAATGTGTTACAATAGCGTGATATTCTTTTGCTTTTAAAAATCTTTCAAAACCAATTTCAATTTGTGCTTGTACTGCTACGTGTTCTCTAAATTCTTTTTCTTCTCTACCTTCTAATAAAATATCATATTTGTCATAATATTCTTCTACTAATGTATCTGTATCTGATTTTGATACTTCATTTACAGCATCTACAATTTCATTTACTGGATAAGCATCTACTTCCCAGCCAAATTTAATTTGTGCTTCTACTTTATCTCCTTCTGTTACAGCAACATTTCTCATATTGTCCGCTATTCTCATTACTCTAATGTGTGAAGACTCCATAACACCTATTGCTGTTCTCATCCAACTTGCTAATTGTTTTTGTACTGTTTCATCAGCCCAATATCCTACAATGACTTTTCTTTCAATGCCCATACGGCTTACAATATGTCCATATTCTCTACCACCATGTGCAGACTGATTTTCATTCATAAAATCCATATCTATCGCATCATATGGAATTTCTCTATTAAATTGTGTGTGCAAATGGCATAAAGGTTTTCTATATTCTTGTAAACCTAATATCCAACTTTTTGCAGGAGAAAATGTGTGCATCCACGTAATAATGCCTGCACAATTTTCATCTGCATTTGCTTCATTAAATGTTTTTCTGATAACTTCATTTGTAATTAAAGTAGGTTTCCAAATGACTTCAAATGGTAAATTTCCACTTTTATTCAGTTCTTCTACAATAATTTTAGAATGTTGTGCTACATGTTCTAAGCACTCATCACCATACAAATCTTGAGAACCAGTACAAAACCAAAATTGATATTTTTTCATATACAATACCTCCTATATATTAATATGAATACATTGAGAGCTTCACTCTCAAATTTTTGCTTTTTTATTATGAAAGAAGTAAATAAGTTTAATATTGACCTAAGCATTCGCTTAGGTCTAAAAATATTATTGTTTTTTTGTTTTCATCATAGAGAGTATAGACTGCAATACAATAAAGAAGCACAACAATGCTGCAATCGTAATACGTGTCCACCAAGAAGAAAGCGTTCCTTGGAATGTAATAAATGCTTCAATAGTTGCTTTTATCAATACACCAAATAATGTACCTATAACATTTCCTACACCACCTGTCAGAAGTGTACCACCTATAACAGAAGATGCGATTGCATCCATTTCAAATCCTTTTGCTTGCTCTACAAAGCCTCCTAGCGTATTTAAGCAGAACAATATACTTCCTACACCACACAAAAAACCATCTAATATATATGCTTTTAATTTTACTTTTCTAACATTTAATCCTAACATCAATGCAGACTGTTCATTACCACCTACAGCATAAATACTTCTACCAAATTTTGTATATTTCAACATAACAAATGCTGCTATTAAAAGCAATATCGCTATTACTACTGTTGGATAAATATATGGCTGTATCAAAACACCTTTTTTGTTATAATATCCTCCAAATGGTAAATAAATTCTTAATTTTGCCCACGCCATAAATGTTTCATTTGTAATACTAATCATATCTTTTGATATGATTGCTGTCATACCTCTGGCAAAAAACATACCTGCAAGCGTTACAATAAATGGCTGTATATCCATATAGGCAACTAAAAATCCCTGCACAAATCCAAACACAATACCTGTTACCAAAACAATCAATACTGCGGGAATTGCACCAATGTTACCTTTTTCCATCATATAAGCAAGCATCATACAACCCATAGCTACAAAAGAACCAACACTAATATCAATACCACCTGTAATCATAACTACTGTCATACCAATGCCTATTACTATTAAACCTGCATTTGATATAAATAAATTCAAAAAGTTTTGCATTTTTGAAAAACCTTGTGCATTAAACAATACACAGCCAATACCATACATCACAAAAAATAATATTATTGTAATCATCAAAAGGAAAGTCGTCTGATTTAACTGTTTTTTATTTTTCATATTAAGCCGCCTCCTTTTGTGTAATGTTCATATTTTTCTTTTTTGCTAAATTTTTTCTCCATCTTGCAAATCCTGGTGATTGTAATGCTACAATAATAACAACAACAATTGCTTTATATACTGGTACTTGGTCAGAAGAAACGTGCATAGCATAAAGTGTTGTAGTAAGTGCTTGTATTGTATAAGCACCTATTACAGAGCCTGCTATTGAAAATTTACCCCCTGCTAATGAATTTCCTCCTATTGCTACTGCTAATATGGCATCAAGTTCCATATTTAAGCCGATATTATTGGCATCTGCAGAATAAATACGGCTGGAAGCAATCAAACCAGAAAGTCCAGAACAAAAACCACAGTATGCGTAAGTTAAAAATATAATAAATATAGATTTAATACCAATAAAACTAGATGCTTTTTTGTTAATACCCACAGACTGTATATACATACCTAATGCTGTTTTACTTAGCAGCAATGCCGTAAATGCTACCATAATGACGGCAACAATAAAAGGTGTTGGTATTGGTATTCCGGGAAAAGAAGCTCCTAACAATCTATAACTATCTACACGAACATATGTAATTTGTCCATCTGTAATCAGTTGTGCAATACCACGTCCTGCAGTAAACATTATCAATGTTGCAACCATAGGTTGTATGTTTAGTTTTGCTACTAAAAAACCATTAAAACAACCAATTAAAACACCTACAACAATCGCTGCCAAAAATCCTAATATTAATGGGCTTGCATATTCTGTTACTGCTCTTTCACCACCACTTAATATATTACAGCAAACTGCAGCACTTACTGCCATAATTGCACCAACTGAAATATCTGTTCCTGCAGAAGCAGATACTACTAATGTCATACCTATTGCTAATATTACAAGTTCAGAAGCTCTGTTTATAATGTCTATAATATAACCATAAAGTACACCATCTCTAATGGATATTGCAAAAAAGTTTGGTGTGGTCACAACGTTTACTAAAAGTACTAATATAAGACAGAATATAGGTAAAAATAATCTTTGTGATGTTATTTTTTTCATTTTTTCACTATTCATACTCAATGCCCCCCTGCTATGGTAGACATAATTGTTGATTGGTTCATATCCTCACCATCTAATTCTCCTACCTTTGCACCATCTCTCATAACAACCATACGGTCACAAGTTCTGAGCATTTCTTCAATTTCAGAGGATATAAATACAACTGCCATACCTTCTTCTGCTAACTGTAACACTAATTTTTGTATTTCTGTTTTTGTACCAATGTCAATACCTCTTGTAGGTTCATCTAATATCAAAAAGTCAGGATTTGTCAAAAGCCATCTCCCTATAATTACTTTTTGCTGATTACCTCCTGAAAGAGATTTAATTGTAGTTTCTCTATTTGCCGTTTTGACTTGAAGCATTTTAATATATTTATCTGTATATTCTTCTTGTTGTTTTCTGCTTAATAAGTGGAATATACCTCTTTTTGCCTGTAATGCTAATATCAAGTTTTCTCTTACAGAAAGGTCTGCGATAATTCCTTCATTTTTACGGTCTTCTGGCAAATATGCCATACCTGCATTCATAGAAGTAAGTGGGTGTTTTGCTACGACTTTTTGTCCTTTTACCAAAAGTTCTCCTGTATCTGCCTTTTCTGCACCATACAAAAGACGAACTGTTTCAGAACGTCCAGAACCTAAAAGACCTGTAAAACCTACAACTTCTCCTTTATGTATTACTAAATCAAATGGTTTAATATATCCGTTCTTTCCAAGTCCTACTGCTTTAATTGTAATATCTTCTGGATTTTCGCTGAACTGTTTCTGATTATCTCCTTTAATAGATGCCAAATCGTCAAAGTCTTTTCCCATCATTTTCGCTACTAGCTGTACACGTGGCAATTCTGCTGTTGTAAATTCTCCTACTAATTGTCCGTTCCTTAATACTGTAATTTTATCACAAACAGCATATACTTGTTCTAAAAAGTGTGTTACAAATATAATGCCTACTCCTTCATTTTTCAATTTTGTCATTAGCTGAAATAGTTTTTCTACTTCACTATCGTCTAATGATGATGTTGGTTCGTCCAATATTAAAACTTTTGCAGACATATCTACTGCTCTTGCTATAGCAATCATTTGTTGTATAGCAATAGAGTAATTATCTATTGTTTTTGTAACATCTGCATTAATATCCAAGCTACTCAGCAAATCACTTGCTCTTTTATTCATTGTTTTCCAGTCTATCAAACCACCTTTTTTAGGTTCTCTACCTATAAAAAGATTTTCTGCTACAGAAAGATTAGGGCAGAGATTAACTTCTTGATATACTGTACTGATACCATTGTTTTGTGCTTCTTGTGGGCTATGGTTGATAATTGGTTTATCACTTCCATCAATCATAATTTGACCCGTTTCGAATTCTTCTACTCCTGTCAAGACTTTTATCAGTGTAGATTTTCCTGCACCATTTTCACCCATTAAAGCATGAATTTCTCCTTTTTTAAGTGTAAAATCTACATTTTGAAGCGCTTTTACACCAGGAAATGTTTTATAAATGCCTCTCATTTCTAAAACAGAATTGTTTTCCATAAAAGTAACCCCCCTTTTTTTACCATTTTTACCATTTTTCTGTTGATTTTTTTGTAAACAAAAAGAAAGTGCAGAGTTGGAGCCAAACTCCGACCCCACACTTTCTGATTTTTGAAATCAATACTAGACTACTAATATAAATTAGTATGCTCTATCAGGTAATATTGTTTCTAAATCCATGCTTGTGTCAAAATATGCTTCGTCTACATATTGTATTTTGTCAACACTTTCTCCAGCTTCCAATTTTTGAATAATCTCAGCTACACGAGGGCCATGAAGTGGATTACATTCAAATGTTGCATTTAAATCACCAGCTATCATAGATTCAAAAGCTGCTTTTACAGAGTCAAAACCAACTACAATAATATCACCATTAGGGCCGCAAGTTTTACCTGCTGCTTTGATAGCATCAATAGCACCAAATGCTTCGTTATCGTTTTCACAGATAACTACATCAATGTCATCATAACTCTTTAAGAATGACTCCATAACTTCTTGTCCTTTTGATTGTGTAAATTCACCAGATTGCATATCAAGCATTTTCCAGTTGTCATGCTGTGCTAAAATATTGCCAAATCCTTCTGTACGTCCAACCTGTGCAGATGCACCGATAGTACCTTGTATTGTTACCATATTGATTTCTTCACTACCGCGTCCTTGTGCTTCTAAGTAATCAGCTAACCATTCTCCACAAGTTTCGCCCTCTTTTACAAAGTTTCCACCAACCCATGCAACATACAATTCATCATCAGATACTTGCATCATACGGTCAGAAAGTATTACAGGAATGCCTGCTTCTTTTGCTTCTTCTAAAACAGTTTCCCAACCTGTTTCTACAACTGGTGCAACTACTATGTAATCAACATCTTGTTGTATAAAAGAACGGATTGCTTTAATTTGATTTTCTTGTTTTTGTTGTGCATCATCAAATATCAGTTTGTATCCGTTTTCTTCTGTGAAAGTAGATTTGAATGATTCTGTGTTAGCTGTTCTCCAGTCAGACTCTGCACCAACTTGTGCATAACCTACTGTAATCAAATCTCCTGCATCACTAGAAACTTCTTCTCCGCCTTCTCCATCTGTTGGAGCTGGTGCTGGTGCTTCACCACCGCCTGAACCACAGGCTGCCATAGAAACTGTCATAGCAAGCATAGCAATAATAGATAACACTTTTTTCTTCATAATTTTATTTCCCCCTTAAAATAAATTTTTTTACTTCCGTCTTTATTTATGTACTTATTATAATATACGAAAAGGAATTTTGAAACAGACCATCTTTCAAAAAAAGTTAATTATTTTATAAATATTTCATACAATTACACCCATTTTTATCAAAAAGGTTTGATATTTTTAAAAAAACGTTAAATATTTTTAGATTACTCTCATTTGCATTTTCAAAAATTTTTAAAAATTTTATTGTTATTTAATACAAATACACTATTATTTTTTATTGTATTGTTTCATATGTATACAATTTCTACAATATACTCTATTTTTTGATATTTCCTAATATAATTTTTACACAAGTTCCTTTATTTTTTTGAGAATAAACAGTAATACTAGAATTTCCTCCATAATACATTGATATTCTTTTTGCTACATTATTCATACCAAAGCCACCTCTTTGTTTTACTTCTATAGTGCTATTATTTCCCTCCAATTTTTTACGCAGATTTTCAAGTGTTTGTTCTTCCATACCAATACCATTATCTTTTACTTCAAATACAATATTGTCTTGTTGTATATATCCTTTTACTGTAATCGTTCCTCCTCCTCTTTTGTTTTTAATGCCATGATAAAGTGCATTTTCTACTACAGGCTGCAATATCATTTTTAGTACAGTTTTTTGTTTCATTTCTTCTGCTATTTGTATTTCATAGTCAAGCACATCTTCATATCTTATTTTTTGTATTTTTAAATAGCTTCTGATATGACTTTCTTCTTCTTCTATTGTGATAAAGTCATTGCCATTTGATAATATCGTTCTAAAAAAATCGCTTAAATCTGTTGTCATTTCTACTACTTGCTTATTGTTTCCTCCTTCTGCCATCCATACTATGGAGTCTAATGTATTATACAAAAAGTGAGGATTAATCTGTTCCTGATGTAATTTCAATTCTGCAAGTCTAAGATTTTTTTGTTCTTGTTTTGTTTTTTCCATAAGCACTGCAATTTCATCACTCATTTTATTAAATGTCCTTGACAATATATTGATTTCTTCCAAATTTCCTAATTCTGCTCTTGCTTCTAATTCTCCTTGTCCTAATTTTTCTGCTGTTTTTTTCATATCATCAATAGGTTTCGTAACAGATTTTGTGATAATGACAGACAATATAATACCTATAATAATTAGACAAACAAGTAATGTTACAAATACTTTTATAGCTTGCTTTGTTTGCTGTTCTAATTCATTTTGTAGTTCTTCCATATTTAATATTTCATAATGAATATACTCATTTACATAGTCTTGTATCATAGAACAAAGTCCTTGTATATCATTTTCCCATATGGCCTTATTTTCATCATAAGTACCTGTTTTTCTTGAATTTTCAATCATTTTCTCTACAGCTGTTTCTAAAGAATTTAAACAAGATAATATGCCATTTATTTTTATATCGCTATAGCTGTCAGGCTCTCTTTTTATAACATATCTAAAATCCATTTTTGCCTTTTGTATTAAATTTAAAGGATTTTTTAATGTTGTAGCATATTCTGTTTCCCCTTCTTTCATATCCCCCATTTGAAACTCATCTGCATCAATAAGACCTATCATTACTCTATACATAGAATATTCCATTTGTTCCTTAAATACAGTATTGTAATCATTTGCCACTTTTAAATTTGCCATAATTTTATTGTAAGAATAAGAATAATTTCTTATCATACCAAGTATTCCTGCTACTGTAGCCGTTAAAGGCAATATAATTACTAGCATTAATAATATCAATCTTACTTTTAATGTAAATACTTTTTTCATTTTTGCCATATTTTATTTCCCCTGTTGATTTGTACTGTCATTTTTAAATTCTTTAGGAGATTGACCCATAACTCTTTTAAATGTTGCACTGAAATAATGTGGGTCATGATAGCCTACCTGCTCTCCTATTTCTGCCGTTCTTAGTGTGGTACATTTAAGCAGTTCACACGCCTTTTCTATACGTGTTTTTGTAAGATATTCTACAAAAGACTGTCCTGTTTTTTGTTTAAATATAGAACTAAAATAACTAGCACTAATCCCTATATGAAAAGCAATTTTATTCAATGAAAAATCATTTTCTTGAAAATGCTGTGAAATATATTTTTTAGCATCTTCTATTAAATCACTATATCTATCATTGGAAACATTATCTCTCATCTGCAATGCAAATGCAAAGAGTTCTTTTAAATAATTTTTAGTGCTTTCTACAGTGTCTATACTTTTGGGCAACAATTTAATATTTCTTTTTTCTTCTGGAACATCTTCTAATTTTATTTTAATTTCTTTCAAAAATTCTTGTACACAATAAAATATATCCATTGTCATATATTGTCTAAGTAAAAGAGATTTATAATTATGTTCTCCTACTGCTGCAAAATATTCCTCTATAAAAGAATGACATTCTTCCAAAGAACCTAATTTCAAAAAGTCCTCTATCAGTTTTCTATCTACACCACTGTAGTCTGTTTTATCTAAAAATTCAGTATACTTTTCATAACTTACAAAATATCTTTCTAATAATTTACTTTTTTCTCTTTCTTCTGTTATTATATCTGCTACTTTTTTTAATGCTTCAATTAAATTTGTTGAAGTAATCGGCTTTAATAAATAGTCACTTATACCAATTTTAATAGCTTCTTTAGCATAATCAAATTCATTATATCCACTTAATATAATAATTTTGGTATCAGGCAACGCTTTTTTAACTAACCTACTCAGCTCTAAACCGTCCATAAAAGGCATTCTGACATCTGTAATGAGTATATCTGGTTCTGTTTTTAATATCATAGGATAGGCATATTCTCCATCACCTGCTTCTCCTACAAATGAAAAACCATTTTCTTCCCAGTTAATATTATCTCTAATGCCATGTCTAATAATTACTTCATCTTCTACTAAAAATACTTTTATCATTGTTTTTCCCTCTTTAACTCTTTTTCACAGCAACAATACTCTTTTTTATCATACCATATCTATTTTTTGAATACTACACAAAAATAAGACTTTGAAATTTGTTATATTCAAAGTCTTATTTTATCAATAAAGTGAAAATATAATTAATTTTATTATTTTCTATTATACTGCTTATAAAATATTAATTCTTTTTTTCATTGCAAAATACTTTTATAAATTGCTCTGCAATTAATTTATGTCCTTTTTGTGTAGGATGCACACCATCTTGACAATATGTACTATACTCTCTATTAATGCCTGCTTCATTCATTACCCCATCTAATGAAACAAACAAGCACTGATATTTTTTAGCAATAGTTCTAATAATTTGTATTCTTTTATCTAAATCTATTCTCCATTTTAAATACTGTTGTTGTTGAGGCAGTACAAAAGGCTCTAAAAGTATTATTTTTTGGACACCACTGTTTTTTATTTCTGTTACCATATCAATATAAATTTTTTGAAAACGTGCCATTTCTTTTTCTATGTCATAATATTGTTGTTCTACAAAATGCCACGCATCATTAATACCAATTAATATACTGACAATATCTGGTTTTAAATCAATACAATCTCTTTGTAGTCTATCATATAAATCGGCTATTTTATTTCCTGCAATACCTTTGTTTATTATTGTACTGTTGTTACACAATACTTGTTTTATTTCGTTGACATAACCTGTACCTAAACTTTTTATATTATCTCGTTGTCTACCACAGTCTGTAATACTATCTCCTAAAAACACAATACTTTTCATATCATACCTCTTTTGTCATTTACTTTGTAGGTTTGCTGCACCTATAATCCCTGCATCATTTTCAAGCAATGCACAGCAAATTTCTGGAGTATAAGAATTTTTTCCTCCAAAAACATAAGGTAAAATCTTTTTTTGAAGCATATCTATAATATATTGTCCCTGTTTGCTTACTCCACCACCCAAAAGTAATACCTCTGGTCTAAACAAATTAATAGCATCAATCATACCTTCTGCTAAATAATCTGTATAATTTTCAATTACTTTTAATGCTGTTTCATCACCTGCTTTTGCAGCATCAAAAGGTATTTTTCCATTCATATTTTCTAAATTTCCCTGACACATTTTGTAAAGTTGTGAAGTTGTATTTTGTTGTGCAGCTTGTTTAGATTGTTCTATGAGTGCTGTAGCAGAAGCATATGCTTCTAAACAGCCCTTTCTGCCGCAAGAACACACTTTTCCATTTTTTACTGCCATAGTGTGTCCTATTTCCATACTTCCTATACCACCCTGCAATATTTTTCCATCAAGTACTATACCACTTCCTATGCCTGTGCCTATTGTTACTAATACTGCATCTTTATATTGTTCTGAAAATCCTGCTTTCACTTCTCCCAATGCGGCAAAATTTGCATCATTTTCAACAAATACTTTCATATTTGTTCTTTTTTGTATTTCTTGTTTTAAATTTACATTATGCCATTTTAAATTATTGGAATATACTACATTTCCACTTTGTACATCTATTGTACCTGGACAGCCTATACCAATATACTGGCAGTGTTGTTTTGAAATGCCTGCTTCATTTAACATATTTTCTACTGCATTTACAATAGTATTTACTACATTTTCCCAACCATATTCTGTAATATATTCTTTTCTTAACACAATATTATTATTTTTATCTACAATACCTATTTTAATTGTTGTTCCACCAATATCTACTCCTACAGAATAAGTCATTTGAGCAGGTATACTTGTTTTTATCATTGTGACACTTCCACTAACAGTATATTCTCCTGTATTAGCTGGTACAAATATGCTATCGCCTTTTCTAATATCCATTTCTTCGCCATTACAGCTAATTTTTCCTTTACTATCTGTAATAATAAGAGAATGAAAAGAACTATCATCTGCACAAAGTAATATTTTTTCTCCTATTACAGAAATAACTCCTACATCAAATACATCACAACTTACCATATGACTGCCAAAATGATATTTTTTTCCTATAAAATCTGTATTCGTTACTTCTATCGCTTTATCAATATGTAATTCTCTTTTTTTACCATCTGCTCCTACTCTATTATAGTCATATACTCTATAGGTTACATTTGAATTTTGCTGTATTTCTGCAATCGTAATATCTTTTCCTATTGCGTGAATTGTTTTTGCTTCAATAAAAAAAACATCGCCTTTTTTGACTTTTATTTTATTAAGAATTTGCTCTAGTGTACCATTTTCGATAGCTTGTTTAAATTCCTCTTTGCTTACTTTTCTCTGAAAACCATAGTACAAATAAGAGTTCTCATCACAATCCAAAATATACCACATTTCTGTTTTGCCATACTGTCCTTCTTTTTTGAGTGCATATTGATTGTCAGGGTGTACTTGTACAGAAAGAGGTTGATTAGAGTCAATAAATTTTATCAATATAGGAAATTCGTCAAATCTTTCACAATTTTTGCCAAGTGGTTTTTTATTTTCTGTTTCAATATATTCTAAAAGCGTTTTGCCTTTATACTTTCCATTTTGTATTGTACTATATCCGTCTTTATGACAAGATAATTCCCACGTTTCTGCTAATATATCACCATCAAATTTTTTATAAAAATTCTTTTTTAATTTATTGCCACCCCATAAATATTCTTTGCAGGCACAATTTAATTTTAATATTTCCATAACGCTCACTCCTCATATAAGATGCAAGACACTGTATACTTATTTCCAAACTTTAACAAATAATCGAAATTTTATTTGATATCACAAAATACGATTTAGAATATGGGGAAACTCTTTATAAATAAAAGTTTCCCCAATAACATTTATACAATTATATTTATTTTTTTATTATTTTGATAATCTCTCATACACATCAACAAATTCTTCTGCCATATCCAGCACTGTCATACCTGTCATAAGGTGGTCTTGTGCGTGTACTAGCAATATAGAAAGCTCATTTTTAACGCCACTTGCTTCATCTTGTATGAGTGTTGTTTGAAATTCGTGAGCATTGAGTATTTCTTCTCTAGCTTGTTTTATTAAATCTCTTGCTTCTTCAATATTATTTTGTTTTGCAGCATTGATAGCTTCCATAGCCATACCTCTTGCATTACCACCATGTGATATTAACTGAAAAGCAATTTCAACCATTTTTTCGTCCATACAAATTCCCTCCTGTATTAATATTCAAAACCATTATTATCTGACAATTCTTTAAACCATTTACCACTTTTTTTAATAGTACGTTTTTGTGTTTTCAAATCTAATGCAATCAGTCCATATCTATTTTTATAGGCATTTGTCCATGACCAGCAATCTATAAATGTCCATAAATGATAACCTTTACAATTAGCACCTTCTTCTATGCCTTTATGTAACCATTTTAAATGGTCTTTTATAAATTCAATTCTATAGTCATCTTCAATATATCCTTCTGCATTAATATATTTTTGTTCATTTTCTACTCCCATACCATTTTCTGATATAAAAAATGGTATATTATTATATTCTGTCCTTAATATAGTACATATGTCATAAATGCCCTTTTCATATATTTCCCAGCCTCTATAAGGATTTTCTTTTCTTCCTGGCATATCATATTCATCAAAATAATTATCAGGCATAAATATGTCTTTATAAACAACTTCACTTTCTTTTGTTTTAATACGTCTTGGACGATAATAATTTACACCTAAAAAATCAACTGTATTATTTTTAATGATTTCAATATCTTGTTGTTGATACTGTGGCAAAGTATCATTTTGTTTCAAAAATTCTATCAAATCCTGTGGATACTCTCCTTTAATAGCAGGATCTAAAAAGCTTTTATTAAAACACAAATCTGCTATATGTGCTGCTTTGACATCTTCTGCATTTTGTTCTGAACGTGGATAAGAAGGCGTCAAATTCAATATAATACCTATTTGACCGTTCTGTCCCATTTCTTTGTAACATTGTATTGCTTTTGCACTAGCTAATGCAGTATGATATGCTACTTGTGCTCCTCTTTTGCCATCTATAATATTAGGATAATGAAAATCGTACAAATATCCTCCCTCTACAGGTACAATAGGCTCATTAAATGTTGTCCAATATTTTACTCTATCACCAAACAGTTCAAAGCATTTTTTAGCATACTCTGTATATGCTTCTACTACTTTTTTGCTTTCCCAACCACCTTGTTGCTGCATACACAAAGGCATATCAAAATGATACAAATTGATTATAATTTCAATGTCATTTTTTATCAGTTCATCAATGACATTATTATAAAATTCTACTGCTTTAGCATTGACTTCTCCTTTGCCTTCTGGTATAAGCCTACTCCACTGTATAGATGTTCTAAAAGAATTGTGTCCTGTCTGCTTTAAAAGTTGTATATCTTGTTTATAATTTTGATAAAATGTAGAAGTATGTTGAGGTCCTACACCATCAAAAAATCTTTCTGGTGCAATTTCAAACCAATAATCCCATATGTTTTTACTTTTGCCATCTCCTTGCACAGTACCTTCACTTTGAGGGCCTGATGTTGCACTGCCCCACCAAAAATTTTTTGGAAATATATATTTCAATATAATACCTTCTTTCTTTATTTTTTACTCCTTTATTATTCTGCTTCTTCTGCTGCTTCATCTTTTAATATACTTTTATTCCACGTTTTCAAAAATGGGAACCATATTACCCCTACAATAGCCATTTGTACCAACTGCAATATGCCTCCTCTAATGGAGTTTGTTGCAAGCATACCACTTATAAATACAGGTACTGTCCAAGGTACAGATACACCTGTTGTTAATGGAACAATACCGCTTGCCATAGCCAAATAAGCTACTAATGTAGATACCATAGGAGCTAATATCCAAAGAATAGCTATTGTTGGATTTAACACAATAGGCAAACCAAATATACAAGGTTCATTAACATTAAATATACCCGCTGGTGCTGCTAATTTTCCTACTCCTCTTAACTGTTTGCTTTTCATCATTGTTAATATAATTATCAGTACTACCAATGTCATACCTGTACCGCCAAGACTTACTGTAAAAGACTCCATAAACTGTTTTGTTACAATATTTGGAAGCATTTCTCCTGCTCTATAAGCATCTATATTTTCAAGAGAAAGTGTATTCCATATTGGGTCTAATACAGAATTTACTATAATTTGTCCGTGCAAACCGAAAAACCAAAGTAACTGAATTGCAAATATTGCTATAATTGTTGGTATAATTCCTTTTCCTAAACTGGTTAATGGTGCTTGAACAATTTGGAATATAAAATCGTGTATATTTCCCCAAGGTGTAAATGTAAATATAATTCTTACAATTAAAAATATAGTTAATGTTAATATTGCTGGAATTAATGCCACAAATGATTTTGATACTGCTGGTGGTACACTAGAAGGCATTTTAATACATTTCATTGCTTTTTTACAAAAATACTGCTTATTTTATAGGCAATTTGCTGCCCTTTTTGTGTATTTTGGCAAAAAAATAAAAACCATTTCTTTATATAGACTTGGTTTCAGTATGTCTGTTTATAAATTCAATATAAAAAAAGGGCATTAGCCCTTTTTTTAGTTGTCATAGTCATAATTAAATTGACCTGTTTCTTGTGTATGTTTATAATTTTCTTCTGCTTTTTTAATAAATTCATAATCGCCTTGTTTTTCTGGTGGAATATATGGCTTACCTGGCTGACGTTTTCTTAAATTGAATTTCTCCATTTCTGCCTTGAGTAAGTCTGCATTTTTCTGCATTTCTTTACTGGAATTTGCAGAATTTTTACTAATATCAACATTATTTGATGTTTCTCTCATAATGCCTGAAATATTTGCTCTAATATCTTCTATGCACTCTAACTGTGTAGTAGAAGAATGAGACTCCTCTTGTATTATAGAAGTAATATTATTAATTTCCTCTACAATCGTTTCAAACATAGCTAATGCCTCTACAGAAACTTTACTTCCCATAACTGCTTTATCAATGGTATTTTGAATTAATGTTTTACTTTCATCTGCTGCAACAGTACTTTTTAAAGCAAGCTGTCTTACTTCATTTGCTACAACAGCAAAACCTTTTCCTGCTTCTCCTGCTCTTGCAGCTTCTACAGAAGCATTTAATGCAAGTATACTTGTTTGGAAAGCAATATCATCTATTGTTTTAATTACTTGTGAAACTTTTTGTGATGCTACTTTCATTTCTTCTACAGAACCTGCAAGCACATTCATTTTCTCATTACTTTCTTGTGCATTTGTTTTAATAATATCAGAAATAGAAGACGCTTCTGCCATATGTTCTGAACTTTTGCTTATTAAGTCTGCAGCATTGTTAATGGAAGAAGATAATTCATTTACTGTTTGTGCTTGTACATGAGCACTTTCTGCTAACTGATGGCTAACATTTGCAATATAAGTGGAACCTTCTGCTACTTTATGTGCTACTTTTAATATTTCTGAAAAAAGTGCGTCATTACTTTGTACCATTCTATATAAATTTTTTCCTAAAGTATCTTTACTAGAACGAATATCAACAAAAACAGTCATATCACCATCTGCAACACGTTTTACTACTCTAACATTTTCTTGTATGCTATTTGCAAGCTGTTTAAAAGAGTCAATCATAATGGCAATTTCATTATTTTCATCAATATCACCATAATCAAAATTGAAATCTAATGTATCTGCACCTTCTGAAAGTTCTTTTGACCATGCTGCTATAGAAGTCATAGGAGCTGATATTTTTGTAGAAGTAGAATTTGCAAGATATGCACTAATAATAATAGCAATCGCTGTAAGTACTAAAATACATACAATAGAAATTACTAAAAGCATACTTAACGCATCTGCAGCATCTTGTGCTATTACAGTATATCTGTTAGAAATTCCTTTTAAATTATCAATCAATGTATTGATTTTGGGTTCATATACTGTTATAAATTCATCATACTTTTCTAGTCTTTGTTCTTCATTTAATGTATTGACATCACTAGCAAAAGCGTGTATTTCGGAGTGAACTTCTTTAATGAGTTTAATTCTTCCTTCAATTTCGTCATCTGTAATTTTTGTTTCATTTTCCGCAAGCCACGTACCAAATGAACAAGTATTTGGGTCAAGACTTCCTTCAAATCTTTCTCCTGTGTGTAAAGAATTTGTTAATTTTAACACCCAGTCATAATGTGCGGAAACCATATCTTTTGAAACATTCTGAGAAGTGTAACTTTCTGACACAACTTTGTATCTTCCATATATCAAAGCTTGAAAAGCAAATAATACTACTACAACAAGTATTGTAATAGATGTTATCATTAAATACCCTTTCAATATTTGATATTTTGTTGTTCCTTTTGTACTTTTTTTACTTTGCTTTTGTGCAATTTCTGCATTTTCTACATTTTTCATGTCTTCGTCATTTTGCTTCTTAAACACTGTTATCTCCCCCATCATAGTGCATTTTATAGTATTTTATATTATATATATTATATTACTTTAATAATGTAACATCAACAAATTAAAAAATAAATAATATATTTTTGAAAATAGTTTGACAAAATGTATTTTTTGTACTAAAAATTTATAATATTGATTTGTTTCAAAAGGTATACTTTTTGACAAAATTGGTATCCATCAAATAAATGAAAATCACCTATCTTTTTACACTTTTCCCATTTTATATTTTACTTTAGTTTTAAAAATTAGATAATTTTAAGAGTTTTGTACTTTTATAATTATGTACAGAAGTAGATATTGCAAAAACTTCTCCTGTACTTAAAAATTCTGTACTTTCTATAATAAGTGCTGGGTCACCTTGCTGCAAACAAAAATATTGTGCAATTTCTTCATCTAATTTATCTGCATAAATTACTTTATCTGCAAATCCTATGTTGTAACCTAAATCATCTATAATATAACTGTATATTGATTTTTTTGCAATTTCTTCACTCATATAAGAAATAACCTTTTTATTAAAATAAGTATATTCTACTGTAAGAGGATTACCATCTACCAATCTTACTCTTTTTAAAAAATACAAAGGACTATTTACGTCACATTTCATTACAGCAGCTTTTTGTTCATCTGCTTGCACTAATTTTAATTCTATCACATTACTTTCTATTTTTTTATTAGGATAATCTCTTGTTAATCCCTTTAAACTTTCTAAACTTAAATACCCTTTTAGTGCAGACTCTCTTAAAAAAATGCCACTACCTTGTATTTGATAAACATATCCTTTACTAACTAATATAGAAATTGCTTTTCGAATTGTTGTTCTACTAACTTGATAGTGATTTATCAAATCTTCTTCTTTAGGCAATTTTTTAATTTGATTATATTTTCCTGCCAATATATCATTTTCTAATTCTTGTAATATTTTTCTGTATTTTGTGCTCAAAAAAAATCCACCTCATTGCTAAAATATCTTTTCTTCATTATAACAAATAACATAAATAATTACAAACCATTTCTTATTTTTAATTATATAGAAATAGAACATTTGCACTATATTTTTGTCAAAATTTGCTTTTAAAAAATATTGTCCTCTTTTTGACAATCCTTTACAATAATAGTAAGAGGTGGTATAGTTATGAAACTATTTCGTATTGGCATCGTTGTTGCAGTAATACTTTTATGTATTCCAAGAAAAGTACAAGCCTTTGAAAATACATTCTGTTCATTTCATTATTTTCATTGTATAATAATGGATATAAAATATATACGTTACACAGTACAACAAGAAAAGGAAGTAAATAATTATGAAACAGATTGTATTTGCAACAAAAAATAACGGAAAAATAAAAGAAGTAAAACAAATATTGTCAGATTTGCCTTTTGAAATTGTTTCTATGCTGGACGCAGGCATTACAGTAGACGTTGTAGAAGATGGTAAAACATTTGAAGAAAATGCTGTGAAAAAAGCACTTGAAATTTCAAAAGTATCTGGCAATATCACTTTAGCAGATGACTCTGGTTTAGAAATTGATTTTTTAAACAAACAACCTGGTGTTCTTTCTGCACGATATTTAGGAGAAAACACTCCTTATATTGAAAAAAACAATCATATACTGCATTTAATGAAAGATGTGCCTGAAAAACAAAGAGCAGCAAGATTTGTATGTGCCATTGCAGCAGTATTTCCTAATGGAAAAGTGCTTACTGCTATAGATACAATAGAAGGGATTATTGCACAGCAAATAAAAGGAGAAAACGGTTTTGGCTATGACCCTATATTCTTTGTTCCAGAACTAGGTAAAACAACAGCAGAATTGTCTTCAGAACAAAAAAATGCTATCAGCCATAGAGGCAAAGCACTTCAAAAAATGAAACAATTATTAATGCAGCAGGAGGAGATGAAACAGTGAAACTTTTGGTTCTCAGTGATACACATGGCTATTTGTCAAATGCCAGAGATGTACTCAATCGCATTGGTAAATATATGAATGGTGTCATTCATTTGGGTGACCATGCCTATGATGCAGCTGATTTGCAGACAGAATACCCCGATTTACCCTTTTATATTGTAAGAGGAAACAATGACTTTGGTGACAAAGCCCCTAATAAATTAATGATTACAATACATGGCAAAAGGCTGCTTTTAACGCACGGACATATGCAGCAGGTGTATTGGAGTTATGACACTATATCTTATTGGGCAGAGCAAGAAGGTGCCGATGCGGTACTTTTCGGACATACTCACAGCCCTGTCAATGACAACACAGGACGTATCATGTTATTTAATCCTGGAAGTATTTCCCTTCCTAGAGGTGTTCCTCAGCCTACATTTGGTATATTAGAAATTGCTCAAAATGGTATGCTTTATGGTTCTATTATGGAATATATCGACTCTCAGACATTTTTAAGAAAAGGTTAGTATTATAAAAATATTCACCAGATTTTTGAGGTGAATATTTTTTTATAAAAAATTTTTAAAAAAGTATTGACTTTATATTTAAAATATGGCATAATATCTTTTGTTGATTATAGTATTTATTTTGCGGGTGTAGTTCAATGGTAGAACGTCAGCCTTCCAAGCTGAACACGTGAGTTCGATTCTCATCACCCGCTTTGTTCTTTCTGGATCAGTAGCTCAGTTGGATAGAGCAACGGCCTTCTAAGCCGTGGGTCGGGGGTTCGAATCCCTCCTGGTTCACTTTTATGCGGGTGTAGTTCAATGGTAGAACGTCAGCCTTCCAAGCTGAACACGTGAGTTCGATTCTCATCACCCGCTTTCTTTTTTTGGATCAGTAGCTCAGTTGGATAGAGCAACGGCCTTCTAAGCCGTGGGTCGGGGGTTCGAATCCCTCCTGGTTCATTTTTATTAGAGGTTAATCAGTACCTATTGCCTAATAAAGCAGTAGGTACTTACTAATATGCTACAGTAAAATGCTATTATATGAGCGGATATGGCGGAACTGGCAGACGCGCTGGACTTAGAATCCAGTCCGAGAGGGTGCAGGTTCGATTCCTGTTATCCGCATACTTAAAAATAACTCTTGATTTTTCAAGGGTTATTTTTATTTCCTAAAATATAAAATTTGTTATTGATTATTTTTATTTTTAAAGAATTTTCCCATTACGACAATATTAATATTAAATAGGGGCAGAAGTACTATGATAGTGTTATGGTCTTAAAACTCTGCTGATAATATAAAACCAAATGAAAATACTGAGTATATCAAGTACCAATGTATTTTTCACTGTAATTTTTTTGTTTGTGTCCATTCTGTGATATATTTTGGAAATCTATCTATTTCAGCTATTATAGTAACAATAAAAAGCAAAAAGTATTTTAAAAATATAGGTAAAGGGGATAATATTGTAATTGTCATTATCAGTATTGCACAAGCTAATAATTTTAACTTTGTTTTTGTAATTTTTTAGGATATTTGACATAGGGTTCTACATAACCACATTCTGGACAAACTGCTATGGCGATTGGCAGCCTATTTGGTGTTAGTTCTTCTCCTTTATGAACATAATAATCGTGTCTTTTTTTATAAATACTGCCTATACCTTCTGAAAGGCTTAATTGACAATCTAATATCATATTTTCACCACAGCGAATACATTTTCTTTCCATAATATTCCTCCTCATAAATGAAAACAATTACAATAATTTTTCAGGAAATTGTATATAAGGCTCTACATAACCACATTTTGGACAAACTGCAATTTTAATGTCTTCATCTTTTCCCCAGCCTATTGTTTCTCTGTATATAGAATAAATTGGTCTATGTGCAAAAAGAGCCCCTCCACCTTCATAAACTTTTAAATTGCAATTCAATATCATATTTTCATCACAGCGTATACATTTTCTTTCCACAATATCACCTACTTTACCATTCTATTTCTAATGCTACAGGGCAATGGTCAGAACCTAATATATTACTGTGTATTTCCGCCCCTTTTAAATAAGGTTTTAGTCTTTCAGATACAATATAATAATCAATTCTCCAACCTGAATTGTTTGCTCTGGCATTTGCTCTATAACTCCACCAAGTATAAGCGTCTTTTAAATCAGGATAAAAATATCGGAAAGTATCCACAAAGCCATTTTGAAGCAGTATGGTCATTTTTTGTCTTTCTTCATCTGTAAATCCAGGATTTTTTCTATTTGTTTTAGGATTTTTTAAATCAATTTCATTATGTGCTACATTCAAATCACCACAATAAACAATAGGTTTTTTACTGTCTAAGTTTTTTAAATACTCAAGTATTGCTTCTTCCCACTGCATACGATATGCTAAACGTGCTTGTTTTGGTTGAGAATTAGGCGTATATGCTGTAACATAATAAAAGTTTTCAAATTCTAATGTAATGACACGACCTTCTTTGTCATGTTCTGCTATACCTATACCATATGATACAGAAATAGGCTCTTTTTTCGTAAATACAGCCGTACCAGAATAGCCTTTTTTTTCAGCATAATTCCAATATTGATAATAATTTGGTAAGTCTAATGTAATTTGACCTTTTTGTAATTTTGTTTCCTGTAATGAAAACAAATCTGCATCTGTACTGTTAAAATAATTTATAAATCCTTTGCCCATAGCGGCACGGATACCGTTCACATTCCAAGATATAAATTTCAAATTGTATTCCTCCTTGTTTATTTTATATTAAATTATAACATAGCAAAAGTATTTTGACTACCATAAAATAACATATTGTTACAGTTGTTTCTTTTTGTATTTTACTGTAAAATACTATTATCTATTATTTATATACAGGGGGGTAATGAAAGCATGAAAGTTGCTTTAGCACAGTTAGAAATTGTATGGGAAAATAAAAAAGAAAATAAAAAACGATGTGTTGATTTTATGGAAGAAGCAAAAAAACAATGCGTTGATATCATACTTTTTCCAGAAATGACATTAACAGGTTTTTCAATGAATACAAAGAAATTAAGCGAAACGATTGAAAATTCTGAAACAATAGCATTTTTTAAACAAAAAGCACAACAATATCATATAGCTATTTGTTTTGGAATGATTGTCAAAAATGAAGAAAAGTCAGAAAATCATTGTATTGTAATTAGTAAACAAGGAGAAATGATTGCAGATTATGCCAAAATACACCCTTTCTCTTATGGTGCAGAAGCAAAATTTTATAGTGCTGGAGAACATATTACACATTATACTATTGATGACATTGTTTTTTCTCCTTTGATTTGTTATGATTTACGTTTTCCAGAAATTTTCCAGATTTGTTCTGAAAAAAGTTATGTTATTACTGTCATTGCAAACTGGCCTACACCTAGAAGATGTCATTGGATTTCACTTTTAAAAGCGAGAGCAATAGAAAATCAGTGTTATATATTAGGTATCAATCGCTGCGGAAGTGGTGATGGTTTGGAATATAGTGGAGATAGTATGATAATAGACCCTTATGGAAAAGTAGTAGCAATGGCAAAACAAAGCAGTCAAATGCTTGTAGTTGGGGATATTGATGCTAATGTTGTAGCACAATACAGAAAAGAATTTCCTCTCAAACAAGATAGAAAATCACAACTCTACAGTCAAATGTATCAAAGCAAACAATAAGGAGGAAATATATGGATTTTTTAGATATATTACTAAAAAAAAGAAACGGTCAAAAACTTACAAAACAACAAATAGAATATTTTGTAAAAGGTGTCACAAACGGAACGATACCAGATTATCAAATTTCTTCTTTTTTAATGGCAATTTATTTTCAATCTCTTGATGCAGAAGAAACAGCACAATTAACGCTTGCTATGGCAAAATCAGGAGATATGCTAGAACTGTCAAGTATAGAAGGATTTAAAACAGACAAACATAGTACAGGAGGTGTTGCAGACACTACAACATTGATATTAGCACCTCTTGTAGCTTCTATTGGTATACCTGTAATAAAAATGAGTGGCAGAGGACTAGGTTTTTCAGGCGGAACAATAGATAAATTAGAGAGTATTCCTCATTTTCAAACAGAAGTGACACAAAAACAAGCATTACAATGGGCAAAACAAAGCAATATTGTCATAATGGGGCAAAGCAAAAATTTAACACCTGCTGACCAAAAACTATATGCACTTAGAGATGTAACAGCAACAGTAGAAAGTATCCCTCTCATTGCTTCTAGTATTATGTCAAAAAAAATTGCTTCTGGTGCAGACGGCATTGTACTTGATGTAAAATGCGGAAATGGTGCATTTATGAAAACATTGGAGCAAGCACAGCAATTAGGAAAATGTATGGCAAATATGGGACATCACATAGGCAGAAAAGTCACTGTTGTAATAAGCAGTATGTCACAACCTTTAGGAAACAACATAGGCAATCGTTTGGAAGTAATAGAAGCAATAGAAACATTAAAAGGCAATATCAGAGGGGATTTGCTAGAAGTTTCTATAACATTAGGAGCACATATGCTTTTGCAGGCAAGTAAAGTGCAAACAGTACAGCAAGGAAAACAATTACTTTTGCAAAATATTGAAAATGGAAAAGGGCTTTTAAAATTCAAAGAACTTTTAATACAGCAAGGAGGAAATGCTAATATCATAGACGATTACAGTATATTGGCTCTTTCAGAATGTAAATTATATTTAAAAGCACAACAAAAAGGTTATATTTCTGCTATGGATACTGAAATGATAGGCAGAGCGTCACAGCAGACAGGTGCAGGCAGAAAACAAAAAACAGACAATATTGATTTTGGTGCAGGCATTGTTATGAAAAAGAGAATAGGCGATAGTGTACAAAAAGGTGATATAATTGCAGAAATATATAGCAGCGAGCAACAAAAATGTCAGTCTGCACTAGAATTGCTTCAATGTGCTATATCTATAGCAGATAATACTACTGTTAGTACACCATTAATATTAGACATTATTTCATAAGAAAGGCAGCTTATTATGTGGAAAGAACAAATACAATATTGTTTAGAACAAGACGAAAAATATTTAAAAAATATGACATTTGAAATACAAACCATAGAAAATAATAATTTAACAAAATTTGACTTTCAAAATATAGTATTTGATAGTTGTACATTTATCAACTGTGATTTTTCAGAATGTTGCTTTACTGATTGTGAAATTATAAATTGTCATTTTTATGACTGCTGTTTTGCTAGAACCTATTTAAAACAAACTAATATTATAGATAGTATTTATAGCAAAGGTAGTGTTTTTATAGAAGCCCATATGAAAAAAAGCAATTTAAAACAGTGTAGTTTTGCCTATGCTAATTTTTCAAATACATTTTGGGAAAAGTGCAATGTGGAAAAGTGTAATATGAAATACGCCTTTTTTCATAATGTAATATTTAAAAATATCAAATTAGAATATGTCAATTTTCAAAAAGCAGACTTTTTTAAAACAATGCTAAAGAGTATTGATTTTTCAAACTGTGACATACAAGCAATTACTGTTTCAGATACTTTTCAAGAATTAAAAGGAATGAAAATTAGTGCAGAGCAGGCAATTTCTGTTGCACAAATATTAGAAATGGAAATACTATAGTAAAAAATTTTATTTCAGTAATATTGTAATTTTGCAATAAAAGGAGAGAAATACTATGAAAAGAGCAATTATTATTGTACTAGATAGTGTAGGCATTGGAGAATTACCCGATGCTTCAGAATATGGTGACAAAGGAAGTAACACACTTGTCAACATTAAAAAAGCAATGCCAGATATGGATTTAAAGAATATGTGTGAACTAGGACTAGCAAATATAGAAGGAAAAGATATTTATTTACTTGGAAAAGTTGAAAATCCTAAAGGCTGTTTTGCTAAAATGGCAGAAAAGTCTATTGGAAAAGACACTACAACAGGACACTGGGAAATGGCTGGTGTCATTACAAAAACCCCCTTCCCTACGTTTACAAAAAGTGGTTTTCCCAAAGAACTCATTGAAGCATTTGAAAAACAAATTGGTACAAAAATATTAGGAAATTATGCTTGTTCTGGCACAGAAATTATAAAACAACTTGGCGAGGAACATATCAAAACAGGTTACCCTATTGTATACACTTCCGCAGATAGTGTATTTCAAATTGCAGCACACGAAAATGTCATTTCTGTTTCAAAACTGTATGAAATTTGTCAAAAAGCAAGAGATTTGCTTACAGGAGAATGGGGCGTAGCAAGAGTTATTGCACGTCCTTTTATAGGGGAAAATGGTAATTTTACTAGAACAAAAAACCGTAAAGATTTTTCACTGCCTCCTACTGGCACAACCATATTAGATTTAGCAAAACAAAAAGGGCAAACTGTTGTTGCTATAGGAAAAATAGAAGATATATTTGAGCATAGAGGTATGACCATAACAGACCATACTACAAACAATGCAGACGGTATTGAAAAAACAATACAATATATTCAAAAAGATTTTGAAGGAATATTGTTTACTAATTTAGTAGATTATGATATGGTTTATGGTCATCGTAATGATGTAGAAGGATACAAAAATGCACTATTGTATTTTGACAAAAAACTACCTGAAATCATTCATAATTTAAAACAGCAAGATATCCTTTTTATTACTGCTGACCACGGTTGTGACCCTACTACACCTAGTACAGACCACAGCAGAGAATATGTGCCATTGCTTATTTATGGCAAAGGCATCAAACAAAATGTCAATTTAGGCATACGCAATACATTTGCAGATTTGGGGCAAACCATTTCTGATTATTTAGATTTGAATGCAGATTTTGAAGCAAAAAGTTTTTTAAATGACATACAGAAAGGCTGATAACATTGCAAATACAAATATTACAACAGTTAGAGGGAGCAAAAAAAGCAAAAGGCATTGCTGTAATAATAGATGTATTTAGAGCATTTACTACAGAATGTTTTTTTATAGCAAATGGTGCAAAACAGTTATTTGCTGTAGGAGAACAAAATATAGCATATACATTAAAAAAACAGCACCCTGATTACATTTTAGCAGGAGAAAGAAACGAAATTATGTTAGAAGGTTTTGACTATGGCAATTCTCCTGCTAACATTGAGCATATTGACTTTACAGGCAAAACAGTGGTACACACTACAAGTGCAGGCACACAAGGGATTGCAAATGCTTGTTATGCTGACGAAATACTGACAGGAAGTTTTGTAAATGCTCTTGCTATATCAAAATACATTAAAAAACAAAATGTTTCTGTGGTAAGTCTTGTTTGTATGGGCAAAGCAGCACTTTCTCCTACAGAAGAAGACACTTATTGTGCAGAATATATAAAAAGCCTTTTATTAGGAGAAAATTATCCTTTACAGCAAAAACTTTGTGCACTGCGTCATTTAGAGGGAGAACGCTTTTTCAATCCTCAAAATCAAATACAATGTCCTCAAAGAGATTTTTATTTAGCCACAACACCTAATCAATTTGATTTTGTATTGCGTGCTGTACCATATGAAAGAGATTTTCACAGCATACAAAAAATAGAAGTATAACAATCACAAAATAATAAAACTACAACATTTTTAAAAAGCCCTCACCTTATAAGGCAGGGGCTTTTATTTATTAATATAATAATTTTTGCAATTTATGTGCTTGCTCTTTTAAAGTAGTATCATTGATATTTTCTAGTATTTCCTTACAATTTAAAAGCACTTGATAGGAATAATAATAAAAACTACAGCTTAATTCTTCAGAACAATTTTCTATATCTTCCTCCCAAAGTTCTTCTTCTTCCTCATCGTCACATTCTTCAGGAAATAAATATTCTTCTTTAAGCATATCACTAAAATAAGGTAAAGGCTCAAATTTTTGTTTTACACTGTATTGTACTATTTCGTGAAAAATTTCTGCAATTAATTTAAAAAAACGTAACAGTTCTTTTACTATATCATATGCAATGTCGTTTTTATCCATTTGTAAAACTGCTTTTTGAAATATGCGTTCTAAAAATATCATAGCAAAAGGCGTTGCTCTCCATAATGTACTTTGATGCTCTATATTTCTCAATACCTCTTCGAGTGCTGTTTTCACATTTTTTTTACTTTCCATACTTTCTATGATACTAAAATATTTTGGAAATTCTGTTGCCCTAACATATGCCGTTGTAAGTCTATTCCAAAGAATATCTTCCATTTTTACATCACAGATATATTTTTGATTTTCATTCATATTATCACGCCAATATCATTTTTGTTAAGTCAATAGGGTCTACAATTACACCATCTTTATATACTCTCATATTGCCAGAAGCAATTTCATCTATCAGTATTACTTCATCATTGTAATAGCCAAACTCTAATTTAATATCATAAAGGTCTAATCCCTTTTGTGCTAATGTATCTTTTATTACTGTACAAATTTGTTTTGTTTCTGCCACAATGGCATCAAACTGTGCTGGTGTCATAATATTTAATGCTTGCAAACCTTCCTTTGTAATAAGTGGGTCGCCTCTACCATCATCTTTACAAGTTACTTCTACATAAGCATCTAAAGCAGTGCCATCTTCTATATAATTACCATAGCGACGTATAAAGCTGCCTGTTGCTTTAAAACGACAAATAATTTCTAAACCTTTACCAAATACTTTTGCTGGCAACACTTCCATTGTAGAAGCGTCTACATCAGCACTAACATAATGTGTCTTTACACCTGCTTTTTTTAATATTTCAAAAAAATAAACACTTGTTTTTAAATTTTCTCTACCAATACCTTCTATAGAAAGTCCTACTGTATTTGCACCTGGGTCAAAAACACCATTCTCTCCTGTCACATCATCTTTAAATACAAGTTGGAAATTGCCATTATCTAATTTGTATACATCTTTTGTTTTACCTTGATATATTTTTTCCATGAAAAAAACCTCCTAAATTTGATATATTTGTAGTATATCATCGAATATAGGAGGTGTAAAGAGTTAAAAAAGTTTTACATTATAACATTCTTAGTCTTCAAAATCTGCTAATTTTTCCAAAAGCAAATTACTTCTATCAATAAATGCTGTCATTTCCTCTGAAGAAAGTGCTTTATGGCTCATTAATGCCAAATCATATACTTGTCTACAAATCAAATCTAAATCCTCTTTTTTGTCTACATTGCCTTTCCATTTGCATATTAATTGTACTAAATGATTGTTGCTGTTTAATACTAATGTTTCATCTGGCTGTGCTGTAGCAAAAAGCATTTTCATTTGTTCATTTTCTCCATATGCTTCTTTCATTTCAAGCATTCTACGTGACTCTTCTGTCAACACTATCATACCAGAAACTTTTTCTGCTTTTAATGGTTCTGCTTTTACTTTAAGCGTTTCATTATTTAATATGCCTCTAAACAGATTTTGTAATTCTTCATTTTGTGTTTGTTCTGCTTTTTTTGCTTCTTCGTCTTTTTGTTCCTCTTTTTGCTGCAATGTATCACTAATGTCTGCATCAATTCTCTGTACTTTTACACCAGTATTTTTATATTCCAAAAATGATACAAAAGGTTTATCAATAGGAGTAGAAAGTATTGCCGCCTCTAAACCTTGCTCTTTAAACAAACGAATATATTGTGCTTGCTGATTTTCATCAGAAACAAAGAATATTTTATTTTCGTGTTTTTGTTTATTTTTTTCTAAGTATTCACTTACTGTTTCATAAACACCATCTGTTGTTTTTAACAATATGCTATCTTTGATTTTATCATATAACTTTTCTTCTCTCATACAGCCAAATTTAATAAATATACTTATATTGTCCCAGAAACCTTCATATTGTTCTCTTTCATTTTTAAAAAGATGGTTTAATTTATCTGCTACTTTTTTTGTAATATAATTTGACATTTTTTGTGCATAACCATCATTTTGTAATGCACTTCTGGAAACATTCAAAGGCAAATCTGGACAATCCATAATTCCCTTTAACAATAAAAGAAATTCAGGTACAACTTCTTTAATATTATCTGCAATGTACACTTGATTAGAATATAATTTAATTTCGCCATCTGTAATATCCATCTGCTGCACCAATTTAGGGAAATACAATATTCCTTTCAATCTAAAAGGATAATCCATATTCAAATGTATCCAGAAAAGAGGGTCATTCATATCCATAAATACCTGATGATAAAATGCTTTATATTCTTCTTCTGTACAGTCTTTAGGCTGTCTTTGCCATAGAGGATTTGTTTCATTTAATGGTTTGGGGTCTTCTTCCTTTTTTTCCTCTTGTAATTTTTTAGCATCTTCCGCAGAAGTAATATTTTCTGCCTCCTCTGGAGAAACGTGTATTACATTGCTATTTTCTTCTGTTTTTTGTTCCTCTTTTTGTTCTTCTTCCTCTTTTGTAATGTGTATAAATATTGGTACAGGCATAAAAGAACAATATTTTCTTAATGCACTATATACTGTACTTTCTTCCAAAAATTCCTTACCATCTTCTCCTATATACAATGTAATTGTAGTACCTCTTTGTGTTTTTGTACCTTTTTCCATTTCATAATCAATACCACCTGTACAAATCCACTTTGCAGCTTCTGCCCCATTTTGATAGGACAATGTATCAATTTCTACTTTATCTGCTACCATAAATGCAGAATAAAATCCTAAGCCAAAATGACCAATAATTTCGTTATCTTCTCCAGTTTTTTCTTCAAACTGTTTTAAAAAGTCTGTTGCTCCAGAAAATGCAATTTGATTGATATATTTTTTAATTTCCTCTGCTGTCATACCTATACCATTGTCTGTAATAGAAAGTGTTTTTGCTTTTTCATCTAATGTCACATTAATTTCAAATTTTTCATTTTCTGCAATATCTGCTTCTCCCATAGAACATAATTTTTTCAGTTTTGTAACAGCATCACAGCCATTTGAAACTAATTCTCTTATAAAAATGTCTTTATCTGTATAAAGCCATTTTTTAATAATGGGTAAAAAATTCTCACTGTTAATAGAAAGATTGCCTTTTTCCATATGATATTTCCTCCTTGTATTTTCAAAAAAATTGCTTTTTGTATTTTCTCTTTCAAAAATATTTTAACACTGAAAATAAAAATGTCAATAAAAAATTAGCACTCACTTCATATGAGTGCTGATATTTTTTTATTATTTCTCATATAATTACTGTTTTGTGACTGCTATTTTTAACTCGTGAAAAAATGCTATCACCCAATTATCCCAATCAAATTCTGCTGTTTTATCCATAGAAAACGTTTCTAAAGCATATCCTGTAGTACACATTAATGTATTTTGCTCAAAAATCACATTTAAAAAAAATGTTGCTGGTACATTACTTATAGCATCTGTTTTATTTTTAGGCAGTGAAAACACAATTTTAATACTTTTAGGAAGTTTTTGCCCTTTTATAATTTGAAAAGCATAAGGACGTATTTCTTTCCAAAAACAGTAATTATCTGTTATCAATTCTTGTTCCGCTAAAGAATAATATTGTTTATTTCTTTTACCATCAATTTGAAAAAGTGTAAATGTAGTAATGTCTATTTGTTTCATATAAAAATCATCAAAACGATTTTGTTTTAACAATAAATTCATAAACTCTTTTGTATCATGTACTAATAATGCTATCATATTGTTTTATCCCTTCTAAGTTTTTTAATAACTTTTATTTTACAATGAATTATAAAACATTACAATCAAAAACAAATATTATTATTTTCAGTTTGTATGAACAGTAGGTCTGTGGTAAAATAGTTTTTAAAACAGATGTCAAAATATTGGAGGCATATATGAATTTAAAAAAGACAATCGTCAGAATATTCTTTTTCGGCATATTATTAGGCATACTAATGTTTATTATAGGGATATTATTTCATCTATCTAAAAGCACATTATTTATGACATTATTTATTTCTTATATTATATTTATTATAATAGTTATCCCTTATCAAATAAGAAAAAGAAATTTACTTAATCATAAAATGGAACTATTATTACAGCAAATGTATACGGGTAATATACAAGAGTACATTACAGGTATGGAGCAATTTTTAGAAAATGCTGATAACAACTACTTAAAATCAATACTTACTATCAATATGTCTATAGGATATACTGTATTAGGAAAATTTAAAAAAGCAAATTATTATTTAGAACAAATTGATGTTAACACCATTGACAAAATAGGTCAGATGGTACTTTATCATAATGTTGCTTTAAATTATTTTTGGTCTGGTGAAGTCAAAAAGGCTTGTGTCATTATGGAATTACATCAAAATTTATTACAAAAAGGATTACAATATTCTTATTTAAAAAATAATTTTTCAGAAACATTTGCTTTATGGTATTTTGCACAGGGAAAAAGGCAACAAGCGTTTGCTTATTTAGAAAATGTTATAAATGACAAAACTGCTAAACCACTACAAAAGCAAGCTGCAGAAGTCATATGGGCAAGAGAAAAAATTGCAGATGGAGAAATTGTTTCATCGCAACAAATACTTCAAACAGTACTTTCTGAAACAAATATGCCTTATTTAAAAAAAGAAGCACAAAATATACTCAATACATTGAAACAATAGAGGTGTCATATGTTATTCAATTCTTTCCATTTTATACTATTTTTTATTATTGTTGTGGTGATGTATTACCTATTACCTTACAGATTTCGCTGGATACTTCTTTTGATTGCAAGTTATTATTTTTATATTTGCTGGCGACCAAAAGAATTAATATTTATATTACTCATTATATTTTCTACATTTGTCAATTATATTTTTTCTATTGCTATGTACAGACAAAAAAATGCTGTCAAAAGAAAAAGATATTTATTTATAACACTTTTTATTAATTTTGGTTTACTATTTTTATTCAAATATGCTGTGTTTTTAAATGAAAGTTTTATGAATATTATTTCTAAAGCAATATTGTGGTATTATAGAAGTTTTGGTGCAGAACAAGCAATACTAAAATCGCAGTTTTTTTTAGAACACTACCCTGCTAGAGATTTTGACATTATACTACCTATGGGAATATCTTTTTACACTTTCCAAGCTACAGCATACAGCATAGACGTTTACAGAAGGCAAATAAAACCTATAAAACACTATGGTATATTTTCTCTTTTTATTACATTTTTTCCGCAGCTTGTGGCAGGACCTATTGAAAGAAGTCGTAATTTATTGCCTCAATTTTACAAAAAACATACATTTCAAAAAGAAAATGTATTGTTAGGGTTAAAATGGATGTTATGGGGGTTTTTTAAAAAAATTGTCATTGCTGACAGAGTTTCTACTGCTGTAAATACAATATATAATGCAGCACAAAGCTACAGCGGTTTTTATTTTGTATTTGCTACAATATTATTTGCATTTCAAATTTATTGTGATTTCAGCGGATATTCTGATATTGCTTTTGGCAGTGCCAAAGTACTAGGATTTGATTTAATGCACAATTTTGAAAAGCCTTATCTGTCTAAAAGTATCAAAGAACTTTGGAGAAGATGGCATATTTCATTATCTACTTGGTTTATGGACTATATTTATATTCCTTTAGGAGGAAACAAAAAAGGAAAATTACGAAAGTGTTTTAATTTATTTATTACATTTTTTGTAAGTGGCATATGGCACGGTGCAAACTGGACATTTGCATTATGGGGTGCTATGCACGGTATTTATTTAGTGATAGGCATACTAACAGAAAACATTAGAAAACATATCAAAAAATTACTACATTTAAACAACAATATTATTTGGAATTTTTGTAGTATTATTATTACATTTTTACTCTTTTGTGCCAGTTTAATTATATTCCGAGCAAATACCATTAGCGATGCAGTTTATATATTTCAACACATTTTTGACAATATACAGCAATGGACAAATGCACAATATATTTATGAAATCATTACAAGTATGGGCATCAATTTATTTGAACTAACTATTGTACTATTGTCTATATTAATTTTAATTTTATTAGAAATCATAACAGCAAAAGATTTTGTAATTACAGGTGTTGAAAAAACAAATTGTGTTTTACGATTAACTTTTTATGTATTTTTGACTGTTTGGATACTATCCACAGGTGTATTTTATAATTCGGGAGAATTTATTTATTTTCAATTTTAATGATATAAAAGGGGTTTCTTTATGAAAAAAAGAGCAATTGACAATTTCAAATTTTTTACAGGCATATTTATTTATGCTATATGTGTCATTATACTATTTCAACAAATAGGCTTTCTTTATCAAAAAGCTGCAAGCCATAATATTATAAATGCTTTTACGCAAAAACGTTTTGAAGATTTTTACGCATTACCTCAAAATAGTTTAAATATGGTATTTATAGGTTCTTCTCACTCCTATTGTACATTTGACCCCGAAAATTTTGACAGCTATTTTAATATATCTAGCTATCAAATGGGTACACCTTTGCAGCATTTAGACACAAGCTATTACGAATTACAAGAAATTTACAACACTCAAACACCTGATGTTGTAGTATTAGAAATTTATTGGGACGTTTTAGATGACACTTTTGAAATGAAACAGGCAAACTCCTTTTTTGAAGTGCTTCAAAATGAAGCATTAAAAAAAGACTATATCAAAAATGTATTTCCCTTATCAGAAAAAATAAAATATTATTTACTGCCTATGAGATTTCAACAGGATTTTTTTGCCTATGAAGCCAATGAAATGACTAAAAATATAGAACAAAAATATGGTTTGCAAAAGAAAAAAATAGAATATCAACAAGGAGAAGAATATTACCGCTCAAAAGGCTATGTATATTGTAATATGGGTATGCTTCCAGGAGAATATGACCAAACAAATCAATTTAAAGGTTTAGATGGCAAATATTGGCAAATAGACGAAACACAATCCGCTTATGTTAAAAAAATTGCAGAGCTATGCAAACAAAAAGGAAGTGAATTGGTTTTAGTTACAGCACCTATTGCATTAGTTTCTATGGACTATATCAAAAATTATAATGATATTCATACTCAACTAGCCTCATTGGCAAAACAAGTTAGTGCAAATTATATTGACTACAACATTATTAATCAGCAAACTCCTATGCTTACAAATGACAATTTTAGAGATGACGCTCACTTAAATGACAGTGGTGTACAAATTGTAGATGAACATTTTAGAAACTGGCTAATAGAAAATACACTATTTTTCAACAAATATAGACATTGAGTATTGTTTTATACAAAATGCTATATTATAATAAAATATAAAATTTGTGTTTAAAATGGAAATAAATGGGTATGATAATCATAACACATTGAATTGATAAAAACACGGGAGGTAATTTTTTATGGAAGAAAAAAAAGAAAATGGTTTGAGTAGCACAGGAAATTTTATACATAATTATATTCAAGAAGATTTAGAAGGAAAATTAAATAAAATACACACACGTTTCCCACCAGAACCGAATGGTTATCTTCATATTGGCCACGCAAAATCTATTTGTTTAAATTTTGGTTTAGCACAACTTTATGGTGGAAAGTGCAATTTACGTTTTGATGATACAAATCCTACCAAAGAAGATACAGAATACATTGACTCTATTAAACAAGATGTAAAATGGCTAGGATTTGACTGGGAAGACAGATTATATTTTGCTTCTAGTTATTTTGAGAAATATTATGAAGTTGCCTTAAAACTCATTAAAGAAGGCAAAGCCTTTGTATGTGATTTGAGTGCAGAAGAAATTAGGCAATATAGGGGAACATTAAACTCACCAGGAAAAGAAAGTCCTTACCGCAACAGAAGTGTAGAGGAAAATTTAGATTTATTTCAAAGAATGAGAGAAGGAGAATTTCCAGATGGTGCCAAGACATTGAGAGCAAAAATTGATATGTCTTCTCCTAATATCAATATGAGAGACCCTGTATTATATAGAATTGCTCACGCAACACATCATACTACAGGAAATGAATGGTGTATTTATCCTATGTATGATTTTGCTCACCCCTTAGAAGACGCTATTGAAGGCATTACACATTCTATCTGTACTATGGAATTTGAAGACCATAGACCTCTTTATGATTGGGTAGTAAAAGAAGCAGGATATACTACAAATCCTCCTAGACAAATTGAATTTGCTAGACTAGGATTAACAAACACTGTTATGAGCAAAAGAAAATTAAGAGCATTAGTAGAAGAAGGGCTTGTTGACGGTTGGGACGACCCTCGTATGCCAACTATATCAGGATTACGACGCAGAGGATTTACTCCAGAAGCTATAAGAGATTTTTGCGAAAGAATAGGCGTTTCAAAAGCAAATAGCGTTGTAGACAGTGGTTTATTGGAATATTGTATTAGAGATGATTTAAAAGCAAAAGCAAAGGTTGTTATGGCAATACTCCACCCATTAAAATTAGTTATTACAAATTATCCAGAAGGACAAATTGAATTAATGGATATAGAAAATAATCCAGAAAATGAAACTCTTGGTACAAGACAAGTTCCTTTTACTAAAACACTTTATATTGAACAAGAGGACTTTATGGAAGAACCTGTTAAAAAGTTTTTCAGATTAGCACCAGGAAAAGAAGTACGTCTAAAAGGTGCTTATTTTGTAACTTGTACTGATGTAATAAAAGATGAAAACGGCAACATTATAGAAGTACATTGTACTTATGACCCTGAAACAAAAAGTGGAAGTGGTTTTACAGGCAGAAAAGTAAAAGGTACATTACATTGGGTAAGTGCTGACCACTGCATTCAAACGACAGCAAGATTATATGATTATATGATGTTAGACAATCCAGACAGTGAATATGGCGAAATGATTATGAACCCTAATTCACTAGAAGTCATAGAAAATTGCTATGTAGAACATTCCATTGCAGAGGCAAAACCAGGAGATAAATATCAATTTATGAGAAATGGTTATTTCTGTGTAGATACTAAAGATACTACAAAAGACCATATTGTATTTAATCGTATTGTATCATTGAAAAGCTCTTTTAAATTAAAATAATGTAATATAAACAAAACACTTTCAAAAATGTAAGTGTTTTGTTTTTTTGGAAAAAGCTGTTGTTTTCTGTGGGGACATATGGTATGATATAGTCATCTATTTTGAAAGAGAGGTGATGATGTGGCTAAAATGGGTAGACCAACAACAAACCCTAAAGACCAAGCCATAAAAATACGTGCTACAAAAGATGATAGAGAAAAACTATTATATTGTTGCGAAAAGTTAAACAAAACACAGTACGAAGTTATTATGGAAGGCGTTAATTGGGTCTATGAAAAAATAAATAAAGGAGTTTGTTTTCGGCCTGACAACCAAGCAAACAAACTCCTAGCACCAAAATGAATTGGTACGAATATTATAACATAGTACCTCTATTTTGGCAAACCCAATTTTCGCTAATATAGAGGTTTTTTTTATGATATTACAACAGTTATGTGATATTTTTTCAAAAGATACAAAAGGATTTTCAAATTGTAATGAAGTACAAAAGCCAATGGAAAAAATCAATGTTATATTATATCAAAAATCTTCATTAGACGAAACGGATATTATGATTTTATTAGATAATATCATACTAATTGCTTAAATCATATGCCTCTATTTCACAATTCGATATATTGTGATAAAATAGAGGTATATTTTTTATAAAATGTGAAAAAATCAATTGACTTTTTCACAAAAATATATTATAATTTTGCCATCGCAAAAGAGAGGTGATAATTGTGCCTAAAATAGGCAGACCACTAAAAGGACAAACACCTAAAAATATTAGTCTACAATTAAGAATTAACGAAAAAACGGCATATCAATTAAAACAATGTGCCAATTCTCTTCACATTTCCAGAACAGAAGTCATAGAAAAAGGTGTTGAAATCGTTTACAATGAAGTGGTGAAAAAAGAACAAAAATATGACATTTTGTAATTTTTAAAATATAACATTTATAATATGGGGGTGTTTTTATGATATTAGAACATATATATGATAATTTATCAGACGAAAACAAAAGCTCTACAACTTATAAAGAATTACACGAAACAATGGCTAAAATTGATACAATGCTGCACAATCAAACTTCTTTAGATGAAACAAAGATTTTGACTTTGTGTGATTTAATATCAGATACACAATATATTATGCAAAAACAAAGTTTTATAAAAGGATTTCGATATGCTGTACAAATGTTAAAAGAATGTTTTTAATATTACAAAAAGACATTGCAAAAAATATTTGCAATGTCTTTGTCTATTATATAATTGTATATCTTCCTTCTCGTCTTGGTGGCATTTTTGGAGAAATTGCAGGGTGTCCTAGTGTGAGCATTGCTAAATATTGTCCTTTATCTGGTGCAAATTTTTGACGAAGTTCTTCTCCTATGCCTACTCTTAATGCTGCTGTTAACCAGCAGCTTGCTAATCCCTTATCATAAGCCATAAGACACATATTTTGTATTGCAGCAGAAGTCCCTTCTACCACTGTTGTAAAATCTTCATAATTATCTTTTAAAAGAAATACCAATATACAAACTTTTGCACCGCCCATACTATTTAAAAATTCCTTTGTTTCTTCTATTGCTTCAGGATTTTTTGAAAAACGATTGTCTAAAACAGGTTTAAATTTTCCAAATACCTGCCCTGTAATTTGTGCTAATTCTTTTAATTTTTCTTCACTTTTTACTACCACAAAATACCAAGGCTGTAAATTGATACCTGATGGTGCCATAAGCCCTGCATTTATCACTTCCATTAAATCCTCATCAGATACTGGCTCATCAGTATACTTTCTCACACTTCTTCTTCCATAAATCGCATCTTTTGTTTCCATACACATTACTCCTTTATTTTTATATTTTATTGAAAAACATTCACTACAAACTACAACATTAACAAAGTTTTTCTCTCATAGCATTAACATCTTCATTCTCTAAATATTCATCATATGTTTCTCTTCTATCAATAATACCATTAGGCAATATTTCAATTATTCTGTTAGCTATAGTGTGCACAAATTGATGGTCGTGTGAGTCAAAAAGCAATGTACCTTTATAATCAATCAAACCTTCATTTAATGCTGTGATTGCTTCCAAATCTAAATGGTTTGTAGGCTCATCTAGTACCAAAACATTCGCACCAGAAATCATCATTTTACAAAGCATACAACGTACTTTTTCGCCTCCAGAGAGTACTTTTGCTTTTTTAAGCGCTTCTTCTCCTGAAAACAACATTCTGCCCAACCAGCCTCTAATATCAGCATCATACTGTTCTCCTTCTTTGGCATAAGGACGCAGCCAGTCAATCAATGTATCTTCACAATCATCAAAATATTTTGAATTATCTTTTGGAAAATATGCTGTAGATGTCGTAACACCCCATTTAAAACTACCTTCATCTGGTTCTAATTCTCCCATTAATATCTGAAATAATGTTGTTCTAGCAATTTCATCTGTTCCTACAAAAGCTACTTTGTCATTTGGTGAAATTAAAAAACTTACATTATTTAAAACTTTTTTGCCATCAATCGTTTTTGAAATTCCATTCACTTCCAACAAATCATTACCAACTTCTCTATCTTGTTTAAAGCTAGCAAAAGGATAACGTCTGGAAGACGGTTTTATGGTATCCATTTGCAAATTATCAAGTAACTTTTTACGAGAAGTAGCTTGCTTTGATTTAGAAGCATTTGCACTAAATCTTTGTATAAATTCCTGCAATTCTTTCATTTTTTGTTCTGTTCTTTTGTTTTGGTCTTTGAGTTGTTTTTGTGTCATTTGTGTATAACCATACCAAAAATCATAATTACCTACATACATAGTAATTTTTCCATAGTCAATATCTGCAATATGAGTACAAATTTTATTTAAAAAATGTCTGTCGTGTGATACTACTACAACAGTATTTTCAAAATCCATTAAAAAATCTTCCAGCCACTTTATAGAAGCAATATCTAAGTGATTTGTAGGTTCGTCCAAAAGTAATATATCAGGATTTCCAAATAATGCCTGTGCTAAAAGTACTTTTACCTTTTGATTACCTGTTAGTTCTTTCATTTTAACATAATGTAATTCATTTGTAATACCTAAACCATTTAATAATATTTCTGCATCAGACTCTGCCGTCCAACCATCTAATTCTGCAAATTCTGCTTCTAATTCTGAAACACGAATACCGTCTTCATCACTAAAATTTTCTTTTGCATACAATTTTTCTTTTTCTTCCATAATTTCGTATAGTCGTTTATGTCCATACAATACTGTTTTTACGACTTCAAATTCATCAAACATAAAGTGGTCTTGTTTTAAAACAGCTATTCTTTCTCCTGGTGTTACAAATACAGAACCACTATTTGGCTCAATATCCCCAGATAATACTTTTAAAAATGTGGATTTTCCTGTACCATTTGCTCCTATTAATCCATAACAGTTTCCTTTTGTAAAATTTACATTGACATCTTTAAAAAGTACTCTTCCTCCATATTGTAATGTAACTTCTTGTGCACTTATCATAATATTCTCCTTTTTATTTTACAATTTATATTTCTTTTTGACAAGCAAAAAGCTCGACTTCTATTTGTAGAAACCGAACTTTTATTATTTTTAATTGTTTATTCCACAGCTAATTCTTCGCCATTTTCTCCTACAGGTATGTCTTCTGAAATAGAAGCATTTTCAATTTGTCTTTCAAAATCAATTGCATTATCTAATGTTTCTTTTGGAATTTCTATTTTTTTTGTTTCATTTATATCACTGCAATCTACTGTCAATGTATATTCATTTACTATTGTTTTGACAGGTTCATTGCCTTCTGTGCCTCCACCAAATGTACTGCTGACATTATTCATAAGTGTTTCTAATGTATTTGACAAATCAACAGTATAACTAGTAGGCAGTAATGTCTGCTTGTCTACTGTTACAGTAATTGTTGTATCTAAAACACCTTGATAATATTCTTCTGTCAATCCTGCCATACCTGTCATTTGTAATGCCTTTGTATCTTCTACTACTTCTGCTAATATACTTGCTGGCAATACTCCCTGAAATACATCAAGTGTATCATCTCCATCTGTTTCCTGCCAATCTACAGCATTTTCTAAAAGTGATATTGCGTTTTGTTTGGTATCATACATTTTCAAAGACTCCAACACAATACTAGGTTCTAATGATTGTTTCATCCATTGCCCTGCATATTCCATATATGTGGTAGCCATACCATCTACCTCGTCAACATATGTTATAATATCACTATTAGTAGGTAAACTGCTTTTACTTTCAATTTTCATATTTAAAGGACTATATACTGCGCTAACTTCTGTTTGTGTAGAAACTTCAGAATTAGAACCCCCTGCTGTCATATTTGATTGTGTTGTAATTACACTTTTCATACTTTTTACTTGTTTTAAATTTTCTAAAACTTTTGTAATGGTTTCTTGTGGTGTTGCTGTCTGCATTGGTGTTACTGTTTTATCACCACAAGATGAAAAAGCAAAAACAACTATTACCATAGAAATCAATATTATTATTTTTTTACAAAAATTCATAGTTTTCCTCCTTAATACTTGTCCGCTGTGATATTCACATTTTATAGGAAATACTATTGTAATTCAAGTTATTTTTATATATTTAAAAAAAATATAAGATTTTTGTAAACTATAAGTCGTACAAAATGAAAAAAATAAATTTAAATATACTCCTCCAATCTGTTTATAAATTACACACCAGCAATATCTTTTATCACTTCTCCTGCCAATATCAATCCTGCTACAGAAGGTACAAAAGAAACACTTCCTACTATTTGATGTTTTCCTTTTGGCACATTTTCATTTGATTTTTGTACTACTTTTGCTGTTTCTTTAGAATAAACCACTTTTACATTTTCAATTCCTCTATTTTTTAATTCTTTTCTCATCACTTTTGCCAAAGGACACACACTTGTTTTACAAATATCTGCTACTTCAAATTTTGTTGCATCTAATTTATTTCCAGCTCCCATACAACTGATTACTTCAGTATTCGCCTTTTTTGATTGCTCAATTAAAAGTAATTTAGAGGAAACCATATCAATCGCATCTACAATATAATCAAATGCAAAAAAATTGATTAAATTGATATTTTCTGAACTATAAAAACATCTGTGTTCTTCTACTATTGCATTTGCATTAATTTGCTGTATTCTTTGTTTCATTACTTCTGTTTTATATTTTCCTATTGTTTCTGTTGTAGCAATTAACTGTCTATTAATATTCGTTTTATTTACAACATCACCATCTATCAGCGTTAAATGTCCTATACCACTTCTTGCTAGTGCTTCTACTGCAAAAGAGCCTACTCCCCCTATGCCAAACACAGCTACTTTTGCTTGATATAGTTTTTGCATTGCTTCTTTACCAAGCAATAATTCTGTTCTTGTAAAATAATCTTTCATTAAAATACTCCTTTTATAATAATGTGCCCTTTTCATCAGGTTTCTGTAGTCCCTTTTCCCAAATTAAAGGTTCATAAATTTTTCTCATTGTTTTAGCAACACTATCTAAATCTTGTTTTTTTAAAATATAATCAGACACTTGTTTTGCCTGTTCTATAGAATTTTTCATAGCAATACTCAAATCAGCTGATTTTAACATTTGCACATCATTTTTATTACTACCAAATGCTACTGTTTTTGTAATTCCTAAACGTTCTTTTAATGTTTCTAGCATAAATTGTTTTGTAGCATTTTTATGATATATTTTTAAATGACAATAACCTTCTGGTGTTTCAGAACTATCCCTTAAAAAAAGTAATTGTTCACCATATTGCTGTTTTTTTAACTCATTTTCTATATTGTCAATACTTTCTATGGTATCTACTAAAAGAAAATAAACAACATCACCATCTTCTGGAAACTCTCCATAAACATAATTTCTATAAGGCGATTTTCTCATATCCAAATATAATTTTGCTTCTACATCATTATGAAATGTGCCATAAAATATTAGTAATGCGTCCTCTAATACCAAATTGACAAAATAATGTTTTCCCATTTTTTCAAATATAGTACACATTTTTTTTACAAATTCCAATGGTATCGCTTGACAAGACAAATACCTTTTCTCATTGGTATCAAACAATACTGCTCCGTCCATAGCAATCACGGGTAATTTTAATTTAACATCTCCTAATACAGATAATAACGATGCGGGTGTTCTTTCTGTAGCAATGGTAATATTTGCTCCATCTGCAATTAAATAATTTAATTCTATATTTGTATAAGCTCCCATTTTACCATCTTCTCCCAAAAGAGAACCATCTAATCCTGTTACAAGAAGTATATCTTTTTCGTGCCTTCTAGGCAGTTGTACTCTATTAATACATAATGATACTAATATACCAATAATTGTTTCTAATACCCTATTATATACAAAATAAAACAAACTGGTGTCTGTATCGTGTACAATCGTAATACTCATAAGTACAACACAAGACAAATACGAAGCAGTAGGCTTTTTTAACAAAAGTGTAATGTAAATTGTAGGAATAATAGAAAAAGAGATAACAACATATCTCAATAAAAACCATTCATAAGGTATACAATTTTGTTCTATTGCCAAAACAATACTACCTACAAACGCCCCTACAAGTGTACCTAACACTCTATTCCAAGCTACTTTTCTACTGTTTTCTACTTGAGGCTGCATACAAAGTATTGCAGCAATGACAGAATAAAAAGGGTCACCTTTTGCTCCTCTTATCGTATGAACTAAAAAACAAATCAAAACAGCTACAGCTGATTTTATCATTCTCATACCAATTTTAGGAATTACTATCTTTTTTTCTTTCATAGAAAGACTTCCTTTCTTTTTATTCAACTACTCTAAAAAATTGTAGCAAATACAGCCAAAACGGTCAAGTTTTTCTATTGTTATTATATGATGAAAAAAGGCGAATGTTTTATTAATATATAACAAATATAAAAGACTGTTTACATTTTTTTATAAACAGTCCTTTTTACTATTTAATCATTTATATCTGTTTGTCCTGTACCAATAATAATTTTAATATCTATACCATCTGGCAAAGACCCATCGTCCATTTCTATTTTAGCATCTACAAAATAGTCTTTTAAATCTTGTCCTATGCCTGCCTCTTTTATTATAATACGAGTATGTTCTTCTTTGCCTCCTGTATAAGTAGAAACTTCTGTAACAGTATAACCATCTGATTTTAGCTTTTCACTTACTCTACCTGCAAGGCCTTGTGTATATCCTCCATTTGCTACTTCTATATTATACTCTTTACTGTCACCTATTTGTTCTGTATCTTCTTCCAATCCAATACCATAGAATATCCTGTTTACCATTTCTTTAGTATCTTCTTCATCATAAATGTAATAAGATACTCCATTAATATCTTGTGGTACACCTGGTAATGTTTCCATTTTAATTTTAGAAGCATCTACTGAATTAATATAATTGACATATTTTAAAGCATCAGATAATGTAACATCTGTTTCTACATCAGAATAAAGCATTTTAATATAATTAGGTATGTTTTTGATAATATTATCACTACTCATTACTTTCTGTGCAAATGCTTTTAAAAACTGCTGTTGTACTTCTACACGAGCAATATCTCCCATAGGATAATGTCTAAAACGTACAAGTTGTTCCGCTTTATCTCCATCTAATACTTGTTTACCTTTTTTCAAATTGATATACAAATCTTGGTAAGGGTCTTCATAGTACATATTTTGAGGAACATCTACTTCTACACCACCAACAGTATCTACAATTTTTCTAAAAGCATTCAAATCTACTTTTACATAATGGTCTATTTCTACTCCTAACATATGCTCCAACTGTTTTACAAGTACCTCAGGACCATCTTCTTTGCCTGCATAAGCGTGTACAGCATTTAATTTTGTAGGAGATTGATAATATTTATTTTGTTTTTCCATATAACTTATTACATCTGGTGCAAATTTTACTCTAGTATCTCTTGGCATAGACACCAAATTTGTCATTTGCTTTTCACTATCAAAATGTACTACAAACATAACATCTGTTCTTGTACCATCACCATCCACTCCAAACACTGCTACATTAATTTTTAAATTCTTTTTTTTCAAGGCATCTAAAAAACTAGTGTCTTTTGCATTGCTGGAAACTGGTTTATCTGATGTTTGCTCTGTTGTAGGAAATCCTCCTGTCATTTTATAGTAAGCAAAAGCAGCACCACCTGCCCCAATACAAAAAATAAATAATGTACCAAATACGATTTTAAAAAATGTAGCAACTAACCCAGATTTTTTTTTCTGTTTTTGTTTTGGCATACTCCTTTGAGAAAAAGACTCTTGCCTCCCCCTTTTTTTGTTCGCATACCTATCCATTCTTTTACCCATTTTTCTCCACCTTTATTTATGTGTTTTACAGTATAAATACTTTTGTTATTATTGATTATGATACAATGTTCGTTGTGGCTCATTGTCATTTTCTTGTTGTTGTTCTATTTCATTATCTTGCTTATTTTCGCTATTTTCATCTATTTGCTGTTGATTGTCAATACCATAAAATACTCTATTCACTAATTCTTTTGTACCTTCTTCGTCATAGTCAAAATAAGAACCACCTGTTCCTGGTATTGTTTCCATAGTAATATTATTTACATCAATATCCTTAATATATTTTGCATATTTTAAAACGTCTTTTAATGTGGCATCTGTTTCTATACTATCCCAAAGCACTTGTGCAATACTTGGCAAATTACTTAATATCGTTGAAGTAGAACTTACTTTTTCTAAAAGTGCCTTCATAAAATCCTGTTGTACTTGTATTCTTTTTAAATCTTTTTGTGCATAGCCTTCTCTAAAACGTACAAGCTGTTCTGCTTTATTTCCATCAAGATGCTGATAACCAGGCTGTAAATCAATATATAAATCTTGATAAGGGTCATTGTAATACAGTCGTTGTTCTACTTCCATATCTACACCACCTACTGCATCTACGATTTTATGAAAAGCATCTAAATCTATTTTTACAAAATAATCTATATCAATCCCTAGCAAATCCTCCAACATTGCTACAGAAAATTCATTTCTATGATCATCTCCTGCATAAGCGTGTACTTCTGTTAATTTACATTGTCCTTTTACACCATTTCTATAAGGAACAAATTTTTTTCTTTCTTCTAATGAAGCTATCATTTCGTCTGTCATAACCACACGAGTATCTCTTGGAATAGATACAAATTGTATTTTTTTAGTGTCTTCGTTAAATGAAACTACAAAATTAACATCTGTTCTAAAGCCATCATTATCTACACCAAATACTGCTACATTAATTGGTTTTGCAGGTTCTGGTATCTCTTGTTTTGTCAACTGTTCTACTTTTACTGGCTCTGGATTGATTGCTTTTTTGGTATGGTCTTTTGCAATACTATCTTTTCTTAATGCCATACGAAATCCTACAGCCCCTAAACATACTGTAATAATCAGTAGCAACAATGAAAAAAGTATTTTTTTTCTCCTTTTTTTCTTTTGATATTGGTATCTTTTCATTCTTGTCCCATTCACAACAATTCTCCTATTACTATATCAATCTACTTTACGCCCACTCATTTACATTGTAAGTTTTTTCCTCACAAAATACCTTACATTGCAATTTACCGCTTTTTATTATAGCAAAGTTCAAAATACAATACAATATTTTTTAAAAAAAACATTGCTGTGATACAAAATATTAAGAAAATTGTCAATAGTTTTCATTTTACAGTTGTAATAGTCGTTGTTATAACAGCTTTAAACTTCTTATTCTATTTTTTGGTCGAATAATTTATAATACTGCCAACCTGCTAAATAATCTATTTTTATACTTTCTCCTTGTGTAATTTCTTCTTTATATTTTCCATTTCCCTGTAAATAAGCTCCTTCTGTCACAACAGGCAATTCTTTTCTCATATTATTTACATAGTCATAAAAAGGGGAAAGTCCTTCTAAACCTAGTAATTCCATTGTCATAGCACCTAAATAGTGAGAACTAATAATATTTGGTTTTGGTAACGCTATTTTTTGCTTATTTTCTAATATTTTAGTGCTATTTTTAGCACTCTCATTTTGCCAAATAAAATACGGTGTTTCATAAATAGCAAGTCTTTGTTCTGTCGTTCCCTCTATATCAATGTCATAATCTAATATTTCAAAAAAATCCATACCATTTGCAAATCCTGGTAAATGGTCACCAAAATATACCAACACAACAGGTTCTTCTAATTTATCCAGTTCTGTTACTAATTTTGCTATTTCTTCATCTACATCTTTTACACCATTAAAATAATTGTAAAGCATATTTTTCTCTTTTGATGTCAAAAAAACATCTGTATCAAAATTTTGTTCTGTTTCATTATATTTGTCTTGATAAGGCCCATGATTTTGTATTGTAACAGTAAATGAAAAAAGAGGCTTGTCACTTTGCTGTATATGTTCTTGCAATGTATATAATATAGTATCTATTGTTGCCTGCTCACTAATGTAACCGCCCTTACTTTGCCCATGTGGGTCAAAAGAAGAAAGATGTATAAAATTATCAAAACCAAAATAAGGATATACATTATATCGATTATAAAACCAAAAATAACCTGGATGTATTGCTAATGTATCATATCCAATTTGTGATAGTCTTCTTGGCAAAGCATCAAATTTTTTTCTAACAAAATCATAAGAAGGAGAAGTATTATTCAAATATCTTGTGGGGCAAGCTGTAAGCACATCATACTCTGTATCAGAAGTACCTCCTCCAAAATTTGGTACTACAATATGTCCTGCAATGGTATCTTCCTGACTAATAATTTCTTTATATGTTTTCATAGGGTCAACATAATTAGAAAAATCAATATGTTTGTTTATGCTTAAATCAGAATAAGCTTCCCCCATTATCATAATAATATTAGGTAAATTTTCCGTCTGCGTTTCTTCCAAAGAAGGTGGCTGTTCTAATTGGGCATACTGCATTTCATTGTAGCCATTTGGTTTTTTAATTTTCATACTATTGACATTATGAAAAAAGCAATACACAAAACCTTTTGAATTATATTGATTTACTGAAAAATAAATATTTCCTAATACAGGATATTTTATATATTCTCTTTCATTAGCATAATACATATGATTTACAACAAAGCCTGCAATCATTACTATAACAATACCACCTATTCTAAATTTGGTGTTCATTTTTTTATTTTGAAATAGTAATAGCAAAAGTAACATTACTAGCAAAAATAAACGTACTTTTGACTGTATTTCTTCTAATGTTACTACATCAAAACCATCTATAATTTCCATTACTTCTCTTATCAGTTTGATGTCTGAGGGAAGTACAGGGTCTTGTCTCATTTCTATTTTCATACTGTTTGCAAAAGCAAGACTATAAAAAACGCCTCCCCACAATCCTATACTAAAAAGTGTATGATTTGTAATAAAATAAAAAAGCAATATCAGCAAAAATATAGGTAAACAATTCAACCAAAATAAAAACGGATAAGTTTCTAAATTTTCCTGAAAAAATAATAATTCTTCTTCTGTTGCTGCCAAATTTAACGACATCACTATTTCTGCTATTTTTATGGAACAATAACAAATCAGTATAATAGATATGATATGTCCTATTGCAATCCTTTTGCTGAAAACATTTTTTATTCCTTTTATAATTGAACTCATTTCCACTCTCCTACTATTTTCAATCAATAAATACAAAAATATCACTTTTTATAGCTTCAAAAACAATAGATACAATATTTTGTGATAAATTTGTCTTTTTCTATCTATTTTAAACAAATAGCTTTTTATTATGTTAAATTATTTTAAAAAAAATGTAAAGTATTTCTTTATCACTACAATTTAAGTAGTTTTTATAAAACAAATACTATAACTAGTTTTATTATTTTTTATGAAAAAGTATTGACAAATATTTTAATTTATTGTATTATAACTCTTGTCTTAATTTTAAATGTTTTGTGAGCATAGCTCAGCTGGATAGAGCGTCTGACTACGGATCAGAAGGCCGGGAGTTCGAATCTTCTTGCTCACATTGAAAAGCCACATTACTTTTACAGTAATGTGGCTTTTTTAAACATAAAATCTACCCTCAAAATTTAGTATAATATCAATCTAGCAAATCCTCATATGGAACATTTAAAACTTTTGCTAATGCTTTTAATTCTATATCTGTAACAAATCTTTTATCATCTTCTATTTTTTGTATTGCATTTTTATCAATATCTAATCCAGCAATTTGTAGCATATCTGCTAACTTTTTTTGAGAAGTTTTTGTAGCAAATTGTTTTCTGAAAAATCTTACTTTAGTGCCACAAATGTTATTTCGTTCATTTGCTTTATTTTTATACATTATCATTTCACCTTATATTTAAAAAGTTAAAATAGTATTATTTTTCTTTAATTTCTAAAAGTTCATTCAAAGAACATTGAAAGTAATCACATAATTTTATGATTAAATTTGTATCAATACGCTGAAAATCATCTCGACAATATCTATTAAAATTACCTCTTTGTAAATCTAAATCTTTACATATTTTTGTTTTAGATATTTTTTTCTCTTGAAGTAATTCTATAATTCTAATATGAACATATTTCATATAAATACCTCCTATATATATTCAAGTATAGTTTATACAAATACTTTAAAAAAAATAACTTTATATATTGACAGTATATAAATATATAGTATATTATTATATAATATATGTATTTTTTAATATTAAGTTGTTATTATTGATTAAGAAGGAAAAATATATAAAATTTTTTGAGAAATCTGAAACGCAGAAAAAAGTATACTTTAAAATATAAGAGGTGTTATGATATGAAGATATACAATATAGATATAGATGAAATTTATGAAGAAGTAGCAAAAAATTCAGTATATTCTGTAGATGAAATAAAGCAAATGGTGCAACAAACATTAAACGAGGCTTATGAAAATCCTACAGAAGAACAGAAGTTATTTCAAGACATTGTCCCAAAAGAGGGAAAAGTCCCCACTTTTGAAGAATTTGCAACATTTTTCATTAAAATATTTATGGTGAAACACTAAAACATTAAAAACATAGATTAGGTGAAACCTACAAAAAAGCAGCTCATATCTCAAGCTGCTTTTTTGTTTCTTATATTTTTAAATTGATATTGCCATTATTGTTTTTATTTTTTGCTTTTTCAATACGCATTTGTTGTATTTGTTTTTGTTCTTGTCTTTTCTGTTTTATTGCTTCTTCTTTTTTCTGTTGTACTTTTTTATTTTCTAATCGTTTTGTTTGTTCCTCTTTTAATTCTTTCCAACCTTTTACATCATTACCTGAAGTAACTGTTGTAGAAGCTATCATTGTCACATTTCCTGTACTATCAATACTCCAGCTTTCTGAATAATCCACTAATTTCGCACCAATAACACTTGCATTTGCTTTTGCACTTGCATAGCCATTTTGATAGCTTTCATTATAAAAAGAAAGATTTTGTTCTAGTTCTTTCGCTTTATCTGTATTTTTTGCACATTCTTTTAAATATGCCTCTGATATTGCTACATTTCCATTTTTAGACAAATAATCGGAATAATCCGAAACATTACTACTTTTTGCATTTTCTAATTCTGATTTTTCTGTTACTTGACTTTTGTTTGAAACATATGGATTTTGATACAAATTACTTTGATAATTTCCAATTCCTGTAATTGCCATTATTATGCCCCTTTCCTATTATACTATATTTGCTTCATTTTTATATCACCTTACTATACCAAGTACTTTATCAAATATATCGGTCTATACCTAAAAAACTTAAACACTATGATATAAAATTTATGATTTTAATTCTACAAATTTATTTGCTATTTTTTGTGTAAAAGCAGCATCGTGTTCTACAAATAGCATAGTAGGCTGATACTGCAAAAGAAGTTTTTCTATTTGTATACGAGAAAGTACATCTATAAAATTAAGAGGTTCGTCCCATATATATAAATGAGATTTTTGACAAAGACTTTTTGAAAGCAGTACTTTCTTTTTTTGTCCTCCGCTAAAATCTTCTATTTTTTTATCAAACTGTTCTCTTGAAAAACCAAGTTTTCTTAATATTCCCAAAAATAAACTATAACTGATATTTTCTTTTTCTGCATACTGTTGTAATGTACCTTTTAAATTGCTAGTGTCTTGATTGACATAAGAAATATTTAATGCACTTCCTTTTTGTATTTCTCCCTCAAAAGCAATTTTTTCTCCTAATATCCATTTTAAAAGACTTGTTTTTCCTGTGCCATTTTTGCCTTGTAATGCTATTCTATCACCTCTTTGTATAGAAAAGCTAACTGGTTCAAATACCTTTTTTTGTCCATAATATAACGACACATTTTTACATTCTAGTAATATTTGTTTATGATATTGCAAAGGAGATAATTTTAAATTTTCTTCTTTCTCTACATTTTGAAGTAATTTTGATTTTTGTTGTATTGCTTTTTCTTTTCTGTTGGTAATGGATAGAGAACGTTTCATCATCTTTGCTGCTTTATGACCTATATGTCCCTTATCAGGTTTTATACCAGAACTATCTCTACCTATCTTTTTTGTTTTTTCCACTTTATTAGACCAATCTGCTGTTTTTTTTGCTGCTGCTGTTAATGTTTTAATTTCTCTTTTTAATTTTTCATTTTCTGTTAGCTCAAAAACATCTTGTCTTTGTTTATTTTGCTGCCAAGTGCTGAAATTGCCTTTTTGCAAATCAATATTCTGTTTGTTAATAGATAGTATATGGTCTATTATATCATCCAAAAATTGTCTGTCGTGACTGACAAGTAAAAATCCTTTTTTACTTTTTAAATAGTTACTTACTGTTTTTCGTCCTAAAGTATCTAAATGGTTTGTAGGTTCATCAATAAGCAAAAAATGATTTTGTTTTAAAAATAATACTGCTAAAAGCACTTTTGTTTGTTCTCCATTACTCAAACTGCAATACGCTCTCCATAATACATCCTCTTCTACTTCTAACAATGACAACTCTTTTTTAATTTGCCAATATTCACATTCTGGTGCAATTTCTTCTATAATTTCTATTGTATTTCTTTGTTTTTGAGCTACATCAAAAGGGAAATAATCAAATGCTACAGAAGCTGTAATATTTCCTCTATATTCATATTGCCCCAAAAGCAATTTTAAAAATGTGGTTTTTCCTCTGCCATTTCTTCCTGTAAATCCTAATTTCCAATCGGTATCTAACTGTAATGAAACATCGTCAAATATCAAATCATAACTTCCATCATATCCAAATGTTAAATGAGAAATTTGTATTAAAGACATTGTTATCTTCTCCTTCCATCAAAAAAATTTTACAGCAGCAAAAAAACACAAAAAAATCTCTTGAGAAAATGCTCAAGAGATAACAATGCCTATACAAAATGCAATATTTATGCGATGTTATTTTATTGAGTTAATGTGTCATTTTCCTGCTGCATACAACAAAAGCAAGGCTCAACAAAAAAAGCCTTTCTTTTCATAATACAATTATTATCTGCAAGAAAATGTAATTATCACACTGTCAACTCCCTTCTAAATAATACATTTATCATAACAAAACTACACTTTTTTGTCAATACGAATTTGTTCCCAATATAGTATATACTATTTGTTATACTTTATTATATATGATAACATAATAATATTATTTGATAAGGAGGAATAAATAATGCAGCACAAAGTAAAAGTTACTATAATAGACAAAAAATTATATCCCGAATTACAATCACAATATTGTGCAGACCCTCATTCTGGAGAATGTCCTTGTTATAATATAGGAGATGAATTTATATTTGAAAGATATGGTAGTGCAGATGATTTTTGGCATATGGGATTAAATACATTAAAACAAACTGTAGCTTCAGAAAATACTGTAGCAGGAGGAAGCCGTTTTCCTCATTGTTCAGAAGCTTGGGACGCTATTAGCAGATATATTTACACAGGATTGCAGGGTGGTGCTATTATGAGAGGCTGGATGAATGACGAAAAAATTATGATTGCTTGTTGTTCTGATGGCACAAGACCTGTCATATTTAAAATCGAACGTTTAGACTATAAAGCAGTATTTATAAGTGGCATTTATTCTGCAGAAGACCGCAGCAAAATAAAACAGTCATTAGAAAAAATACTATCTGTTACAAATGTAATATTTCAAAATAACGAACAAAATAAAGAATATATTGAGGTATTTGTTAATAAAGAGATTAATAATAGTTTAATTGAAAATGCTATACGAAACTGTGGACAATATCAAATACTACATATAGACTAAATAAATCCCCTTTAAAAATACAAATAAAGTTGTATTTTCAAAGGGGAATATTCTATTGTCTAATTTGACCATTACCATATATAATATATTTTGTAGTAGTCAATTCTTTTAATCCCATAGGACCTCTTGCGTGAAGTTTTTGCGTACTAATGCCTATTTCTGCACCAAAGCCAAACTGTCCACCATCTGTAAATCTAGTAGAAGCATTTACATAAACTGCTGCTGCATCAATTTCATTTAAAAATCTTTGTGCATTGGTATAATTTTCTGTCACAATAGCTTCAGAATGTCCTGTAGTATATTTTCTAATATGTTCTATTGCTTCATCAATATTTTCAACTACTTTTGCAGAAATAATAAAATCTTCATATTCTGTCGCCCAATCTTGTTCTGTTGCTGGAATAGCTCCTTCTATTAAATTTATTGTGGCTTTATCCCCTCTAATTTCAACATTCTTAGATTGTAATGCTTTTCCAATTTCAGGCATAAACTTTTCTGCAATATTTTTGTGTACCAAAAGACTCTCGCAGGCATTACATACACCAGGTCTTTGTGTTTTAGCATTGATTACAATATTAGCTGCTTTATGCAAATCTGCACTTTCATCTACATAAATATGACAATTTCCTATACCTGTCTGTATTACTGGCACAGTACTATTTTCTACTACATTTCTAATCAGTCCTGCTCCTCCTCTTGGTATGAGCACATCTAAATAACCATTTAAACGCATCATTTCATTTGCTGTTTCTCTGTTGGTATCTTTTACAATTTGTACACATTCTTTAGGCAGTCCTTGTTTTTGAAGTGTTTGCTGAAACAATTCTACAATAATTTTATTAGAGCCTATTGCTTCTTTGCCTCCTCTAAGTATGACAGCACTTCCTGCTTTTAAACAAAGCCCAAAAGCATCTGCTGTCACATTAGGACGTGCTTCAAATATAATACCAATTACTCCCATAGCTACCCTTTTTTGTCCTATTATTAGACCGTTATCAAGCGTTTTCATAAATGTTACTTCTCCTACAGGGTCATCAAATGATGCTACTTGACGCAGTCCTTCTGCCATAGAAAGTATTCTTTCTCTTGTTAATGTTAATCTATCAATAAAAGCACTTCTTACTCCTGCTTCTTTTGCTGCTTCTACATCTTTTTGATTTGCTAACAATATTTTATCTATACCTTCTATGAGTGCATCAGCACTTTTCAAAAGCACATTGTTTTTTACTGGCGTAGGTAATGTAGATAATATAATAGACGCCTGTTTTGCCTTTTTTCCCATTTCTAACAATTCACTCATTGTTTTACACTCCTTTATAGTATACTACACCTTTTTCTGTCACAATACCATCTAATGCTACATCTGTTATCAATAAAGTTTCTATTTTTTCTAATTGTTGTGCAGAAAATATAAATCCCATTTTAAAACCATTTTTATATTTTGAAAAATAAGTATCATAATAACCACCACCATAACCAATACGGTTACCTATTTTATCTACAGCAAGTGCAGGCACAACAAAAAGACTTTTTTCTGTTGGTTCTGCTTTAACACTTTTTTGTTTATTTGGTTCTGGTATTCCCCATTTTAATTCTGTCAGTTCTTCCAATTTATTCAAATATGCAAAACGCATATTTCTACTTTTTTCTGTAATGGGAACAGCTATTTTTTTGCCATCTTGCCAAATTTTTTCAAAAAAAGGTGTTGTTTCTGCTTCACTATTCATTGAAACATAAGTAAATATAATATCTGCTTTATGATATTGATTTGTTTGCATAAGATGTTTCCACATCTCAGCACTTTCTTGTTTGATTTGTTGTTTTGAAAAACAATTTCTAATTTTCAGCATATTTTTTCTAATTGTTTTTTTATCCATATTTATCCCCTTCTACCTTTAAAAAAAGTACCTACATCTTCTCCTTCTATAATTTTATATACTATTGTTGGATCATCTCCTAATGCTACTACCATATTGACACCTGCCTTTTGACATAATTCTGCTGCCTGCACTTTTGTAGCCATACCTCCTACACTAAATTTAGAACCTTTTTGTCCTGCCATTTTGTGTATTTGCTCTGTTACTTCTGGTATAAAAGAAATCCTTTTTGCATCTATATTTGTTTTAGGGTCTTTATCATAAAGTCCATCAATATCTGTAAGCAGTATCAATAAATCTGCTTCTATCATATCCGCTACCATAGCAGAAAGATTGTCATTGTCACTAAATTCAATCTCATATGTAGAAATTGTATCATTGGCATTAATAATGGGTACAATACCTAATTCTAAAAGTGTATGAAGTGTATTTAATGTATTAGTACGTCTTTGTTCATTTTCAATTTCTTCTTTCGTAAGTAATATTTGTGCAATCGCTTGATTATATTCTTTAAAAAAATTTTGATAAATTTGTATCAAAACCGCTTGCCCTACTGCTGCTGCTGCTTGTTTCTTTTTAATTTCTTTTGGTCTTTGTACAAAAGAAAGGCGTGTTGCTCCTACACCAATTGCTCCAGACGTTACAAGTACAACTTCTTTTCCTTGATTTACTAAATCAGATAATACCCAAGCCATACGTTCAATACATTTTAAATTTAAACGCCCATTTTCATATGTCAATGTAGAAGTACCTACTTTTACTACTATTCTTTTACTTTGTTTTAATATTTCCCTCATAATATTTCTCCTCTTTGCTGCTTTATTAATTTGATTGTTATTCTACTACAAATGTTATATTTGTGCAATAAGCCAAATGTGCAGTAAAATATTACTTTATTATAAAACTATATTGAAAATATAAGTATTTCACTTTACAATATTATAAATTAACTGTTATAACAAAACATACTTATCAATTCAATAAAGGAGTATTTTAATGAATATACCATATTGGAAAAATTTACAGCCTCTTAGAATACCAGCAAATTGGACAATTTTACAACATAAACTGATGAATATAGAGCCTGAAAAATTAAATAAAAATGATGATAAATGGCTTACTATGTTTGTAGAAGATATATTACAAATAGAAAGACATTTGAAACGCAAAATCAACAAAAAAGTAGAACAACAAAAATTAATCATTGATTTAGGTTGGTATCCAGATAGTGAACCTTCTGGAAATTTTCGTCTAGTTGCAATATTAAATAATAATTGGGAATTTCCTTTACTTCAATTTACATCACGCAGTAAAAAAGAAATTGTGGAAACATTAGAATATTGGTTATTTGGAATATTTGATGATATATATTTTATTGAAGATGAAAATCATTTTCGCAAACTTTATAAACATTACCAATAAAAAACCCTCCACAAATAGTAGAGGGCTGTTTTATTATTTTACTGTCATTTCTTCTATCAATTTTGATTTCAAAGCACTTAATTTTTCAGACAAATCTACAGGCACAATATGAGGATTTTTATTTCTTTTGTGTTCTTCCCAAAGTGTATCTTTTTCTTTGTTACAATATGCCTGCATTTCCATTACTTTTGGAGATTGATAAACACATTTTCCATTTTCAAATATAGGTACTAAAAGCTCTCTTATTGTATAAGTACCTGGCTGCAATGTCATTCTTTTCCATTTTGCACTATCATCAAATAATGTTAACACTTTTGTTTCATCAATGGTTTCTTCTTCTAAAACAATGACATCTGCTTTAATTTTGCCTGTTTTTTTATCATAAACACGGAATATTTTTTTAATTCCCGGATTAGTTACTTTTTCCACATTATTAGAAAGTTTTATTTTTGGTATGAAGTTGCCATTTTCATCACTTTCTGCTGCCAATTTATACACTCCACCAAATGCAGGACAGTCGTCGCTTGTAATCAGTTTTGTTCCTACACCCCACAAACCAATTTTTGCACCTTGCAATTTTAAATTAGCAATCAAATATTCGTCTAAGTCACTAGAAGCACTAATCACTGCATCTTCAAATCCTGCATCTTCCAACATTTTTTTTGCTTGTTTAGATAAATAAGATAAGTCACCACTATCTAAACGAATACCATAATTTTTCAGTTCAATGCCTTTGTCTTTCATTTCTTGGAATACTTTAATGGCATTAGGTACACCAGACTCTAATGTATTATACGTATCTACAAGCAATGTACAAGCATTTGGAAATAATTCTGCATATTTACGAAACGCTGTCAACTCATCTGGAAAACTCATTACCCAACTATGAGCGTGTGTTCCTTTTACTGGTACATCAAACAATTTTCCTGTCAATACATTACTTGTACCACAGCAGCCACCTATTACAGCTGCTCTTGCACCATAAGTACCTGCATCAGGTCCTTGTGCTCTTCGTAAACCAAATTCCATAACAGGGTCACCTTGTGCTGCCCAAACAACACGAGATGCTTTTGTAGCTATTAAGCTTTGATGATTTATAATGTTTAAAAGTGCTGTTTCAATCAGTTGCGCTTCCATAATGGGAGCTTTTATACGCATTAAAGGTTCATGAGGAAATACTATTGTTCCCTCTGGTATCGCATAAATTTCACCTGTAAAGCGAAATTGTTTTAAATAATCAATAAAACCTTCTGAAAAAATATTTAAACTTTCTAAATAGTCAATATCTTGTTTTGAAAATTGTAATTGATTAATATATTCTATTGCTTGCTCTAACCCTGCTGCTATAGCATAACCATTTCCGCTAGGATTTTTTCTATAAAACAAGTCAAATACTACAATTTTCTTTTGTAATCCTTTTTCTTGGTAGCCTTGCATCATTGTTAGTTGATATAAATCTGTCAAAAGTGTTAAATCATTTTTTTGCACGAGAAATCATCTCTCCTTTTTTTTATTTGCATATTACAAAAATATACAAATAACAATATTATAATAGTTATCATATGCTATTATACACTTTTTTTTAGTAAAATCAAACAAATTTCGCATTTTTTTATATAAAATATATTTTGCTGTCTAAAAAGTGCTTTACAAAAAATAAAAGCCATTGTATAATACTTGCAAATATAGAAAACACTGTGAAAGGGACAGTTGACTTTTTGAAATGTATACAGAGAATTGTCATTTGCTGAAAGACAATACAAGTAAAAAAGTTTTGAATATCCCCCTGGAGTGGCAGACCGAACAGCTCTTTGCTCAGTAAGTTCCGACGGTTTTCCCCGTTATGGAAAGCATAATGTTTGTTATGTGCATCAAACAATTCCTTACTAGGAATACTAATCAGGTGGTACAATAAGTCTTTTTGTCCTGTTTTGGAGAAAAGGCTTTTTTATTTGCTTTGCAGTATGATATAATAATCATAGCAAAATTAAAGGAGGATTTTTTATGTATGACAAAGTGTCTACTAATCTCAACTTTGTTGAGCGTGAAGTAGAAGTCCAAAAATTTTGGAAAGAGAATAATATTTTTGAAAAAAGCAATGCTTCCAGAGAGGGTTGCCCTGTTTTTACTTTTTATGATGGCCCTCCAACAGCAAACGGTAAGCCACACATTGGTCATATTATTACACGTGCCGTAAAAGACTTAATCCCTCGTTATAAAACAATGAAGGGATACAAAGTATTAAGAAAAGCAGGATGGGATACCCATGGACTTCCTGTAGAATTGGAAGTTGAAAAATCTCTTAACATCAGCGGTAAACCACAAATTGAAGAATATGGTATTGAACCTTTTATTTCTAAATGTAAAGAAAGCGTTTGGAAATACGAAGGGGAATGGAGAGAAATGAGTGACCGTGTTGGCTTCTGGGCTGATATGGACAACCCTTATGTTACCTATCACAATGATTATATCGAGTCTGAATGGTGGGCTTTAAAACAGATTTGGGACAAGGGACTTCTTTATAAAGGTCATAAAGTTGTGCCTTACTGCCCTCGCTGTGGTACTGCACTTTCTAGCCACGAAGTAGCTCAAGGTTACAAAGATGTCAAAGAAACATCTTGTATTGCAAAATTTAAAGTAGAAGGTACAGAAAATGAATATTTCCTTGCTTGGACAACAACACCATGGACATTGCCTTCTAACGTTGCATTGACAGTAAATGCAAAAGATGAATATGCTAAAGTAAAATATAAAGACGAATATTTTATACTTGCTTCTGCTCTTTTAGATGGTATATTAGGAGAAGGCAATTATGAAGTAGTAGAAACCAAAACAGGTAAAGAATTGGAATATATGAGATATGAGTCTTTATTTGAATTTATTCCTTCTGACCCTAAAGGATTTTTTGTGACTTGTGACGACTATGTTACATTAACAGATGGTACTGGTATTGTTCACTCTGCTGGTGCATTTGGTGAAGACGATGCTCGTGTATGCCAAAAATATGACATTGTATTTCGTCAATATGTAGATAATCAAGGTTTTATGACACAAGAAACAGGCCCTTTTGCAGGTAAATTTGTAAAAGACGCTGACCCTCTTGTATTGGATTATTTAAAACAAAGTGGTGCGTTGTTTGCAGCAATACCATTTGAACACAACTATCCTTTCTGTTGGAGATGTGATACACCACTTATTTATTATGCTAGAAGTACATGGTTTATCAAAATGACAGCATTAAGAGATAATTTAGTAGCAAATAATAGAACAATCAACTGGTATCCAGACAACATTAAAGAAGGACGTTTTGGCAACTTCTTAGAAAATGTAATCGACTGGGGATTGAGCCGTGAAAGATACTGGGGTACACCACTTCCTATTTGGGAATGTGAATGTGGTCACAGACATACTATAGGCAGTATTGCAGAATTAAAAGAAATGTCACCTGACTGCCCTGACAATATAGAACTACACAAACCTTTTATTGATGCAGTACACATTACTTGTCCAGAATGTGGCAAACTGATGAAAAGAGTACCAGAAGTAATTGACTGCTGGTTCGACAGTGGAAGTATGCCTTTTGCACAATTCCACTATCCATTTGAAAATAAAGAATTGTTTGATGCAAATTTCCCTGCTGACTTCATTAGTGAAGCAGTTGACCAAACAAGAGGCTGGTTCTATACATTACTTGCAGTAAGCACATTACTTTTTGACAAATCTTCTTTCAAAAACTGTATTGTATTAGGACACGTACAGGATAAAGATGGTCAAAAAATGAGTAAACACAAAGGTAATGTTGTTGACCCTTGGGACGCATTAAATAAACAAGGTGCAGATGCTGTTCGTTGGTATTTCTATGCAAATAGTGCTCCTTGGCTACCTAGCCGTTATTATGAAGAAGCAGTAAACGAAATGCAAAGAAAATATATGGGCACTCTTTGGAACACATATGCTTTCTATGTACTTTATGCAGAAATTGACCAGTTCAACCCAACAAAATACAAACTAGAATATGAAAAACTGTCTGCTATGGATAAATGGATACTTTCTAAACTACAAACATTAAATAAATTTGTTGACGAAAGTTTAGAAGGTTATAAAATTACAGAGCCAGCTAGAGCAATGGCAGAATTTGTAGATGATTTAAGTAATTGGTATGTCAGAAGAAGCAGAGAACGTTTCTGGGGAAAAGATATGCCTCAAGACAAAATCAATGCTTATATGACACTTCATACTGTTTTAGTGACTATGGCAAAATTGACAGCACCTTTTACACCTTTTATTGCAGAAGAAATTTACAACAATATTGTTAAAAATGTAGATGAAACAGCAAAAGAAAGCGTTCATCTTTGCGACTGGCCAGAATATCATTCTGAATGGGTAGACAAAGATTTAGAAAACAATATGGATTTAGTATTAAAAATAGTCGTAGAAGGTCGTGCTGCAAGAAATGCGGCTAATATCAAAAACCGTCAACCTATGTCTGTAATGTATGTCAAAGCAGAACAAGAATTGTCTGAAGACTATCAAGCAATTATTAAAGAAGAACTTAACATTAAAAATGTAACATTTACACAAGATGTAGAAGGTTTTACCACATACACATTTAAACCACAACTGAGAACATTAGGTAAAAAATATGGTAAACTTGTACCAAAAATTGGAGAAGCTCTCAAAGCAGTAGATGGTACTGCATTTATGGATACATTAAAAGCAGATGGTAAAGCAACACTCAATATTGATGGTGAAGAGGTTGTATTAGAGCAAGATGATGTATTAGTAGATACAGCACAAAAAGACGGCTTTGTTACTTCCAAAAATAATGATGTTACAGTCGTAATTGATACAAACTTGACACCAGAACTCATTGAAGAAGGTTTTGTTAGAGAAATTACAAGCAAAATACAAACAATGAGAAAAGAAGCAAACTTTGAAGTAATGGATAAAATCAAAGTATATCACGATGGTAGTGCCAAAATTGCTGATATTATAGCAAATAATGATATTAAAACAGATGTACTTGCAGAAGAATTTGTTTCTGGTAAAGGTGGAACATATTTTAAAGAATGGAATATCAATGGCGAAAAAGTAACACTTGGTGTTGAAAAAGTATGATGATAAAAGCCTTGAGCATTTGCTCAAGGCTTTTTTTATTGTTTTAAAAGTTGTTGTCTATACTGTTGATATTCTTCTGTAGACTCCTTTATTTCGTCATAATCCTCTTTTGTTAATTTTCTAATTATTTTTGCTGGTACACCATATACAATATGCCCCTCTGGAACAAGCATATTCTGTGGTACTACAGCACCTGCACCTATAATGCAATTCTTTTGTACTACGACACCATTTTGTACAATTGCTCCCATACCAACAATACAATCATCAGCTATCGTACAACCATGTACAATGGCATTATGTCCTATTGTCACATTTTTTCCAATAGTAACATCAATACCAATTTCAGTATGAATACAGCTGTTTTCCTGTATATTTGTATTATCTCCTATTGTTACTTTATTGTCTTCTCCTCTTATTACTACATTAGGATATACAATACAGTTTTTTCCCATTTCTACATTACCTAGCAAAACTGCCTGTGAAAAAATATAGCTATCTTTTCCCACTATAGGCGTAAATTGTTTATACTTTTTTATCATATATTTCACCTTTTTGTATATCTAATTTTAATATTTATCAAAATTTTCTTCTACAGCAATATTACTATCATCATAATTTAATTCAAAATTATTATTGTTATTATAATAACTATTAGTGTTGTTGTAATTTGTTATATCACTTGCTTGTTCTGCTAGTTTAAATTTAGAAACTAAATCTTTTAATGTTTGTGATTGTGCAGAAAGTTCTTGACTAGATGCAGCATTTTCTTCTGCTGTTGCTGTAGTAGTATGTACTACACTAGAAACTTGACTAATTCCCTCTGTTACTTGTGCAATCGCTTCTGCTTGCCATGCAAAATCAGATGCAATTTTATCTACTACTGCTGCAATACTTTTTGAACCTTCTACTACAGAAGAAAGTAAATTTGCTGTTTCTCCTGCAATCTCTGTACCATTTTTAACTGCTTTAATAGAAGTTTCAATTAATGTTGTAGTATTTTTTGCAGCCTCTGCACTTTTGCTTGCCAAACTACGCACTTCATCAGCAACTACTGCAAATCCTTTTCCTGCTGTACCTGCTCTTGCTGCTTCTACCGCTGCATTTAATGCAAGTATATTTGTTTGGAATGCAATGTCTTCTATCGTTTTAATAATTTTGCTAATTTCATTAGAACTAGCATTAATATTTTCCATAGCATCAATCATATTTTGCATTTGGTCATTACAATTCAATATTACTGTTGTAACATCAGTTACCTGACCATTTGCCATTTGTGTACTCTTTTCATTTGTCTCTACGTGGTTACGAATATCTTCTGTTGTTGCAACCAATTCTTCTACAGAACTTGCTTGCTCTGTAGCTCCTTGTGAAAGTACTTGTGCACCTGTAGATACTTTTTCTGACTCATTTGCAACCAATATACCTGCTTTTTGTATGCTTTTTACTGTGTTAGACAAAACATTTTGAAACTCCACTATAGAATTTTGAATTTCTCTAAATTCTCCTCTAAATTCACATTGTGATGAAACATTCAAATCTCCTTCTGCCATCATCTGCATAGAACGTTGTATTTCTTTTACATATCCTTCCAACTCTTTTACAGAAAAGTTTAATGTGTCTGCTAATATTCCAATTTCATTATTGGATGTATAAGGTATTTCAAAGTCTAATCTACCCTCTGCTAATTTTTTACTAGCATCTGTAATAGTTAAAATAGGATTTATAATACTCTTTATGTTATATCTAAATAATATCAATACTGTTATAAACACAAGTAGTATTACTATTGCCGTAGATATTGTAGAAAAATTTGCTAATCTTACAATTTCATCTTCACTTTCTTGCAATAATTGATTTGTAATTTCAATTGTCTCATTCATTTGGCTAGAAAGTCCCAAAACATATTGCTTTGTTTGTTCTATATAAATTTGTTTTGCTCTTTCATAATCTGTATCTTTTATAGACAATATTTCTGATGCAGAATTATGTATTTTTTCGTGTGTACTCTTTAAACTTTCTAATTTTGATGTAACATTTTCTGGCCAATTTGTACGGTCTGTATTATAAAGTAAATTTCCTAAACCACAAGTTTTATAATCCAAACTACCAGTAAATTCATCTCCAAAATTTAAAGAGGAGTCTAAACTTTCCAACCATTGAAAATGAGCTGCTTGTGCTGTTAAAACAGCATTATTTAATGTAATAATTGCTTGTTCTCTTTCGCTTGATTTTTTTACTTTCTCAAAACATCCAACAGTAACTGTTCCACTTATAACTACAGCAATTAAAATAACAAGTACACGTAATAAAATGGAACGCTTAATTGACCTATTCAAAATATACGCCTCTTTTCTTTTTATTATTTTTTATTGTTTAAAAACCATTATTAAGATATAAAAAAAGGAAACGAAATATTAATACTATAGTATTATGAAATATAAATACTATATCTACAGCATTTTACTATGAAATAATAAAAAGCTGCTGATAATTCAACAGCTCTTTTATTACCTTTTATTGTGCCTGTGTAGCATTTTTTGCTTCTTCTGGAATTTCAAAATCTGCTGCATTATTAAAGTTTTTATTTGTCATAGAAATTTTCATAGCATCAACAGTAAGTGCTTGTTCTTGTTGAGCAGTTGCCATTACTTTGTCCATCAATCCTTGCATCATAGCTGTCATATCCATTTCATATTTTACTGGATATTGTTCTGCATTTATCCATATACTCATTGTAATGTCTGGTAAATCTTCATATATTGTTGATGCATCTAAATCTGTACCAGCTAACATAGGTTCTAAATCATCTAATGCACCTGATGCTTTTAATACTTCATTCATTTGACTTCCTGTAATGACACCATCATATTTTGTTGCATCTTCACCATTTACTTGCTCTGTACCTGCTTCTGTAAAACCTGTAGAATTGTCTAAATATGTAGATAAATTTTCTTTTGTATCATATTGTGCTAATTGTTCTTCTGGTACATTTTGTTTATACCAGCTTCCCATCATATTCATATACATTGTCATATTACCATCTGTTTCATCAGCATAAAACTGCATCATTTGAGTTCCGCCTAATTGTTCTCCCATATCTATAGTCATATCCATTTTTAATTTCATAGGGTCTGTAAAGGAAATCATATCCATATTTGTTTTCATATTTACAGTTTGTCCCTGTGATGTCATAACCATATCCATAGTCATATTGGACTCTACGCTTGTTGCTTCTTGCATTTTTTCTTCTGCTGCTTTTACAATTTCTTCAGGTGTAGGTGCTGTACTTTGTTGTTGTGAAACTTCTCCTCCTTCATTACCACCATTACTACCACCGCAAGCAGCTACAGAAAACATCATAATAACTACCATAGTCAAACTAATTAACTTGTTATAAAACTTCATTTTGAACTCCTCCCTATTATATTTTTCATTTTATTTTGCATTTATTATAACACATCATTCTTTATTTTGTTAGCATTATTTTTTAAATTTAACATAAATTTTATAAAAAATTTAATTAAAACAAATCATTTTTTGTTAATAATATATATCTATTATTCTGTAGCTTCTTTTGCTTCTTCTGGTATTTCAAAATCTGTAGCATTATTGATATTCTGATAGGTTAATGTCATTGTCATAGTATCAATGGTCATATCATTGAATATTTCATATTCTGATAGAATATCTTGTCTTGAAATATCCCATACTGTTTGCATCATATTTTTTAAATCTATTTCAAATTTAATAGGATAACCTTGTTCATCAATGTATATAAAAACAGGAACATCTCCTATTTGCTCATACAATTCTTGTTCTGTCATATCTGTATAGGCTATAGCACCCTCTAGCATCTCACCATCTCCTATTTTTTTAATATCTTCTCCTACAATCATGCCACTATATTTTGTGGTATTTTTACCATTTACCTGCTCTGTAGCTACATTTTCCAATTTTGTTACAGCACCTAAATACTGTGTTACATCTCCCTCCGAAAGAAATCCTTGTAATTCTTCTTCTGTAAGTGTTCTTTGATACCAGCGTCCTCCAGCATTACTATACAATTTAGCACTATCTTCTACTTTATCAATATACATTTCTGTTGTTTGTATTTCCTCTCTATTTTCTGTTATCATTTCTATTTTTGTTTTCATAGGATTTCGAAATGAAACAGTATTAACAATCATTTTAGAGCCATCGCTTTCTCCATTCATACTCATTTGTTCATCTAAAACAGTTTCACTTTCAAAACTATTTACTTTTTCCATTTTTTGTACTGCTACTTTTATTACTTCTTCTGGTGTTGCATTTTCTGGTGTTATATTTGACATTTCTTGTTTACTACAAGCTGTTGCAGAAAATATCATACATACCACTACTATTACTTCCATTATTTTTTTTAAAAACTTTTTCATAAATGATTTCCTCCTCTTTTTTAATTATTATTTAATAGTATATCACACTACAAACTATATTACTAGTAGTACATTATCATTTTTATCTACATATAGAAAAAGCTGTCGAATAATCGACAGCTTTCTTTATTTATTCATTATAATTCAATTTTTAATGGTTTTAAGTCCCAAATTTCATCTGCATATTGTTGTATTGTTCTATCACTAGAGAATTTTCCGCTTTTTGCCACATTGATAATGGCTTTTTTCGCCCATTCTGATTGATTTTTATATGCCTTATCTACTTCTTGCTGAGCTCTTGCATAGTCAGCATAGTCTTCCAATACAAAATATTCATCTGGTCTGTTTCCACAACCATTTAACAAAGAGTCATACAATTCACGGAACAAATCTGGATTACTATCAAATGTACCATCAATTAATTTTGTTAATATCATACGTACATCTTGATTGATATTATATATTGCCCATGGGTCATAAGAATTATCTTTATATTTTGCAATGACCTCATTAGCGGACATACCAAATACAAATATATTGTCTTTTCCTACTTCTTCATAAATCTCTACATTCGCACCATCCATTGTACCTATTGTTAATGCACCATTGAGCATAAATTTCATATTTCCTGTACCAGACGCTTCTTTACTTGCTGTAGAAATCTGTTCGCTAACATCTGCCGCTGGTATTAATTTTTCAGCAAGAGATACTCTATAGTTTTCCATAAATACCACTTTAATTTTTCCTTTAATAGAGTTATCATTATTGATTACATCTGCTACACTATTAATCAATTTAATAATCAATTTTGCTCTATGATAGCCTGCTGCTGATTTTGCACCAAATATAAATGTTCTTGGTGTAATATTCAATCCTGGATTTACTTTCAACTGATTATACAATCCAATAACGTGGAATATATTCAAAAGTTGTCTTTTATATTCGTGCAAACGTTTTACTTGTATATCAAATATAGAATCTGGATTGATTTCAATTCCCTTATGTTCTTTGATATATTTCGCAAGGGCAACTTTATTTTCTCTTTTAATTTCCATAAATTTTTTCTGGAACTTTTTGTCTTCTGCATAAGGAAGCAGTTTTTCTAATTCTGATAAATTTGTTATCCAGCCATTTCCTATTTTTTCTGTAATCAAATCAGCTAATTTTTTATTTGCGTGGCCTAGCCATCTTCTTTGTGTAATACCATTTGTTTTATTATTGAATTTTTCAGGATAAATATCATAGAAATTTTTCAATTCCTGTTTTTTCAATATTTCTGTATGAAGTGCTGCAACACCATTTACAGAGTGGCTTCCTACAATAGCAAGATATGCCATTCTAATTTGACCATCTGCTATAATTGCCATATCTCTTATTTTTTGAGGGTCATTTCCAAAACGTTCTATCAATGCAGCACAATATCTCTTATTGATTTCTTCCACAATTTGATAAATACGTGGCAATAAACGACTAAATAATTCTATTGGCCATTTTTCTAATGCTTCTGACATAATAGTATGATTTGTATAAGCACATATTCTTCTTGTCATAGACCATGCTGCGTCCCATGATATGTCATTATCATCTACTAACACACGCATTAATTCTGCTACTGCCACTGCTGGGTGTGTATCATTTAACTGGAATGCAATTTTTTCTGGCAGTTCGCTAAAATCTTCGTGGTCTTCTTTATATTTGTTAATTGCTCTTTGTACTGTTGCAGAAATAAAGAAATATTGTTGTTTTAAACGAAGTTCTTTTCCTGAATAATGCTCATCCGCTGGGTACAATACTTCTGTTAATGTTGTAGCAAGATTTTTTTCTGCTAATGCTTTTTGATAATCTCCTTGATTAAAAGAACGTAAATCTAATTCATTCTTTGGCTTTGCGTCCCATAAACGGAGTGTATTTACTGTATTATTGCCATAACCTAATACTGGATAATCATATGGTACTGCAATAACAGATTGATAACCTTCTTGTACAAATCTATAATTTCCATCTCCTTTTTCTACCGCTCTAACATAACCGCCAAATTTTACTTCTACAGCATATTCATTTCTTCTAATAGACCATGGGTCACCTTGTTCTAACCAATTATCAGGTACTTCTACTTGATAACCGTTTTCAATTCTTTGTTCAAATATACCATAGTGATAACGAATACCACAGCCATAGGCTGGAAGCTGCAATGTAGAAAGAGAGTCTAAAAAGCACGCTGCTAAACGACCTAAACCACCATTTCCTAATCCTGGGTCTGGTTCCATATCTTCAATTAAATTGTAGTCAATCCCCAATTCAGTAAATGCTTCTTTAATTTCATCATACATCATTAAATTCATTACAGCATTTCCTAAAAAACGCCCCATCAAAAATTCCATAGAAAGATAATATACTATTTTAACACCTTTCTTTTTATATTCATCGTGCGTTTTTATCCATTTATCTGTAATAATATCTTTTACAGCAAAAACTGCAGCCTGATAGATTTCTTCTGGACTAGCGTCTTCCATTTTTTTTCTATAAAGACTTTTTACATTGCTAATAATTTCTTGTTTGATTTCTTCTTTGCTTAAATTTGTGTAACTCATCTCTGACCTCCCATATCATAAACACCTTCGTAGTGAAATATGCTGCTATTTCTACTATAACAGATGTTTCGTGACATTGCAAATATCAAATAACAAATATTTACAATATCAACAGAAATTTTATTTTTATTTTCTATTTTTTTCCTTTGTTACTGTTTATTTTGTTCATATTATAGTATTATATTATGGGAAAAATCAGCAATATGCCAATTAAAAAACCTGCCATTCCTAAAATTGCTAATTTTATTTTTTGCTTTCCATTATATTCTTCTGGTAATATTCCTCCACAAGCAATTAATAAAAATAATCCACTCAACAACGAAAACAAAAAAGAAAGCATACTTTGTTCTATATTAATATATTCTAAACACAATACTGCTGTAAAAAATACAATGCAATGCAGCAAAGCATATCTCTTTGTATTATAATAAAAATTATTTGTTTTCTGTTCTAATAAAGAACCTCCCAATACCCCCAACACAAGAAGTACAGAATTTATCCAAAAATACTCTCCTTCTAATACCATAGGCAAAAAACAAAAACACATAAATGCTAAAAATAATCCATCAAAAAATCCTATACCATATGAAAAATGTTTCCAAAAAAATAATATAAATATTAAAAATACAACAGAAAATATCAACCAATACTGCATATACCATAACCTCCCATACAAATGGTGTTATAGTATATTCTAAATATTGTAATTTATGCTAAAAATTTATTTTATTGTGATTGCCTTTGTAGCATTATTCCAAACAATATTATCTTCTCTGCCCCATATCAAAGCAACTGTTCTCAAACTAACATAATAAACATCATCTTTTTTGTCTAAAACAGTTTGATACAATGTTGTATTTTGTATGCTATTTTTTGTTGTACTATTTTGTTGTATATAATTTAATAATATATTATGTTTTTTTACACTATCATCTGTTTTTAGTTTTTCATTTGTATCATATAATTGTTCTGATATTTTTGTGTAATCATCAAAAGAAATCATTGCAATGCCCTTTTCATTGATATAAACATCATATTGTAATTTTATTTGTTGTCCATTATAATACATATCATTTTTGTCTACAACAAATGAAAATACTGGAAATTCTTTCTTTGTAGCAAATGAAATAATTTTCAAAAACTGCTCATTTAATACAATATTTTGTTCTTCTATCCCTGAAAATAAATTATTTTTCTTTGTTCTGTCTGTACTTAACTGCAATGAAAATATAGTACCTATATCACATTGTCTGCCTACATAAATATCACTATGTATTTTAATTTCTGCTGGTTCATTTGTATTTTTTCTGGAAATACGTACAGCAAATTCATTTTCTTTTTTTTGTGGTATTTCTTCCTTTTCTACTTCTTCCGCAGAAAGTCCCTTTGTTTCTATATGTAAATATTCATTTTGGCAATAAATTTCGCCTTGTCTGCTTGTTTCAAAATATATTATATCGCCATCTTTTAATATGCCTGCTTTATCCTCTTTTATTGTAATATCCATTGTTGGGTAACATCTACAATCTTTTTTATGTTCTTCATTTTTTACTGTAAAAGTAAGTGTTCCATTTCGAATAGAAATTTGTTTTTCTGTATATTGCTGCTCTGTATTTTGCTCTTTGGCAAATACTGTTACACTACAAAACAATACGATACTACACAATACTACTAATATTTTGTTTACTCGCATAATCCGCTTCCCTCTCTATCATTATTATTTTTTATAAATCATACTCTATTTGATATTGTTATCACTTTTGTAGCACTATCCCATACAATATGATCTTCCATATCTAATATAGCTGCTACAGCCCTTAAACTAATGTAACACACTTCATCTTTTTCCTCTAATACATCATACATTGTTTGTTTTTGATTTCTAGAAGTTATTGTTCCTACAGCACTCTTTTCGGGTACTATATTAAAAATATATTTTCCTACAGCAACATCATATACATCTATATCTATATTTGCATCATCTCCAATATTTGTCATAGTTCCTCCTACATTATTTATAATAAATTCCAAATCTTGCAGAGAAAGCATAACATTTCCCTTTTGATTAATATAAACATTGTGTTTTAATTGTATTGATTTTTCATTCCACATCATAATATTGTTTTCAGGCAAAAATTGCATACTAGGTAAACTTTCTTTAAACTTCTGTTGTACATCATTGTTTAATTGTTCTCTTTCTGCTATACCATCTGTTAATACTAAAAAATGCTCATTTAGCAATATATTTTGTTCTGCTACAAATAAATTATGTTCTTTTGTTTTATCTGTATCCAAATAAAGTGAAAAAGGAATAAAATACTCATCTTTATAGTTTTCGCCTCTCAAATCTACTCCAAGCCTTACATCAATTTGTGCCAATTCATTTTTATTTGTTCTGGAAATACGCATTGCAAAACAATTTTCATTTTCTTCAGGCAACTTTACTTCTTTTACTGTTATACCTTTTGTTACAAATTCATATGCAACGCTTTTAAAATATTTGTCATGATATTTACTTGTTTCAAAATAGAGTATATCTCCATCTTGCAATATCCCTACATTACTTTCTTTTATACTAATGTCCAATTCAGGAGAACATCTGCAATCTATTCTATGTTTTTCACATCTTGTTGTAAATGATATTGTACCATTTCTGACTTCTACTTCTTTTGTAACATATTGTGGTGGCTGTGTATATTGCCACGTTGTATATTGTTCTTGTGCAAATACTTGTATATTACAAAACATCACAATACTACACAATATTGCTAATATCTTTTTTGCTTTCATATAATTTCCCCCTATTTAATATGTATTGTTTTATCCCATCTATGCCAATAAATATCTTCTCCTTTGCCAAACAAATTAGCAAATTCTCTCAAACTAATATAATAAACATCATCTTTTTGTTCTAAAGCATTTTGTATTATTTCTTTCTCCTCATTTTGTATACAGCATTTCTCTATATCAATGACATATTGATTTCTTCCTGCTGTCATATAATACTGATTGTTTTGCTTTTGAATTGTTACACCAATATCTTCTAATTGCTTAGCTATATTTATAAAATCGTCAAAACAAAGCATTGCTGTACCCAAAGAATTGATATAAACTGGCTGTGTCATTTGCTTTACATTGTCCCACCACTTCATATTTTTTTCTCCTACATAAAATATCATAGGAGGGAACTGTATTTCTAATTTTGTTTGTCTATTCTGTTGTATCACTTCTGTAGATTTTTCTGTACTCCACACTTCTAAAAAATCATCAATCAAAAGTATATTTTCTCTATTTTCATTTGAAAATAAATTGTTTTGTTTCGAACTATCTGTATTCAACCACAATGAAAACACTGGTAAATTTTCTTTTTCATTATTTGAAATTCCTTTTACATTTGCATCAAAATCTATTCTAATAAATCCCTTTTCGTTTTCATCATTTCTTGAAATAGCAATAGCAAACTGATTTTGTTTTCTTTCTGTTAGTACTTCTTTTGTTGTAAGTCCTTTTGTTTCTATATGAAAATTTTTACTTTCAACATAACTATTTCCTTCTTTACTTATTTCAAAATACAATATGTCACCATCTTTAAGCAGTCCCTTTTCCTCTTCTTCCAAAAATATGCTTAATTGTGGTACAATGTCATATCCTAGCAGATTACTATTTTTTCTACTATAAAATGTAATGATACCATTATTAACTTCTATTTCTTTTTGTTTTGGTGCATAATGTTTTCCTGAGCGATAGTCTTGTATTTCTTTTTCTGTAATATTATAAGCAAATACAGTTGTATTTCCTAATATAAGCATACTACATAATATTATAAAAAATTTTTTTATTGTCATATATCTATTTTCCTTTCATAATAATTTTATTTTAGTATATCACTATAGCAATAATATGTCAAATACTGTAAACAAAAAAAGTGTATTAACAATATTATTAATACACTTTTCTCTCTAATTTATTTATTACTTTTTTAAAAATGAAATATAATACCAACTACAGCCGCTAAAGCAATATAAAATATAGGGTGTTTATCAAATTTATTCATAAGCACAAAAAATACTATAAATAATATACATTCTTTTAGTTTTATCAAATTTGCCCAGTTAAAAGTATCATTTTGTATTGCTTCTACACGAAATAATGCTTGTACTAACACAGCAAAACCTGCAGAAGCGATTAAACCTGTTACAGTAGGACGCAATGTAGTAAACACTTTTTCTACATACACATTATCTCTAAATTTTTCTAAAAATTTAGATACCCATATAATGATAATTACAGAAGGCATTACAAGTCCTACTGTTGCTACAATACTTCCCAAAAGCCCCATATTTTGAAAACCTGTATAGGTTGCCATATTAATGCCCATAGGGCCAGGAGTAGACTCTGATATTGCAATCATATCTGCAATCATATCTTTTGTAAACCAATCATATTTATCTGCCATATCATACAAAAAAGGAAGTGTTGCTAATCCTCCTCCTATGGCGAAAAGACCTGTTTTAAAAAATTCTCCAAAAAGTACAAGCATTTCCATCATACTTTTTTACCACCTTTCAAAAACAGTCCTAATCCTCCTCCTATTACCACTACAATAATAGGAGAAATATCAAACACAAAAGAAGCAATAAAAGCAATCACTGTAATGGCAATACAAATTTTATCTACAGATGTCTTTTTCCACATACGAATAACTGCATTGAGTATCAGCACTCCTACTACAGTACGAATTGCTCCTAGTGCATTTTGTACTACAACGATTTCTGCAAAATTATTTAAAAATGCTGCAATAATTGTTACGATAATAATAGAAGGAAATACAACACCTGCTGTCGCTGCAATTCCCCCTAATATTCCCTTTCTTTTATACCCTATAAATGTTGCAGTGTTTACTGCAATAACACCTGGTGTACATTGTCCTATAGCAAAATAATCCATTACTTCCTCTTCTGTTGCCCATTTTCTCTGCTCCACAATTTCTTTTTGTATCATAGGAAGCATAGCATATCCACCGCCAAATGTAAAACCACCTATACGGCAAAATGATAAAAACAAATCTGCTAATTCTTTCATATCATATCACTTCCCTTATTTACATTAAAAATATCACTTTACTAGCAAAAACCATAAAATAATTTTTGAAATAAAGTTTTTTTTATTTCTCCTGTTTCAAAAAAACGAAAACAAATCTATTTAACTCATCTGCAATTTCTTTGCTTGGTCTGTTGTAATGAGTGTATTCATAATTTCGTCTAAATCTCCATCTAATATCCCCTCTAATCTATGAAGTGTCAAACTTACTCTATGGTCTGTAACACGTCCTTGAGGGAAATTATACGTCCTTATTCTCTCACTTCTATCACCCGTTCCTACTTGAGAACGTCTATCTGCTGAAATTTCTGCATTATGTTTTGCTTGTTCCATTTCATACAAACGAGCATAAAGCACTTTTAATGCTTGTGCTTTATTTTTAATTTGAGATTTTTCATTTTGACAGGACACTACAATACCTGTAGGAATATGTGTTACTCTTACTGCTGAGTCTGTTGTATTAACACACTGACCTCCATTTCCTGAAGAGCGAAATACGTCAATACGCACATCATTCATATTCAAATTGACATCTACTTCTTCTGCTTCTGGCAACACTGCCACTGTAACAGTAGATGTGTGTATTCTTCCACTACTTTCTGTAGAAGGAATTCTTTGTACTCTATGAACACCACTTTCATATTTCAAACGAGAATATGCTCCTTGTCCTTGTATCATAAACGAAATTTCTTTAAAACCACCTAAGTCGCTCTCATTGCTATTCATAATTTCTGTTTTCCAACGATGACGTTCTGCATAGCGGCTATACATACGAAACAAATCTCCTGCAAAAAGTGCTGCTTCATCTCCTCCAGCACCTCCCCTAATTTCTACAATGACATTTTTATGGTCATTAGGGTCTTTTGGCAAAAGTAATAATGTCAACTCTCTTTTTAATTGTTCTAAATTTTGTTTATTTTCAGACAGTTCCTGTTTTACCAATTCTTTCATATCTTCTTCTAATTTTTCATTCAAAAGTTCTAAATTATCTTGTATTTCTTGCTCTATTTTTTTATATTGTCTATAATTTTCTATAATAGGTGTTAAATCACTATATTCTTTCATACATTTTTGCCATTCTGTTTGATTGGCAATGACATCAGGGTCATTTACTTGTTCAGACAAATCAATATATTTTGCCTCAATCTCTGCTAATTTCTCTAACATACTATTCTCCCTTATTACAAACTTATTTTTATATTATGCCTTATTAACTGCGGATATTACTCTATCCAACCCTGCTAAATCTTGATATATTTTAACACTTTCAAATCCATATTGTTTCAGTATATCACAAACATTATATGCTTGTTCACAGCCAATTTCAAAAAACAAATAAGCACCTTCTTTTAAAAATTGTTTTGACTGTTGTACTATTTTTTTATAAAAATAAAGTCCGTCTTCTCCTCCATCTAGTGCCAAATATGGTTCAAACTCTTTTACAGAATTCATAAGTGTTTGTATTTGTTTTGTAGCAATATAGGGCGGATTGGAAACAATCGCATCTGCATTATTCAGCCAACTATCTGGCACTGTTTCAAACAAATTACTTTGAAACCACTTTACACAAACATCATTATTTACTGCATTTTTTTGTGCTATATGCAATGCTGTAGTGCTAATATCAACGCCACACAATTCCATATTGCTATATTTTGCTAAACTAACAGCAATACAGCCTGTCCCTGTACAAACATCTATTACTTTTTTAAAATTCTTTTTATTATGGTATTGTAATACTGTTTCTACTAATATTTCTGTATCTGCTCTAGGAATTAAAACGTCCTCACTTACTACAAAAGGCAATGCCATAAATTCACAAACACCTGTAATATATGCTATAGGCTTTCCTTGCTTTCTTTGTTCTAAATCACAAAAATACTGTTTCTGTTGCTCTGTTGTTAATTCTACAGTATTTTTTGTATAAAGTTGTACTTTTGTAAATGAAGTTGCTTTCATTAAAAGCAATACTGTATCTAAGCTATAGCTTTCTATACCACATTGTTTTAATTCCTTTTTTCCTAAAAGTAATGCTTGTTCTACATTCATTTTCTGATTTCCTCTATTTTTTGGCTATCATCGCCTTCTACTTCAAGCACTTTTTTCATTGCCGCAATAGCAGTTTCAATTTGACTACCGTCTGGTTCGCTTGTTGTAATTTTCTGTAAACAAAGTCCTGGATAGCTCACCATAGCTACTAATTTATTGTCAGAACTGCCTGCCCATTTTATGACTTCATAAGAAATACCTGCTATAAAAGGCACTAACACAATACGACTTATTAAACGTAATGCAATATTATCTGTTTGTACAAAAAACAATACTACCATACTAATTATCATTACAATAAGCAAAAAACTTGTGCCACATCTTTTGTGTAGTCTAGTACAGGTTTTGACATTTTCTACTGTCAAAGGTAATTCTTTTTCAAAACAATTTATTGTTTTATGTTCTGCTCCGTGATACTGAAATACTCTTTGTATCTCTTTCATTTTGGATATAGCAAATATATATATCAAAAAAATACTAATACGAATTAGACCTTCTACAACACCTAGACCCCACGTAGGTATCACTGTTTTAAAAAATCCTCCCAGCCAAACTGGCAACATAAAAAACAGTCCTACGCTCATTATAATAGACAAAAATACACTAATATAAATGACAATATCATTCATTTTATCCCCAAATTTGTCCATTACCCATTTTTCAAATTTAGAAGGTTCTTCTTCTTCCATAATTGCTTCTCCTGCAATTTCAGCAGAACGCATCATAATTTTAGTACCTGTTACAAGAGAGTCTACAAATGCTGCCATACCTCTAAATATAGGCAGCGTAAATAATTTATATTTTTTGGAAAGTCCTGTGCAATTTTGTTCTTCCAGTGTAATGCCACCTTCAGGATTACGTACTGCCATAGCATATATCGTTTTTCCTCTCATCATAACACCTTCAATTACTGCTTGACCGCCAATACTTGTTTTTTTCAATTTATCAGCTTCTTTCTTTATTTTTATTATATTATACAAATTTTTCTATATAAAAAAGGCGGGATTTTATAACTACCCCACCCTTTCGACCGTTTATATTATTTTCTGCCATATTTTTTATTAAATTTTTCCACTCTACCGCCTGCTTCAAGCAATAATTTCTGGCTGCCTGTATAAAATGGGTGGCATTTTGAACAAACCTCAACTCTGATTTCTTCTTTTGTAGAACCTGTTACAAATTCATTACCACAGTTACATTTTACCGTTACCTGATTGTATTTAGGGTGTATTCCCTCTCTCATTATCATTCACCTCTTTCTGTTGATCAATAATTTACATTATTTAAAGACAACGCTAGCAGTATATCATAGTTTTCATAATTTTGCAATATATTTCTTTTACAAAGTCAATGTAATACAATGACATTTTTGTTCTTTTAATATACTTATTTTTCTGTTTTATTGTCTAATGTTTTTTCAAATATAGGTAACCTGCCTATAAACTCATTATTGTCTGTCGTTTTTTTCAGCCATTCTAAAACACTCTCTGTTACATCTACTGTAGGCATATTACTTGTTACTTTTCTAAGTATATAAATACAATCCATTTCTTGTTTTGTCAAAAGTTTTTCTTCTCGTCTTGTACCAGAACGGTTAATATCTACTGCGGGAAAAATACGTCTTTCTGCTAATCTTCTGTCTAAAACTAATTCCATATTGCCAGTACCTTTAAATTCTTCAAATATCACATCGTCCATTTTACTTCCTGTATCTACCAATGCTGTTGCCAATATAGTTAAACTTCCTCCGCCTTCAATATTTCTCGCTGCCCCAAAAAATCTTTTAGGCATATAAAGTGCAGAAGGGTCAAGTCCTCCCGAAAGTGTTCTGCCACTAGGAGGAATAATTAAATTGTATGCTCTAGAAAGTCTTGTAATACTATCTAATAATATAATTAAATCTTTTCCCTGTTCTACCATTCTTTTTGCTCTTTCCAGTACCATCTCTGCTACCCTTTTATGATGTTCTGGTTCTTCATCAAATGTAGAATACACAATTTCTACATTCTGCCCTACAATAGAACGTTGTATATCTGTCACTTCTTCTGGTCTTTCATCAATCAGCAAAAATATTAAATGTACTTCTTTATGGTTTTGTGTTATGGCATTTGCTAACTGTGTCAAAAGTACTGTTTTTCCTACTTTAGGTGGTGCAACAATAATACCTCTTTGTCCTTTTCCTATAGGCGCAATCAAATCAATGAGTCTTCCAGAAAGTGCTGTTCTACCTGTTTCTAATTTTAATTTCTCTTCTGGATAAATCGGTGTTAAATCTTCAAAAGAAGGTCTATTAACTGCCTTTTGAGGAGAGTCTCCATTTACCGTTTTAACATAAAGCAAAGCATTATATTTTTCATTTTCTCTTGCCAGACGCATATTACCTCTTACAGCATCTCCTGTTTTTAAATTAAATCGTTTGATTTGAGATTGAGAAATATAAATATCTCCACTGCCACGTAAAAAATTTTCCGCTCTTAAAAATCCATAGCCATCAGGCATTACTTCTAATATGCCCTCTCCTATAGGAGCGTTTTCTAAAGACTGCAATGTTTTTTCTTTCTGTTCCTGCTGTACTTCTTTCTGCTCTTGTACTACTTCTTTTTGCTGTTGTACTACTTCTTTTTGCTCTATAGGCAATTCATTTTGTTTGTCTTGTTTGATTTCAAAACCATATGTTGTAATATTTTTAATTATAGAATTTTGTTCTGTTTTTTTCTGTTGTTCTTTATAGCATTGTATTTGTTCAATCAATTCATTCTTGCGGAATTTTGTGATAGACTTTAATCCAATCTCTTTTCCTATTTGTTGTAATTCTATCAAGGTTTTTTTTTCAAAATCTTCTTGCCCCATATCATTTCTCCATTCTATATTGTATTGTGGGTATAATGTCCCTTCATAGCTGTGGTCTTTTCATTTGTAAATGTTATATTTTATTTTGGTATTTTCAGCTTATCTCCTGCTTTTAAATAATCATTTTCTGTTTTTCCATTTGCCTCCAATATTCTGGTATATTGTGTGCCATCACCATAAAATCTTTGTGCCAATGTCCACCAAGAATTGTCACTTTCTGTTACAGTATACCAATCGAAATTTCCTGGGTCATCTCCATTTCCTTCACTATTATTACTGTTTTCACCATTGTTTTGTTGTGTACTTTCTCCTTCTGGTGTAGTTGTTCCTCCTCCTTTTAATGTTTTGATTTCTTCTTCCAATTTTAATTTATCCATTTCTAATGTTTCATATCTTGCACTCAAATCTTCTTGTTCTGCAATAACTTTTTGTGCTTCTTTGAGTTTACTTCCCAATGAAATACAACGAAATCCCAAAAAACCTATTAATGCAATGATAATAACAGAAAATACAATACTGAGTTTTTTACCTGGACGAAAAGAAATGCTTTCTTCATCATCATAATCATCACTGTACAATTCGTCCAAATCCATTTGTTTTGCACCTCTTGTTAAATCATAATCGTCATAATTGCCACGACGATTTCTTCTTCCTTCTCTCATATCCATATTTTCATCTTTTGTATTATGTGATGGTAATGTAATTTCAATTTCCTGCATCAAAGGACCTTTTCTTTCTGTTGGTTGAGGTGTATCATACGGTTTTTGTTCTCTATTTTCATACCCATTTTGTATTTGTGGTTCTTGTTGGTATCCTCCCTGATAAGAATTTTGGTAAGCATCTTGATATGTATTATAATTTGTATTTTGAGATATTTCATTGTGATATTCGGGCTGTTGCTGGTAAGTATTTTCATAATCATTATCATACTGCTGATGTGATGAATACTGTGGTGTAAAATCTATTTTTTGTGTATGATACATTCCTTCTTGATTATCATATACCATTTGCGTTTGATACATTCCTTCTTGTATATCATTTTCAGATTGTATTGTTTGAAATCTCATAGTATACTGTTGGTCAGCATCTTCTTGTGCATAACGACGGGTTCTTCTTCCTATTATTGTTTCTTCTGATGGTGCTACATTTCCACCGCTCCAATCTACATAATTTGTATCATTATTTTGTGTATTATTTATTCTGCCATATATTGTTGTATCTGTTTGCTCGTTTTTTCCCATAAGAGGGTGTGTTTCCATAAGCATATCCACAATTTCTTTTGGCAATTCATCATATAACTTTGGTTCTGTATTGTCTTGATTGTATCCGTTACTATAATTTTCTTTTTCCATCATTATCCTCCACTTTATTTGTTATCGTGCCAAATAAAAAAGCTATATCATATACATATTAACACAAAAGTATCGTTTTTTTAAATACTTTCTGTTTTTTAAGCATATATTGTCATTATCATTTTAACCATTACAAACATAAGTGTCAACTAATACCTCTCTTTTGAAATCAATTCTTAAAATCTGTTTTTATCAAAATATAGCCAATATTACTACTTTTTTAAAAATTTTAAATATAATGTATTGTTAATGTTATACATTTTTTACAAAAAAGAATTATTTTTCTGTATGAATTATCCTCTTTACTTTAACGTTAATATTGATTATACTTTATTAAGGAAATGAAAATATTAACATAACATTTCTGGCTAATAAAATGACATCACTCCAATAACCAAAAATTCTCCTTATTTAACCAAAAAACCCTTGGCTAATTGTACTGAATAATTACCTTAATATTTAGTTGATTTTTTCAATAAAAAGTACTTGAATACTATTCTAACAAGTCGAAAACAGTTTTTTGATTTATTATGTTAATTTTATCAACATACAATACATAATTGTTTTTATATCATATCTCACATTTATGTAACAATTACTGCATAATATTTGTATAATATAAAAAAATGTGCTATGATGTATGTGTTATATTATTTGTGTTTTAGTAAACGTATTTCATAAGGATGTGATTAAATTGAAAATAGAAAAAATAAATGAAAGTCAAATTAAGCTCATACTGACAGAAGCTGACCTAACAGAACGTGACATCAAATTAGAGGATTTAACAATGCCTTCTGAAAAAACACAAGCACTTTTTCACGATATTATGGAAAAAGCTTTAGAAGAGTATGATTTCATTTCAGAAAATACTCCTCTTATGGTAGAAGCTGTACCAGTAGGGTTAGATGGTATTATGATTATTGTAACAAAAATTGACTCCAAAAATTCTGAGGGCTTTAGTGCAAAAATGCTTTCTCAGCAAAAAGATTTACGCCGCTTTAAAAGAAAACCTCTTGTGTTTCAAGAAGGAGAAGCTGACAAAAATAGTGATATATTAATTTATTCTTTTTCAAAGCTAGACGATGTCATTGATTTTAGTTTACGTGTTGCTGATACTTATCATGATGCTAGTTCTCTTTACAAAATGTATGACAGATATTTTATTGTACTACAGATAAAACAAGATGGCGATGAAAATAAGGCAGAAGAATTAGAGTTAATATTAGGAGAATATGGACAAAAACATATGTCCGTTCAGCTTTCTAAATACTACCTTATAGAACACGGTGAAACAATGATTGAAAATAAAGCAATTACGCTTCTTTCAAAATGCTTTGCTTGCTAATAAAAGGGCTTGGAGTTTTCCAAGCCTTTACTTTTATATAATATTCATTTTTAAAGTGATTAAAAAACTTTTTTATACTTATTTACTAGTACATTAGCATAAAAGTATTATACAAATTTAAAGGAGATATTAATAATGAATAAAACAATACAGTTAACACTTGATTTTGACAATAAACCAAATCACAATGATAAAATACAAGAAGAAATCTCCAACATACAAAAATTTAATTTTAACAACTTATTTACTAATATGACAAAATTAAAAGAAATACATAATAATCATTCAATAGCTATATTGGGTGATAGCATTGAAATACTTCAAAATATGAAAAGTAATTCTGTTAATCTAATATTCATTGATGCACCATACAATATTGGTAAAAACTTCGGAAATAATAAAGATAAATGGAATACAATTCACGAATATGTTGATTGGTGCAAACACTGGATTGATGAATGTATGCGTATACTTTCTGATGATGGCACTATGTATTTTATGACAGCCACACAACATATGCCCTATCTTGATGTATATGTTTCAGAAAATTATAATGTACTTTGTCGTATTATATGGTCATATGACAGTTCAAGTGTACAGTCAAAAAAAATATTCGGTTCATTATACGAACCTATTTTAATGATAAATAAAAATAAAAATTCTAAATATACATTTAATTATCAAGAAATTTTAGTAGAAGCAAAGACAGGTGCACAAAGAAAACTTATTGATTATAGAAAAAATCCTCCCCAACCATATCATACAAAAAAGGTGCCTGGTAACGTTTGGGATTTTAATCGTGTTCGTTTTAAAATGAATGAATACGAAAACCACCCAACACAAAAACCAGAAGCACTACTTGAACGTATTATAAAAGCTTCTTCAAATGTAGGTGATATTATTTTAGACCCATTCTCTGGCTCTTTTACTACTTCTGCTGTTGCTGCTCGTTTAGGTAGAGTTAGTATTGGTATAGACATAAATGAAGAATATTTCGAAATAGGATTACGTCGTACAGGTATTGCGACAGAATATAATGGGAAAACACTCATAAAAGAAAAAAAACGTAAAACAAATGCGAAATCAAAATATATAAGGGGCGAATAGTAATGAAAATAACAGAAGAATTTATATTGAAAATTTTAAAAAAAGATTTTCCAGAATGTTTTCAAAATATTTATGATAATAGTTTACTTTTACAATATCTTGATAAAAAAATGAAAGCAGTACACGGCAACACTAAATCAAGAAAAAGTCTTGCAAGTATTTATGCAATTTATTCTATATTATATTATTACAAAAAAGACTTTTATAATAATTCGAATGAATATAAACAGTTTAGTGGTTATGATTATAAAAGTTTACTTGACTTTTGTCATAGATTATATGGAGGCACTAAATTACAAAACCATGCATTAAATTCTAGAGTAAATGGTGAATTTAGAAACAAATTCCCAAATGCTACAAATGACCTAATTATCAATAATAACGGAAAATATTTGCTTCATATTGACTATTTATATGTTAATAAATATGATATAAGTAAAACTTGTTGTAAAATAATCGAAAAATACATTAAATTATTGGAAGAAAAAGACAAAACATTATTTCAAATTTTAGAAGAAATATATTCTTTAAAGAGTTATACCGAAAAGAAAAAATGTATTTGTAAACTTCTTTCAGAAGATGCAGAAGCAAGAATTTTTGAAATTATTAGCTATGTCATTTTAAAAAATCATTATAAGAATAAAAAAGTTTATTTCGGCTACTCATTAGACAATATTTATGAAAAAAAATTACAACTTTACAAAACTGGAAGAACAAACGCCAATGATGGTGGTATTGATTTTGTTATGCGTCCTATAGGACGTTTTTTTCAAGTAACAGAAGTAAATAATTATGATAAATACTTTTTAGATATTGATAAAGTAATGCACTTTCCAATTACTTTTGTTATTAAAACAAAAGCTTCAAAAGAGGATATATTGCAAGAACTGAAAACATACATAAATAAACGTTCAAATGGTATGATAGTAATTAAACAACGTTATGATAAAGCAATAGAAGAAATCATAACCATTAATGAGCTTTATTTATGGATAGAGGAATTAAAAGATAAAGATATTGACAATATTATTAGAGATATTGATATTTATTACAAATTAGAGATGAATATAAAATAATTAGCACTATAACAAAACTCTTATAAAAGCCTCTCCTTGTTTATATTAAAAAGAGAGGCTTTTATATTTTATTACAACAAACTTCCAATATTTAAAAACAGAGGTGCAAAAACCAATGCTACAATCGTCATTAGTTTTATCAAAATATTGATAGAAGGGCCAGAAGTATCTTTAAATGGGTCGCCTACTGTATCCCCTACTACTGCCGCTTTATGGGCATCACTACCCTTTCCGCCATGACTGCCTTCTTCAATATATTTTTTAGCATTATCCCAGCTACCGCCCGCATTAGACATAAATATTGCCATCATAACACCTGTTACAAGTGCACCAGCAAGCAAACCACCTAATGCTCCAGTACCCAAAAATATACCTACAATTAATGGCACTACAACTGCCATAATACCAGGTATAAGCATTTCTTTCAATGCTGCTGTGGTAGAAATTTCAACACATTTTTTATAGTCCGGTTTTGCTGTACCTTCCATAATGCCTGGTATTGTACGAAATTGTCTTCTTACTTCTTCAATCATTTGGAATGCTGCTTTTCCTACAGACTCCATTGTAAATGCAGAAAACAAAAACGGAAGCATACCACCTATAAACAGACCTATAATAACTCTAGGCTCTAATATAGAAATACTACTTAATGAAACTGCTTCTGCATAAGAAACAAACAAAGCTAATGCTGTTAATGCCGCAGAACCTATTGCAAATCCTTTTCCCATAGCTGCCGTAGTATTTCCTACTGCATCTAATTTATCTGTAATTTCTCTAACAGTATGTTCTAATCCGCTCATCTCTGCAATACCACCTGCATTATCTGCAATAGGTCCATAAGCATCTACTGCAACTGTAATACCTGTAGTGGAAAGCATACCTACCGCTGCTAATGCAATACCATATAATCCACTTACACTATATGCTGCAAAAATACCTATACAAATCAATATTACAGGTATTGCTGTAGACTGCATACCTACTGCCAAACCACTTATAATTGCTGTTGCTGGACCTGTTTCTGCTTGATCTGCTATTTTTTTGACAAAATTATAATCTGCAGAAGTATATACTTCTGTAATTCTTCCAATCAAAAGTCCTACTGCTAAACCTGCTATCACTGAAATAGCTGCTTTCATGTTGCCAAAAAGCATATTGCTTAACACCAAAGAACCTATTACAACAATCGCCGCAGAAATATAAGAACCCATTGTTAATGCTTTTTGAGGATTGTTATTTCCTCCATGTACAAAAAATGTAGCAATAATAGATGCCAATATACCACAGGCAGAAAGTACTAAAGGAAATAATGCTCCTTCTGCACTAAAATACACAATACCTAATGTCACCGCAGAAACAATAGAACCAACATAGGACTCAAATAAGTCTGCTCCCATACCAGCTACGTCACCTACATTATCTCCTACATTATCTGCAATAACAGCAGGATTACGAGGGTCATCTTCTGGTATACCTGCTTCTACTTTACCTACTAAGTCTGCACCAACGTCAGCTGCCTTAGTATAAATACCGCCACCTACACGTCCAAACAATGCAATAGAGGAAGCACCTAAACTAAATCCAGAAAGTACAGCTACATCTTTTGTGATAATATACACAACACTTACACCCAACAGTCCTAGCCCTACTACAGACATCCCCATAACAGCACCGCCTGAAAACGCTGTAGAAAGTGCTTTATTCATACCTCCTGTTTTTGCACCATTTGCTGTACGGACATTTGCTTTTGTTGCTACATTCATACCAAAATAACCTGCTAATGTAGAAAACAATGCTCCTACTGCAAAACAAATTGCTGTAGTAATACCAATACCTAAACAAATCAGTACAAATAATACTAATACAAATATTATCAGTATTTTATATTCTGCTTTTAAAAAGGCATTTGCACCATCTCTTATGGCAAGTGCTATTTCCTGCATACGTTCTGTACCTTCTTCTTGCCTGCTAATTTTTGATGCTAATGTAAAAGCAAATATCAGTGCTATTATACCTAATATTGGTGCAGCAAAAATCATACTATCTGAAAATTCCATAAAAATCCTCCTTTTACTGTTTTATTATTATTATAAACAATAAAAGGAGTTTTGTCATTATCAAATCAAATTTATATTTTTTTATATTTTTACTTTATGGTATCAAAATGTTATTTCTTCTAATATCACATAAAACATATCACTATCTGTTATAAATTCTACTTGCAAAGTAATTCCGTTTTTTATGTTATAAGTAAAAAGGTCAAAATATGCCATATAGCCATATTCTGTTTGTATTAGTTTTAGTGCATCTGTATACAATGTTTCATACGGAAAATCAATATAAACTGGTTTACGTTTTTTATTTCCATAACGTAATGCTACATAAATATCACTTTGTTTTACACAACTACTGTCAAATTTATCAATAAATGCAATACTATCACATTTTGCTAAAACTGCAACGGCTTCTTTTAAAAAAGTAGATATTTCTTTTTCAACATTTTTTGTTATTTTTATCATATGATATCCCTTTTAGCACAAAAATTTTGCAATAAGAGGAAGTGTAATTACAGAAAGCACTGTTGATACAAATACATACTCGGATGCTCTTTTTTCATCATTTCCATATCCTCCTGCAAAAGAAGGTAATGCCGCCGCTGCTGGTGTTGCCATCAATATTACAATAACACCTAATGCAATACCATCTAAAAACATTCCCAATAATAATTTTGTTATAACAGGCATTATAATGAGTGTAAAAAAGCTAAATATATATACACTTTTATCTTGAAGTACCTGCTTTACTTTTGCCTCTGCCAAAAGAGAACCTATTACAATCATAGAAAGGCATACTGTTGTAATCGAAGCATAATTTAAAGCATTATAAAGGGGTTCAGGCAATGATATAGAATTGACAAAAAGCACAACACCTATTATTGCAGAAAAACAAATTAAATTGCAAAAAGCATCTTTTACCATTTTTGCTGGTGGTTTTGCTGTGCCACATTTATAAGAAAACAATACAGAACAAGCAGTAAACAAATAAACATTACTTGCAAACATTACAGCAACACAAAATATTAATCCCTCTGCTCCAAACATTGCTGTAACAAGAGGTTGTCCCATAAATATTACATTGCTGTAAACGCCACCTCCTGCAAAAAGTCCAAGTTGTGGAAAGTCCATTTTTAAACATTTTCCTACAACAAAAAATATCACTGTTCCTAGTAAACACATCAAAAGTGTTCCACCACCTGTTTTTAAAAATCCAATCAATATTTCATGAGAATATTCTCTTTGAAGCAATACCACCATATTTGCAGGTACTGCTACTTTTGTTAATACAATAGAAAGTCCTTTTGTGTCCTTTAAATATCCTGTTTTACTCAATAAAAAACCTACTACCATCAACAATACCATTGTTGTAAGCTGTCCAACTACTGCTAACGCCACATCGCCATCTCCTTTTTTGCAAAACCAAACACAATACTCTTACTACAATATAAAAATTCTTCTATTACTCTTTTATCCATTCATTCAATTTTTTCATTTCTTTTAGTATAAAAAATGATACAATACAGCCTGATGTAATGTCTGCTACTGGTCCAGCTACTAATATACCATCTAAACCCCAAAACAGAGGAAATAGTATAATGAGCGGTATCAACAGTATTACTTGACGAAGCATAGAAAGTATAGAGGCTTTTAATGCTTGTCCTGTTGCTTGAAAATAACCTGTAGATACAATTTGTACACCAGATATAAATATACCAAACATAAATACTCTCATACTTTTTATAGCAAATGTCATAAATGTTGCATCACCAGAACCAAATATCACCAAAAGATATTTTGGAAAAAATACACAGCCTGCCCAGCCTATTATAGAAAAAGCAGTTGCAACTTTAACAGTAAGCAAATAAGTATCTTTTATCCTTTGAGGCTTTTTTGCACCATAATTAAATCCTACAATAGGCTGTGCTCCTACACCAAGACCAATATTAATGCCTATCAATATAGCACTGACTTTTAATACAATACCCATAGCACTGAGTGCTACATCGCCTCCTACATTGCAAGCATTTCCATAATGTACTAAAGAATTGTTTAATATAACTTGAAGCATAGTATTTGCAACTTGTACAATAAAACTAGATACGCCTAATGAACAAAAAGCAAATATTAATTTCAATTCAGGTTTGAAATACTGTTTTTTCAAACGCATTCTACTTTTTGTTTTAAAATAGCATACTAATATAATAGCAGACAATATTTGTGATGTGATTGTAGCTATAGCAGCACCTTTTACCCCCCAATGGAGCACAAATATATAAATAGGGTCTAATACTGTATTTAATATTGCACCTACCATCATACTCATCATAGCCATTTTAGGGCTACCATCTGTACGTGCCATATTGGAAAGTCCTGCACCTACCATCATAAAAGGCATACCTATCAATATAATACTAGCATAATCTTTTGCATATTGCATAATAGTATCTGTTGCACCAAAAAGTTTCAGCATAGGCTCAAAAAAACAAAAACCTATACCGCAGACAATGAGACCTAATACAATCAATATTGTCATCATATTTCCTAATACTTTTTCTGCTATATCAAATCTGCCTTCTCCTAGACGGATAGAAGCATAAGCACTACCTCCTGCCCCTACAAGCATAGAAAGTGCTAATGCAATTGTCACAATAGGAAAAGCAACTGTTGTTGCTGCATTTCCCTGATAACCTACTCCTTGTCCTATAAATACCTGGTCTACAATATTATACAAATTGTTTACCAAAAAAGAAATTACAGAAGGTACAGCAAAACTTTTCAGCAACTTTGAAACAGGTTCTATGCCTAATGGGTTTTCATTATCATTTTGTTTATTCATACTATTCCTCCTTTGTCAATTATTTATAATATGAAAGGACAAATTGCCCTACACTGTGACTAAACAATACTTTTGCATATTTTGTCATTTTATCATACTATCACATCTATTTTTGATATGCAATAATGAGTTTATATTACTTTTTATAATAATTAAAGTACACTACAATATAGTCATAAATTGCTTTTTATTTTTATATTGTATTTTGTATTCACATTATTTGCATATGTTCTAACAATATTTTAATTCCCACTACAATCAATACCATTCCTCCCGCAACGGAAGCCTTTTTTTGTAAAAATGCTCCTAAATGTTTTCCCAATATACCTCCTATGTAACTTAAAACAAATGCTACAACACCTATAATAATACAAGCAAAAACAATATTAACTTCTAATATGGCAAAACTAACCCCTATTGCAAGAGCATCAATACTTGTTGCGATTGCTTGAAGCACTAAATTTTTATTTGTCAGTATTGTTATATTTTTTTGTTCTTGCTGCTTTAAACTTTCCCATACCATACTGCCTCCTATCAACACAAGAAGAAAAAAAGCAATCCAATGGTCTATCGCTTCCATAGCACTTTTTACACTAATTCCTAAAAACCACCCTAACAAAGGCATTAAAAATTGAAATAAGCCAAAATAAATACCTTGTTTTAATGCTTCTTTTTTGCCAAAATAGCAAATAGATACTCCATTTGCAATAGAAACTGCAAAAGCGTCCATTGCTAAACTAAGTGCTATTAAAAAAATTGTCATTGTTTCCATAAAAGTTCCCCTTCATTATGTTTTTAATTACGATATGCTAAAAATGATATTGAAAGAACAAATATATTAATATACTATAAATAAAGAGAAAATAAAAAGAATGTACAAATGTACATTCTTTACTATGGGAGTTACAGGGCTCGAACCTGTGACCCTCTGCTTGTAAGGCAGATGCTCTCCCAGCTGAGCTAAACTCCCTCAAAACAGTAAATATATTTACTTTTTATAACTTGCTGACCCGTAAGGGAATCGAACCCTTGTTTCAGCCGTGAGAGGGCCGCGTCTTGACCGCTTGACCAACGGGCCTCATTAGAAAAAGTAATAGCGGAGAAGGGATTTGAACCCCTGACACCGCGGGTATGAACCGCGTGCTCTAGCCAACTGAGCTACTCCGCCACATCAGCTATTTTCTTTTTACTTGCTTGCTACTTGACCTATTATAAAGGGCAATTTTATATTTGTCAATACTTTTTTTGACAATATTTTAATTTTTTGAATTGTTTACATAAAGCACTTCATTTGGCATAACAAGACCAAGCTGCTGTCTTGCTACTTTTTCAACATAAGCATCACTGTTGTAATACTCTTTTTCTCTAATATATTCTGCATTTTTTTGCTGTTCCTGTTGTATTTGTACTAAAATTTCTTCTGCTTCTTGTTTATATTTTCCATACATACTCAGTTGGCTTGCTATGCCTACTGAAATCGCAATAAAAAACAACACCATAAAAAATAATATAATTGTTCTGTCAAAAGGTCGTCTTCTTTTTACTGATTTTGTGGCTTTTTTCATAATAAATTTCTCCTTTTGTATAAAAGACAGTTCCCTTTTCTGCTCCTTTTATTTTTTATGAAATAATATTTTTACATTTCTGCGAATATTTCTTTTCTTTATTTTTACATATCCTTTACAAAATTGCAACACTTTTTTCATTTTTTTGCGAATAAAAGTATCTGTTTTTTTGACAGGTTTACGTATTAACATAAAAACAAGCCTAAAAGGCGTTAATAGTATTGTAATAAAAGTAATGATTATTTTATGAATTATTGCAACAATTTTGTCAGAAATTCTGTTTATAATGGGGCTTAGTGTCAAAAAATATAATATCATTCCTAAAAAAGCCCCTATAATAACAAAAAAACGAATTTCGCCATGATTTTGCTGTAAAAGCATAAAAAATAGCAAAAATGCCATACCTAACCAATACAAAGCATCTTCTAACTGTATTAATAGCATATTATGTGGTATCATTTTTCTAAAAATACGCAGTCCATCATATACAGCTGCAATCAAAGCACCTGCTAGTGTAATACATAAAAACAGTCTTGCTTGTTCATTGAGAGAAAGTATCATATCATTTTCCCCCTTTTATTTAAAAATACGGTTTAAAAAGCTATTTTTTCCCTTTGTTATGCCGTTTTCACTGTATTCTATGCTGTCTATTACACCATCAATACAAACTTCTCCTTCATCTAAATTAAGTTTACCCACATGAATATTATTTCCTCTAAGTATAAGCATACCTTTTTCTGTTTCTGCTATAATGCTTTCTTCATCAAAAGATAATACATCTATTACACCAGTAATACTCATTCTTTCTCTGTCTTCTAAAGTCAATTTATGTCGTGTATCTTTTTTTGTTCCTTCTGCCAAAACAATCCCCTCCAAAAATAAAATACAAAGACACAATGATACTATCTTAAAGGTACAATATTTTTGATATTTGTTCCAAAAAGAATATTTTAGCCTTTTGTCTTTGTTTCATTATATGGACAGAGCAGTCATTTCAGAACAATATTACAAACTTTTATACATACCAGAAGCATCTTCTTTTTTAGTAGCCTCGTTTAAACTAAGCACTTCTATTTTTGTAACACGGCTACCAAACTTTATTTCTATGATATCACCTATTTTCACATCAGCACCTGCTTTTACTATTTTTCCATTAATTGTTACACGTCCTGCATCACAGGCTTCATTTGCTATTGTTCTTCTTTTAATAATACGAGATACTTTTAAAAATTTATCTACTCTCATTTCTTTCACCTCTTTTTATTTTTTGATATATGCAGTGATAAAAAAATCTACACAAGTATTGTGTAGATTTACTGTTTTCAGCATGGTGTACCAATCCATTCAGTACACCATGCTTTATTATTATTTATTAATTGCGTCTTTTAATGCTTTACCTGCTTTAAATCTTGGAGCTTTTGATGCTGGAATAGGCATTGTTTCTCCTGTTTGTGGATTTCTGCCTTCTCTTGCTGCTCTTTCTACTACTTCAAATGTTCCAAAGCCAACTAATTGTACTTTACCATTTTTTTCTAATTCGTTTGTAACAACTTCCTCAAATGCTTTTAATGCTTTTTCAGCATCTTTTTTGCTCATTTCTGCTTTCTCAGCCATTGCTGCAACTAAATCGGATTTATTCATATTTTGTCCTCCTTATAAAAAAGTTATTCTTCTGTTGGACTTTTGCTGTGCTTCGTCTGCAACCAAAACAGTTCCAACTCCTCCAGAGTCATGTCAGAAAGACTTCTGTTGTCCATCAGAGCATATTGCTCGACACACTCAAATCTATTTATAAACTTTTTAACAGCTTTTGTCAAGGCAAACTCTGGATTTATTTCTAAAAATATTGAAACATTTACCAAAGCAAGCAGCAAATCACCGAATTCTTTTTGTTGGCATTGCTGTGATTTTGTAAAAGAATGTTCAAATTCTTGAAGTTTTTTCTGTACATTTTGAATAGATTGTTCTATCGTTTCAAAACAAAAGCCTACTTGTTTTGCTTTTTTTTGTACTTTTTGAGCTTTTATCAGTGCTGGCAGTGCATCTGCAACATTTTTCATACTTTCTGATTGTGTTTTATAATTTTTTTCTTTCTTTTTTATTTGTTCCCAGTTTTGTGACACCTCTTGAGGTGTATCTACTTTTTCATTTGAAAATATATGAGGGTGTCTTGTTATCATTTTTTCACTTATCGCTGTAATGACATCAGACAAGTTAAAGTTTCCTTGTTCTTGCTCTATTTGAGAATGAAATACCACTTGTAAAAGTACATCTCCTAATTCTTCTTTCAAATTTTGTATATCATTTTTTTCTATGGCATCTACTGCTTCATAGGCTTCTTCCAGCATTGCCTCCTTTAATGTCTGATGTGTTTGTACCTTGTCCCAAGGACAACCATCTTCAGCACGCAAACGTGCTATAATTTTTTTGAAGTCTTCTAGTGTATATTGCAAATTGCTTTCCTCCTAAATTTCTATCAATATTGACAGTTGATAAATGTAATGTTTATGGTATAATTGTAACAAATTTCTTTCAAAAAACAATACATACAAATGTTTAAATAAAAAGGAGATGGAGATATGTTTAAAATTGTTTCAAAAAAAGAACTGAATGAAGCAGTTACAATGCTTGAAATTGAAGCACCTTTTGTAGCAAAAAAAGCAAAAGCAGGTCAGTTTATTATATTTAGAGTAGACGAATATAGCGAAAGAGTACCTTTAACCATTGCAGACTATGATAGAGAAAAAGGTACCGTGACTATAATATTCCAAAAAGTAGGATTGTCTACAAAACTATTAGGAGAAAAAAAAGAAGGAGAAAGCATTGCTGATTTTGTAGGGCCGCTAGGTGTTGCAACAGACTATGAAAACTTTAAAAAAGTAGCAGTAATAGGCGGTGGTGTAGGCTGTGCGATTGCCTATCCTCAAGCAAAAGCATTACATCAAATGGGAGTAGAAGTAGATGTCATTGTCGGTTTCAGAAATAAAGACATTGTAATACTAGAAGAAGAAATGAAAGCAGTCAGCACAAATTATTATTTAACAACAGATGATGGTTCTTACGGTGAAAAAGGATTTGTAACAGACAAATTAAAATCACTGATAGAAGCAGGAAATCACTATGATGCAGTCATTGCAATAGGGCCTATTCCTATGATGAAATTTGTAAGTATTGCCACAAAACCATATGGTATTAAAACTATTGTAAGCCTTAATCCTATTATGATTGATGGTACTGGTATGTGTGGAGGCTGTCGTGTTACAGTAGGCGGAAAAATTAAATTTGCTTGTGTAGATGGTCCTGATTTTGACGGTCACGAAGTAGATTTTGACGAATTAATGAATAGAAATTCTATTTATAAAGAGAGAGAAGCAGAAGAAGCACAAACACATATTTGCCGTTTGACTGGCGAAAAACGATAAATATAATATATGTTTTGATAGTAAAAGGGGGATATTAGCAATGCCTAATATGAATACAACAAAAATGAAAATGCCTGAACAAGCACCAGACATTAGAAATAAAAATTTTAAAGAAGTTGCACTTGGCTATACAGAACAAATGGCTATAGAAGAAGCACAACGCTGTTTAAACTGCAAACATAAACCTTGTGTGAGTGGCTGTCCTGTTAATGTCAGAATACCAGAATTTATTGCAGAAGTAGCAAAAGGAGAATTTTTAAAAGCATACGAAGTCATTACAACAACAAATGCACTTCCTGCAGTATGTGGTAGAGTATGCCCTCAAGAAAGCCAATGCGAAGCGAAATGTATTAGAGGGGCAAAAGGAGAACCTGTCGCCATAGGCAGATTGGAAAGATTTGTAGCAGACTGGTATATGGAACATCACGGTGATGTTATACCTCAAAAACCAGTTTCTAACAATAAAAAAGTAGCAATAATAGGTTCTGGGCCTTCTGGACTTGCTTGTGCAGGGGATTTAGCAAAATTAGGCTATGATGTAACAATATTTGAAGCTTTTCATACCGCTGGTGGTGTATTAGTATATGGTATACCAGAATTCAGACTTCCTAAAGCAATCGTACAAAAAGAAATTGATAAGCTTTCCGCAATGGGAGTTCATATTATGACAAATATGGTAATAGGTAAAGTGCTTTCTATAGATGAACTGTTAGAAGATATGGATTTTGATGCTGTTTTTATTGGTTCTGGTGCAGGGCTTCCTTCTTTTATGGGCATAGAAGGAGAAGCACTTGTAGGAGTATATTCTGCAAATGAATATTTAACACGTATCAATTTAATGAAATCTTACATAGAAGAATATGATACACCTATTAAAAAAAGCAAAGCAGTTGCTGTTGTTGGTGGTGGCAATGTTGCTATGGACGCTGCAAGATGTGCTAAAAGATTAGGAGCAGAACACGTATATATTGTATATCGTCGCTCCGAAGTAGAAATGCCTGCTCGTCTGGAAGAAATTCACCACGCTAAAGAAGAAGGTATCGAATTTCATTTGTTGAGAAATCCTGTTAAAATATTAAATGATGGTAATGGTAAAGTTTGTGGTATGGAATGTCAAGTAATGGAATTGGGAGAGCCTGATGCTAGTGGAAGAAGAAGACCTGTAGCAGTAGAAGGTTCTAATTATGTTTTAGATGTAGATACTGTTGTAATGTCAATAGGAACTTCTCCTAATCCTCTTATTAGAAGTACTACAAAAGGGCTTGAAACAAATAAAAAAGGCTGTTTGATAGTGAATGAAGATACGAACGAAACCACAAGACAAGGCATTTATGCAGGTGGTGATGCTGTAACAGGCGCTGCAACGGTTATACTTGCTATGGGAGCAGGTAAAAAAGCTGCAAAATCAATTGATGAATATTTAAAAAATGCTTAACCATACTATACTTTAATTATAAGGAGTGTGTAGCATATGAGAAGAAAAGACAGAGAAATTACACAGCCAGAACTAATATATGAAATTATAAAAAAATGCGACGTATGCCGTATTGCTTTTTTCGACAAAGATTTTCCTTATATTGTGCCTGTTAATTTTGGTGCAACATTCGAAAATGGTGTGTTTACACTTTATTTTCACGGTGCTGATGCAGGCAAAAAAATGGCTTTATTACAGCAAAATAATGCTGTAGCATTTGAAATGGACTGTAAACATACGCTCATAGAAGGACAAAAAGGCTGTGATTATACTATGAAATATCAAAGTGTATGTGGTACAGGACATTTGCAAAAATTGACAGAAGAACAAAAAGTACAAGCTCTTTCTATTATTATGAAACAGTATACAGACAAAGAAGTAAGCTTTCAGCCAGAAAGAGTCAAAGCAACTGCAGTATTAAAACTGACAGTAGAACAAATTACGGCAAAATCAAATATATAAAATTTTTTAATGATAAAGGAGTAATAATATGACAATTCAAACATTTGAAATGGGTTCTATAGGTACAAACTGCTATGTGGTATATAATGAAAAAGGCAACTGTGCTATTGTAGACTGTGATGGCAATACTACAGCACTGTTTCATTATATTTCACAAAACAATTTAAAACCTAGCCATATACTGCTCACACACGGGCATTTTGACCACATTGGAGCGGTGGAAGAAGTAAAAGAGAAATATGGCTGTACGATATATGCTTGCCAAAAAGAAGCTGCTTTACTTTCTGACCCTGTATTAAATGCCTCTAATATGTCTTACAGGCCTATTTCTTTAACTGCTGATGTTTGGGTAAAAGAAGGAGATGTTATTACAGTAGGAGATTTAGAATTTAAAGTAATAGAAACACCTGGACATACAGAAGGTAGTATCTGCTTTATTATAGAAAATGTTATATTGTCTGGCGATACATTATTTTTAGGTTCCTGTGGTAGAGTAGATTTTCCTACAGGTGACCCTACTGCTATGATGGCTTCTTTGAAAAGACTAAAAAATTTAGAAGGAGATTATACTGTATATCCTGGACACGGTCCTTCTACTACATTGGAATATGAAAGAAAAACAAATCCCTTTATGTAATATATTCAAATAATATAATACTTTAAAAAATATAAAAACACTTCACTTTGCTCAAACTGGGCAAGTGTTGTGTTTTTGATTTAAAAAAATAGAATAATTGCGATATATTGCACATTGATACAATATGTGGTATTGTTATATTCTAAAGAACACTTGATATTGTGTTTTGTTTTCAAAAAAATACCATACTTATATTGTTTATCCAGGAGGTTTATGCTATGTACGTCATAAAAAAAGACAACACGAAAGAAACATTTAATGTACAGAAAGTAGTAGTAGCCGTAAATAAATCTGCTTACAGGGCACTTGTAAAATTTACAGAAGAAGACTTAAATTTTATATGTAGTTTTGTGGAAGAAAAAGCTCACTCTTTAGGAAAAGAGGGTATACATATTAGCGAAATGCACAACATTGTAGAAGGAGCACTCGAAGCTAGAAACCCTGCTGTAGCAAAAAGCTATAGAGATTACCGCAATTACAAACAGGATTTCGTGCAAATGCTTGACGAAGTTTATAAAAAAAGCCAGTCTATAATGTATATAGGCGATAAAGAAAACAGCAATACAGACAGTGCTTTAGTATCTACAAAAAGAAGTTTAATATTTAATCAACTTAACAAAGAACTATATCAAAAGTTTTTTATGACCACAGAAGAATTGCAGGCTTGTAGAGATGGTTATTTATATATACACGATATGTCTGCTAGAAGGGACACTATGAACTGCTGTTTGTTTGATGTCAAAAGTGTTTTGTCAGGTGGTTTTGAAATGGGTAATCTTTGGTACAACGAACCTAAAACACTTAATGTTGCATTTGATGTGATAGGAGATATTGTATTAAGTGCCGCAAGTCAGCAATATGGCGGTTTCACAGTACCTTCCGTGGATTTACTTTTAGAACCTTATGCCGAAAAAAGCTATCAAAAATTTTATGATAGATATGTGGAATTAGGTTTAAATAAAGAAGTAGCAGATAGAGAAGCATTGAAAGATGTTTTAGTAGATTTTGAGCAAGGTTTTCAGGGCTGGGAATATAAATTTAATACTGTTGCTTCTAGTCGTGGTGATTATCCTTTTATCACTATGACAATGGGTACAGGTATGGGACGCTTTGCAAAAATGGCATCTATCACTATGCTGAATGTACGTAAAAATGGTCAGGGCAAAAAAGATTGTAAAAAGCCTGTACTTTTTCCTAAAATAGTATTTTTGTATGATGAAAATCTGCACGGTGTAGGAAAACCTTTAGAAGATGTTTTTGAAGCAGGTATTGCTTGCTCTAGCAAAACAATGTATCCTGATTGGCTGAGTTTAACCGGAGAAGGCTATGTTGCTGGAATATATAAAAAATATGGTGAAATCATAAGCCCTATGGGATGTAGAGCATTTTTATCTCCTTGGTATGAAAGAGGAGGTATGACCCCTGCTGATGAAAATGATAAGCCGGTATTTGTGGGTAGGTGGAATATTGGTGTAGTAAGTTTACATTTGCCTATGATATATGCTAAGGCAAAACAAGAAAGCCGTGATTTTTATGAAGTATTGGATTATTATTTGAATTTAATTCGTCAGCTTCACATTAGAACATATGCTTATCTGGGAGAAATGAGAGCATCAACAAATCCTTTAGCTTATTGTGAAGGTGGTTTTTATGGTGGACATTTAGGTATACACGATAAAATTAAGCCTATTATGAAAACAGCAACTGCTTCATTTGGTATTACAGCATTAAATGAATTACAGCAGTTACATAATGGAAAATCATTGGTACAAGATGGAGCATTTGCACTAGAGGTATTGACATATATAAACCAAAAAGTGGAAGAATATAAAAAAGAAGATGGCAATTTATATGCTATCTATGCCACACCAGCAGAAAATTTATGTGGATTGCAGGTAACACAGTTCCGTAAAAAATATGGTATTATAGAAAATGTTTCTGATAGAGAATATGTTAGCAATGGTTTTCATTGTCACGTTACAGAAAACATTTCTCCTATACAAAAACAAAATTTAGAACATCGTTTTTGGAATTTATCAAATGGTGGCAAAATACAATATGTCAAATATCCTATTGATTACAATTTAGATGCTATAAGGGCGTTGGTAAGACGTGCTATGGATATGGGATTTTATGAAGGAGTTAATTTATCTCTTGCCTACTGTGATGACTGTGGACATCAAGAATTGGAAATGGATATTTGCCCAAAATGCGGTAGCAGAAATTTAACTAAAATTGACAGAATGAACGGTTATTTATCTTATTCCAGAGTAAAAGGTGATACCAGATTAAATGATGCCAAAATGGCAGAAATTGCGGAAAGGAAAAGTATGTAATATGAATTACCATAACATTACAAAAGATGATATGTTAAATGGCGATGGCTTGAGAGTGGTGCTTTGGGTATCTGGTTGTAATCATCGTTGTAAAAACTGTCACAACAGTATTACTTGGAATGTAAATGAAGGTTTGCCTTTTGATGAAAATGCACAACAAGAAATATATCAGCAATTACAACAGCAATATATTAGTGGTATTACATTAAGCGGTGGTGACCCTCTTTTTCCAGATAATAGAAAAGAAATCACTATTTTAGTAGATAAAATTAAAAAGCAGTTTCCTCAAAAAACAATATGGTGTTATACAGGATATTTGTGGGAAGAAGTCAAACAATTAGATGTAATGAAACATATTGATGTACTTGTAGATGGAAAATTTATAGAAGAATTAGCAGACCCTCAGCTGCATTGGAAAGGTAGTTCTAATCAAAGAGTGATAGATGTACAGAAATCACTAAAACAACAACAAATTATATTACATTCGTAAATATTTTAGGAGAACATATGAAAAGAATAGCAAAATTTGAAAAAGTAAGTGTAACACAATTTATAAAAGACTGGCAAGAAGAATTTTCACAAACGACACAAAAAGAGTGTGAACAAATTTATCAACATTTGCTTTTACCTTGTCGTGCTACAAAAGGTTCTGCAGGATATGATTTTTTTACACCTATTGACATCACACTTTCTCCTCGTCAAACAATCAAAATACCTACTGGTATTAGAGTACGTATTAATGATGGTTGGGTGTTAAAATGTTATCCTCGCAGTGGTTTAGGTTTTAAATATCGTCTGCAATTAAATAACACTGTAGGGATTATAGATAGTGACTATTATTTTTCTGACAATGAAGGTCATATTTTTGCAAAAATTACAAATGATAGCAATGAAAATAAAACAGTTGTTATTACAAAACAAACTAGTTTTATGCAAGGTATTTTTGTAGAATATGGTATTACAGTAGATGATAGTGTAGAAACAATTAGAAATGGTGGATTTGGAAGTACCACAATATCAAATTCATAACCTTTAATAATATAATTGAGAAAGGGAGTGTTGTAATTGGTAGAATTGTTTACATTTGGCATAAACAACTGTTATGTACTTTCTGGAGAAAAATATGCTATATTGATTGATACTTGTCCAGCACGCTATGCAAATACGCTTTTTGAAATAATCAAACACAAAAACATTACATTACTCCTTATTACACATGGTCATACTGACCATATTGCTTGTGCAAAATATATTTCTAAAAAATTGCATATTCCTATTGCAATGCACCAAAAAGACCAAATACTCATACAACAACCTTCTGCACAAAAAATGTCTGCACTTACTCCTTTAGGCATTGTAATGTGCCAAAATGTAAAACATCAAAAACCTGTCGCTTTTTTTGAGCCAGATATTTTACTAACACACGGACAACGTTTAGAAGAATATGGTGTAAAAGGGAGAGTATTTTCACTTCCTGGACACACAGAGGGTTCTATAGGAGTATGGACACCAAATAAAGAGTTTTTTGTAGGAGATGCTATGATGCACATAAGTCCTATATTAAAACCTCGTATCTATCACAATAAATTAGATATGGAACGCAGTTTTTATAATATATGTCAAAGTGATGCTACAGCAATCTATATGGGACACGGCAAACCTATATTTAGACAAAATACATTAATAAAAAATTTAAAATTACAGTACAAAATGTATACAAATTGTATTTCTATGGGGTGTCGTCAGCATATTGAAATGCAAAAAAAGAAAAAATAATATACTTGCAAAGGTAAAAACACAACAAGGTCGGTAGTCCTTGTGCAATTATAATATAATTGTCAGTAGCCTTCCTCGCCTGTGCATACTGCACACAGGTCGTCCCTCCTTTGCTTATTACAAGGAGGAAGAACAATATGAAAGCAACATTTACTGTGTTTTTTGAAGCACCTTTTTGGAAAGGTATTTATGAAAGGGAGGAAGAAAATAAATTTTCTGTTGCTATAATTATTTTTGGTGCAGAACCTAAAGATATAGAAGTAATGCAGTTTCTAAATACGCACTTTCAATCGCTTCACTTTACAAAATCATTTGAAACACAACAAAAAACAAAAGTAATACAAAATTACAAAAGACTGCAAAGAAATATTAAAAAACAAACACAACAAAAAGGCATTAGTACAAAATCGCAGCAGGCATTACAGCAACAAAGAGAATTGCTTAAAATAGAACACAAGAAAAAATCAAATATACAAAAAAAATTATTGCAACAACAGCAATTTGAAATAAAACAGCAAAAAAAGAAACAAAAGAAAAAAGGACATTAAAATTTTTAAAGATTTTAATTCACAAAAAAAGGAAGTATATTAGTATATTACTAATGTACTCCCTTTTTATTTTGTTACAATCAATATTATGCCAATTTTGCCTGATGAGATGTCTGCACCATTTTACATTTCCATCTTTCAGACTGAAAACGTACTACAAACAATGCTCCTCTAGCACATTCATCTATTGCCATAGCAATCCATATACCAACAAGACCCATACCTTTATATACACCTAAATAATATCCTCCCATTACAGCAACAAGCCACATAAATATAATACCTATTACTACAGGAAATATCACATCTCCCATTGCTGTAAGGCATTTTGTCATCAATATATTCACTGTTCTACCTATTTCTAAAAACAATTCTATAAACAATATTTTTTTACCTAAAGCAATAATTTGCACATCACTTGTAAATATATGGAATATATTTTCTGCATTCAAATATAATATTGCTGTAATGCCTACTGCAATCACCATAGAATAAATAAGTGTTGTCCAAACACGTTTTTTTACTTTTTCAAATTCTCCTGCACCTATCAAATAGCTTATCATAATCTGCGTTGCCTGAGAAAGTGCTATAGAATATACATATGCTACATTTGCTAATATACTACAATATACTTTTGTAGCAATTACTACTGTACCAAACAGATTGATAAATTTTAATATAAAAACCTGTGATAAATTATATGACAACTCTTCTCCTCCAGAAGGTAATGCTATATGCAGCAAACTACGAAACGTTTGTGTTGGAAATGGTTTTAATATTTTTAGTGATAATTCTATATTAATATTTTTACGGAACAATCTATATAATATTACAAGCCCTATCAATTTACTAATATTTGTTGAAATCGCTGCACCTACAATACCTAACTGAGGCAATCCAAACAAACCATTTATTAACACTGCATTTCCTGCAATATTTATAACATTCATTACCACAGAAACATACATTACTTGTTTCATAAATCCAAAACTTCTCAATATTGCTGCAAATGTAATATAAATCCCCTGCACAATTACAAAAAGTCCTACAATAGTTAAATATCTACCTGCTTCTTGCAATATATCTTGTGGTATTTTAATCCATACAAATATGAAATTATGTCCAAATGCAATAAAAAGTGTCGCAAACATACTAAATACTGCAATGATTAAAAGAGAAACATTACAAGTTTCTGCAATTTTACGTCTGTTTTGTGCTCCCAAGTATTTAGAAATTAATATTGTACTTGCTACACTTGTGACATTTAATACAATAATAACAATATTCATAATTTGATTGCCATTTCCTATTGCTGCAACAGAAGCCTGCGAATAACGGCTTATCATAATCTGGTCTACATTACCTACCAAAAGCTGTAAAAGTAATTCTATAAATATAGGCACAGACATTTTAAAAACAGCTTTTTGTGTCATATCTGTCATATTTTTTCCACTCCCTTAAATTCGATTTTCTCATTATAGGGCGGTTTATTTATTTTTGCAACAATAATTTTTACAAAAAAATGCTGAAAAACAATAATAAAATTACACTATTTTTCAGCAAGTATACAGTATCTATTATATATTATAGTATTTTTTTATTTATTTTGATATTTCAGTAGTATTTTTTTGTTTTCCTCCATCACAACAGTGATATAAAAAACACTCTTGACATTTTGGGCGTCTTGCAATACATATTTTTCTGCCATGTGTAATGACTTGCGTATTATATCTTATCCAATGCTCTTGAGGCAAAATCTTCATCAAATCTTGTTCTATTTTTGCAGGGTCACTATTTTTTGTTAATCCTAAAAGATTAGAAACTCTTTTCACGTGAGTATCTACTACTACACTAGGAATATTATAAATATTTCCTCTTATTACATTTGCTGTTTTTCTTCCTACTCCTGCTAGAGTAATCAATTCTTGTATATCACTGGGTACAACACCACCATAAATTGTTAAAAGTCTTTGACAACACGAAATAATATTTCTTGCTTTATTATTATAAAATCCTATAGAATGAATGTCTTGTTTTAGTTCTTCTAAATTTGCTTCAGCAAAGTCTTTTAAAGTACTATATTTCTGAAACAATACTTTTGTTACTTCATTTACTCTGTCATCTGTACATTGTGCACTTAATATTGTTGCAATAAGCAACTGCCAATCTGTTTGATAGTTCAAATGGCATTTTACAATACCATAATGCTCATCTAAAAGCGTTAATATTGCATTTACTTTTTCTTCCATAAAAAATCTTCCCCTTTTTATTATACTAACTGATAATAACAATATTTTTTAGTCAAAACATCTCTTTTGCCATAATCAAAAAGCACTACTACTTGTTTTTTGCATTTGTTTTTTGAAAAAATATCATATTCTAAAAAACAGATGTGACAACGTTTAGAAAGTTGTTTTGGTGTTTGCTCTGACAAATGGGGTGCTTTTTGTTTTATCAATACTGCATCATTATAATATTCCCAGCGTTTTTGATTTTCTTGTTCTTCTTCTTTCAGCCAATCAGGTAATGTTTTGATATTATCATTAATAAAAATATCTAATTTTAAATATTCTTTTATTATATCCTTGTATTGTGCAGTACATTTTGTATCACAAACAAAACAATAAAATATAGTATACAATTCCATTTTACTGTGCTGTAGTTCATTATAGCGATTTTCAAGCCAATAATCTCCTAATGCCTCATAAAAATCAAAAGGTGTTTCAAAAAAAGAAATTACATATTTTATTGTTTTACACGCTTTTCCACTATTATAATAAGTTTCTACCATATTCTCTATTTGTTTTAATCTAAAAATATCATCACATTTTAACTCTTTGGTACACAGCACTTCATAAACTGCATCTTTTCTATAAACAATACCATATTTTTGAGCATCTTTTCTCAGCCCAGAACCCTTTAAAAGTTTTAAAAAGCCTAACTGAAACTGTTCTGGCTCTAGTACATACACATCATTAAAAGAATTGCGAAAAGAAGCATAGTCTTCATAAGGCAGTCCCGCGATTAAATCTAAATGCTGATGAATATTTCCATAACTTTTGATTTGTTTTACAATCTCTTTTAATTTTTCAAAACTTGTATTTCTTTGTATTGCTTGTATTGTTTTGTCATTTGTGGACTGTACACCAATTTCAAACTGAAAAAGTCCTTTTCTTGCTTTTTTTAATATCTGCAAACTTTGTTGTTGTAATATATCCGCTGTAATTTCCATATGAAAATTGGTAATACCATTGTCGTGCTCTATTAAATATTTCCAAATATGATTGGCGTGTTCTGTATTAGCATTAAATGTTCTATCTACAAATTTTACTTGTGGAACATTATTGTCTAAAAAAAATTGTAAATCTTTTTCTACTCTTTTTTTTGACAAAAAACGGACACCTTTTTCAATAGAGGATAAACAATACTGACAGTTGTAAGGGCAGCCTCTTTGTGTTTCATAATATAATATTCTATGTTGAAATGATTTTATATCATCATAAACAAAAGGTAAATCGTCCAAAGCAATAGGAGCTCTATTCATATTTGTAATAATGGTGTTTCCTTTTCTGTATGTAATGCCATCTATATTTTCTAATGAAAGTGTATTTGTAATAATTCCTTTGGTAATTTCATAAAATGTTGCTTCTCCTTCTCCTCTTATCACAATATCTGCGGGTATTTGTTGTAATGCTTGTTCTGCCTCATAAGATACTTCTGCTCCTCCTAATATAATCATCACACGAGGTAGTATTTTTTTTAAATTGTCCACAATTCTGCTTATTTGGTTGATATTCCATAAATAGCACGAAAAACAAATTACATCTGGTTGCTGTCTATAAATTTGCTGTAATATAAAATCTTCTTGATGGTTTATAGTATATTCTTCTATTATAATATATTCTTGAAATTCTTTAGCATAAGCTCTTAAACAATATAACGCTAATGCTGTGTGTATATATTTTGCATTTAATGCAGTAAGCAGTATTTTCATTTTTTCTCCTTTCACTTTTAAACAGAAATATATCATTTTTTATAATAAAATAAATATAAAGCAATTTATTCTTCATATATAGATAATAATGCGTGGTTCCATTCTGCTCCCATTAATATCACAATAGCACTAAAATAAAACCACATCAAAAGTACTATAATTGCACCAATAGAGCCATATATTACAGAATAATTTGCCATATTATCTACATAATAAGCGAAAGCGATAGAAAATACAAGCCAACTAATTAGAGCCATAAATGCTCCTGAAAATACATATTTTCTTTTGGGTCTTTCACTTGGAGAAACATAATACAGTGATGATAATACACAAAATAGTATTGCTGTCAAAGGCAAAAAACGCAACTTGCTCCATAGTGTTATTAGTTGTGTTGGTATAACAAAAGGCAAATAATTTCCTATCCACTGTAATACATTCTCTCCTATTACTACAATAAAAAGTGCAGCAATAATAAATACCATAACTACTATCATATAGCCTAATGTAAATACTTTATGTTTTAGTGGTGATTTTCTGGGTTTTCCTTTGTATGCTATATTGATAGCGTCCATAATAGCATTGATTGCTCTCAAAGGAAACCAAAGAGAAAAAATAAATGAAAATGCTAATACTGTACTACTTCTATTTATAGTTACCTGTACAATACATACATTTAAAAGCATTATCATATCCTCTGGTAAAAATTGTGACAAATGCCCTGATAAAGATACCAAAGGAATATTTAAAAAGCCTAACAATGTACTTACAAAAAGCAAAAAGGGAAATAATGCAAATATCATATAGTATGTTAACGCCGCAGCGGATTTTCCCACATTATCATACTGATATCTTTCTATCAGCTCTATAAAAAATAATATCCACTTTTTATCTCCCTTGTATCGCTGTTTTAATTTCACACTATTCCTCCCTCAGTGCTTCTAGTAATGCTTTACCAAAAGCACTCAATTCTTTTTTGTCCTCTTTTTCTGCCTTTTTTTGATTTCTCATATAATTCTGTATTGTACTTTTAGAAGCTCCTTTTTGTTGTGAAATTCTTTTGTGTAATATATCTGCTTTTTCTCTAAATCCACATACACAAACATATGTTTTTTTGTCACCTTCTCCAAACAATTCCATTTTTTTATGGCAGTTAGGACATCTCATATTTGTTGTGGTGCTGATATGAATACGTTCACCACATTCTCTATCTTGACAAACCAACAGTTTGCCTTTTTTTCCATTTACTGCAAGCATAAGTTTACCACATACAGGACATTTTGTTCTCGTAATATTATCGTGTTTATATTGTTCTGTATTATATTTGACTTCTTTGACAAGTGTATGTGTATATTGCTTTATATTTTCCATAAATTCCTTTTTTTGTTGTTTTCCTTTACTTATGGCTTCCAATTCTTTTTCCCATTTTGCTGTTAAAAGAGGCTCTTTTAAATCAGAAGGGGCTAAATGAACAAGTTGTATGCCTTTTGAAGTAGGATAAAGAGAATTACCCCTTTTTTCAATATAAAAAGAAGAAAACAGTTTTTCAATAATATCTGCTCTTGTAGCAGGTGTACCAAGTCCTCCTTCTATATATTCCTTCATAGTAGTATCTTTTAAATATGCAGAAGGATTTTCCATAGCAGAAAGAAGTGTTGCTTCTGTATATCTTGGAGGTGGTGTCGTCTGTAACTGTTTTAATTGCACAGATTGACACACAAAACTATCTCCTTGCTGTAATGCAGGCAGATTTTGTTGTTCTTCTTCCTGTTCTGATATGTTTTCTGTGACTTCTTTCCAGCCTTTTTCAATTATAACACTACCTGATGCTGTAAATATTTTGTTATCACATTCCAATATTGCTTTTATTTTTTCATAAACGTAATTGTTGTAAAAACAAGTTAAAAATCTTTTTACTACAAGCATATATATTCTTTTTTCTGATGTCGTCATAGACAATACATTAGCACTTTGTTCTGTAGGTATAATAGCGTGATGTTCTGTTACTTTACTGTTGTTGATACAATGTTTTGAAATATTTTGTTTATTTTTTATAATATGAGATACGAAAGAAGTAAAATCTCCTTTTGACACCGCTTTTAATCTTTCTGTTAATGTTGGCACAATGTCATCTGTCAAATAACGGGAGTCTGTTCTAGGGTATGTGAGTGCTTTGTGTTTTTCATATAAATTTTGCATAGCATTTAATGTTTCTTTTGCTGACATATCATAATATCTGTTGGCATCTCTTTGCAGTTCTGTCAAATCATAAAGCATAGGAGGAGGTGTTACTTTTTTTGTTTTGCTAATTTGTTTTACGATAAATTTTTTATTTTTTATACTTTCTGTAATTTCTTTTGCTTTTTGTTTTTCAAAAATATTTGTTTGTTTTTTGTCATTTTGATATGTCACAAAAAATTTGCCTAAATCTGCCCTTACAATATAATAGTCCTTGGGAACAAATTTTTTGATTTGTTGTTCTCTTTCTACAATCATAGCTAATGTAGGTGTTTGTACACGCCCTGCTGAAAGCTGTGCATTATATTTACAAGTCAATGCCCTTGTAACATTTAATCCTACGAGCCAATCTGCTTCTGCTCTAGCCTGTGCACAGCGATATAATGACAAATATTGTTTTCCATCTTTTAAATTAGCAAAACCTTGTTTGATTGCTTTATCCGTTTGAGAAGAAATCCAAAGCCTTTTAATAGGCTTTTTTACACCTGCTTTTTCTAATATCCATCTTGCAACAAGTTCTCCCTCTCTACCAGAGTCTGTTGCAATAATCACAGAAGATACTTCTTTACTTAAAAGCAACTTTTTGACAATGCCAAACTGCTTCGCTGTTTGTGGTATAACTTTTAATTTCATATTATCAGGCATAATAGGCAATGTTTCCATAGACCATTGTTTATATTGTTCTCCATAATATTCAGGCTCTGACAGTGTTACTAAATGCCCTAGTGCCCACGTTACAATATAGTTTTCTCCTTCTATATATCCTCCAGCAGTTTTGGTACATTTCAATACTCTGGCAATTTCTTTTGCCACAGAAGGTTTTTCTGCTAATACAATTATTTTTGACATATTGATTATCCTTTCTTATTTTGAAAATGATAAGCACAGCTTAACAATAATTTTTCTGGTAAAAATCGCTCTCCTATGTGTGTTATTTTCATAGTAATACCTGGTATGATGAGCATTTTTCCTTCAAACATTTTTTTCAGTGCATATTTTGCTACTGTTTTGCTTTTCATCCCCCTTAAACTGAATGATACATTTGCTCTTTCATTAAATGCAGTATCTACTGGACCCGGACAAAGTACAGATATTTTAATATTACTGTTTTGCTTTTGCAGTTCTTTGTAAAGCGCTTCTGTTAAACGCAATACATAAGATTTTGTAGCATAATATGTTGCCATAAGAGGCCCTGCTAAAAATGCTGCAGAGGAAGAAACATTCATAATATAGCCTTTGTCTTTTTTTCTGAAATATTGTACAAATAATTTTGTCAATATATGCACTGCTTTTATATTCAAATCAATCATATTAAGTTCTTTTTGCAAAGGAATATCCCAAAACTGCCCAAATGCACCAAATCCTGCATTATTAATTACTATATCAATATTCTGTTCTTTTACTATATCATATAGCTTATAACAGTCTTTTTCACAAGATAAATCTACTGTAATAATCTGAACATTAGTATATAATTTTTTTTGTATCTGTTTCATTTTTTTAGTATTTCTTGAAGCAATAATTAAATCATATCCTTTTTGACTTAATAATACAGCAAAATCTCTGCCAATACCAGATGTTGCACCTGTTATTAATGCTTTCACACTTCATCATCTCCTTTTAATGATAGTTTGTACAAATATTATACTGAAAATAACATAAAATAGCAATTTTATGCTTTCGACAATACTTTTATTCTATCATACAGAATTGTAATAAATTTGAAAACTTTTTTTATTCATTTAACAATGACAAAACACTCAAATGCTGCTATAATAAACATAAAAATAATATTAAATTTATGTTAAAATTACATAAATTCTATATTAAAATGATATTGATTTAGGAGGTCGTACAATGAAAAAATATATGAGTTTTTTGTTGGCAGGTGCAATGGCACTGTCTGCAACAACAGTTAGTTTTGGTGCAAATTTTTCTGATATTAACAATGTGCCTTGGCCAGGTGTAGAAACATATATCAATCAAGTAGCAGATAACAGTTTAATGGTAGGAGAAAATATTGATGGCAAAATGGTATTTCGTGCAAAAGACCCTGTTACATTGGTAGAAACAGCACAACTTGTTTATAACTTATTAAAAGCAACAAATCATTTAGAAGACAAAGCAGATTTACCTACAAAATGGAACAGCACATTGACAGCAGCAAATATTCCTGAATGGGCATATAATAGTGTATCTTACTGTTTAGAAACAGGTGTTATTACAGAAGCAGAAGTAAAAGCATTTATGTCTGGTACAACAAGTGTACAAGCTACAAGAGAGCAAGTAGCAGGTATGATAGGAAAAGCGATTGCTTCTGTAGACAGCAGTGCTAATGCAAACAGCACTACTACAAAATTTGGTGACAACAGTGCAATTTCATCAGACAAAGTTGCTTATATTGCATTGCTTTCTGAAAAAAGTATACTTTCTGGAGATGATTTAGGTAATTTCAATCCTAAAAATAAAATCAATAGAGCAGAAATGGCTGTTATGATGACAAAAAGCAATGATGTGTTAAAGAGTGTAACAAAACCAGCAGAAAATACTACAACTACTACGCCTAATACAACAACGCCAAGCACAACAACACCTACTACGCCAAGTGCAACAACACCAAATACACCAGTAGGAGGAGGTTCCTCTTCAACAACACCAAATACACCTACTACGCCAACTGTACCAGAAGCACCAACAACAGGTACTTTTACAGCACAAATAGAACAAATGCAAGTAACAGGAAGTAATAAAATGCTTGCTTTATACAATGGCTCACAAGTTATGGGTTATTTAGGAGATAATAGTGTACCTACAACATATCAAGATGGTACAGCAGGCAGTTTTGATGATGTTACTGTAGGTACAAGTGTAACTGTTACATATAATGGTTCTCGTATTACAAAAATGGTAATAAACACTACAGCACCTAAAAAAGAAGAAGTAAAAGACCAAGTATTAAAAGGAGAACTTGCTAATATTACAAGAGATGAAATTCGTGTTATAAAAGGTCAGCCATATTATTTAGCAGGTGATGTTGATGTTACCATTAATGGCAAAAGCAAAAAAGTAAAGGATTTAATAGATGAATTTGACGATGAAGATGTAGATACTATTGAAGTAGAGTTGACATTAGACTCTAGAGGAGATGTTTCTAAAATTGTAGCAAAAACAAAAGAAAAAAGCTATGAAGACTCTGGCACAATTAAAAAATTGACTAAAACAAGAATTTCATTTGATAATGGTACAGAATATAAAATTAGAGAAAAAGATGTTACCGTAAAATTTGATGGTGGTTCTTCTACATTGGAAAAAGCGATTGATAAAATCAATGATGCTGACAAAGATGACAAATTTACAGCAGAAGTAGATATTGATAAAGATGATGATGATTATGTAGAAAGAATAGAAATTAAGTCAAAATCTTCTAGCAGTAGCAAAAGTGGAAGCGGTACTGTAAAAAGTGTCAGCGGCAAAAAAATGACAGTAGGAAGCAAATCTTATACTACAACAAGCGATACTGATTTTGATATTGATGATGGCGAAGACAATATTGATAGTATATCAGAATTAGAAGATGCTATTGATGATGGCAAAACAGTAGAAGTAGAAGTAACTGTAAAAAGCAATGAAGTTACAAAAGTAAAAGGCTATGTATCAAAAGCAAAAGGAGAATTAACTGACGTTGGTAGCAATAAAATTACAGTAAAATTTGACTCTGGCAAAACCACTTATAAATGTAAAAGTGACGTAGATATTGATGCAGGAAAATGTGATGACTTAGATGACTTAGACGATTATAATGATGATGAAGGCGGTATTGATGTAGAATTGACTATCAATAGTAGTAGTCAAGTGACTAAAATTAGAGAAAGATAATTATGAGAAATAGAAAAAATGCTTTGAAATATCGAAAAAAAATACAATGGGAACAAATAGCTTACTATTTAGATACAAAGTGTCCTAAATGTAGTCAAAAAACAGTTTGGCAAGTATATGAATATGATGCAAAATGTTGCATACTATGTAACGAATGGCTTGATGATGTTTGTGGTGATGAAAATTGTTATTATTGCAATAATAGACCTCAAACACCATATGAAGTTTATTATTTTTCTGATATAAGCCCAAACAATGCTACTCAAAAAAAGAATTGGCGACGTCAAAATTATCAACACAAAACAAACGGAAAAATAAAACATAATACCAAAAAGAAATTAATACAATACTATTATCATAATAATGAATAGTATTATAAAAAGCCTTGAGAATACTATACTCAAGGCTTTTTACTATTATTTATTTTAAATTTTCTGGATTTAACACTTCTAATTCTGGTAATACAAATATACCATCTTTTCTAATTAAAACATCATCAAAATAAATTTCACCTCCGCCATACTCTGGTGTCATAATCAACACTAAATCCCAATGTATAGCAGATTTATTGCCATTTGGTGCATCATCATAACAATTTCCTGGTGTAAAATGAATACTGCCCCTAATTTTTTCATCAAAAAGTATATTTGTCATAGGTTTTGTAATATAGGGGTTGACACCTATAGCAAACTCTCCTATATATTTCGCTCCCTCGTCTGTATGGAATATTTTCTCAAGACGTTGTTTATCATTGCCATCAAAATCTACAATTTTGCCATTTTGAAATGTGAGCTTTACATTTTGAAATGTAAAGCTATTGTATTCTGAAGGTGTATTATATGTGATAGTACCATTTACAGAATTTTTAACAGGTGCTGTATATACTTCTCCATCAGGAATATTACATCTTCCAGCACATTTTACAGCAGGAATAGCTTTGATAGAAAATGTCAAATCAGTATCTTTTGCTACAATTCTGACTTTATCTGTTTTATTCATCAATTCTACTAAACTATCCATAGCATTTGACATTTTTTCATAATTCAAATTACATACATTAAAATAAAAATCTTCAAATGCTTCTAAGCTAGTATGAGCAGACTGTGCCATAGAATTGGTAGGATAGCGTAACACTACCCATTTTGTATGAGGTACTCTAATGTCGTGATGTACAGGACTTGAATATAATTTCGTATGAAGGGAAATCTTATCATTAGGAACATCTGATTGTTCTGCTAAATTGTCTTCCCCACGTATGCCAATATAAGCGTCCATTTGTTTCATTCTCATACAATCTACTTCTGCCATCAATTTTTGCTGTTCTGCTGTTGCACCAAGTAATAATTCTCTTTCTATGCTGTTTGTATTTAATTCTACAAAAGGAATTGCTTCTACAGCATAAATTTCTTTTATTAATGCTTTTACAAGAGGAATAGGATGTACACCATTACAACTGATAAGCACTTTTTCTCCTTTTTGTAGTTGGCAGGAATGATGTACTAATTGTTTTGCTAATGTTTTAATTCTTTCGTCCATATTTTATTTTCTCCTTTTTATTTTTATAAAGTATAGTATTTTACAATTATATCAAAAAATACACAAATGTACATTTTTATTCTGTATTTGATTTGACAAGCTATATTGTTTGTTTTACAATATCAATCGTGTATAGTAATTTGTATGTGAAACAAACAGTGAGGAGGAATAAAAATGAGAATTGCAATACCATCAGAAAACGGTATCGTTTATCAACACTTTGGACACACACCAGAATTTACAATTTATGAAGTAGAGTCAGAATTAATTAAAAACAAAGAATTTGTTTCAACAGAAGGTTCTGGACATGAAGCATTAGCAGATTTTTTAACAGTACATTCTGTAAATGTGGTAATATGTGGGAATATTGGAAGTGGTGCAAAAAATGCACTTCGTGAAAAAAGAATTGAATTAATTCCTGGTGTTGTTGGAACAGCAGATGATATGATTGTAAAATATTTAAGTGGTGAAAAAATGGGTAATCCAGATACAGAATGTACTCATCATCACGAAGATGGACACGAATGTGGTGACCAATGTGGAAATTGTGACCATCACTAAAATATAAGAATAGAGGAAACAACTATGCTGTCTATTTTAAATACCATATTTCCAGATATTTATATTCCCTCTGTTTATGAATTACCTTTAAATGAATTGAAAAAAAAAGGAATTAGAGGGCTTGTATTTGACATTGATAATACTATTGCTCCTTATGATGTAGCAGAGCCCGATGAAAATATCATTAAGTTATTTCAAATGCTCAAAAAAGAAGGATTTCGCATTTGTATACTTTCCAATAATAATAAAAAGAGAGTTAAAACATTTAATCAAAAATTAAAAGTACTAGCTGTGCATAAAGCTGGTAAACCTGGCATTAAAAAATTAAGAAAAGCTATTTCCGCTATGAAACTGACAGAGATTGAAACTGCTATGATAGGCGACCAAGTATTTACAGATATGTGGTGTGGGCATAATGCAGGATTATATTGTATTATGACAGCACCAATATGTAATCGTGACCAATTTGTAACAAAAATAAAAAGAGGATTAGAAAAACAAGTAATGAAAATTTATTTTAGGCAACTAAAAAAAGAACAGCAAAATAAGTAATATTTTAACATTTTGCTATAAAATCACATTTTTTTATTGAAAAAGTTATCATTTTTCAGTAAAATAATAATATGTTTGTTTTTTTAATTACAAGGAGGAAAATACATGATTTCAGCAGGTGAATTTAGAAACGGTGTAACAATAGAATATGAAGGCGATATATTTATTATATTGGAATTTCAGCACGTAAAACCAGGAAAAGGTGCCGCTTTTGTTCGTACAAAAATCAAAAATTTAAAAACAGGAAGTGTAGTAGAAAAAACATTCCGTCCTACAGAAAAAATGCCTAGAGCACATATTGACAGACAGGATATGCAATATCTTTATACAGACGGAGATTTATACCATTTTATGAATGTAGAAACATTTGACCAAATTGCTATTAATGCACAAGATGTAGGAGATACATTAAAATTTGTAAAAGAAAATGAAATGGTAAAAATACTTTCTTATGAAGGACAAGTATTTGGTATTGAACCACCATTATTTGTAGAATTAGAAATTACAGATACAGAACCTGGTTTTGCAGGCAATACTGCTCAGGGTGCAACAAAACCTGCTGTAGTAGAAACAGGTGCAACAGTACAAGTACCTTTATTTATCAATCAAAATGAAATTATCAAAATCGATACTCGTACAGGAGAATATTTAGGCAGAGCAAAAGAAGCATAATTACCCTAAAGGGAGGCTGGAATATGGAATATTTTGAAAAAAAAATCACCTATTTGCGAGGACTTTGTGACGGCAGCGGCTATTCCCCAGACAGTAAAGAAGGTAAAATATTTCACGGTATATTAGATGTATTAGATGATATCGCTTTTATGCTGGAAAGTTATATGGAAGACGTAGACGACTTTGATGATATGATGTGTGACGACGATGAGGAACAAGTACAATATTTGTATTCTTTTATTTGTCCAGAATGTGGCCAAGAGGTACAAGTGGAAGATGAAACAATGGAAAACGAACAAGTACTTGTATGTCCAAAATGTGGTAATTCTATACCAGTAGGCACATTAGATGTAGACGAATTAAGTTTTTAAAATGGTAAAGAGAAATCTGTAAAAGATTTCTCTTTTTTTATACTATATTTAACAATTTGATTATAGGTATAAAAACAACACATTTCTATCATACTATTTTATATGATAACAGGATTTTTCATATATGGTATGTTAGGCTGGTTTATGGAAATATTATGGACAGGGCTTCATTCTTTGCTAAAAAAAGATTATTCCCTTATAGGGCAAACTTCTCTTTGGATGTTTCCTATTTATGGTGCTGCTATATTTTTACAACCATTGTTTCTTTTTTTAGCTGGACTTCCGCTAGTGGTGAGAGGAGGGATTTATATGCTTTGTATTTATATGGCAGAATATGCCTCTGGCTGGGGATTACAAAGAATTGCAGGTGTTTGTCCTTGGAATTATAGCCAAAGTAAATATCACATAAACGGTTTAATACGTTTAGACTATGCACCCGTTTGGTTTGGTGTGGGTTTGTTTTTTGAAAGTATTTTTTACCATTTTTTGTATTAGGGCATTGGATAATTTTCCAATGTCTTACTCTTTTTCAGACAAATACAAAAATCTTACGTATGACATTACATAATGTATTACAACAAGGAGGGAAATTATGCCATCGAATAATAATCAAAAAAATTCTAACCAAAATGATTTTAAAGTACTTATTAGTTTTATTATTATGGCTGTAATATTTACATCTATATTTAATATTTTTGTATCTTCTGTATCAATGAGAAGAGCAACAGAAATTACTTATACGCAATTTTTAACTATGCTGGAAAACAAACAAGTAGATAGTGTAGAAATACAATCAGACCGTTTACTGATTACAGAAAAAGCAGAACAAAATACAGATAATACAGGATTTTATGCTAATATTGGAAAACAATATTATACTGGTATTATAAACGACCCAGAACTTACAAATAGAATAATACAAGCAGGTGCAATACAATATCGTGAAGTACAAAACAACTCCCCTATTGTTACATTTTTAGCCTCTTGGGCATTGCCATTTTTATTGATATATGTTATTTCTGGACTAATACTTCGTTCTATAAGCAAAAAAATGGGCGGTGTAGGTGGTCCTATGAGTTTCGGCAAAAATACAGCAAAAATTTATGCCCAAAAAGAAACTGGTGTAACATTTGCTGATGTGGCAGGACAGGAAGAAGCAAAAGAGTCTCTTAGAGAAATTGTGGACTTTTTACATTATCCTCAAAAATATACAGAAATTGGTGCAAAACTGCCAAAAGGAGCATTACTTGTAGGCCCTCCTGGAACAGGTAAAACATTACTTGCAAAAGCCGTTGCAGGAGAAGCAAATGTCCCTTTTTATTCTCTTTCTGGTTCTGATTTTGTAGAAATGTTTGTAGGGGTAGGAGCCTCTCGAGTAAGAGATTTATTTAAACAGGCTTTAGAAAATGCTCCTTGTATTGTTTTTATAGATGAAATTGATGCCATAGGAAAAAGTCGTGACAATCAAATGGGTAGTAATGACGAAAGAGAACAAACGCTTAATCAACTTTTATCAGAAATGGACGGTTTTGACGCTTCAAAAGGTGTTGTAATATTGGGAGCAACAAATAGACCTGAAGTATTGGATAAAGCACTTTTACGTCCAGGTCGTTTTGACAGAAGGGTAATTGTAGATAAACCAGATTTAAAAGGCAGAGAAGATATACTAAAAGTACACAGCAAAGATGTAAAATTGAGTAATGATGTAGATTTACACCAGATTGCATTAGGTACAAGTGGTGCAGCAGGTGCTGATTTGGCAAATATTGTAAATGAGGCAGCATTAAGAGCAGTACGTTTTGGAAAGGAAAAAGTAGAACAATATGACCTTATGGAGGCAGTAGAAATTATTATAGCGGGACAAGAGAAAAAAGACCGTATTATGACAGAAAGCGAAAGAAAAATTGTAGCATATCACGAAGTAGGACACGCTTTAGCAACAGCCTTACAAAAAAACACACAACCTGTACAAAAAATTACTATTGTGCCTAGAACAATGGGTGCATTAGGCTATACTATGCAAATGCCAGAAGAAGAAAAATATTTAATGAATAAGCAGGAAATATTAGACCAAATCACAACATATTTATCAGGTAGAGCCGCAGAAGAAGTAATATTCCACAATATTACAACAGGAGCTTCTAATGACATTGAAAAAGCAACAGAATTAGCAAGAAATATGGTGGCACAATATGGTATGAGTGAAAAATTTGATATGGTAGCATTAGAAAGTATACAAAATAAATATTTAGATGGCAGAAATGTACGCAACTGTGCCGAAACAACTTCTGCTGAAATAGATGAAGAAGTACTACGTATTATAAAACAATGCCATAAAAAAGCAATAGAATTATTAGAAAATAATCAAAAAGCACTTCATACTATTGCAGCATTTTTATTGGAAAAAGAAACCATTACGGGGCAAGAATTTATGACATTACTAAAACAATGTAATGAAACAACAGAAAAAGAGTTGATTTAAACATAACACTATGATAAAATAGTTTTAAAATTAATATGGTATATTTGCCGTCGGGTGAAAGACAATTACGTCAGTTTTTCTATCGTTAGACCTTAGAAGATAGAAAACTGGCGTTTTTTTGTCATAAATATTCAATAAAGAAGGGGAAAATATGAAAGAAAAAAGCAGTATATTAAAACAATATTGTAACTATACTTTTTTTGGTATATTAGGTATGATAGGACTTTCTGCTTATATTATTGCAGATACTTTTTTTGTTTCAAAAGGACTTGGTACAAATGGATTAACTGCACTAAATTTAGCAATACCAGTATACAATTTTGTGCATGGTATTGGTTTATTGTTAGCAATAGGAGGTGCAGCAAAATATAGCATTTACAAAGGTCAAAAAGATAATAAAAATGCAGATGTTGTATTTACAAACACAATTTATATTACTACTATACTTTCATTTCTATTTGTTATTATAGGGATACTATTTTCTCAAAAACTTTGTTTGTTTTTGGGTGCAGATGAAACTGTATTTGATATGACAAATACTTATATTAAAATATTACTTTTATTTTCTCCTGCATTTTTGTGTAATGATGTACTGATTTGTTTCGTAAGAAATGATGGAAATCCACAATTATCTATGATAGCAATGCTGACAGGCAGTTTATTTAATATCATAATGGATTATATATTGATATTTCCATTTCAAATGGGCATATTGGGAGCAGTGCTTGCTACAGGTTTTTCTCCTATTGTAAGTATATTATTATTGTCATTTCATTATACTTCAAAAATAAAAGGATTTCATATTGTAAAAACAAAACCACTTTTAGATAGAATACTATGGATATTTTTAATGGGATTTCCTTCCTTTGTGGCACAAATCTCTTATGGTATTGTTATGATAATACTAAATAAAATTATACTTTCGTTACAGGGAAATGTAGGTGTTGCCGCTTATAGTGTTATAGCTAATTTGTCACTTGTTATGACTGCCGTTTTTTCTGGTCTAGAACAGGGAATACAACCTCTTTTTAGTCAATATTATGCCTGCAATGAACACTATAATATTATAAAAGTATTAAAGTATGCTTTTATTACTGTAATATTAAGTAGTATTGCAATTTATAGCACAATATTTATATTTTCAGAAAATATTGTACAATTATTTAATAGTCAAAATAATTTACAAATGCAACACATAGCAGTATATGGAATGAAATTATATTTTATTGCAACGCTATTTGCAGGAATAAATATTGTATTTTGTATCTTTTTTACTTCTATAGAAAAGGTAGTGCTTGCACATATTTTGTCATTGCTGAAAGGACTGATACTTATTATTCCTATGGCTTTTTTGCTTTCAACATTATGGGGTATCACAGGAGTATGGCTCTGTTATGCAGTCACAGAATGTATTGTTACAATAATTGCTATAATGTTTTATTTTCATATTAAAAAATATAAGAAACAAGCTCAAACGAATGTTGAGAGTGACTAAACAAACATTTGGAAAGTTTATAAAAAGAGTAGTTTTAAAAACGATTATTTAGCCACTCCTTAGTTATTGTTCATTGTCTTTGCTTTCTGAAATAAACTGTAAATTATCTAGTGCATATTGCAAAGCCATACACATTAACTGATTTCTGGAATAATCACTTTTTCCTGCTAATTTATCAAATTCTTGCCTTATTTCTTTAGGCATTCTTAATGTTGTTATATTATATGGGTCTTCTTTATATTTTGAAGTTTTAGATGTTACAATAAATTTTTCAGACATTATTTCACCTCTATAGTATATAATGATATTACATTTTAATATCATTATACATTTATAGTGTTTATTTTTATATATTTAAAATATGATATGATATTTGATATTTATTTTAATATCTAATTTAATATCTAAAAAGAGGAGAATATTTATGGGAAAATTATTAAAAGATTTCTACAATGGCAATTTGATACCAATAGAACAATGTCGTTCTAAAATAGAAAAGAACAAACAGTTGTACAAAGAACAATATAAACACTATGAGAATTTTGTAGAAAAAATAGGAAGAGAGTTTGAAGCAGAATTTAATGCTATTTTAGACGAACAATTTAATACAATTAATTCAGAAATAGAAGAAGCATTTTCTTATGGCTTTCGTCTTGGTATAAAAATGATGCTAGAGATATGTCAATCAGAATAATATAATAGCAATAAAATGAAATATGATAAATGGGGACTTTTCACAAGTGAAAAAGTCCCCATTATATTATTCTGTTTCTTCCATAATTGTTTTAAATAATTCTAATGATTTAGAAGGTATAAACTCTGTTATATCATACTGAGCAATTTGCTCTTTAAAAAATGGGTCTTCTTTTATAATTTGTTCTGCTTCTTGTTTTGTAGCACAATTACAAAGAATAATGCCTCCTGTTCGTGGAACTTTTCTTCCAGAACAAATAAATTTTTTGCTAGTATAATATTTTTCTAAATATTGGATATGTTCTGGCAAAAACTGTTCTACATCTGAAATTGGTTTGACATAAGTTAAATTAAAAATAAACATATTAAACCTCCTAAAATACTCCTTACTTTTTACAACAAAAATAGATTTATTGATAAACTGATTACTCAAACATAAATTAGATACATTTTATATCATCTATGCTTCTTTATAGAAATTGATTAAACAACCAGAAAGTATTATTTTTCTTTCGTCATCTGTCAAATCACCTAATTTTAATGTAAACTGTTTCATATCTTTTCCCACAACATAAGCAGTTACTTCTGATTGTTTTTGTAAAATGATATTACGTATATTTGGTATAAATATATAATCTCCATTTTCAAAAGGCAATTCTTTCTGCTCTAATAACAAAGGAAGCATACCCCAGTTAATGAGATTGGAGCGATAACGTTTTGTAGCGTATTCGCTGGCGATGTTTGCCCAACCGCCCAATACTTTTTGACAGCTTGCAGCTTGTTCTCTTGCTGAACCATCGCCTGGTTTTACAGCATAAATAGTAGAGCCAATTCCTGTATCTTTTTCGTTAATGTCAAATTGTTTTTGTATAGTAGAAAATACTTCTTTTAATTCTTTATAAACTTGTGTAGGAGCTTCTCCCGCAATACGTGCTTTTTCTGCTTTTTGTACTTCTTTTGCACGACCTACATAAGCAGGGTCTTTTCTGGACAATGTAAATTCTGCCAAACCTAAAGGATTGGAACGATAAGAAGAAGTTTCTCCAGAAGGAATTAATTCATCTGTTGTTGTAACAGGGTCTGTAATAACAGATACTACTTTTAACAATATATTTTCTGTTAAATTGCTCATAGCAGGCCAGTCTGTAATATTAGGGCCAAATTTCAACTCTGTAGCATTGTCAGGTGTATTAAAACCAAAATAACAACGGTTTTTGTAAATTTCATTATTAAAATGATATTCTGGTTTAGTATAATTTATATCAAGTTCTGTTGCTGGTGTTAATTTTCCTTTATTCACAGCAGTTGCTGCAATAGAACGAGCGTCCATTAAAGCTACAGAAGCAATTTGTCCATTTGTAATTTTAGAACCTTCTCTATTAGGGAAGTTTCTTGTAGAATGACGAATACTTAAGCAGTTGTTTGCAGGTACATCTCCTGCACCAAAACAAGGACCACAAAAAGCTGAACGTACTGTTGCACCAGAAATCATAATATCTGCAATTGCTCCATTTTCTGTCAAGCTTACAAATACAGGTTGACTAGAAGGATATACACTAAGTGCAAATTCATCTGTACCAATAGAATGTCCTTTTAATATATCTCTTACATCACAAATATTTTCATAAGTGCCTCCAGCACAGCCAGCAATAACACCTTGTTCTACATATAAAGCACCATTTTTTACTTTATCTTTTAATGTAAATGTAATTTTGTCACTGTCAAGCTGTTTTGCACCTGTTTTTTCTACTTCGTCCAATATATCCATTAAATTCGCATTCAGTTCTTCTATAGTGTATACATTGCTTGGGTGAAAAGGCATAGCAATCATAGGACGTATTTTTGATAAATCTACTTCTATCATACCATCATAATAAGCAATGTTACCTGGTTGTTGTAAAGAAAATTCTTCTGCTCTACCGTGAATAGTATACCATTGTTTTACTTTATCATCTGTTTTCCATACAGAAGATAAACAAGTTGTTTCTGTTGTCATAACATCAATACCATTGCGATAATCTACACTAATATTTTCAACGCCATCTCCAAAAAATTCCATAATTTTATTTTTTACATAACCTTTTTCAAATACAGCACCAATAATAGCAAGTGCAACGTCTTGAGGGCCTACACCAGAAATAGGTTTTCCTGTCAAATAAACACCTACTACTTGAGGGCGGTCAATATCATATGTTTTACACAAAAGTTGTTTTACTAATTCAGGGCCACCTTCTCCTATTGCCATAGTACCTAATGCACCATAACGTGTATGGCTGTCTGAGCCTAATATCATTTTACCTACACCACTCATCATTTCTCTCATATATTGATGAATAACAGCTTGATGTGCTGGAACATAGATACCACCGTATTTTTTAGCACAAGATAAACCAAATAAATGGTCATCTTCATTTATAGTACCACCTACAGCACAAAGAGAATTGTGGCAGTTTGTTAATACATAAGGCATAGGAAATTTTTCCAAACCACTTGCACGAGCAGTTTGTACAATACCAACATAAGTAATATCGTGAGAAGCCATTCTGTCAAAACGAATTTTTAAATGCTCCATATTATCTGACGTGTTGTGATTTTTTAATATGCTATAAGCTATAGTGTTTTGAGAGGCTTCTTTTTTAGAAGGAGCATTTCCCAATTTTTGCTGTAATATTGCAGCAGCATTTTCATCATCTGCTATAATTTCATTTCCATTTAATAAATATGCACCAGTGTCATAAAGTTTTATCATTTTTTTGTTTCCTCCTTTGTCTGAAAATGATATGTTTTATTATAGAGAAATTGCTGTCGTTTGTAAATAGAAAACAGTTTTTACTGTATATTGTCATTCTGTACCATACTGTGCTAAAATAATGCCATTATAATATAAGGAGGACGCTTTTATGGGACGTTTCAAAAAAGTTTATAATCAAGGTGTCATTAATAATGCCGAAATTTGGGTAGATACTGTAACAGGTATTAATTATCTTTTTCTGGCTTCTGGCAATGTAGGCGGAATTACACCACTTTTAGATGAAAATGGAAAACCTATTATAACAAAACAAAATGAAAAAAAGGAATAATAAAAAAGGTGTTTCCAAAGCTATGGCATAACTTTTGGAACACCTTTTTTATATAGGGAGTTTTTTTATATATTATCTATAACAGATAATATGCTATTGTAATAAGCGATGTTTATTTATGGTATTTTTTATTCTGTTACATTACTTTTAGGGTCAACTTTAATGCCATCTTTTGCAATAGAAAAGTCTACGTGTTCTCCTAATGCAACACTATATTTTGTAGGCTCTGCTACAAAACCAATTTCTTGCCCTTTTTTTACTTTGTCGCCCTCTTTGACTACTACATCCTCTTGTAATTGGCTGTATGTAGTCTGCCAGCCGTTGTCGTGATTGATTACCACGGTAATGCCTCTTTCATCATCTGTTTTAATACTTTCTACTGTACCATCTTCAGAAGCCTTTACTGCTTCTCCTTTTTTAGCACCAATAGAAATATGGTCATTTGTACGATATTGGTCTAATGTGGCATCATATATTGCATGGTCTGCACTATAATCCATTACAATATTGCCTGCCAAAGGCATTGCAAAAAGTGGTTCATTTTCAAAAATGCCTGCTTGTTCTGTATTTTGTTGTTGTGTCACATTTTGTTCTGTATTTTGTTGTTGTGTTGTATCAGCAGTTTGTAATGGTTCTGTCTGTTGTGTTGATACATCGGCAGTTTGTTGTTGTGCTTCTTCTAAAATTTCTGCTTCTCTTTGTGCAACTGCTTCTTCTAATGCTGGTGTATTGTTTACAATAACTTGATGTGCAGTTTGATGTCTAGCTTGTTCTGTTGTCTGAGAGGGTGTTGTAGATGGTTCTGTATTTCTATTTCTGCCAGCAAAATAATAAATTCCTCCAGCAATTACCACAACAGCAAGACACCCCCACAGTATACGGTAATAATTTTTGTTCATGTGTAACACCTCCAGCAATAGTATTGCCCGAAAGAAATACTTTTTATTCATATTATTTATCACATCATTTATAGAAATTAAACAGGAGGTGTGTAGTTAGAAAAAGAAATGCCTGTATAGTAATGTTGTAGTATTTCATGATATGTTTTTCCCTCTTTTGCCATAAATTCTGCACCATATTGGCTCATACCTGCACCATGACCATATCCTTTTGTTGTAAATACTATAGTGTTGTTTTGTATACTTACTGTAAAATTACTGCTACGTAAATTTAATATTTCTCTTATCTCCCTACCTGTAAGCGTTTTATTGCCTATTTGTATTTTTTGTACATATCCTGCAGGGGTATGGCTTAATATTTTTATTTGATTGTTATCTAATGAAAAGTCTTTATAGTGATTAGAAAAACGCTTTATCAGTTCATCATAAGTATAGGAAATACTTTTTTCAAAATCAGGAGCATTTTTATCTAAACTGCTATCTACACTTTTTAAGTAAGGAATTTCCTGTTCCCATACATTTTCAGCATCTTCTGTTTTGCCTGCACTTTCTGAATGAAATACTGCTAATATTGGTTCATTGTCATATACCATAATCTCCCCTTTTGTCTGTTCTACTGCATTGCTTATTTTATTATAATATTCTGTAAAATGTTCTCCCCATTTTTGTTTCATTTCTTCTACTGTAATATATGCTTGTCCTATATCATAAGGTACAGCATTAGAATTATTTTCATACATTTTTCTTGCAGCATAAGTACGTGCAGAAACAGCTTGTGCTTTGAGTGCTTCTGTTTGGAATAAAGCAGGCATTTCTGCTGCTACAACACCCTTAATATATGCTTCAAAATCAGAAGAAGTTCGTATAATTTCAGGAGTAGCAATTTCTGACTTTTGTTCTTCATTTTGTTGTAGTATTTGTGTTTGTTGTTGTTTTTGTAAGTGATAGGAACAATATGTAATCAATGCAGGTAACACTATCATAGCAACAATAATATAAATAAAAATCATTGAAAATATTTTTTTTACCAAAAAAACACACCCTTTCTATATATTATATGATATAGTAGTGTGTTCCATACAAAAAAGTACTTTATGTTATTTTATAATTTTTTTATAAAAATTTCACATTGATAAAATATAAATTGCATAAAAAAATAGCTGACCTCACAAAACAGTGAGGCAGCATAATGATGTTTTATTTCTTTTTTAATATGACCGCTACAGCACCTATAAATGAAAGTAGCACTAAACCAGCAGTTACAATAAAATATTTTTGCTGTTCTTCTTTTGTTACATAAACGCCTTCATATGGGTCTTCGTAAATATCTCTTTGTGCTACTCTGTAATGTCTTCTTGTATTTTCGTAAGAATGTCTTTTTGTATTTTCTCTCATAAATTACCAAATCCTTTCCAAATATAAAATGTTTACTATAATATTATAGTATATTCTGCAATGCTACAATAAGTATATGTAGTATACCACAATTTTATCAAAAACAGAATAGCATTTTAAAAGCATACCAAAATTTTATGATTATAAAATATAAAAATGATATCATACTAATTTTAATATGATTAATCAAACAAGGGGCTGAAAGAATATGAAAAAAATAATACTTGCTATATTTTGCTTTACAATATTACTTTGTGGCTGTCAATCTCGTACACTTCAAAATAATATTTCTCAAATACGTATTGCAAAAGCGGCAGAATTAGAACAACAAAAAACAAAAACGCAAAGAGCACAAGAAATTAAAAATAATTTATTGCAGTTAGAAGAAATACAAAGTGCTGCGGTCATTATAGAAGGAAAAACTGCACTAATAGGACTACGTTTAAAACAAGCATCTCAAAAAGATGTTGTTAGACTAAAAGCAGAAGCAGATATATTAGCAAAACAAGCAGATGATAGTATTGATGGAACAGCTATTACGGCAAATGAAAATATTACAGCTATGATAGAAAAAATGGAAAAAGAGAGAGAACTGTCATAAATTTGCTGTAAAAATATTGTCAAATATTGTATTGACATATATAGATAATCAATATATATTATATATAGATAATCGATATATAATAGGAGGAAATATTATGGCAATTGATAAAAGTTTATTAACAGGTTCTACAACAATGCTTCTGTTGAAATTATTAGAGGAAAAAGATATGTATGGTTATATGATGATAGAAGAATTGTCAAAAAAGTCAGATGATACTTTTTCATTAAAAGCTGGTACACTTTATCCTTTGCTTCATGCTATGGAAGAAAAAGGACTTGTAACATCTTATGAAGCAAACAGCGAGAGCGGCAGACAAAGAAAATATTACAGTATTACCAAAAAAGGAAAAGGACATCTCAAAGAGAAAAAACAAGAATGGAAACAATATAGCTCTGCGGTAGATAAAGTATTGAAGGGAGGTGCAACATTTGCTTACTAACATAAAAAACTATTTAGATACTGTTTGTGAACAAATTCGCTTTGAAAAGGCTCATATTTTTGTCAAAAAAGAATTGCAAGACCATATTATTGACCAAACAGACGCTTTGATAGAGCAAGGTATTGAAAAAGAAATTGCGGTTCAAAAAGCCATTGCAGAAATGGGTGACCCAGTATTAGTAGGTACGGAATTAGACAGAGTGCACCGCCCTAAATTGAAATGGAGTTTTATATTATTTGTGATACTATTTTCTATTGCTAATTTTGCTTTGAAGTGTATCATATTGCCACAAAATGTAGAAGCAGGTATGCCTATTATCAAAATAATAATTAGAACTATAATAGGTATTTTGACAAGCACTATTACAATGATACTATTTTATAAAATTGATTTTACAATATTAGCAAATCGCTCTCGCAAAATCTATATTTATTATGTATTACTTATGGGATTTTTATATGTTTATGGAGTAAGCTATGGTCTTGAGTATAAAAGTCATATATTTTTATTTGGTTTTATGATGCCACCTTTGATATATCTTTTTCCTGTAATACTAGCAGGATTATTGTATGATTGTAGAGGAAAGTCTTATATTGCAATATTAATGTGTGCTACTTCTATATTACCTCCTGCCTTTTTTTCTACTTGTATTGTAGCAAATACAACTGCTACTGTTATCATTGCTGGTATTAGTTTTATATTGATACTATGTGCTATATGTAAAGGCTGGTTTGCTGTAAGCAAGCGAAATATTTTATTGTTACTTTTTGTACTTATGGTACTAATGGGTATACTTTTTTGCTTTTTGTTACCTGGTATTATTTACAGAATAAGTAAACTACATATTGCTATAAAAGACATTGATACCGATTGGACAAGGAATATATTACAGCATAATGTAAAAGGAGCAGTTTTGTTTGGAGAGGGAAATTCATTTTCTTTTTATACAAATGATGGAATATTTAGACAAATGACACCTACTACACAATATTTAGGTACAGAATACTTTGTAAATTATGCCTTGCATTATTTCGGCTGGATTGCTTTTATATTGTTTTTAGCAATATATGTGTTTTTTGTAATAAAAGGTTTTATACTTACTCATAAACAAAAAAGTCAACTAGGTTTTATGACCGCATTTGCTATACTTTTAACAATATCTATTATAGCAGTTTGGAATATTGCTTGTACAAGCGGCTATTTTATATATATTAACCCTTTGGAATTACCTTTCTTTTCAAGTGCAAGCACTATAAACACAGTATATTGTATTTTAATGGGAATATTGCTTTCTGTATTTAGAACGGGAAAATATACCAATGATGAAATAATAGACTATAATAATGCAGCACAAAAAAGCAGTTTTTGTGAATTTGAAAACAGTACAAAAGAATTTACAATTACAATTCATTTGAAAAAAAGGCGAAAAAAAGCAAAACTGCAAAAAGGGGAGGATTTATTTGAATGAAATCAAAAACTATTTGAATACAGTTTGTGAACAAATTCGCTTTCAAAAAGCACACGATATTGTCAAAAAAGAATTGCAAAACCATATTATTGACCAAACAGATGCTTTTATAGAGCAAGGTATTGAAAAAGAAATTGCGGTTCAAAAAGCTATTGCAGAAATGGGCGACCCTGTTGCAGTAGGTACAGAATTAGACAGAGTACATCGTCCTAAATTGGAATGGAACATATTGCTTTTTGTCATTTTGCTTTCTTTTGCTCATTTTGTAGTACCTTATTTCTTTTTGAAAGGAGTATTTTATACTGCACCACTGTTTCAAAATAGCATTATACTACTTATTTATATAGGTATTATGATAGCATTTTACCATATTGATTTTACGATATTAGCAAATCATAGCAAATTATTTTATAGCATTTATACTTTAATATTGTTTTTTACTAATGGTTTTACATGGAAATCTGGTTATTTTATGTCAATGGATTTCACAAAACCGGCTGGTATTGTTATAGGAGCATTTACAGATATTTATTTTATTGTATTTGGTACATCAAATAATGACTTTGCTATTAAACTACCCGTATTGATATATATTTTCCCTATTATATTAGTAGGATTATTGTATCACTGTAGAGCAAAAAGTTATAATGCACTATTTTGGTGCTGTTGCTCTATATTTCCAATACTATTTTTTTGTTATGGTAATTTATTAAAAATACCTTGTATTATAATCGCTATAGTCAGCTTACTATTAATACTCATTAGTATTACTAAAAATTGGTTTGCTGTCAAAAAATATTATGCTATGTTAATTGTTGGTATTGTAACAATAGTTGCTATATTATTTATGATGTGGTTAAATACTGTAGATTATAGCTTTAAAGGAAGTAGTTTTTATGATTATATTAAAAGTATACAGACAATACTACAAAGTAATATAAAAGGCAGTCGCTTCATAGGAGAAGGTAACTATATTTTTATACAAAATAAAAATGGTTTATTAATAGATGGCATTGATTTTTTAAAACAGTTTATAGAATATTTTCCTGCCTATTTGCTGCACTGTTATGGCTATATTGTTTTATTGCCTATTGTAGCAATATATTTCTTTTTTATAGTAAAAGGCTTTTTACTGATAAAAAAGCAAAAAAGTCAATTAGGTTTTATGACTGCAACAGCAATATTATTAACATTTTTTATCATAAGTATATGGAATATTATTTCTAACAGTGGAATTTTGGTAATAGATAATCCTTTAGGAATACCCTTTTTTTCTACAAGTGATAGTGTAAATATTGTATTTTTTGCTATGATAGGAATGCTGTTGTCAGTGTTTAGAACAGGACATATTACATCAGACAAATATATAACAAAACAACAAAAAATAAAAAAGAAATGGATTTCAATTTCTGAAAATCACATTAATATCAATATTTGTATCACTATTCCATTTTTAAAAAAGAAACAAAATAAAACAAGTCAAAACCCATAAAACAATGTGGTTTTGACTTGCTTTTACTGTATGACACTTGCTAAAACTTCAGCTAAAGGCGTCATAGCATTGATTGCTTCTTGTTTTGTATTCATTTGGCTACCTACTTCTATCAGTAAAGAACGAGGTTTCATATGTAAACTGTAACGATATGCGTGAATATATATTCTTCTTGTAAAATCTGGGAAAAGGGATTGTGCTGTTGTTTGCATTTGTAAACTAAATGCTAAGTTGTCTTCTAAATTTTCATTGCTCAGTCCTGCTGTAGGTTGAGGGACACCGTCTTTGTTAAGGCGGCACATACCATTAAAAAACATAATTTTAGCACATTTTTTGCCATTTATTTCTGTCACTAAATGTACATTTTCAGGCAAGCCATCTCTGTGCATATCAATAACAACTTGTATGCTGGGATTTTCATCTAATATTTTTTGTATAGGTGCTTCCATTCTTTCGTATGCTCCTAATATTTGTCCCTTACCATCTACCATATCGTATCGTCCTGTATCGTGTAGTACAGCAATGCCATATTTTTTTTCCAATATATTTTTTAATTCTTCTCCTACTCCCCATATACCTTCGCTCATATCTTTTGACATATCACTGTCTACAAATCCCTCTGTGGAGTGGGTGTGAAATATTAATACTTTGGGTTCTTGTCCACTGTTGTCAATAGTAAAATCTTTTTCTAAAAATTGTTGTGGTTTAATATCTCCATCAAGTAAGGCTGTTCTGGAGTCTACCAGATAATAATTTTGTTTTAAAAAATCTACATTTTCCATTTGTTTTAATAATTCTGGTGTTATTTTCGTTGTTGTTTTAGAAGCAGTATTTTCTGGAACTTGATAAGTGATGTCATCAAAACCAATTACATTTTCAGAAATCTCTTGTACTAACTCTGGATTTTTTTCATCTTTGCTGTCATCTTGTTGAAAAAATTTATTCATAGGTACAGATATTTTTATTTCTGCCGTATTAGGAACTGCTTCTTGTATCAAAGCAGAGGATGTTTTTTTTGTTACAAAAAAAGCTGATAGTATAAAACAGGCAAAAAATCCTATCAGGCACTGTACTATAATTTTTTTTAATTGGTGTTGCTGAGAACCCATTTTATACTATCACCTCTCTTTTAAAATAGATGGTAAAACTCTATTTACAATGTATGTATAAACTATAAAAAAAGAACTAAAAAAGTTTTGTAAATAAATTTATTTTTGATTTCTATAGCAAATTTAAAAATTTTATTATTTTTTTTATTTTTTTGAATAAACTCGTGTTATTATTTCGTCTAATATAGCGAAGGAGGAATTATTATGCCAAAATTAAAACAAATTTTAAAAAAGAAGTATTTCATTGCTTGTATGAGCATAATATTAATTTGTTGTATGTTCATTTTTTATATTGTTTTTTTGTGGAAAGATACAGAAACAAAAATCATATCGCTGCCTATACTACCTGTAGAAAATTATGCAGACTATTCTGCTTCAGAAGGTTATATGGCTTATGATATTTCTGAAATTTGTGATGGAAATCCTTGGAAAGAAGAATGGAATATCAAAACACTTCCAGTATTTTACAATATCGATTTTAAAAATAACAGTACTGCACAAAATTATGATGACAAAATAAATATTATGAAAAATAAAGTAAAATACTTAGAAAAGATAGCTGAAAACTTTGGTGTAACTGATAATTACACCATTACATATGGTGCAGGAGAAGGTAAAATTGAAAACAACGAAATTTCATTTCAAACTAGTATTTATGACAACACTATATTTATAAAATTTAAAAAAACTATTAAATTACCTTTTGATAGTACAGCAATAAATAAAGAACAGTCAGAAAAAATCATTTCTTATTTTATTGATAACTATAAAGACTGTTTAAATTGGAAAGAAGCAGAGAAAGCCCTTCATTTTGATTATACTATAGAAGGAGAAAAATATTTTTCATTGTATGCTTATGAAAAAGGAAATACCATAGAACAGGAATTATTAAATTATCATTTTAATAACGTTCATATAACCATAAATGAAAAAAATGAGATTACTTCTATTTGGCTCAAAAAGGCAGACCTTTCTGACAAAATAGGAGATTATGCTATTATTACAGCAGAACAAGCAAAACAGTTATTATACAGTGGAAATTATACTTCTACATTAGCAAACACTTTTTCTCAAAATATGACAGTTGTAAAAACAGAACTAGTATATCGAAATACCACTTATGATAGTATTTATATGCCTTGTTATAAATTTTTTGTACAAATGCCTCATACAGAAGGAAATGGCTTACGTCATTATGATATTTATTACATTCCTGCAATAGAACAGCAATATTTAAAGTATTATGATGACTTAAAGCATAAATTTGACTAAATTTGTCACTATATTGTATTTTCTCTAATTTTCTCTTGCACTTTTTTACTGAAACAGCTAAAATAAAATTGGTACAATGATAATGTTGTGCAAGTAAGGGACAGGTAAATTCCCAATCAGTGGGAGGTCATGAAACTTGGAAAATAATCAAAAGCAAAATCATACAGAAAATGGTACAAATACAGAACAAAAATCAGATGCCATTTCACCTATGTTTTGGGAAGATTTTGATAAAGTAGAAACAAAAACTGTATTGGAAAAAACAAAAACTTCAACTGCCTCTATGGAAAAAACAAAAAATATAAATGATAATAATGATGATGAAAACATAAATAAATTATCTGACACACAAAAAACAGTAGAAATTAATAGTGTTATTCTTTCTGCAAATAAAGAAATTACTGAAACAACACGATGTAACAATAATACAGATACAAATACAGATAAAACAGTAGAAATCAGTAGTGTAATACTTTCTGCAAATAAAACAGATACAACAGATGTTACTATACAACAAACTTCAAAAATTAATACAACAGAAATAGAAAAACAAAACATACAAAATAATGATACAAATATAACAGAAAAAACATCTGTGGTACATAATACAGATGCTGATATAGAAGAAAATATGGAACAAACAAAAGCCATTACTCCTATACAGCAAAATGCTTCAGAAACAACAGATAAAACACAACGTTTAGAAGCCATACAATCAGACACAACTAAAAAAGGAAAATTTTCACATTTAATAGAAAATAATAAAAATGATGATGATGATTTAGGAGATAAAAATGCCTATTTAGACACTTTTGAAACTGAAAATTTTGAAGATGATGATACTAATTCTGAAGAACAATATACTCAATATGATGATGATATGTATTATGATGAAGAAACTTCTTTTGCTTTATATCAAGCAGAAAAAAGACGTTTAAAAATCATATTGCTTTGTTCTGTTACCGTTGGAATTGTTGTTTTTCTGGTAGGTTATATGATAATGGGTATGCACCAGAGAGAAATTCGACTAGAAATAGAAAGACAAAAACAACAACAAGCTGCGGCTCTAGCTGATAAGAGATATGTTATGGTACGTACTGTTGCTACAAACAGAGAATTATCTGTACATGATATTAATACAGATGAACAATATATTATAAAAACAAACAGTAATACAAAATTTCTTGACCGTATTAGAAAACAATCTTCTGTTACCAAAATACAAAGAGGGGATTTAATTTGTGTTACAATGGCTGAAGATGGTGAAACTGCACAAGAAATACATTATTCTGTAAATACTTGGACCGCACAAGAAGTAAGTGGCCTTTCTGTAAATACCGAACAAAAAACAGTTTCTATTACATTTGTAGATGGAACAGAACCGAAAACATATCGTTATACTGACGATAATTTATTTTTATATAAAGATGGAGAAATCCCTCCTCAAAGTATTGCTGCCTGTGATATTATTACAATGCAGGGACGAGGAGATAGAGTATGGTCTATTAAAGTACTAGAGTCACATGGAACTATGACATTAAAAAATGAACAAGATATTGTTAATGGTGTTTTAACCGTTGATAATAGAGAAAGATATGCTTTGGAAGGGTTTGGTAGTTTAGCTCTTACAGAAGGTGTACATAATATTTCTGTAACAGGCGACAATATAGAGTCTTTTGAAGACACTATATTTGTTGTGCCTAGAGAAGATTTTGTATATGATTTGTCTAATGCACAATCTAAAACAGGTGTTGTGATTATTCGTGCTAATGTATATGACTTTAAATTATATATCAATGGAGCAGAAGCAAATGGGTCAAAGCCTATTGTGTTGCCTCTTGGCAAATATGATATTACAATATTGAAAAACGGATATAAGCCTTGGAGCCAAACAATAGAATTGACAGAACCTTCCATAACAGTAGATGCTTTTATGGAAGAAGATATACAAGAGGGTATTATATCATTTCATAGTGTGCCAGAAGGTGCTACAATAGTATGGAATGACAAAGAAGTAGGTGTAACACCATTTGACCAGAAAGTGCGTTATGGTGTTTATACTGTAGATGTGATATTAGAGGGATATAAACCTCAATTAGAAACGGTTGTTGTGGATAAATCTGCTGTTACAGTCACATCTCATTTAACGGCTGAACAAAATACAGCAGAGGAAAACCAATCACAATAGAAAAAAATGAAAAAAAGAGGAGGAAACAAAAATGGATTACAAACAAAAGTATGATCAATGGTTAGAGGACGATTATTTTGATGCCGAAACAAAAAAAGAACTTCAATCAATTTCAGGTGATGACAAAGAAATAAAAGAGCGTTTTTACAAAGATTTAGAATTTGGTACTGCTGGCTTGAGGGGTATTATTGGTGCTGGTACAAATCGTATGAACATTTATACAGTAGGAAAAGCAACACAAGGCTTAGCAAACTACATAGTATCTCAAGGAGAAGAAACCGTAAAAAAAGGCGTTGCTATTGCTTATGACTCCAGAAATATGTCACCAGAATTTGCAGAAACAACTGCTTTAATTATGGCAGCGAATGGAATACCTGTTCATATTTATCCTTCCCTTCGTCCAGTGCCAATGCTTTCTTTTGCAGTACGCCATTTAGGTTGTACAGCAGGCGTTGTAATTACAGCAAGTCATAACCCTCCAGAATATAATGGCTATAAAGTATATTGGTCAGATGGTGGACAAGTGCCTGCACCTCGTGATGGTGAAATTACAGCAGAAGTAAATAAAGTAACAGATTATAAAGACATCAAAAAAATCAGCTTGGAAGAAGCAAAATCTAAAAAACTTTATAATGTAATTGATAGTGCTGTAGATGATGCTTTTATTGAAAATATCAAAGCACAAGCATTAAATAGCGATTTAGTAAAACAATTAGGTGATGATTTTAAAGTAGTATATACACCAATACACGGTTCTGGTAATGTTCCTGTACGCCGTGCTTTAGAAGAAGCTGGTTTTAAAAATGTATATGTTGTAAAAGAACAAGAACAACCAGATGGAAATTTCCCAACAGTTGGCTATCCAAATCCAGAAAATCCAGATGTATTTACATTAGCGATAGCATTAGCAAAAGAGAAAAATGCAGATATTATTGTTGGTACTGACCCAGATGCAGATAGGGTTGGAGCTGTTGTAAAAGATGACAAAGGCGACTATATTGTATTAACAGGAAATATGACAGGTGCATTGCTTACAGAATATATTCTTTCTCAAAGAAAAGCACAAGGTAAATTACCTGCAAATGGTGCAGTAATCAAAACAATCGTTTCTACAGAAATTATTCGTCCAATTTGTGAAGAATATGGTGTTAAATTATTTGATGTATTAACAGGTTTTAAATATATTGGCGAAAAAATAAAAGAGTTTGAACAAAGCGGAGAATATCAATATGTATTCGGTTTTGAAGAAAGCTATGGCTCTTTACCTGGTACTTATGCAAGAGATAAAGATGCTGTTGCTGCAACATTTTTAATTTGTGAAATGGCAGCATATTATAAATCTAAAGGTATGACATTATATGATGGTCTTTTAGCAATGTATCAAAAATATGGTTTCTCTAAAGAAGGTATTAAATCTTTAACATTAAAAGGCATTGAAGGTCTTGAAAAAATACAAAAAATTATGGCTACTTTTAGAGAAAATACTCCATCAGAATTTGCAGGTATCTCTGTAACATGGGCAAGAGATTATAAAACAAAAGTATTCAAAAATTTAAAAACTGGTGAAACAGAAGAAGATACCCTTCCTGTATCTGATGTATTGCATTACACATTAGAAGACGGTACATGGATTTGTGTACGTCCTTCTGGCACAGAACCAAAATTAAAATTCTACTATGGTGTAACAGGCACAAGTATTGCAGATGCAGATGCAAAAATTAAAGCACTTGATGAAGCAGTAGATAAAAAATTAGCAGAAATTTAATTTTTTAATATTTCACAAAAAAGACTATCATATTATTATGATAGTCTTTTTTTCCGTTGTTTCTTCGCAAAAAATATAATACACTTTTCTCTATTTTGTTCTTGTCTGTTTGTATATTTTAATATACAATATTGTAATAAGGTGGTATACAGTATAAAATAGGAGGGGACAATTTTGCAGGAAATCAAATTAAAAGCAAGAGCAAAAATTAATTTAACATTAGATGTTACAGGAAAACAAACTAACGGTTATCATACTGTACGTATGATTATGCAAACATTATCCCTTTATGATAGCATATATATCAAAAAAATTGATAAACCTGTTATTCGTGTCAAAAGTAATTTAGACTGGCTTCCTACTGATGAAAGAAACTTAGCTTATAAAGGTGCACAGTTATTAAAAAATAAATTTAATATACAACAAGGCATTTTTATACAATTAGATAAAAAAATACCTGTTGCTGCTGGTTTAGCAGGAGGTAGTGCAGATTGTGCTGCAGTTATGGTAGGAATTAATAAATTATTTGGTATAGGGCTTTCCAAAAAAAAACTTATGGAAATTGCTCTACAATTAGGTGCTGATATTCCTTATTGTATATTACAAGGAACAGCATTAGCTGAAGGGATAGGAGAAAAATTAACGCCTATTAAAACAGGCTGTCCTTTTTGTTATGTTTTGTTAGCAAAACCCAATATTAATATTTCTACAGCATCTGTTTATCAAAACTTGGAATTAGACAAAATAATACAGCATCCTAATACAGAACAAATGCTTTTTCAAATGCAGCAAAAAAATATAACTGAAATGGGAAAACTTCTTTGTAATGTACTAGAAACTGTTACTATTGCAAAATATAATGAAATTGCTCTTTTAAAACAAAAAATGATGGAATTAGGAGCATCTGGAGCTCTTATGAGTGGTAGCGGTTCTACTGTATTTGGTTTATTTTTAGATAAACAAAAAGCGATAGAAGCAGAAAAAGTAATCAAAAAAGAATTTATATTAAGAGATGTTTTTGTAACAGAAATATGGAACAAAAAACAATATAGAAGGAGAGAATAAAAATGATAGATTACAAATTTAGTATCAATTCAAATGAATATTTGCCTTTAAGAGATGTTGTATTTAACACATTAAGAGATGCAATACTAACAGGAAAATTACAGCCTGGAGAAAGACTTATGGAAAACCAACTAGCTGAAAAATTAGGTGTAAGTCGTACTCCTATTAGAGAAGCATTACGTATGCTGAAATTAGAAAACCTTGTAGAATTAACTCCTAGAAAAGGAGCACAAGTATTGGATATGAGCGAAAAAGATATTGTTAATGTATTAGAAATCAGAGAAGTATTAGAAGGACTAGCAGCACAGCTTGCCTGCAAAAAAATGACTTCTGAAACGCTAGAAGAATTAAAAAAGACAGAATTAGAATTTGAACAATTTGCAAAAGAAAATGACCTTGAAAAAGTAGTAAGTATAGATGAACATTTTCATGATATTATATTTGCTTCTACAGAAAATGAAAGATTAATACAAATTTTCAATAATTTAAAAATACAATTATATCGTTATCGTATGGCTCATGTAAAATTAGATACTGGCATAGAAAGCATCATTGTACAACATAGAGCAATATTGTCTGCTATTGAAAATAAAAATGCAGTAGAAGGAGAAGATTTAGCCAAAAAGCATATACAATATCACGCAAAATTTATATTAGATGCTTTACAAAAAAAGAATAATGAATAAATACTGTTTTTTATTGTTCTTTTGTAGAGAAAAAAGAAAAGGAACTAAATTTACTCATACGATTAATATTCGCAATGCCCTTCTCCTAAAATAGGTGGGGGTATTACGAATATTTGATAAAATAATGCTTATATTGTAATATTATGTCGTAATCTCTGTTGTTTTTATTGTTCTTTTTTCTTGCATTAGTACAGTAGATAGCATAAAATGAAATAAAGCAGGTAAAAGGTATTGTAAAGAAAGGAGTGTGTGAATGGACTCTAAGGGAAATTTTCCAAAAAGGGAAGAGCGTGTACCTTATGGTCGAGCCATACCAAACGAACCCCCTAAAAAAACAACTAAAAAAAGTAAAAAAAAGTTATCTCCCTACAGACAGAAATATAATGCACAGCACAATATTAAACCTGTAAAACGAAAAAAAATGCCTAAAAGAGCTATGCCTGTAAAAAATAGACGTTTATTGACGCTTATTATTAGTATACTTGCTGTCGTTTTGCTTTTTCTTGTTATATTTCGTCAAAATGGTAAAGAAGTATTTATCGGAGAAACAAGCATGGGTATTATAAAAGATAAATCTGTTACAGCAGAAAGTCTAACAGATTTGTTGACAACACAGTTGACACAAGAAGTTGGTGCAAGTGTAAAAATCAATGAAACATTAGAAATAAAACCAGTACATATATCAAAATCACGTGAAAAAGATGTTTATCAAATGGACTCTTTGACGCCTTTGCTTAGACAAAAAGTAACTTATTTGGTAGAAGCTGCTGCGATTACAGTAGATGGTCAAGATGTTATTATTGTAGCAAATCAAGCGGTAGCAGATGAAGTGTTCACAGAAGTGCAGTCAGAATACATACCAGAAGATGAAACAAGAGATGTTACAGCTAGTTTTGAGGGAAATGTACAAGTGCAGTTAAAATATGTAGACCCTTCTGTTATTGTAGCAAAAGAAAATGCTGTGCAGACACTGAAAAAGGGTACGAAAGTAGAAAAGACATATACAGTACAACCTGGAGATGCACTTTATAAAATTGCAGCACAATTTGATATGACACAAGATGAACTTAAAGCAATGAATGCAGATAAAATACCATCAAATGGTAATATTATGGTAGGCTGGGAATTAAAAGTAATGGCAGAACAACCTATGGTTTCTGTAAGAACAGAAGAAACTGTTATACTAACAGAGGTACAAGAGAGAAAAACAGTATACCAGCAAGATGCTACAAAAAATAAAGGCTATCAAAAAGTAACAGAAGCAGGAAAAGATGGACAAAAAGAAGTAACAAAAAAAATTATTCGTGTTAACAATGAAATTGTTTCAGAAGAAATTGTTAGTGAAAAAACAACAGTAGAACCTGTTGACGAAATCATAGTACAAGGAACAAAATAACAAAAAAGGAACAATTCATAAAAAATTATTGTATAAAGTTGTACCATTTTATATAAAATATGGTATAATAAATATTGTAAATTACTGTACTACAGTAAGTAAAATACAGAGAGGAGAAATTTCAAATGGCAGTAAAATTAAAATTACAAGGAGTAAAACCTTTTGTAAGAGAACATGAATTGGGATATATGGCACCATTGGTAAAAGCTTGCCATGAACAACTGCATAACAGAACAGGTGCAGGAAATGATTTTTTAGGTTGGATAGACCTTCCTGTAAACTATGACAAAGAAGAATTTGCTAGAATTAAAAAAGCCGCAGAAAAAGTACAAAAAAATAGCGAAGTTCTAATTGTAATCGGTATTGGCGGTTCTTATCTTGGCACAAGAACAGCTTTAGATTTTATTAAATCTCCATATTATAATGAAGATAAATCTAAAAAAACACCTGACATTTACTTTGTAGGTAATAATATTAGCTCTACATATATCAATGATATATTGAATATTATGGGTGACAGAGATTTTTCTGTAAATATAATTTCTAAATCTGGTACAACAACAGAACCAGCAATCGCTTTTAGAATTTTCAAGCAAAAATTAGAAGAAAAATATGGTGCAGAAGGTGCAAAAGAAAGAATTTTTGCAACAACAGACAGAGCAAGAGGTGCTTTGAAAAACCTTTGTAACGAAAAAGGTTATGAAACATTTGTTATTCCTGATGATGTAGGAGGAAGATTTACTGTATTAACTCCAGTTGGTCTTTTTGCTATGGCAGTAGCAGGTATTGATATTGATGCTGTTATGAAAGGTGCTGCAGATGCTTGTGAAGCATACAGCGTTGATGACATTACAAAAAATGAAAGCTATCAATATGCAGCTTACAGAAATATTTTCTTTAACAAAGGTAAAAATGTTGAAATTCTTGCAAATTATGAACCACATATGACATCTTTTGGAGAATGGTACAAACAACTCTTTGCAGAAAGCGAAGGAAAAGACGGAAAAGGTATTTTCCCTACAAGTGCTAACTTCTCTACAGATTTACATTCTATTGGTCAATTTATACAAGACGGTAACAATTTTATGTTTGAAACAGTTATATGGAGCAAAGAACCAAAATCCAGTATTACAATACAGGAAGACCCTGAAAATATAGATGGATTAAACTTTGTTGCTGGTAAAGATATGCACTTTGTAAATAATAAAGCATTCAATGGTACATTACTTGCTCATATGGACGGCGGTGTACCAAATATCATTGTTGAAATTGATAAAATGGACGCTTATAACTTTGGTTATCTTGTATACTTCTTTGAAAAAGCAGTTGGCATTAGCGGTTATCTTATTGGCATTAATCCATTTGACCAACCAGGTGTAGAAGCATACAAAAAGAATATGTTTGCACTTCTTGGCAAACCAGGATTTGAAGACAGAAAAGAAGAATTGGAAAAACGTCTTTTATAATAGAAAACAAAACAATAAAGAGATGCGAAAACGCATCTCTTTATTTACTTCATACTTTAGAAGGGGAAAAATTATGAAAACAGCAGTATTATTTGATTTAGATGGCACATTAACAGATTCTGCACCAGGTATTATTGATACATTAAAGTATGCACTAAATAAACAAAATATAATACCACCTGATGATTTACAATTTGTGTTAGGCCCTCCTCTTATGGATACATTTGTAAATACTTTTCATATGTCACAACAACAAGCACAACAAGCTTATCAATGCTATCGCGAAAGATATGCCGAAAAAGGAATGTATCAAAACAGTGTTTTTGAAGGAGTAAAAGAAATGCTTTTTGAACTCAAAAAACAAGGTAAAAAACTTGCTGTTGCTACATCAAAATCAGAAGATTTTGCAAAACAAATTATAGAGCATTTTGGCTTGTCTGAATACTTTGATTGTGTTGCTGGAAATTATTTAAACACAAGAGATAGCAAAGAAAAAGTAGTTCGTTATGCTTTGGAACAACTTCAAGTCAGTGCAGATGCTGCTGTGCTTGTAGGCGACAGAATGTATGATATTATAGGGGGAAAAAAAGCAGGTGTAACTGTAATAGCTGTGTTATATGGCTATGGTGAAGTACAAGAGTTTAAAAAGTATGGTGCAGATGTTATTGTACAAACACCTCAAGATGTTGTTAATACAATATTGAACTGGGACAAAAAAGAACCATCAAAATAACTGATGGTTTTTTTTGTATTATTCTATATTTTCAAATATATCTTCTGGTATAATGTTATTTTGAATAAGACCTTCTTTTTTTAACCAATCAATATTATTTTGCCATACTTGAGCATCTTGTGACAAAAATGCTGCACTCTCTGTTTCCATAACAGGCAATAATATATCTATACTTTTTTGTTCTACCTCTTTTTTTAATGGGAAATTTTCTTCATTTTGATTATCTAATAATATTTGTAATGCTTCTTCTGGGTGTTGTTTTGTGTATTCAAAGCCTTTTTTAGATGCCCTTAAAAATTTCTGTATTTTCTCTTTATTATTTTGTAATGTATCATTTCCTGCGAGTAATACTAATTCGTAATAATCTGGCACACCATATTCATTTGGATAATAATATTGTACTTCAAAACCTTCTGCTTCCATTTGAGGCACTTCGTGATTTATCATACAGCCTATTGTTGCATCTACTTTTTGTGTTGTCATAGAAGACATCAAATCAAAACCAACATCTACTAATTCAACATCACCACTTTTTCCTACATATTCTAAATTTGATTTTATCATACCTTCTGATATTACAGAACCACTATGTCCTATTTTTTTGCCTTCTAAATCTGCTGGAGAAGAAATATTTTTTTCTTTTAATGACAATATGATATTTAAAGGAGATTGTACCAAAGCTCCTACTGATTTTACTGGTATATTTTCATTTGCTACTGTCATAATAGTATCGTGTAAATAATAAATACCCATATCAGCCCTACCTGCTGCTGTTAAAGAAAGTGCATCATTTGTATTTGCTGGAAATCTTACATTTATATGAAGTCCTTCTTGTTCATAATATCCTTTTTCCATAGCAACATAAATAAAAGAGTGTATTGCATTAGGATACCAATCTAATACAATGTCAAATTCTTCTAAATCCTCATTAGACTGTGCTGTTTGCTGTTCCTCTCCTTGCTGTTGTGTTGATTGTGTGCTACAAGCTGCCATTAACACCATAATACTTAATAAAAATACTGCTAATATCCTTTTTTTCATTTTTTAAATCTCCTTTCTCCACGTAATTAATTTTTTTTCTATCATATTTATAATAGCAACACTTATCATTGCTACAAATGAAAGCAATACTACAGGTGCAAATACTCCTGCACCATCTAACTGTGTCATCATTCTTTTGCTGAAATAGCCTAATCCGCTTTGTGCTCCTAACCATTCTGCGATTGCTGCACCTATAATGCTCATAGGAATAGCCATTTTAATAGCAGAAAAAAAGTAAGGCAATGCAGTAGGAAATTTTAATTTTATAAAAATGTCTTTTTTATTTGCACCATAGGTAATAAGTAATTCTTCCATTTCCCTTTTTGTAGATTTCAAACCATCATATACTGTAATAGCAATAGGAAAAAATGTAATTAATATTGTAACAAGTACTTTACTCCATATACTATAACCAAACCAAAGTACAAAAAGAGGTGCGATTGCTGTAGTTGGTATTGTTTGAGATGCTATAATAATAGGATAAAGAGCATTTTCAATATTTTTATTGCTGTCCATAATCACAGACAAAAAAACACCTAATACAACAGAAATTAATAGACCTAAAAAAGTAACCCCCATTGTTGCTGGCAAATGTACCAATAATAATATTTCCTTTAATTGCCAAAGTTTTACAAGTATCTGTAAAGGGGAAGGCAATATATATGCTGCATCAATACCCATAGCAATAAATTGCCAAAGTAGTACCAGAAAAATGCCTAATGCTAAAGCAGGCATATTTTTTTTCATATAATATTCCTCCTATTGTCTTAGCTTTTTAATAAGCTGTTCTTTTAATTCTACAATTTCTGTTCTTTTTAAATCTTCTCTTTTTCTAGGATATTGTAATGGTACTTCTATTTTTTCCATACAACAAAATGGGCTGTCTTTTATAATAAATACAAACTTTGATAAAAATATAGCTTCTTCTACATCGTGTGTAATAAACAATATAGTTTTATGAAAATGAAGCCATTGTTGTAAAAGCCATTCTTGCATATCTACACGAGTTAAATAATCTAGTGCACTAAAAGGCTCATCTAATAAAAGCATTTCTGCTCCAGCCAATAACGTTCTTGCAAAAGAAATTCTTTGCTTCATACCGCCTGACAATTCTTTAGGATATTTATGAGCATATTCTAAAAGTCCTATCTCTTTTAATACTTCATAACATTTTTTTTGCTGTTCTTTTTTAGGAACTTTTTGTAATTCCATAGGCAAACAAATATTTTTTTCAATAGTATTCCAAGGAAAAAGTAAATCTTTTTGAGGCATAAAGGCACTATATTGTTTTATCTGTTGTATTGGCTTGCCATCAATGAGTATTTGCCCTTTTTGAGGACTTTCTAAACCATTGATTAAACGAAATATAGTACTTTTTCCGCAACCGCTTTTTCCAATAATAGAAATAAAGTCTCCTTTATCTACAGAAAAATTAAAATCTTTCATCATTTCCTGTTTATCTTGTGCATACTGAAATGATACATTTTGAAATTCCAGCACAATTTACATCTCCTTTTTATAGGACATATCCCAAAAAGCATATTCATAACGACTGCAATTAATAAATACTGTTTTCAATTCTTCTATTCTTTTTTGTGTAATACCCTCTCCTAATGTATCTGTTAAATCAATAAGTTCTTGTGTATCTTTTCTATATTGTTCAGAAGAATATCCTTTTATCCATTCTCCATAAAGAGTATGTTCTGCTGCATTAGGTATATTGTTATGATGTTCTCCTATCACTTGATAACTCCACGCACAAGATAGTATCGCAACTAAAACATCTAATACATCGCCATTATAAGATACTTCCATCATATAGCTTGTATAAGAACGATTTGCAAGAGATTGTTTTGCCGCTTTTACTTCTTCCTTTGAAATGCCAAGTCTTTGCATATATATTTTATGTATGTTCATTTCACCATACAATGTACTATGTACCATAGAAGCAAATTTTCTCATCAATTCTTCTTGTTTGCTTTTTATAACACCTAAAGCAAATACTTTAGAATACTCTAGTAAATATAAATAGTCTTGTATCATATAAAAACGGAATAAATCTGGGGAAAGTGTTCCTTCTCCTAATTGTTTTACAAATGGGTGTTCTAAATAGCTTTTCCAAATTTCTTCTACACTTTCATATAATATTTTTGATAATTTCATTTTGATAACTCCTCCTTTTATTTTTGCAAACCAAATGTATTCATTTAATTTATTTTATAAATAAAAAAAGCAAAAAATAAAACTTCCCAAAAAAGAAAGTTTACTTTTGCCTTTATATTTGACAATTTGCTTCCTTTCGTTGGTACTAACCACGTCAAGTTCAAAGGGTCAAGCAATATGCTTTCTCAGCCAATAAAAGGCCCCCCTAGCAGAATTTATTTTATTATATACAAAGTATAGTATGATAAACATATTTTGTCAACATTTACTTTTTTATATTTATTTTATCTATTTTATTTATCTATTTCTAACAAAAAATAAATTTCACAATATGCTGTCATTTCTTTTTGCTTCTGATTGCAGTATAATGTCTTTACTAACAAACATATCGTATTAAAATGGCGAAAATAGTATCAATACAGCACTTTCACCACATCATTACATAAAAAGGAGATGTACTATGGACGATAATATGCTTTTAAATTTAGCATTAGATGCAGGAGAAATTATGTTAGCTGCTGGTGCAGAAACTCATAGAGTAGAAGATACTATGGAACGTATACTCTCTATGGGAGGAGAAAACCTTCCAGAAGCAATTACATTTTCAAATGTACTAATAGTAAGTATTCACAGTCCTCTTTCTGGCTGTCTTACTATGTCAAGAAAAGCACCTTCTCGTAGCACTGACTTTGCTAAAATATGCCGTGTTAATGATTTATCAAGACGTTTTACAGCAGGAGAAATTCCCATTGAGGAGGCTTATCAACAATTATATACCATATATAATGAACCGCTTTTCTCTGGTTTTTTAAATATACTTTCTTATGGTATTGCTTCTGGTGCTTTTACATTAATGTTGAAGGGTACTATAGGAGATAGTATAAGTGCTTTTATTACAGGTATTTTATTAGGGCTTTTTATGAGTTTTTTATCTCGAAAAAATGTACCTTATTTTTTGCGTTCTCTTTTTGGTGGTGCTTATACTGCAATATTTGCAATACTTTTTTATATTTCTGGATTAGGTAACCAGTACAGTTTAATTATTGTAGGTAGTATTATGACATTGTTGCCTGGTGTTACATTAACAAATGCAATACGTGATGTTATGGAGTCTAACTTTTTAAGTGGTACTTCTAAAATTATGGAAGCATTTTTAATCGCAACTTCTATTGCTGGAGGTGTTGGTATTATACTAACATTCTATCATAATATATTGTCTATGCTGGGAGGTATTTAATTTATGGAAGTGATATTTCAAATTGTAATGGCTTTTTTGGCTTGTATTGCATTTTCTATTATATTTAATGCTCCTAGAAAAGAATTACCTTTTTGTGGCATTTCTGGCAGTATTAGCTGGGGAGTTTACTTTTTTGTAAATCAGATACTTTCACAGCAAGTACTTGCTACATTTCTTGCAACATTGGTTGTTACAATTGTATGTCGTTTTCTTTCTTCTATTCGTTTAGAACCTTCTACAATGTATCATATTGCAGGAATATTACCCCTTGTACCAGGTATGAATATTTATAATGCTATGTCGGGTATATTGAGTAATGACCTTCTATATTGTTTTGAGCAGGGTGTTATGGCTTTAAAATTAGCAGCAGCAATTGCTATAGGTTCTATACTAATATTGTCACTACCTCAGTCTATGTTTCATATTCCTTCAAAATAGTACATAACTATATATCGAAATTTTATTTTCGTATAATTAATTTTATTAATATACTAAGTATTAAGGTAATGAAACAAAGGAGCATTTGTGTATGAAAAACTTTTTAAAACAAAACAGAGTATTATTAAATCACATTAGTATATTACTAATTACAATACTTTCTGTTTATATTTTTTTTCAATATTTATTTCAATTTATAGCACCTTTTTTTATAGGTTGGCTATTTAGTTTATTATTTGTACCATTTGTAAATTTTTTGGAAAAAAAAGCAAACATTCCTCGTTGGATAGGAAGTTTTCTATCTATATTGCTTTTTATTGGATTTTTTGCTGTCATTGTATTTGGCTTATGGAAAAAGTTATATATCGAAGCACAGCTTTTTTATCAAAATCTGCCTTTTTATATTGAAGATTTACAAATTTCAATACAAAAAATATCTAACAATGTAGATAATATTGTGCAGCATTTTCCTGTAGATTTACGTCCTTATTTAGCTTCCTCTTTAGATGCTTTTTTAGGCGTTTTACCTTCTATCATACAAAGCGGAGGAAGTCAATCTTTTAATATATTAAAGGCAATACCAAACATTGTTATGATTATTATTGTAGCATTAATTTCGGCATACTTTTTTACAAAAGATAAAGAATTAATTTCAGCTTTTTTTCGTAAACATTTTCATACATTATTTGAGGGACAACTTAAACAAGCAAAAGAACAATTAAAATATTCTATATTAGGTTACATCAAAACACAATGTATATTAATGTTTTATACATTTGCTATTTGTATTATAGGGTTGTTATTACTTCATTCTCCTTATGCACTGCTTTTAAGTGTTATGATTAGTTTCATTGATGCTCTTCCCTTTTTTGGAAGTGGTTTTATATTATGGCCAGGTGCTGTAATTTATATGATTATAGGAAAACCTTCTATTGCTGTAGGTTATATTATTATATATCTTTGTGTTAATTTTATGAGGCAAATTATGCAGCCTAAAATATTAGGTACACAAATAGGACTTCACCCTTTATTGATACTAATTTCAATGTATATTGGGCTAAAATGTATTGGATTTTTGGGCATGATTATAGGCCCTATACTTGCTGTACTACTCAAAGCAGTTTATCAGGCAAGTGAAACAGTAGATGTTGAAAAACTACTTTATCAAAATAAACATAAATAAATATAAAAAAGGCTTCTCTATATCATAGGAGTAAAGCCTTTTTCTATATATCAAAAATATTCCAATTTATATTTAATAAAATCAATATCGTCATCAATATAATCTCTTTCATTTTCTGATAAAAGATTTTTTAATAAAGTAAAAGTATATAGCTCTATTAGTTTTTTATATTCATTTTTAAAGAGTTGTTTGACTTCTTGTTGTATATCTTCTTTCATATATCTTGTTACCTGAACTAAAATGGTACTATAAAAAGCTAATGATTTTACAGTATTTTCTGATAATGGTAAAGTAAAATCTACAAAGCACCTTGCTGCTGCTTTGATATAAGTAAATTCTTCTTCACAAACATATTTATAAAAATATTCCATTGCTAAAAATTTATATTCAAAAAATTCACTCATAAATAATACCCCTTATACTTTTATATTATTGTTTTGCTGTGACATATTGCCCTATAAAAAGCACCTCTTCTGTATCATATGAGTGTACTGTAATCATATAAATAAAAGGTCTGTCTGCTTTAAATATTACTGGTTCTTCCATATTCATTCCTCTACTAGCAGATACTGTACCACTCGCTGCTTCTGTTCCTTGTTCATTTACTATAATTTTTGTTTTTTGTAACACATCTGATATACAAATTTGATTACTTTCTGTATACATATCACAGAAATCATTGTCATTTTGGAACATTGCATTGATACCCATTGCTTTTAATGTATCCTTAAAATCGTATTGTTCTTCTGTAGTAAATTTTGGCATAGTGATTTTTACTTTCAGTCTTTCTTGAAAACTAAGCAATGTATTTATGGTATCATTATCAAGTGTCAATTCTTTTCCTTTTTCAGGCAAAAATAAATACATAGTATACTTTCTGTCACTATAAGGCAAACCTAACATTTGCCAACCATTTGCCTCGCAATAATAAGGTTCACTATTTGGTGTTCCGTTTATAAAATCAGTTTCTGACTGTGTATTATCTATATTATAAAAAATATCTTTTTTGGTATTTTTATTTTGAAATTCTTCTTCCCAACTACATTTAAAATAAGTTGTGTTAATTAAAGCTGTTTGAAAATTTGCATCTGAAATCATATTTTTTAACATACCATTTGTTTGTTGTTCTATCCATTTATTTATAATTGTTACTGCTGTATCTGGTGTGACAACATTCGCCACTCCTTTAAAAACAGATTGTATACGATTGTTAAAATTTTCATTAAAAATAGTATCCTTTGTATTTTGTGTATTGCGGTTATACCACAAACTATTTGCAAAATAAATACTACCTTGATTATCATTTAAATTTTCATAATCTGTTCTTCTTTCTTCTACTTTCCAATTTAATACCTCTGAAACAAATTGATTGCATTGTTCTATATTAGAATATCCTAATGTATTTAATATTTCCTGTTGTGTTTGTCCTGTTGTACCATTTGCTATCATAGCTAATGACATTTTCATACTAATAGGAGAAATTACACCATTTTTATTTTTTTCTACTACATTTAATAGCGAAATGCTGTTATTAAAATTATTCTTTTTAAATGTTTTGCTACTACTTGAAATTCGTAATGTTTTTTTGCCGTTATTTTGTATTTCTCTTATATCAATAGACATTAAATCATAAAAAGCATTAAGATTTACATAAGATATACCATTTATATTTTTTATATTAAATATTCCTGCAGGTTTTCCGTGTACAAAAATTGTATTCATATCCAAACGATATTCTATTTTCTTTCCAAATTTATCTGTTAATGTAATAACAGAAGGAGTATAATCTACTGTATAACCAATCTGTTCTGCACATTCCCTTAGTGGTATAAAATAAATATTATCTTCTACATAAATAGCATTGTCTAATTTCGCATTTCTACCTAAATAATATAAATCTACATCTGCCTTTTCCATAGCGAATGTTGTAGTGTAGCAGCTTCCCAATATTCCCAAACAAACTAGCATTGTTTTAAAAAATTTCTTTTTCATTCATACATACTCCCTTCGTATTTCATACATCATTTACTATATGACAAATTATAACATAATTTTACTATAGAATTATTACAAAATTCTTACGATTTCAGTGGTGTTATTATTGCTTGTATGATTTTATATTGTTAAATATTTATCAATATTTTATTTTTATATTTTTGTATTATATTCACTAAAAAATACTATATGACTATGCTATTGTTTTTGTATTTTATGTAACACTATTTGTATTAATAAAAAAACATTTATTCAATATAGATAATCTCTATGATATTTATTTAGAGATTTTGTTATATTGTATTGAAAAATGTATTGTTTTTTGCTATAATTTTGTTATTATATTATTTATCGAAAAGATAAAATTGAAGGGGTTGGACACAATGAGAACGAAAAAAAAATTTATTAGTTTACGCTTCAAAATGTTAGGGGGAATACTACTACCAAACCTTATTGTATTTATATTAACAGGTATGTTTATTACAAATTCTGTTGGAAATTCTACACAAAACCTCATAGTAGAACAATTATCTGCTGATGCCATTGCAGTTTCTAATGAGGCAAATGAATTCTTTTCACAGCATATTGCGAAAGTAGAAACGATTGCGGCAGATTGCAATATTGAACAATTATTACTTCAAACACCACCAAATACAGCACTAGCTGATGCACCTTTATTTCCTTCTGTCCAACAAACTATAACAAAACAACAACAAATAGACTCTGATACAGTATTATCTGTTTTTATTGCTGATGTTGACTCAGCACAATTTATGATGTCTGATGGCTATATTACAGGTCCTAATTATGATATTGCTTCTAGACCTTGGTATGAAGCAGTTACTTCTAATAAAACATTTATTACATTGCCTTATATAGATATTAATACAGGCAAAACTGTAGTTACAATCGCTGCTCCTATTACAGAAACAAATACAGATAATGTAATAGGTGTTTCTGCTATTGATATGAGTTTAGACAGTATTGTTAAAATTATGAATAATTACATAGTAGGGGATACTGGTTTTTTAGTTTGTTTAGGGCCAGCAGGAACAATATTGTATCACCCAAATAGTGCATATGTAAATCAAAATTTCTCAGAAACAAATTTTTCATCTGATATGAAATCTGCAGTTTCAAATGATGCTTTTGGTGATTATACTTTTAGTATTGATAATACAGAATATTATGGTTCTTTAACTGAAATTGGCGATACTGGATTTATGGTATTAACTTGTATGCCTGAAGATGAAGCAATGGCTGTTCATAAAAGCATTACAAAACAAATTGATGGAGCATTTTTTATTAGTTTAATTATAATGGCAATTTGTGTTTTCATACTTTCCAAAATGATTATAAGACCTTTGGTATCATTAAGAAATATAGCACAATCTATTGCAGAGGGCAATTTAGATGTTACAATGGACGTTCATTCTTCTGATGAAACAGGTCAAGTTTCTGTTGCATTTTCTAAAACAGTAGAACAACTAAAAAAATATATTGTTTATATAAATGAAATTGCAAATGTATTAAGTCAAATTTCATTGGGCAATCTTGTTTTTACACTTGAAAATGACTATACAGGAGAATTTTCTAAAATTAAAGATTCTCTTTTAGAAATTAGAACAAATTTAACAACTACATTAAGCCATGTTTCAAGGTCTTCTGACAAAGTATTAGAAAACTCTATGCATATGTCTGATAATGCACTTGCTTTGGCACAAGGGGCTACAGAACAGGCAAGTGCAGTAGAACAACTTGCCGCTTCTCTTAATGATGTTTCTCACCATGTAGAAATCAGTGCACAAAGAGCAGAAAATGCAAATCAACAGGCTATTTCTGTAGGAGAGCATATTAGTATTAGTGATAAAAAAATGAAGGAAGTGTTATATTCTATACAACATATTAACGAATTTTCTTCCCAAATTGAAGCAATTATTAAAACGATTGAAGATATTGCTTTCCAAACAAATATACTTGCTTTGAATGCCGCTGTAGAAGCTGCTAGAGCAGGTACAGCAGGAAAAGGATTTGCTGTTGTTGCAGATGAAGTGCGAAACCTTGCAGGAAAAAGTGCAGAAGCTGCTAAAAATACAACACAGTTAATTATACAAACAATAGAAGCTGTTGCAGATAGTACAAAAATTGCTCATACTGCTGCTTTTGCTATGAATGAAGTAGTCGCAGGAGCAAACTCTATTATTGCAGAATTAAATGAAATTTCAAAAATGTCATCAGAACAGTCTAATGCTATATCACAAATTACAATAGGCATTGAACAAATTTCTTCTGTAGTATCTACAAACTCTGCTTCTGCTGAAGAAACCTCTGCCGCTGTAAATGTGCTTTCTTCACAAGCAAAAATAATGGAAAAAGAAATTAAAAGATTTAAACTTTCTTAAAAATATAAAAAAACTGACATATTTCAAAAAATATGTCAGTTTTTTTATTTGAGCAAGTCTGTAAGCCGGGTTCTGTCGTGAATGGTCATCTATCTTGGTATACTGTCACCAGTATCATCATGCGGCTTTTTACGGAACAGAACGAGCCATTCTTTTATGTTCCTTTCGCCTTGCTTCAAGTGGGGTTTACATAGCCTTTACTGTTACCAGCAAAGCGGTGGGCTTTTACTCCACCTTTCCACCCTTACCTACATAATATAGGCGGTTTATTTCTGTTGCACTTTCCTTAGAGTCGCCTCCACCAGCCGTTAACTGGCACTCTGCTCTATGAAGCCCGGACTTTCCTCACTTTTTTTAAAAAAAGTGCGACCATTTAACTTACTCTTATTTATTATATGTTATATATTTTACTTTTGTCAATTATTTTCGTACTGCTGTTTTATTTTCCTATTTCATTTTTTACTATTATTACTTTCTAAAAATGATTTTGAAAATTTATAGTGAAAATTGTGCATTCTTTCCCTTAAATAAAATCAATGTACTTCTGTATAGATTTGATTACAATTTACTTTTATTTACGTACAGCCAAAATCTTTTGCAATTTGACAGGTATTATAAAACATCTCTTTTCCTCTGCCTTTATTTCTGTATAATCTATCTACAGCAAATTCCATAATTTCTGCAATACATTCGCAATGATGAAGTTGCTGTTCAAATCTTAAATTTAAAACACTCACTACAACATCATTACATTCACAAACGATACAATAATACTGTTTATGATTTATTTGTTGTTGATATATTTTATAGAATTTGTCAAATGGAAGCTGTTTACATTCCATATCACAAATCATAGCATAAATCTTTTCACAATTATTTATCGTTGCTTTTCCATACATAAATACACTTCCTTTTTTATTTTTCGTTTTCATTTTATCATAGGCATTTTACTGCTTCAACATATTGTATTTAATACTATTTTATGTTAAAATTTTCACTGATAGGAGGAATAGCAAATAATGGAATGTACTATATTTTATGAAAGTTGGCAAATGCAGTGTTGTGGTACAGAATTTAAAATTGGTGATGTCATTGAATGGATAGTATGTACTTCAGAAAATTTTACTCCTGCTAACATCAATATAGATTATTTTTACGAAGCACATAGTAATAAATGGAAAACATTATTTGTTTTGTCTGGTACAATATCAGAGATACAATTATTTTATCAAAAATATATTCCTTCTCCTAACAATAAAAGATTTCTTATTCCTTCCCATCAATTTATTATAGAAAACGTTGAAAATATAGATGGTTGGGAAGAAAATAAAAATGATATGGAGTTTAGCGGATATATTGTAAAAATAAATAATTATTCTGTTCGTAATGCAAAAAAGCAAGATATTACTTATATATAATATAAAAAGAGCAGTAAAAACACTGCTCTTTATTATTTTATCACACTTTAAAACAACTACCTCCTAAAAATTCTTTTATAATAGAATTATTCGGTATTGCATCACCATTTGCACCTAAAAAATAATCTAAAAATTTAATTAATCTCTTTGCATCTACAAATTCACTTTGTGATTGTTCTATTTTAAATAAAAGTGGTTCTGCATATTGTTTTAATACACTCAATTCATATATTGTTGCAGAATTAAATATTGCATCTGCATTTTCTTGGAAAGGAAATATATTTTTTTCTTCTCCCCTTGTAACATAGTCCCAACCAGCAATGGTAGTTGTGGCATCTCTGCCCCTAAATTGATTATCTCTTACAATACGACGTATTAAGCGACTATCTGATGTAGATATTCTATTATGGTCATCAATATTTAGTTGTGTCATAGCACTAATAAATATTTTAAATTTATTTTCTGCTGTAATAGAAGCTGTCAATAAATCATTTAATCCGTGTATACCTTCTATTACAAATATACCACCATTTTCTAATGTCACATAATTTCCATTATACTCTCTTTTTCCTGTTACAAAATTATAATGGGGCATTTCTACTGTTTCCCCTGCTATCATTCTTGTAATGTGGTCATTAAACAATTTCAAATCTAATGTATTGATGTCTTCAAAATCTTTATTTCCAAATTCATCTATAGGTACATCTTCTCTATTAATAAAATAATCATCTAATGAAATAGCGTGAGGAATAATACCTAATACACGAAGCTGTACGCAAAGCCTATTTGCAAATGTTGTTTTTCCAGAAGAAGAAGGCCCTGCTATCAACACTACTTTTACTTTATCTCTTTTTTTATAAATTTTATCTGCAATTTCTGCTACCTTTTTTTCGTGAAGTGCTTCATTAATACGTACCAAATCACCAAATTTTCCATCTGTAATTGCTTCGTTTAAATCAGCAACATTATTTACTTTCATAAGAGAACACCACTTCATTTGCTCCATAAAAACACTAGAAACTTTTTCAGGATCTGTAAATTTTAATATCTCATTAGGATTTTTTCTGTCAGGAAAACGTATTAAAAAGCCATTTTCGTATAACATCAACTGAAAACTTTTTAAATATCCTGTAGAAGGTACCATATAACCATAAAAATAATCATAAACCCCGTCCATTTCATAGAGATTGATATTAGAGGAACGTCTAAAACGGAACAATCTTGCTTTATTTTCCATACCAAATTCTCTGACTTTTTCTATGGCATCATCTCTATGAAAAGCATACTTATTGATAGGAATATCCCTTTCTACTAAATTTTTCATTTTTTCTGTTAATGTATCCAAAAACTTTTGATTGACTTCAACATCTTTTTCTCTTACTTCACAATATAAACTTTTGTGTAAAGAATGTTCTATTACTACAGAAGCCTTTTTCCCAAGCATTTCTTTTACTGCCTTTATCATTAAAAAAGATACACTTCTATGATATACTCTCATACCTTCCATACAAGTAATATCATAAAACATTACCTCTCCGCCTTGCTGAATTTTATGAGAAAGCTCTATCAATTTATTATTTTGCTTTGCCAATAATATGGGAGATTTAAAATAACTTTGAAACTGTTTTGCTATTGTTTCAAAAGAAGTTCCTTCTTCTACTTCTAAATTTTTTTCTAGCACTCGTATGGTCAACATAATAAAACCTCCTTTATGATATATGTTCAAATACCTGACCATTGACAGAAGATTGTATTACTTCTATATCCCAATGATATTGCTTTGATTTTTGTTGTAAAAACTGTTTTAATATAGGTACTACAATCACTTCACTTGCATAATGTGTAACATCTGCTACACACAATCCCATTTCTATTGCCCTTTGTGCCTCGTGAAATTTTATGTCACCAGTTAAATACGCATCTGCTCCCATTTTATGAGCTTGTTCCATAAATTCCACACCACTTCCTGTACAAAGAGCCACTTTTTTAATATTTTTATTTCTTTCTCCCACAATACGTATACTATCTAATGCTAACTGCTTTTTTAAAAAAATACTATACTGTTCAAATGTCATACTTTCTTTTAATGTTCCAATTCTGCCTATGCCATATCGTTTGCCTTTTTGTTCTACAGTATAAATATCATATGCTGGTTCTTCATAAGGGTGTGCCTTTTTCATAGCTTCTAAAACAGTATGAAGTAATGAATTTGGTACAATGGTTTCAATTCTGACTTCTTGTGCTCTTTCTAAATTTCCCTGTTTTCCTAAAAATGGTTTTGTACCTTCTAATGGTAAAAATGTTCCTATTCCATCTGACGAAAATGTACAATTTGAATAGTTTCCAATAAAACCTGCTCCTGCATCACACATAGACTGTCTGAGTATTTCTTGATATTCTTTTGGCACATACACCACTATTTTTTTCAATTCTTCTGCATCTGTTTGTTCTAATATTTCTACATTTTCTAAACCTGCTAATTTTGCTAAGACATCATTTGTTCCACCAAAAGCAATATCTAAATTGGTATGAGCACAATAAGCAGAAATGTCATTTTTAATTAAATCATATATTTTTTTTCCTAAAGAAGTATCTGCTTGTATATTTTTTACTTTTTGAAATAATATCATAGGGTGGTGTGTTACAATTAAATCTGCACCAATATGAATTGCTTCTTCTATCACAGGAGGTATCACATCTAATGCCACTAAAACTTTTTTTATTTGTTTGTTTTTATCTCCTACTGTTAAACCTACATTATCCCATTGTTCTGCTAAATGCTTTGGAGCAAATGTTTCTATTCGTTTTATAATTTCTTTGCACAATACAGCCATTTTTCTGCCTCCTCTATTAATTTTTGATATTGTAAAATTTCTTGTAATCTTTTCTGTGACTGTTCTGTTTTTTTATCATATAATTGTTTTTTTATATTTTGCAAACGTTTTTTTTCACTTGAAACAAATTGCTTTAAAACAGTATCTTTATTATCTAGCAATATTTTTCCAAAAAGATATTCTATTTCTTTATTATATTTTTGCTTTCCTTTTATTGCTCTTAATATAGTATAAAAAATTCCTTCTTCTAATATCATTTTTTCTTCTACAATACAATATTCTATTTTATGCAAATATTTTCTTACAGCTGGTACATCTAAATGAGGGCAAAGTACTAATTCTTTTGTTGTATTTATTACTTTTTGAGATTGTTCTAATAATTCTATAATAAGCATTCCTCCCATACCTGAAATAATTATTGTATCTACTTCATTAGGCTGTAAAGGCTGTAAACCATTTCCTAAACGAGTGGTAATAATATTTTCTGCGTGATATGCTTTTATATTTTGTTGTGCTTTTTCTAAGGGTTTTTGATTAATATCACAAGCTATTACTTTTTCTACTTCTCCCTTTCTATGTAAATAAATAGGAACATAGGCGTGGTCTGTTCCAATATCTGCTACTGTTTTTTGTGTTACAAAATCTCCTACAACACGTAATCTTTGTGATAGTTCCAATACTTTACGCTCCTTTTTATGAAAAAAAGGTTTTGAGGGCGTACACCTTCAAAACCTCATATGACATTATTCCAAATAATCCTTTAATTTTTTACTTCTACTTGGGTGCCTTAATTTACGTAATGCTTTTGCTTCAATTTGTCTAATTCTTTCTCTTGTAACATTAAATTCTTTTCCAACTTCTTCTAATGTTCTGGCACGTCCATCATCTAATCCAAAACGCAGACGTAATACTTTTTCTTCCCTATCTGTTAAGGTATCTAATACTTCAATCAGTTGTTCTTTCAGCAATGTAAATGCAGCTGCTTCTGCTGGAGCAGGAATATCATCATCTGGTATAAAATCTCCTAAATGACTGTCTTCTTCCTCTCCAATAGGTGTTTCCAGTGACACAGGTTCTTGTGCAATTTTCATAATTTCACGTACTTTTTCCTCTGGCATTTGCATTTCTACTGCTAATTCTTCTGCAGTTGGTTCTCTGCCATATTCCTGCAATAATTGTCTTGAAATACGAATTAATTTATTTATCGTTTCTACCATATGCACAGGTATTCTAATTGTTCTAGCTTGGTCAGCAATCGCTCTGGTAATTGCTTGACGTATCCACCATGTAGCATAGGTACTAAATTTATATCCTTTATGATAGTCAAATTTTTCTACTGCTTTAATCAGACCTAAATTTCCTTCTTGAATTAAATCTAAAAAAAGCATACCACGTCCTACATATCTTTTTGCAATGCTTACTACAAGACGTAAATTAGCTTCTGCTAGTTTCTTTTTGGCATATTCATCGCCGTCTTCCATTCTTCTTGCTAATTCAATTTCTTCTTCTGCACTCAAAAGCGGTACTTTACCAATTTCTTTTAAATACATTCTAACAGGGTCATCAATGTTGATACCTTCAGGAAGTGTCAAATCCAAATCCTTTTCGATTTCATCTTCTGCCTCAATGGTATTCAACACATCAATGCCCTTCGCTTCAAAAAATTCATATATTTTGTCAATACGGTCTGAATCTAGGTCTATATCTCCAAGGTAATCCATAATTTCCTTGTATTCTAGTACCCCTTTTTTCTTCTTGCCGATTTGAATTAGTTCCCGCAATCGAGTAATTAATGTGTTTTCATCGACAGATTTCAATATGATCCTTCCTTTCTGTTCTCTAGTATTTTAACCATCTGCTATTGTAATATACAAACTGTCCAACTTTCCTTTTTCTGCTATCAGCTTTTTAATTTGTTCTACAGATTGTGCTTGAGAAGCTAATTTGTCCAAACTAGTTCTTTTTAATGTTTTGACTTCTTCTGTCAGTGCCTTTTCTATTTCTTTTGTTGATTTGTATTGTAAAGCAACAGCAAAAATTTCTGTTACTATTTTTTGTTCTTCTGGCAATTCAAAATAATTGACTAATTCTGCCGGAAATACAACAGCACTTTTTTGATGAAGCAAATCTATTTTTTCATACACTTTTTTGTAAATTTCCTCTGTAAAATCTTCTGCTGATAATATTGTTTTTATTTTGTTAAAAACTTGTATATTAGATGCACATAAAAATAAAATATCTCTTTGTGCTGCAAATGTGCCTGATGATTTTGTTATCAAATCTTTGTTATTTTGATAATATTGTGTTTTTCTTTTTTGTTGTGCATTTTGTGTAAACATTTCATTTTCTTTTTTTATTATTTTAACAATTTCATTTTCTATTGCTTGTTGTGAAATTCCTGTCATATTAGAAATTTCATTTGTGTAAACATTTCTTTCAATATCGTTATCTAATTTTGATAAAATATTCGCTGTTTTTGTTGTAAACTCCACTTTTTGCTGTGGTTGTGTTAAATCATACTGTTTTTTTAAACACTGTATTTGAAATGTAATATAATGTTGAGCATTTGCTAATAAACGAGAAAACGCTTTTGCTCCACTTTGTTTTATAAATTCATCTGGATCTTTTCCATTTGGTACTTGAAGCACTTTTACATAAAAGCCATTTTGAGTTAATATAGGAATTGCTCTTTGTGCTGCCATAGTACCTGCATCATCACTATCATAAAGAAGTATGACACTATCAGCATATTTTTTTAATACTTTTGCGTGTTCCTGATTAAATGCTGTCCCTAAAGATGCTGCTACATTTCTAAAACCTGCTTGATAAAGAGAAATCATATCCATATAACCTTCTACTAATATTATTTCTCTCTTTCTTGTATTTTTTGCAAAATTAAGACCATATAAATTTTTACTCTTATTAAAAAGAAGTGTTTCAGGAGAATTTAAGTATTTTGGTTCTCCTTGTGATAATATTCTACCTCCAAATCCAATCACTCTGCCCTGTATATCTAATATAGGAAACATCAATCGATTTCGAAAACGGTCAAAATATCCTTTTTCTTCTTTTCTTTCTATTATTAATCCACTTTTTTGTAATTCTTGTTGAGAAAATCCTTGTTTTTGTAAATATTGATATAATTCCTGTTGTCCTTTTGGTGCATAACCTATACCAAATTTTTTTTGTATATTATCGTTCATTTGACGTTTTTGTAAATATGCTCTTGCTTGTTCACCAACAGGCTCATGCAATTTTTCATAAAAAAAACGTCCTGCCTTTTTATGTAAATCAAAAAGTCTTTGCCTTTGTAATTCCTGCTCTTTTGCTTGTTGTGTATATTGTGGTTGAGGCAATGTAATATGTACTCTATCTGCAAGCCTTTTTACTGCTTCTGGAAAAGTGTCATTTTCCATCTGCATAATAAAAGTATATACATTTCCTGCTGCACCACAGCCAAAACAATAATAAAATTGTCTTTCACTACTGACAGAAAAAGAAGGTGTTTTTTCATTGTGGAATGGACAAAGACCAAAATAAGATGTTCCTTTTTGCTTTAATGGTAAATATTCTGATATGACATCTACAATATCGTTTTGAACCCGTACTTCCTCTAATATTTCCTGGGGATATAGCACAAGCATCACCTCGTTTAAATAGTTCCTCCTTGTAAATTGCTTCTTTATTATAAATGAATTAGCATTGTTGTCAATATGCAATAACGGAATATAACTATATAGTTTATTTCGACATTTTTTATAAAATTCCTTCTTATTTTAAAATATTTGTACAGTTCTACAAAAAAATGTATTATATTTTACAAGCTGCTATATAATTTTTTTATGGGTATATAAAGAAGCCCAAAAGGTTGTTATTTTTATCAAGTTTATATCTCTATTGTTACGTTGCTGCCTCCTGTGATTGCTTTTTTTACAATAATTTGTTTTTCAATACGTTCTTTTATTTCTGAAACGTGAGAAATAATACCTATCATTCTATCTCCCTCTGTTAAATTATGTAATACATTGATTGCTTGATTAAGTGATTCTTCATCTAAAGAACCAAAGCCTTCATCAATAAACATAGCATCTATTTGTATGCCACCAGCACATGACTGTATTTCATCAGAAAGACCTAATGCAAGAGAAAGTGCTGCTTTAAAAGCCTCTCCTCCAGACAATGTTTTAATACTACGTTCTGAACCATTATAATGGTCAATTACATTTAATTCTAAACCACTTTGACTTTGACGGTTTTCTGCATCTACTTTTCTTTTCAATTCATACTGTCCATTGCTCATAATCATAAATCTAATATTTGCCTTCGATATAATTCTTTCAAAATAATTCATTTGTATATAAGTTTCTAACATTACTTTATCTTTTCCTGTAATTTTTCCATTTATAGTATCTGATAAACTTTTTACAAAATAATATTCTTTTTCTGTTTTCTCCATTTCATTACTATATTTTTGTATTTCACTCAATATTTTTTGATTAGACGTATACTGTACATTTATAATATCTATATTATATTGTGTGTCCCTTTTTGCTGTAGTAAGCTGTTTTTGCTGTTGAATTAATTGTTCCATATCTACTACTATATCATTTGAAATTTGTTTTTTTAATGTATCTATTGTAATTTTTTGCTGTTCTACTAATGTAGCACAATTTTCAAATTCTATTTTTGTTTGTTGTATTTGTTGCTCTATGTCATTTTTTTCTTTTTTCATTTCTAAAATTTTATCAAAAGCAATTTTTTTATTTTCATATTCTAAATTACTTTTTAATTTATTTATTTGTGTTGCAGTATTTTCTATTTCTTTTTGCAATATAACATTCTCTTTTTCTGTTTTTTGTAATTTTTCTTCTATTTGTAATTGTTTTTTTTCATTTTGTTCTATACTTTTCTCCAAAGAAATTCTTTGTTGTATTTTATTATTGATTTGTTCTATATCACATTGTATTTCTTCAATTCTTTTTGTACTTTCTTTCCCCTTTTGTTTAATTACTGTTAAAATGTTTGGAAATGGACATTTTCCAATTACTTTTTCAGACTGTAATACAATATTATGATATAATTCTTCTGCTTTTCCTTTTATTTCTCCTGCACTTACACTAAAATTAGACATCTCTTTTTCACAAACCACAATATCATTTTTAAAATGTTCGAGTTCTTCTCTGCTAGGTGCTTTTTCAGTCATTTTTGCAATTTCAGGGTGTTCTACAGAACCACAAACAGGACATTTTTGACCTTGTTTCAATGTAGAAGCCAATATTCCTGCTTGTTCATCAAAAAAAGCCTTTTCCATTACTATAAATTTCTGTTTTTTATTGGTACAGAATATTGCCGCAGCTTCATATTTTTGTTTTACTATATGAAATTGTTTCATTATAGTATTATATTTTTTAATAGAACTGAAAATTTCTCTATAAATCTCTCTTTTGCTTTCTAATTCTTTTTTTTCTGCTTCTAGTTTTGACTGTATTGTTTCTACATCTTTTAGTGCATTAAGTGTTTCTTTTTCATTTAATATCATTTGTTTTATTTGTTTTAATTTTAAAGTATACTTTTCTAACTGCTGTTTTAGTATCACTATATTTTGTTTATCATCATTTATTTTATTACTTTGTTTTTCTAATTCGTCATAATCCACTAATTTATTATTTGCTGTTTCAATAACAACTGCCAATTCATCTCTTTTTACTGATTTCATCTGTGCAGTTTCTGCATTTTGTTTTAATTGACATAATAAAGGCTGTTTTTGTTCTAATATACTTTTTGCTTTTTCTATATCTCTTTTTGCTTTTGAAATATTTTCTGCTTTTCCTAACAATTTATTTACTTTTTCTAATTTTTTCTCTATTTCTTTAAAATGTTCTTTTAAAACATTCAATTCATTTTGTTCTTTTATAATAATTTTTTGTGTCAAATCAACAATTTCTTCTATAGAAGCGATTGTGCTATTACATTGTAAATTACTTAAACACACATAAAAATCGTCTTTTTCATCACAACATATGCTTTTTACATATCTCATAATGTTTTTGTTAATATCATCATATTGTTGTTTTAAGTTGCTTGCTTCTTCTTTTATTTTTTCCTGAAATAAAAAGTAAGGTTTTGTATTAAATATTTCTCTGAATATTTTACTGCGTTCTTCTGTTTTAGAAAGCAATAATTTCAAAAAGTCGCCTTGTGCAATCATAGCAATTTGTATAAATTGATTTCTATCAATCCCTATCAATTCTATTACTGATTTTGTTACTTCTTTTGATTTTGTAACAGGGGGACGATTGTCAGGAAATGTTAATATTGCATCTGCTTTTTGTATTGTAAATCCTTCTCCTTTTTCTCTTTTTCGTATATATTCTGGATTTCTGCGAATATGATATTGTTTTTTTTGATATAAAAAAGTAAATTCTACATAAGTAGGAGTACCTTCTTTAGCATATTTACTGCGAAACATATTTGCTTCTCTTATATTTCCGCTAGCCTCTCCATAAAGAGCAAATGTAATGGCATCAAATATTGTTGTTTTTCCCGCACCTGTATCTCCAGTAATTAAATATAGTCCTTTTGCTCCTAATTTTCCAAAATCAATAGTAACTTCACCTGCATAAGGACCAAAAGCAGACAAACATAATTTTAACGGCTTCACAATTCTACCTCCCATATTTTTTCCATAATACGAGCAGAAAACAATGTTTGTTCCTCTGTCATAGCACAATTATTTTGTATTTCATAAAATTGCTGCAATAATTGCAAAGGTGTTTTATATTCTATATTTTCTGTAATGTCAATTTTTTGATTATTTTGTGTTCTTTTGTTATCATAATCTAATCGCATAATATTAGGGTAAATACTGCGAAGTTTTGCGATAGCATCAACAATATCTTGTTCGTCTTTTAATATAATGTGCATATAATTTTGTACATTGATATTTTTATAATAACATAAAGCAGTAATTTCTTGATAATATCCTTTTATTTCACACATATCTTTTTGAGGCATTAAATCTATTTTTTCAATAGAAATATTTCCTTTTTCTCTTAATATTACTATGCAGGCAGACTTTTTATGATTTACTTCTGAAAAAGAATATTTTAAGGGTGTACCACAATAACGTATTGTTTCACGACCTACAAATTGAGGTTTATGTATATGTCCCAAAGCAACATAATCAAAATCATCAAAAACCTCTGCATCTACATTATCAATGCCCCCTACTGAAATATCTTCGGAGTTGCTTTTTTCTGCTCCTGTTACAAATTGATGAGCAATTAAAATATTTCTTCTGTTTTTATTGATATTGGTATGTTCTATTACTGTTTTTACAGCATCATTATAAGAATTAATTTCTACATCGTTATAAAAAGGTCTTACTGTAGCAGGCTTTACAAAAGGCAGCATATATATTGCGATTTCACCATACTCATCTTTTAATATCACTTCATTGATATTTCCATCAAATACAGGAGAAAGATAAACTTTACTTTGTTTCATCATTTCTGCTCCGAAAGCAATTCTTTCTGGAGCGTCATGATTTCCACTAATAACAAATATAGGTATATTTTTACTTGCTATTTTAGTCAAAAAGTCATCAAAAACTTGTACTGCTTCTCTTGATGGTATTGATTTGTCATAAACATCTCCTGCAATAAATACACCATCTATTTTTTGTTGCTCTATAATAGAAATTATTTTTTCAAAAATATACTTCTGGTCTTCTAACATAGAAAATTCATTTACTTTTTTGCCAATATGTAAATCTGATAAATGTATAAATTTCATAATACTCTCCATTTATTTTATTGTTGTATATTTTTCATAGTTAATGATATTCTTTTTTTAGACATATCTACACTAATTACTTTTACTTGTACAATATCTCCTACACTTACCGCTTCTAAAGGGTGCTTAATATATTTTTCAGATAATTCTGAGATGTGTACTAATCCATCTTGATGCACACCAATATCAATAAAAGCACCAAAATCAATGACATTTCTTACTGTTCCCTTTAATATCATATCTGGTTTTAAATCTTCCATAGATAAAACATCGCTTCTTAACACTGGTAAAGGCATTTCTTCACGAGGGTCACGTCCTGGTTTTTCTAATTCTTTCATAATATCTTCTAGTGTAGGTACACCAATGCCTAATTCTTCTGCTGTTTTTTCTTTTTGAAGTATTTTTTGAGAAATATTTTTAACATTCTTTTTTTGTACATCTTCTAATGTATAACCTATTGTTTTTAAAAGTGCTTCTGCTGCTTTATAACTTTCTGGATGTACTCCTGTATTGTCCAAAACAGTTTCACTTTCTGGTATTCTCAAAAAACCTGCACATTGTTCAAATGCTTTTGGTCCTAATTTTGGTACTTTTAAAAGTTCTTTTCTTGTTTTAAATTTTCCATTTTCTTCTCTATATTTTAATATATTTTTTGCTACAGTATTGCTTACTCCTGCTACATAAGAAAGCAGCGAAGGAGAAGCTGTATTCAAATCTACACCAACAGCATTTACACAACTTTCTACTACACCACCTAATGCCTCTCCCAATCTCTTTTGGTTCATATCGTGTTGATACTGTCCTACTCCTATTGATTTGGGGTCTATTTTAACAAGCTCTGCAAGAGGGTCTTGTAAACGACGTCCTATAGAAACTGCACTTCTTAATGCAACATCAAATTCTGGAAATTCTTCTGCACCTAGTTTAGAAGCAGAATATACTGATGCACCAGCTTCATTGACTATCACATAAAAAACAGTTCTATCTAATGCTTTCAATAATGTTTCTGCAACAAAAATTTCTGACTCTCTAGAAGCAGTACCATTTCCTATTGCAATCACATCTACACAATATTGTTCAATCATTTGTTTTAATTTGTTTTTTGCTTCCTCTGTTTTCTTTTGAGGTGCCGTAGGATAAACTACAGCAGTATCCAACGTTTTTCCTGTTTGGTCAATCACTGCAATTTTACAGCCTGTCCTAAAAGCAGGGTCTAATGCTAACACTACTTTATCTTTAATAGGAGGTTGTAACAAAAGTTGTTTTAAATTTTCACGGAACACTTTTATTGCATTCTCTTCTGCTTGTTCTGTCATATCATTTCGTATTTCTCTTTCTAATGAAGGAGCAATCAATCTTTTATAACTGTCTGCTATGACTTCTTGTAATATTTCTTTTGTATTGCTATTTTTTATAATAACTTTATAGGCTAATTTTTGGAGTACAATATTCTCATCTTCTAAAGCAATTTTTACTGTTAAAAAGTTTTCTTTTTCTCCTCTATTAATTGCCAATACTCTATGTCCTGCTACTTTTTTAATAGGTTCTTTAAAGTCATAATACATTTCATATACAGACTGTGCAGTTTCATCACTTGCTTTTGCAATTAAAAATCCATTTTTTACTGTTTCTGTTCTAAGCATTTTTCTTAAATCTGCATCATCAGAAATACGTTCTGCTATAATGTCTTTTGCTCCAGAAAGTGCTTCTTCTACCGTTTCAACACCTTTTTCTGTATCAATAAAATCTTTTGCCATACTTTCTATACTGTCTGTTACAATTTGAAGCCATATCAAATCTGCAAGAGGCTCTAATCCTTTTTCGTTTGCAATCGTTGCTCTGGTACGACGTTTTGGACGGAAAGGACGGTAAATATCTTCTATTTCTGTCATCGTTTCTGCTAAAGAAAGCTTTTGTTCTAGTTCTTCTGTCATATTTCCCTGCTCTGTAATAATATTTTTGACTTGTTCTCTTTTTTCTTCCAAATTACGTAAATAAGAAAGTCTTTCTGATAATGTACGAAGTATTTGGTCATCTAATGAGCCTGTCATTTCTTTTCTGTAACGAGCAATAAAAGGTATAGTATTTCCTTCATCTATCAGCTTTATTACATTTTCTACTTGTGTTTGTTTTAATTCAAATTCTTGCTGTAATTTTAATTGTATATCCATTTCTTCCTCCTATTTTCTTTCTGATAAATCAATTTTACTTTTACATTTTTCAGCACTATAAATCAAACGATATTGATTAACATTTTTGACTAGTTTTTCAACAACGTGAATTGCAATCAAATAATCTAAATGTGCCATTGTTTCCCCTACTGCAAACCACCTTTGTGTAATAGGAAATTCTTCCCAACATTTTCCTCTCATAGACCACTTCATAAAAGAAGCTATTTGATATGCTGTTAAATTTTGTTTTTTCGCTAATATATCAATGGTATCTTCTAAACGTATTTTATGGTGCAATAATATTTGTTCTATTCTTTCATAAATATTAATATCATTTTTTCTATGTGCAGGAAGTGCCAGTTGTATGGGTATTCTCTTAATTTTATGAAGACTTTGTATATAATCCCCTAAAGAATTTTTCACTCCTATCCACGACGTAATATTTGGTGTAATATCAAATAATATATGGTCTGCTGTAAATAATATTTTTTCTTTCTGTATATAAAGACACATTTGTCCTGGTGTATGTCCTGGTACAAGTATAGTTTGTAATATGCAGTCACCAATTTGAATGGTATCTCCATCATTTAATGTAGTGGCTTCAAAAATACCACTAGGTGCAAAACTACGTGCTGGATTAGTATTTCGTAATGCTGTAGTATATTCTTTAGGAAAACCTTCTTGCTCAAATTTTTGTTCTGTTTTCAGCCACATATCACCTATTGTAGTGTTTACAAAATAATCATAATCTATTTTTCCCATATAAATATGGCATTTTTTATGTTTTGTTAATTCATAAACTAATCCTACATGGTCAGAATGTAAATGTGTTAAAAAAAGAGAAGTGTGTTCTATATCAATTTTTAATTCTTTCATTCCATATTCTAAAGCTTGTTTACATTCTGGTCTGTTAAAACCTGTATCAATTACTAATGCTTCATTGCCTGATTTAAGTACATAACAATTTAAGTTTTTTAAAGGATTATCTGGTAAAGGAACATAAATTTGGAATATAGCAGGTACATCGTTTATTTTTGTTACCAAAAAAACTCAACCCCCTTATTTACAATATGTTACATTTTATTATATGTTTTTTTATTGTAATTCTCAACTAGTAAAATATATTCTTTTTTAAATATTATAAATTTTTGCTTGAAAAATAAAAAAATTTATATTATAATTTATGATGAAAATATTAAACAAACGCGTAAAATGGTTCAGCGTAAAGTCAATATGACTTTACGCTTGTTTTTTTACGCAAAAAAAGGAGAGAATAGAATAATGGATTTTTATATGAAGTTACCAAGAAACAAAAAAGAATTTGCAATTTTTATGGCTGTCATATCAATATTGTCTGTCAACATTATTGCACCACTTATTACTTGTTTTGAAGCAGGATTTCATTTGTATATTTGGGCTGACGCTTTAAATGTCATTCCTTTTATATGGGTTAGTGTTATCTTTTTCGTACTACTAACATATAAACCTGCTGAATGGCTTACAGAAAAAATTGTTCAAAAGGGTGATAGCTTCCAATCTCATATTGTTATAAATATATTATGCACTGTATTTTTGATGTCTATATTTTTAACAGTAGTAGGAACTTGGATAGGAAGCAGACAAATTAGTATGGAACCAATACAATTCTTTTTTTACAAATGGCCTCGCAATTTTTCCATTTCTTTTGCAGTAGAACTTTTAATTGCACAGCCTATTGCAAGATTTGTTTTATTAAAACTACATCAACAGTATGATAAAATTGATATTGTAAAATCATAACTTTATATCATATTTAAAACATTTACCACTAATTCCATTGATTAGTGGTATTGTTTTGCAAGAATATATCCACAGTATTAAAAAGTATGGTATAATAAACTACACTTAAATTCATAGAATGATAAAATAATCATTTTTATTAAAATAAAAAATACACCAATCAGGAGGTTTTATATTATGAAATTAATTGTTGCAATTATACAAGACGATGACGCAGGAAATGTAATAGGTCACTTAAATGATGATGGTTTTCAAGTAACACGTCTTTCTACAAAAGGTGGATTTTTACGTTCAGGAAATACTACCATTTTAACAGGTGTAGAAGATGAAAAAATTGAAGATGTACTTCACGTGCTAGAAACAAATTGTAAAAGCAGAAATCAATTTACAACATTGCCTGCCCCTTATGGAAGCGTTCACGGATTTATGCCAAAACCTATTGAAGTACGAGTTGGAGGAGCTACTGTATTTGTAATAGATGTAGAACAATTTCATAAATTTTAATATTGACATAGGAGGGAAATATGTATACATTTGAAGAAATCATAGGAAATGAACAAATGATAAAACAAATACAAAAATCTATATACAAAAAACATATTTCTCATGCTTATATCATACATGGAGAAGCAGGTACTGGTAAAAAATTATTAGCAAATACTATTGCTAAAACAATGCAATGCAAAAAGCAAGGCATTACACCATGCAATGAATGTACTAGCTGTCGTACATTTGATAGTAAAAATCACCCTGATATATTTTATGTAACAGCAGAAAAAAATAAAAACAGCATTAGTATAGAAGATATTAGACAACAGCTTATTAAAAATATGGAAATCAAACAATATAAATATCCTTATAAAATATTTATTGTAGATAAAGCAGATACTATGACTATCGCAGCACAAAATGCTTTATTAAAAACATTAGAAGAGCCACCTTATTATGGTATGATATTTCTTTTAGCAAATAATGTAGATAAATTTTTGCCTACTATATTATCAAGATGTGTTGTAATGAAATTACGACTTGTTTCTACAGATAAAATAGAGCAATATCTTTTTCATCATCATTTTTCAGAAAAAGAAAATGCAAGTGTTTTTGCAGAATATGCACAAGGCAGTATTGGAAAAGCGATAGAAATAGCTACATCTGAAACATTTTCTACTATGAGAGAAGATATTATACAAAAACTGCTTTCTCTTTCTAAACAAAATGATGATTTATCAGAAGCACTTTTTATGGCGAAAGAATTAGAAATATATAAACAAAATCAGCAATTTTTAGATATTATGTATTTATGGTACAGAGATTTATTCGTATATATCAAATGTAATGATGAAAAATATATCATACAAAAAGACCAGAAAAAAAATATTATTGCACAATCTAAAAAACAAAATGAAGCTGATATTATTAAAAAAATAAATGCAGTTTGGCAGGCAAAACAACAGTTATCTGTCAATAGCAACTTTCAACTTACTATGGAAGTAATGCTTATGAAACTAAAGGAGCGTTGAAATAAATGGTAGAAATTATAGGTGTTCGTTTCAAAAAAGCGGGAAAAATGTATTATTTTGACCCAGACGGACTGAAAATGTTAAGAGGCAGCTATGTCATTGTAGAAACGGCTAGAGGAATAGAATGTGGTACTGTAATAAAAGAAAATACACTTGTACCAGATGAAAGTATTGTACAACCTTTAAAAAAGGTACAAAGACAGGCCACAGAAGAAGATTTATTGATAGAAGAAAAAAATAAAATAAGAGAGAAAGAAGCATTTGATATTTGTTTAGAAAAAATTGCACAGCACGGTTTGGATATGAAATTGATTGATGTAGAAATCACATTTGACCAAATAAAATTAATATTTTATTTTACTTCTGATGGTAGAGTAGATTTCAGAGAATTAGTAAAAGAACTTGCTTCTATATTTAGAATGCGTATTGAACTACGTCAAATTGGTGTTAGAGATGAAGCAAAAATGAGAAATGGTATAGGTATTTGTGGCAGACCTCTTTGTTGTGCTACATTTTTAGGTGATTTTCAGCCTGTATCTATCAAAATGGCAAAAGAGCAAAGTTTATCATTAAATCCTACTAAAATATCTGGTATATGTGGTAGACTAATGTGTTGTTTAAAATATGAAGAAGACATTTACGAAGAATTAAATAAAAATTTGCCTAATGTAGGAGATATTATTACTACAGTAGATGGTACAGGAGAAATATTATCCACAAATGTACTAATGCAAACAGTAAAAGCAGCTGTGAGAAAAAAAGAAAATGACCCTCCTACTATTAATTTTTACAGTTTAGATGAAATCACAGTATGTAAACAAAAAAAAGTGAAAAAAGTAAAAACTGTGGAGGAGCAGTATGAACAATGATGTAGAAATCAAACAAGGAGAAAGAATAGATGACCTACACAGAAATGGTTATTTACTAATACAAAATACTAAAATGTTTTGTTTTGGCATTGATGCCGTATTACTTTCTGGTTTTGCCCAAGTCAAAAAAGGAGAAAATATGATTGACTTAGGAACAGGAACAGGCGTTATTCCCATATTATTGGAAGCAAAAACAAAAGGAAATCATTTTACAGGTATAGAAATACAAAAAGAAAGTGTGGAAATGGCAAGGCGTAGTGTCATATTAAATGGTTTAGAAAAAAAAATAACCATTGATGAAGGAGATATTAAAAAAGCTGTTTCTATTTATGGCAGTGCCGTATTTGATGTTGTTACTTCAAACCCTCCTTATATGAATGATGGTGGTGGTTTAAAAAATGATTATGCACCAAAAGCTATCGCACGACACGAATTATTATGTAATTTAGAAGATGTAATTTATAATGCTTCTAAATTGTTAAAAACAGGGGGAAGGTTTTATATGGTGCATAAACCTCACAGATTAACAGATATTATTGCACTTATGAGACAATATCATCTAGAACCTAAAAGACTACGTTTTGTACAATCTTATGCAAATAAAGAACCTTCATTACTTTTAATAGAAGGTGCTAGAAATGGAAAACCTATGATAAAAGTAGAAGCTCCTCTTGTAATTTATCAAAATGACGGCAACTATACAGAAGAAATTAAAAAAATATATTATGAATAACACATTTTATAAGGAGGAGAAAATGTCTGGAACATTATATCTATGTGGTACACCCATAGGAAATTTAGATGATATTAGTATAAGAGTACTTCATTTATTAAAAACGGTAGACATTATTGCAGCAGAGGACACTCGCCACACATTACATTTATTAAATCATTTTCAAATTAATACACCTATGACAAGTTATCACGAGCATAATAAACAAACAAAAGGATTACTGCTTATTGAAAAATTACAGCAAGGTAATGACATTGCATTAGTAACAGATGCAGGTATGCCTGGTATTTCTGACCCTGGAGCAGATTTAGTAAAACTTTGTTATGATAATGATATTACTGTAACAGTAGCACCTGGTGCATCTGCTTGTATTATCGCTTTGGTACTTTCTGGATTAGACAGTCGTCGTTTTGTATTTGAAGGTTTTTTACCTTCTGATAAAAAACAACGTCATATGATATTAAATTCATTGTCAAAAGAACATCGTACTATACTACTATATGAAGCACCTCACAGATTACTTCATACATTAAAAGAACTTTCAGAAGTACTTGGGCAACACACAACTGTTGTTACTATGAGAGAATTAACTAAAAAATATGAACAGCGACGCAAAGACACTATACAAGGACACATTGCTTATTATACACAAAATGTGCCCAAAGGAGAATTTGTATTAGCAATAGAAGGTGTTTCATTAGAAGAACAAAAACAACAACAACAACAAAATTATCAGTTGATATCTATAGAAGAACATATGGCACAGTATTTATCACAAGGCATTTCTGAAAAAGAAGCAATGAAACAAGTTGCAAGAGATAGAGGTGTTTCTAAAAGAGAAATATATGCCTATTATCACAAAAATTAAGGAGATAACATAATGGAAAATGTAGAACAAAATGTATATGAAATATTACAAAAATTAAATGTTGATTACATAAAATATGAACACGAGTCTTTATATACTATTGAAGCAGCTAAAGAATTGGATAAAAAAATGGGATTTGCAATTTGCAAAAATCTTTTTTTGTCTTCCAGACATAAAACAGAATTTTTTTTACTTTTTATGGAAGGCAGCAAAAAATTTAATACAGGAAAAGTATCAAAACAAGTAGGTGTTCCTCGTATGACATTCGCTGGTGAAGAACATATGTGGCAATATTTAAAAATTCATCCAGGTGCTGTTAGTCCTTTAGGACTTCTTTTTGATACAGAAAAAAAAGTACAATTTCTAATAGATGCTGATGTGCTGAATATGGAAAAAATTGCAATGCACCCTTGTGTTAATACTGCTACTGTAGCACTTTCTACAAATGACTTTCTACAAAAAATATTACCTGCTTCTGGACACGATTATAAAGTGGTGACATTAGAATAATGGAACTTTGGCAAGCATTAAAAAATCATTCCCAACAACAATATTATCCTTTTCATATGCCAGGACATAAAGCAGGTAGATTAGGTGCTTTTACTGAAATACTTTCTCAAGATATTACAGAAATAACAGATTTTGACAATCTCCATAAACCAGAAGGTATATTATTACAATCTCAAAAAAGATGTGCAGAATTATTTGGTGCAGAAGAAAGTTTTTTTTTAGTAAATGGTTCCACAAGCGGTATATTATCATCAATACTTTCTGTGTGTAGTGCAAAAGATGAAATTATTGTTGCAAGAAATTGTCATAAAAGTGTTTACAGTGCTTTAGTACTTTCAGGAGCAAAACCTATATATATACTTCCTGAAAATATAGAAAATGCTGATTTTTTAGGAAGTATTACATTAGAACAAATACAAAAAGCAGTTACCAAAAATACCAAAGCAGCAATAATAACAAGCCCTACTTATGAAGGTATCACATCAAATATTGCAGAAATAAGTGATTTTTTACACAAAAAAAACATATTGCTCATAGTAGATGAAGCACATGGAAGTCATATGAAATTTCATAATTATTTTCCTAAAACAGCATTACAGCAAAATGCAGATATTGTAATACAAAGTTTACACAAAACATTACCCTGTCCTACACAAACAGCTGTACTTCATATACAAGGCAATAGGGTGAATAGAAATAAATTAAAACAATGTCTTTCTATGGTACAAACTTCTAGTCCTTCCTATTTGTTTTTATCTGCTATTGATTTTTGTTGTCATTGGCTTGAAAAAGAAGCAAAAAATGCTTTTGAATATTATGTTCAAAATCTGAAATGGTTTTATGAACAATCAAAATATTGGAAACATATTGTATTATTAAATGAAGCAGGCTATTGTAGAGATAAATCAAAATTGATACTGCAATTACCTCAAAGACAGATGACAGGTATTCAATTAAATGATATACTAATAAAAAAGTATCATTTAATATTAGAAATGGGTTATTTATCTTATGCTATTGCTATGACAAGCCCCGCAGATACAAAGCAAGGATTTGATATGCTGTCAAAAGCAATTACACAAATTGATGCTGAAATTTGTGGTAATTCTAAAGTAATGTCATTTCCTAAAATACAAAACATATTACCTATTTTAAAATATTGTCCTAGACAGGCTTTTTTTGCAGAAAAAAAACAAATTCCCTTTTCAAAAAGTCAAGGGCAAATTTGTGGAGAATTTATTATTCCTTATCCTCCTGGTATTCCTCTTTTAGCACCAGGAGAAGTCATTACAAAACAAATTATGAAGCAAATTGCTGTATTACAAAAAGCAAATATTTCATTAGTAGGCTGTCATAACAACACTTTAAATACTATAGAAGTAATAAGCTAAAAAGGAAGTGAAGCAATATGAAAAACTTATTAGATACATTAACAATACAAGATTGGATATTGACAGCAATTATTGCTTATTTTATTACACATATCATATTACGTATCAGTGATTTTAAAAAAAGCATTAAAAATATAAAACAACGTCAAATGATTTCAATGGATTACAAAATAGTAGATTTAGAAAAACTAATGGCAAAATGTTATGAATTGTTTCCTATTGATACTATTTATTTTAAAGGAAAAGCATTTCATAGTGGTATGCGTGTCAGAATTACAACAATACAGAAAAAAGTGATTGAAGGAGAAATCATAGGCAAAAGTAAAATGGATTTATTATGTATTAAAACACAAAACCAAATTATTGCTCACGATTTAGATAAAATCGAACAAATGGAACAATTATAAAAAGGGTATGTAATATACCCTTTTTGTACGTTATTACTTTATGACATCATTTCAAACATTTTTTCTAATAATTCGCTAGAATTTGCAGCAGCAATTTTTACAAATTGTTCATAAGCAATGTGTGCTTTATCCTCTGCATCATCGGATATAGAACGTATAATAACAAAAGGAATTTGATTGAGATAACAAGTATGAGCAATGGCTGCTCCTTCCATTTCAGCACAATATCCTTGCACTGTTTGCCATATTCTTTCTTTACCTTGTGGGGTACTGATAAATTGGTCACCGCTAGCAATTCTTCCTAAAAACACTTTTGCTTTTGATGTTAATGACATACTGCATTTTTCTGCTAGTTCTATCAATGTTTTATCTGCTTTAAAATAACTTTCCTCCATACGAGGAATAATACCTATAGGGTCACCAAAAACAGAAGTATCCATATCATGCTGTACAGCATCTTTTGAAATTACAATATCTCCTATAGATAGTTCTTTGTAAACAGCTCCTGCTACCCCTACATTAATTATACAATCTACAGCAAAACGGTCAATTAATATTTGTGCACAAAGTGCAGCATTTACTTTACCTATACCACTTTTCACTAATACCACTTTTTTATCATATAATGTACCTTTATAAAATGTTACACCAATAATTTGCTCTGTATCTATAATAGATGCTTTTTGTCGTAATAATGCAATTTCTTCTTCCATTGCACCAATAATTCCAATATTCTGCAATTTCATTCTCCTTCCATTTGTAATAAAAATATATTAAAAACTTCTTTATTTTAACACACATTTATGCTATCATACAATACATAAAAACGTATTATAAAAAAATAAAACCATACAGGAGGTATTTTAAATGCAAAATATAATTTGTTTTCATAATCCTGATGAAATAAATGGTTATCTAAGTAATTGGTTTTTATCAGATTTTACAAAAAATAATACTACATTTTCTTCTATGGAACAATATATGATGTACCAAAAGGCAAAATTATTTCAAGATAATGATATTGCTTCAAAAATATTACAGACATCAGATGCTGGTAAAATAAAAGCATTAGGACGTTCTGTAAAAAATTATGATGATACTATTTGGAATGGTACAAGACAAATCATTGTTTATGAGGGACTATTAGAAAAATTTCGTCAAAATGAGCAACTTAGAAAAAAACTGATTGAAACAGGAAATGCTATTTTGGCAGAATGTGCCATACAAGATAAAATATGGGGAATAGGTTTATCTATGAAAAATGAAAAACGTTTTGATATGACACAATGGAAAGGTCAAAATCTATTGGGTTTTTCCATTATGATGGTAAGAAAAGCACTGTCATAAATTACGATAAAAGTAATAAATATTCCTTTTTTAGCGTATGTATAAAATCATAACAATAAGGGGGAAGCAATATGAAACCAATCATAGCCATTACACCAGATTACAATTATGAATTACAAAAGTATATACTATCTCAACAATACATTGATGCAGTAAAAAAAGCTGGAGGTTATCCTATTGTTATTTTTGATACAGATGATTTTTCTGATAGTATAGATGGTATTATATTAACAGGTGGTGGAGATGTAAATCCTCTTTTATTTGAAGAACAACCACTTATTGACAATGGCGAAATTTGTCCTATCAGAGATAATTTCGAATTCAAATTATGCCAATGGGGATTTCGCAAAAAATTGCCTATGTTAGGAATTTGTAGAGGTATGCAAATTTTTTGTTTATGTTGTGGTGGGAGTATTTATCAAGACATTTATACACAAACAAATACTAATATAAAGCATATTCAAAAAGCACCTCGTTTTGAAGCCACACATACCATAGACATCACAGAAGGCAGTATATTATATCATATTGCTCAACAAAAAAGCTGTACTGTAAATTCATTTCATCATCAAGCAGTAAAACAAACAGGAAATGATTTTATTGTTTCAGCAAAAAGTAAAGATGGTTTAATTGAGGCAATAGAACATAAAACATTACCTTTTGTTTTAGGAGTACAATGGCACCCTGAAGCTATGACACAAGACAATATACAGCAAAAATTATTTCAAACTTTTATACAAAAAGCAATTCAAATAAGGAGGAAATCATTTGAATGAATTTTTATCATTATTTTCAGAAAAAAATATTGAAAAAATATTGTCACTAGGTTACAAATTATTTTATTGTTTCGTTGTATTCGCTGTTTGTCTTTTTTTTATACAATTAAGCCGAAAAGCAGTAAAACGTTTTTTAATGAAACAAGCTGAAAACAACAAAATGCCTGTTGATGAGAGAAAAGCAAATACGATTTATTCTATTGTATCTAGTATTATAAAATATTTGTTGTATTTTATTGCATTATGCACTATATTAACAGAATTAGGCATTGAAAAAAGTTCTTTAATTGCTATTGCCGGAGCTGGCTCTGTTGCTATTGGTTTAGGTGCTCAAAATGTTATACAGGATATGTTAGATGGTTTTTTTATACTTTTTGAAGACCATTTTGGTGTAGGTGACATTGTAGAAATACAAGGAAAAACAGGTACTGTAGAAGCGATTACTATGAGAACTACTAAAATAAGAGATGCTAATGGTGCAGTACACATTTTTCCAAATGGTTCTATAGGCAGTATTACAAATTACTGCAAAGACTATATCAATGCCATTGTAGATATTGATATTGATTATAACGAAAATTTAGAAAATGTCATAATAATATTAAAAAATGAAATGGAAAAAACAAAAAATATACCCTATATTTTAGAAACACCTCAAGTATTAGGTGTAACAGAATTAGGAGCTTATGCAGTAACAATACGTATTGTGGCAAAATGTCAAGTAAAACAAAATTGGGCTGTAGAAAGAGAACTTCGTTTACGCATAAAAAACAGATTAGACAAAGAAAATATTATTATACCATTTCCACAAGCAACAGTGCATATTCAAAAAGAACAAAAGGAGTGATAAAAAATGAATTTTTCAATAGGTGATAAAGTGCAAATGAAAAAACCACATCCTTGTGGCAGTAATGAATGGGAAATATTGCGAATAGGCATTGACTTCAGAATAAAATGTTGTAAATGTGGTCATCTTGTTATGTTGCCTAGACAAAAATTTGAAAAAGGTGTTAAAAAAATATTAGAGCAAAAACAAAGTGATTGAGGAAATTGCTTCAATCACTTTGTCTATCAAAAAACTATTTTTGACTTATTGTGTCGACTTTTTTGATATAATAAAAATATTGTTATATCTTTATTATACTAAATATCTTCTATTTTAATGCAATAATACCTGCCATATTTCCTCTTTCATTTCCCATTACTCTATGAGAATAAAATAAATCTGTATGACACATAGTACAGATATTAGATAATTCAATATTTTTTTCTTGTACACCACAATTCATTAAAATACGTTTGTTTGTTTCCCATAAATCAATTTTATATCTTTCTGGCACAGTATCGTTTATCATCACATCGTCTGCAAAATCCAATTTTTGGCGAAATTCTTTTACAACAGGTTCGTCTACTTGAAAACAGCATTGTCCTATAGATGGGCCAATTCCTGCAATGACATCTTTAGGATTTGTACCATAATTTTCTGTCATTTTCTCAATAGCTTTTTGTGCAATGCTGTTTACAGTACCTCTCCAGCCAGCGTGCACTGCACCAATCGCTTTATTCACAGTATCTAAAAGTAATATTGGTGTACAATCTGCCGAAAATACTGTCAACTGTATTCCTGCAATATTTGTAATCAATCCATCTGTATCTTTTATTACACTTTTTTTTGTTACTCCCATACCTCTGTCTTGTTCTGTCACTACTCTAATATTTGTAGTATGTGTTTGATGACAAAGTACAAAACTATTTTTATCAAAGTCAAGTGCATTACAAACAATATCATAATTTTGTAATACTTTTTCTCTTTGTTCTCCTCTTGTAAAGCTCATATTCAACTCTGCATAAACGCCTGTACTAACACCTCCTAAACGTGTAGTAACACAATGCTTTACCATATTTGTATTTTCTAAATTTTGAAATGTAATATATTTTAAATTATTTTTTTCACAAATCATATTTTTCTCCTATTCTAGCCAAAAAGCATTTTCTATGTAACGAAAATAATATTGTTTTTGTTTTTCTAATATTTCTGCTACATCAAAACGCATATCTAACTCTGTAATATTATTTTCTGATATATAATACATCGCTGTTTGAACAATTCTTTTTTGTTTTTGTTTTGTAACTGCTTCACAAGGTTGACCATTTTTTTCTGTTTGACGAAGTTTTACTTCTGTAAATACTATAGTATTTTGTTTTTGTGCTATAATATCAATTTCACCACATTCACAGCGATAATTTCTTTCTAATATGATATAACCTGCTTTTTTCATTTCTTTTACTGCTAATAGTTCTCCTTTTGTACCTTTTGCTTTGTTATCTGATTTTATTTGATTTTGTTGTGTAGGAAGTATATTTTTTACAAATGTTTTTCTATGTATCGCACAAATACCATATTGTTTTATTGCTTGCATATGCTCCTGTGAGCCATATCCCTTATTTCTTTCAAAACCATATTGTGTATACAATTTTGAAAATTCTTCCATCATAGCATCTCTTGTTACTTTTGCAACAATGCTTGCTGCTGCAATAGAAATGCTTTTTCCATCTCCACCTATAATACCTCTTTGAGGTATTGTAATATGAGGAATGTGTACAGCATCTGCTAATACAAATTCTGGTGTAACAGAAAGCTTTTCTAATGCTTCCCTCATAGCTTCATAAGTTGCCTGCAATATGTTAATTTCATCAATACGTTCTGATGATACGATACCTATACTATAAGAAATTGCCTTTTCACATATAATATGATATAATTGTTGTCTTTTTTTAGCTGAAAGTTTTTTTGAGTCATTTACACCTTCTATTTTACAATTTTCAGGAAGTATTACCGCAGCTGTTACAACAGGTCCTGCAAGAGGTCCCCTTCCTACTTCGTCAATTCCTGCAACAATACGATAGCCTTTTTGATAACATTCTTTTTCAAATGTCAGCATAGTATCTAAACGTAATTGTTCTTTTTGATAAACTTCTATTTTTTTTTGATATTGGCAAATTATATTTTGTACTCCTTTTCTTGTATCATTACAATATAGATTAATAAGAGCAGAAATGTCTTGTATTGATGCAGATAAAAATTTTGATTTTATTTCGCTTATGCTTTCCACATTGATACCTCCTTTTTGCATAAGTTATTTTGTTTTAATAGTATATCACATATTTGATTTCTAAAAAACAATAACCTATATTATATAATAGCAAAAATGCATCATTTTTTATAAAAATATATTGACTTAAAGTGCACTCTAAGTAGTATAATTATACTATAGTAAAAAATAAATTTATACAAAGGAGTAATTACTATGGTCTATAAAAATTTTAAACAATTAAAATTGTCAGCACTTGGTATGGGTTCTATGCGTTTGCCTCTGATAGATGGAAATAACGCAAAAATAGACGAAAAAAAAGCTACAGAAATGGTTGCTTATGCTATAGAAAACGGTATTAATTATTATGACACTGCTTGGGGCTATCACGATGGAAATTCAGAAATTGCAATGGGAAATATATTAAGTAAATATCCTCGTGAAAAGTATTATTTAGCAACAAAATTTCCAGGTTATGACGTTTCTAATATGGATAAAGTAGAAGAAATTTTTGAAAAGCAACTTGAAAAATGTAAAGTAGACTATTTTGATTTTTATTTGTTTCACAATGTATGCGAATTAAATATTGAACAATATCTTGATGAAAAATATAAAATACACGAATATCTTATGAAACAAAAACAAAATGGTAGAATTCGTCATTTAGGATTTTCTATTCACGGTAGCTATGATGTTATGAAGCGCTTTTTAGAAAAGTATGGAAAAGATATGGAATTTTGTCAAATACAATTAAATTACATAGACTTATCTTTCCAGCACGCAGATGATAAAATAAAACTTTTAAAACAATATGACATTCCTGTTTGGGTAATGGAACCTCTTAGAGGTGGAAAACTTTGTAAACTTTCTGAAAATGACACAGAAACATTAAAACAACTCAGAGCAGAAGCAGATGCTACAGAATGGGCATTCCGCTTTTTGCAAAGTATTCCAGAAGTAACAATGATACTTTCTGGTATGTCCTCTTTGGAACAGTTAAAACAAAATATAGAAATATTTCAAAATGAAAAACCATTAAACGAAACAGAAAAGCAAACATTATTTACCATTGCTGACGGTATGTTAAATGGTAAATTGCCTTGTACTTCTTGTCGTTATTGTACTACACACTGTCCTCAGCAATTAGATATTCCTCACCTCTTAGAACTTTATAATGAACATCGTTTTACAGGTGGCGGATTTATTGCTCCTATGGTAATAGGAACACTTCCAGAGGAAAAACGCCCAAGCGTTTGTATTGGCTGTAGAAGCTGTGAAGCAGTCTGTCCTCAGCAAATTAAAATATCAGAAGCACTTGCAGACTTTTCAGCAAAATTAAAATAATAACTATAAAGGAGAGTAAAATATGAATATATTATTGATAAACGGCAGCCCTCATACAAAGGGAACAGGATTTACTGCTTTAAGTGAAATGGAAAAAGTGTTCCAAAAAAATGGTATTGATACAGAATTAATACAAGTAGGAAGTCAGGCAATAAGGGGCTGTATGGCTTGTAACTATTGTGTGTCACATAGTAAATGTACGATTGATGATATTGTAAATGAAGTTGCTCCAAAATTTGAAAAAGCAGATGGTATTGTTGTTTCTAGTCCTGTTTATTATGCTTCTGCAAATGCAACACTAATTGCATTTTTAGACAGACTTTTTTATAGTACACCTTTTGATAAAACAATGAAAGTAGGAGCAAGTGTTGTTACCGCCAGGAGAGGCGGTTTGTCTGCTACATTTGATGAATTAAATAAATATTTTACAATATCTAATATGCCTATTGCTTCTAGTCAATATTGGAATAGTCTACACGGCAATACTGCTGAAGAAGCTATACAAGACAAAGAAGGACTTCAGACAATGCGTCTATTAGCAGAAAATATGTCATTTTTAATAAAAAGTATTGCTTTAGGAAAACAACAATATGGTTTACCAGAAAAAGAGGAAAGAATTGGTACAAACTTTATTAGATAAAATAAATATTCATAAATAATAAGAGGTGATATATTTTGAAACATTGCATTGTAGTATCTGGGATAGTTTTAAAAAAATAATATTAATATAAAGGAGAAATATTATGACTATTCCAGAAAAAAATATATATCCTCGTACAGGAGATAAACAAACAATTTATTTAAAAAATGTTATTTCAAATCCCAATATTATCATTGGGGAATATACTATGTACAATGATTTTGTAAATGACCCTACATTATTTGAAAAAAATAATGTATTATATCACTATCCTATCAATTATGACAAATTAATAATAGGAAAGTTTTGTTCTATTGCTTGTGGGGCACGCTTTTTATTCAATAGTGCTAACCATAGCTTATCTTCTTTATCTAGTTATCCCTTTCCTCTTTTCTATGAAGAATGGGGACTGCAACGTGAAAATGTAGCAGATGCTTGGGATAACAAAGGAGATATTGTTATTGGAAATGATGTTTGGATTGGCTATGAAGCAGTCATACTAGCTGGTGTTACAATAGGAGATGGTGCTATTATTGGAACACGTGCTGTTGTTACAAAAGACGTGCCTCCTTATACTATTGTGGGAGGTATACCTGCAAAAGCAATACGAAAACGTTATTCAGATAAAGTTATTTCGGAATTGCTTCATATAAAATGGTGGAATTGGGAAAAACAAAAAATTTCTAAAAACATCAAAGCAATACAACAGGGAAATATACAACAACTAAAATAAAATACAGCAGGAAATCTCAAAAGATTTCCTGCTTTTGACTATTATAAAAAATATTTGTACATTTAGTACATTTAACACTCAAGCTTTTCCTGCTTTTTCTTATGGAAATTGCTTAATCGAAATTTTTATAAATGTCAAATGTACTTATTAATTAGGAGGAAAAATATGAATTATCGTAAACTTGGTAAAACAGGTTTAAAAGTAAGTGAAATAGGTCTTGGCTGTGAGGGCTTTTTAGAAAAAGAGGATACTTTTACAAATGAATTGTTTTCACTTGCTTTAGAATATGGTGTAAATTGTATGGATATGTATAGCCCTAATCCAGATTTACATAGACGTGTTGGAAATCTTATACACAATCAAAGAGAAAAATTTATATTACAGGGACATTTATGTACTATATGGCAAAATGAGCAATATAAAGCAACACGAAATATTACAGAAGTAAAAATAGCATTTGAAGCAATGCTTAAAAACTTAAATACAGATTATATTGATATTGGTATGATACATTATGTAGACTCTCTTAATACTTGGAAACAAATTGCAGAGGGAGAAATACTAAAATATGCACTAGAATTAAAATCACAAGGTAAAATTAAGCATATTGGTATGAGCAGTCACAACCCTATTGTTGCTCTAGAAGCAGTAAACAGTGGCGTAATTGAAGTACTTATGTTTAGTGTTAACCCTTGTTATGACTTACTTCCAGCAGACGAAGATGTTGAAAAGCTATGGGCACAATCTAGTTATGAAAAGCCATTGTTTAATTTAGACCCAGAAAGAGAAAAGCTTTATGAAACTTGTCAACGTTTAGGTGTTGGTATTACTGTTATGAAAGCATTTGGAGGGGGAGATTTGCTTTCAGAATATTCTCCAGCTGGAAAAGCTATGACACCTAGCCAATGTATACACTATGCTTTAACACGTCCCGCAGTAGCAACTATATTTTCTGGCGTTCGTACTATGGAAGATTTAAAAAATTCGTTATATTATGAATGTGCTACGGAAGAAGAAAAAGATTATGCTACTGTTTTTTCTACTTTCAACAATATTAGCTGGCAGGGACATTGTATGTACTGTGGACATTGTGCTCCTTGTCCTAAAGGTATTGATGTTGCCTCTGTTATTAAATTTTTAAATTTAGCAAAAGCACAAGGAGAAATTCCTGAAACTGTTTTACAGCATTATATGGCTTTAACTGCTAAAGCAGGAGATTGTATTGTATGTGGTGCTTGTGAAAAAAGATGTCCTTTTGATGTTTCTATTATAGAAAGTATGAAAGAAGCAAAAAAACTATTTGGACAATAAAATATCACATACTACTATGTATTCATTTACAAAATAGTATGATTTTGGTATAATGTTAATATGATGAAATATTTCATATAATTAAAATGCAGAAAGGAGGCGTTTGCTATGAATATTAAAAAATTGCTTGCAGTAGGGGCAGTTGTTGCAATGTCATCTGCTTTTGCTATACCAACATTTGCACACGGACATCATAGAAGAACACAAGCTACTGTAAATTATACTGCTATTTGTACTATAGAAAGTTGTACAGAAACAGGTCGCCATACCCATGATGGTGTTGATTATTGTGGTTACGACCATAGCTGTGGATATTGTGATGGTTCTTGTGTAACACAAAGCAATTACGGTTGTGGTGGAGGACATCACGGTTGTCACTAATCAAAAACTATGACATTTTATATCATTTAACATAACAAAAAGAACGAATGATATTTTATTATATTATTCGTTCTTTTTATTTTATTACATTATTTTTTTCATACTTACTACTGTTTCTATGTGTACAGTTCTTGGAAACTGATTGACTAATTTTACTCTTTCTATACTATAACCATTTTGTTGAAAAATCTGTAAATCTCTTGCTAAAGAAGTAGGTTTACAAGACACATAAATAATTTCTGGAGCATCAAAAGCAATAATTTTATCAATCGCTTTAGTATGAATACCATCTCTTGGAGGGTCTAATATAATCAAATCTGGTTTTTCATTTAATTCCTCTATTTTTTGAAGTACATCACCTGCTATAAATTCACAATTTAACAATCCATTTCTTTGAGCATTTTCATTTGCTGCAGAAACTGCTTCTTCTACCAATTCTATGCCAATTACTTTTTTAGAATGTTCTGCCATAATTTGAGCGATTGTTCCTGTACCACAATACAAATCAAACACTATTTTATTTTTAACATTTTCTGCAAATTCTTTTACAATTTCATATAATTTTTCTGCTCCTTTTGAATTTGTTTGAAAAAATGAAAAGGCAGAAACTTTAAATTCTAAATCAAAAAGTTTTTCTATAAAATAATCTCTACCATATAGTATATTCGTTTTATCACTTTGCACAATATCTGCCAAAGCATCATTTTTTGTATGTAATATACCACAGATATTTCCTTCTAATTTCAAACACAGTAGTTCTTTTTGATATTCTTCTAATGAAAAAACAATTTCTGATGTTGTTACCAAATTAATCAATATTTCGCCTGTTGCTTCTCCTTTTCTTACTACCAAATGTCTTAACACACCATTATGACGTACTTTATGATAAAAAGGAATATTTCTTTTTTGAAAAAAATGCAGTGTTGCATTAATAATTTTTAAAAAGTCACTATCTATAATATTGCAGTCTGTCAGTGTTACTACTTCATAGTAACTTTGTCTTTTTCTCATACCTAACGCTAAATCACCGCCTTTTTGTTCATCTCCAAATGAAAATTCACATTTATTACGATATGCCTTTTGTTTTGGAGAAGACAATATTCCTTCCCAGCTTTTTATAGTAATGTTTGCTTGTTCTAATAATGTTTTTACTTGCTTTTCTTTCATAGCAATTTCTGATGTAATATCCATATTTTGATAAGTACAACCACCACAAAGTGAAAAATGAGGACATTCTGATGGTTGTTCAAAAGGAGATTTCTGTAATACTTCTTCTAATTTTGCCTCTATACCACTGCTTCTTTTTTTTGTAATGCGTGCTGTAATTTTTTGTTTTGGCAAAACATTCTTTACAACTACTTTTTGCCCTTCTATATATCCAATTCCCTTATTAGGGAATAATACTTCTTCTATGTCTAATACAATTTTATCATTTTTTTTCATATGTATCCCTCCAAAAAAAGCCTACAAAATATTTGTATTTTGATATAAATTATGTTATACTTGTTACGGTAAATGAATACTTTTATGTAATACGAATGATTGTAATACAAAAAACTATGATTAAAATAGAATGGGAGTGTAAAATTTAATGTCAGAAAAAGTTCAGGTTGGCAATATTGTTGAAGGTAAAGTATTACGCATCAAACCTTTTGGTGCTATCGTTTCATTGGGTGACAAAGTACAAGGGTTGGTTCATATTTCACAAATAGCAAATAACTTTGTGCAAGATATAAACGAACATATTGCTGTAGGTGATATTGTAAAAGTAAAAGTCCTTTCTGTGGACGAAGCCTCCAACAAAATTTCTCTTTCTATACGAGAGGCACTTCCTTCTACAACAAAAAATACAAAGCCATCTAATTTTGAAAAAAAATTCCGCACAAAAGAACATAAATCAAATTACGAAAATAGAACAATACGTCCTGCTGATGATTATTTTAAGCCACAATCAGCACCTTCTGATTTTGAAGATAAAATGAAAGACTGGTTAAAACAATCAAACGAAAGACAGGCAGGATTAAATAAAAGAGCAAATAAACGTTCCTAATCAGCAATAAAGCAGGGAAATTTCCCTGCTTTCTATTTTGTTATTGCCAACACATTAAGTGTGTTACATTTTATTTTTACACCTTTTTTGCATCGCTCCAAAGGTGGTCTAAACTATAAAATTCCCTTTGTTCTTTGTTAAATAAATGTACTAATATATTTCCAAAATCCAAAAGTATCCACGTTGCTACGCTATATCCTTCTGAGTGGTGCAGTTTTACACCTGCTTTAAATAACTTTTGTTCTACTTCATCTGCCATTGCTCTCAAATGGTTTACATTATTTCCACTTGCAATTACAAAATAATCTGCAATATTAGAAATTCCTCTTAAGTCTAATACTTTAATATCTTCTCCCATTTTATCCTCTAATGCTGTTTGAGCAATTTTTGCAATTTCTACAACTTCCACAATATTTCCTCCTTTATTTATTTTTAAAATATTCTAACGCTTCTAATGACAAAGCGTGCAATTTCAACTTTCTTTGTTTAACATAAGAAATTGTATGTTCTAATGTGTATCTCATTGCCATATCTAAATCCAAATAAGAAAGTCTTCTTGCTTCTTCTAGTCCATCAAAAGTTGTTCTATTTGGCTCAATATAATCTGCCAAAAATATAATTTTTTCTAATAAACTCATTTCTTTTCTGCCTGTAGTATGATAACGAATAGCATTTAAAATATCTTCATCATCTACTAAATACTCTCTTTTAGCAATTTCTGCTCCCAAAAATGGGTGTATCAAATCTTTTTGCTCTTTTAAAACATCATCTAATGGTATATGATATTCTTTACATAAACGTATTTTTAAATCATTAGGATAATTTTTAGCACAATCGTGAAGCAATCCTGCTACTTCAGCTTTTTTTCTATCTTGTGCTGTACCATAAATCTCTGCTAATTTCATCGCTTCTTCTGCTACACCCATTGTATGAATATACCTTTTTACAGATAATGCAGATTGTAATTTTTCTTTCATAATATCTGTTGTCAGCATAAATTTTACCTCTTTTTCTGTGTCATTTTCATATAAACCAAATTTATAAATATAGTCCTCTACTTCCTGAGGCAAAAGATATTTTATAGGTCTGCCATTTTGCACACGTTTTCTAATATCAGAAGATGAAATTTCCAGTCCTGGAACCTCCATATAATGTATTCTGCTAGCAAACTTATCTCTAATTTCTGTAATTTCATCAAACAATTTATTTTTTTTATATCCTGAACGAGTAACTGCAACAAAATCGCACATTGTTAATAATTTTTCTGCATTTTTCCATGTAAAAATTTGATGTATAGCATCTGCTCCTGTAATAAAATATAAACGAGCATTTGGTCTACATAATCTTTTTAATTCTCCAATCGTATCTACAGTATATGTTTTACCTGGACGCTCAATTTCAATACGAGATACATCAAAATTTTCATTTCTCATTGTTGCCAATACTGTCATCAAATATCTATGCTCATGATGTGTTACTACTTTATCTGCTTTATGAGCTGGATTACCTGTAGGCATAAATATTACTTTATCCACTTTAAATCTGTGTCGAACCGCCTCCGCTGTCGCTAAATGTCCATAATGTATTGGGTCAAATGTTCCTCCCATTATAGCAATGCTTTTACAACTTTTAAAATCTTCTATACCACTTCTCATAAAACTTACACTCTTTCTATTATTTGGGCAATTCAATTATTGGTTTCTTTTTGGACTGTCGAAACAATATAAAACGATTGCCAATTACTTGTACTACTTCTGCTCCTGTTCTATCTGCCAATATACTAGCTGCTTGTTTTGCTTCTATCATATTATTATCTAATACATTTAATTTTATTAATTCTCTTGCTTCTAATGCTTTGTCAACAGCATCTCTTAATTCTGGTGTTACACCGTTTTTGCCTATTTGAAATATACTATCCAAATTATTTGCTATACTTTTTAAATAAGCTCTTTGTTTACTTGTCAACATTTTTCCTCCTATTACATAATTATACCATAAAAATAATATGACTTATTTATAATAATCAAATTCTAAACCATAAATTTTTACAGTATCTCCCTCTTGTATTCCTTTTTCTTCTAATGCTTTTATAATGCCTTTTTCTCTCAAATATCTTTGGAAAAATGCAAATCCCTTTTCTGTATCAATGTTGGTATAACCAATCATTTTTTCAACACCTGTACCTGTAACAACATAATAATTGTCATCAAATACTTCTATTGTAAATGGTTCTCTATCAATTTCTACTTCTTGATATTCTTCGTATTCTTGTTCAAAAACAATATCTTCAGGGTATTCTTTTAATATTTTTGCAACTGCTTCCAGCATCTCATCAAGCCCCTTATTTGTTGCTGCTGATATAGCAAATACCTGATAACCTTCTTTTTCATAAGCTTGTTTCAATCTGACAACGTTTTCTTCTGCTTCTGGAATATCTGTTTTATTTGCTGCAATAACTTGAGGGCGTTTGAGTAACTCTTTATTATACTCTGAAAGTTCTTGATTAATTTTTTTAAAATTTTCTACAGGGTCATCTCCTTCTAATGCCGCTGCATCTACTACGTGTATAAATACTTTTGTTCTTTCTACGTGACGCAAAAACTCGTGTCCCAATCCAACGCCTTCGCTTGCTCCTTCTACTAATCCGGGAATATCTGCTAAAACAAAATCTTCTCCTATTCTGCTCTGCACCACACCTAAATTAGGTGCTAATGTTGTAAAATGATAATTTGCAATTTTAGGATTAGCATTTGTTACCATAGACAATATTGTTGATTTTCCTACATTAGGAAATCCAATTAGTCCTACATCTGCAATCAATTTTAATTCTAATATGACATCATATTCTTTTGCTGTTTGGCCACGTTCTGCATAACGTGGTGCCTGTCTTGTAGGTGTAGCAAAATGTTGATTTCCCTTACCCCCTTTGCCACCTTTTATAATTATTTTTTGTTCTCCTGCTTTTGTAATATCAGCCATAATTTTGTTGCTATTTGCTTCTCTTATGATGGTACCAACAGGGACTTTAATAATAACATCTTCTCCGCTTTTTCCAAAACAATTTAATTTTCCACCATCTTGTCCATTTTCCGCTTTAAAAGAACGTTTATATCTAAAATCCATAAGTGTATTCATACTGTTATCGCCTACAAATATAACATCTCCTCCACGACCACCATCTCCGCCGTCTGGTCCACCGTGCGTAATATATTTTGCTCTATAAAACGAAACCATACCATTTCCACCGTTTCCGCCTTTAATGTGAATTTTTACTCTATCCACAAACATTTTTATCACCTCTTTTATGCCATTATATGAAAAAATAGGGCTTCAAATGTTCGTCATTTGAAGCCCCCCCTGTTTTCTCTTTCTTATTCAGCCACTGCTAAATCCACTGGATATACAGAAACTTGTTTTTTATCTTTGCCTTTTCTTTCATAACTTACACGACCATCTACTAATGCAAAAAGTGTATCATTTCCACCTTTACCTACATTAATACCTGGGTGGATTTTTGTTCCTCTTTGTGTATATAAGATGTTGCCAGCTTTTACAACCTGACCATCAGCACGTTTTGCACCAAGTCTTTTTGCTTTGGAGTCACGTCCGTTTCTTGTAGAACCAACACCTTTTTTATGAGCGAAAAATTGAAGGTTACATTTCAACATATTGTTACACCTCCTCATAATTTAATCGGATATACTTTTTATATTCTTTTGATAAATCTTGCAGCCCTATTACCATTGCTTTTAGCAAAAGCTCTGCATCATAGTCTGCTTCTTTTTCTACATCAGAAAACATTACTTTTAAATAACCACCTTTTTGTTCGTTGGCATCACAATGAAACTGTGTTGTTGTAAGCTGCTCTATTGCATTTACAGTATTAATCGTCAACACTGATACAGCAGCACAAACAATATCTTCTCCTTCTTGTGCAAAACCAGCGTGTCCACAAATACAGTATCCACAAAGTTGTTTTCTACTATTATGATATATCGTCGCTTTTATCATATTAATTATAATGAAATTGCTTTAATTTGTAATTCTGTAAAAGGTTGTCTATGACCTTTTTTCTTATGAAATCCTTTTTTGGATTTATATTTATATACAATTACTTTTTTTGCTTTTCCTTCACCTAATACAGATGCAGATACTTTTGCACCAGAAACATAAGGAGCGCCTACCGTTACATCACTATCTTTTGCAACAACAAGCACTTTATCAAAGCTATATTCTTGTCCTTCTTCCACAGCAAGTTTTTCTACTTTAATAACATCGCCTTCTGCTACTTTATATTGTTTTCCACCAGTTTCAATAATTGCGTACATCTTTCGTACACCTCCTCACCACTAAACTCGCCGAATATGGTATTCTTATTAGAATTTAGAACCTCTTCGTGCGGCTAAACATACTTCGTTATCGTATCACAAGCAACAAATTCTGTCAATACTTTTTGTTTAAAAATTCAATATAGCGGCTTTCCTTTTTTGATTAATTGATATTTTGTATTATCTTTATTTTCTTTTAAATACTTTATTAGTGTTTCATATCCTTTTTTACTCAATATTTTTGTTTGTTCATAAGCACATTGTATTTGATAAGATTGTTCCAAAAAAGAAATACCTTGTTCTATTTTACTCAATGAAACATAAAAAACACCTAACTTACTCATCAATTTACCATATGCTTTACTTTCTTTTCCTTTTTCATTGCCAAATAATTTGACTGCTTCGTTTATATTTTGTTCTCCTTGTTCATCATTTTTGTCTATTTTTAAAAGAATTTCTCCCAATTTTAACAATTCTTTTGCTAAATCCAAACATTCTCCTTTATATTGTCTGATATATTCTACTGCTTCTTTATAATAAATGCTGGCTTGCTCCTTTTTTTTTAAACGTTCTGATATTTTTCCCATTCTTTGTACTCTTTCCAAATATAGCTGATTTTTTAATGTTTTGCCATGAAATAGTTTATGCCATATTTCATAATAGCAAAGTGATTTTTCTATATCTTTGAGTGCAAAATAAAAATCTCCCATCAACCCCATTAATATACAATATTCTTCTCCTTTTGTAGAGCCATATTCTTGTTGATATTTTATAGCATAAATAAATTTTTCAAATGCTTTTTTATAATTTCCTCCTAAAAGACATAATATTCCTATTTTTCTAACTGCTTCTGCATAAATTTGTCCTTCTCCTTGTTTTTCTGCTTTTTCTAGCCATACAAAAGCCTTATCATATTGTCCTATTTCAGCATAAAAATCTCCTATTTCAATACAACATTGTTGTGCTTTTAAATCATCTGCTCCAAATTCTGCAATTCTTTGTTCATAATAAGATAATAGATAATTTTCTTTTTCTTCAAAACTCATATTGCTTTTTTCTATTTTCTTTTTTTCTTCAGATTGTTTTATTTTCTCTCTATCTTTTTTTAGTTTTTGTTCATTTTTTTGTGCCAATATCAAAAGAAATGTTTTTATCATAATCCCCCATTCTTGGTCAGTATTGATACCACATTGTTCTTTTTTCTCCATAGCTTTTTCATAATATGCTTTTGCTTTTGAAAGATTTCCCAAATGCAAAGAGCAGCTTGCTAACCAAAGTTCTATTTTTGCAGAAGCAAATCTTTTTTCAGGAGTTTCTTCAAAATTCATATTATACAATTTTTCCCAGCAATTCATTGACAACTCATAAGCATTACTTTGATAAGATACTTTTGCCAAAAATTCTAAACTGCTTTTATATTTGGGATTTTCTTCTCCTAATGTTTCCTCTTCAATTTCTACTACTTTTTGGAGTACATTTAAAGCATTTTCATATTTATTGGCTGTTGTATATAATTTTCCTAAGTGTTCCAATACTCTTGCATAAAGAGGGTGTATTTGTCCATACATTCTTTTTTGCATTTCTATTGCTTCTTTACAAAAAGCAATTCCCTTTTCTATATCTCCTCTATTACAATACAACTCTGACAGCATTTCTAAATTTAATACATAAGCACTATCTTCTATTTCATTTAATTCTTTTCTCAACTCTTTACTTTGCAATAAATATTGTTCTGCATTTTTATCATCTTTTTTATGAATATAAACCCTTGCCATAGCTAACATAGTATCTGCACAGGCAATACTTTTACCTTGATATAATTCATTTCTCATATCTAATGCTTTTTGATAACATTGTAATGCTTCATCATAATCCCCTTTTTTATCTAATATTGTTCCTTTACTCAAAAGACTAATGACATATTGACCATGCTTTTCACCCATAATCTGCTTTTTTAATTCTAATGACTTATCATTTAATTCTAATGCTTTATCATAATCTTTCAATCCACAGTAATCCATAGCCATATGATTTAATCCCTCTGCATAAAATGTATGATAGTCGCCCAAAAGATTTTTTACTATAGATTGTACTTGTTGATGTATTTCAAGGGAACGTGTAAAATCATTTTTTTTAGCATATAGTGTCGCAAGTGTATTCAAATTTGTAATATATTCTAAATGACTTTCTGTTGTTATTTTTTTTCTTATTTTCATTGCTTTTTCACAACAATAAGTTGCTTTTTCTAACAACCCAGCTTTTTCACATATTGTTGCCATTCTCAAAAGGTTCATCATATAATAATGACTTTCTTCTCCTCTTTCTACTTTTAATATATCTAATGCTCTTTTTAATACTTTTTCTGCCTTTTTATAATTTCCTTGTTTTTCATAAGAACGTCCTAAACTTGTCAATATATCTGCCAAATCCATTTTTGAAACAGTACGAAGTCTTTGCCCTTTCAGTAATGCCTTATTGTGCATTTCTATCGCTTTATCATATTGCTTTACATCTTCATACGCATTTCCTAAATTATATAAACTTGCTACATAATCTTCATGTCCTCTACCTAATAACCTATCTCTAATTTCTAAAACTTGTTTTTGAAGTATAACAGCATCTTCATATTTTGCCATATTGCTGTATGTGATTGCTAAATTATTTAAAGTATCACTATAAGAGCTACATTCTCCACCTATTTCTCTTTTTAAATTTGCTGCTTCTCTATAATATTTTTGTGCCTTTTCATACATACAAATATCATCAAATGCAATCGCTAAGTTGTTGACATCAATAGCATATTCCATTGTATTACAGTCGTTATTTTCTCTATATAAATCGTATATCCTTTTTCCTAAAGCAATTGCTTCCATATATTCCCCATTTTGATGTGCTTCTTGAAACTCTCGCCTTAATTTCATTATTTCACCGATATAAAAAGCCATAGCTTATCAAATCCTTTCAAGTTCTTATGTTTCCCCTTTATATTTATTTTTTGTAACATACTCAAAACTCTCTTTTATTATATCATAGGAATAGCCTCTTCGCTGTAAAAATGCACTCAGTCTTTTTTTTTCTTTTTCGTCAATTTTCTCTAAATACAAGCATTTTTTCTCTAATAATTTTACAGCATCACCAAATTCATCTATATTCACCTGCTCTAGTGTTCTACAAATGATACTTTCTTTAATTCCTCTTTGTTTTAATTCCATTTTTAATACATAACTTCCTTTAGGATTACAACGTAATCTTTGCTTAATATAACTTTCACAATATTTTTCATCATCAACATAATGATACTCTATTAAAAAATTTATAACACGTTCTATTATATCCTCTGTAAACTCTTTTTCAAACAATTTTGTACGAACTTCTTTTTCTGTTCTCATTTTATAGCTTATATAATTCAAAGCAGTATCTTGTGCTTTTACATATATCAATTCATTTTTTATAAAATCATATTTATTTTGTGCAATTTCTTCTCCTTCTTTTAGCTTAAAATAAGCAATATCTTGTATAGGTAAACCAAAAGCAAAATCATCATCTATAAACACAGAATATCTTTCTGGGTGATGCAGTTGTTGTGTAATTGCTGTAATTTTCAACAAAAATTCCTCCTTTACTACAAATAAAACGATATAAAAACAAAGCAGGTATTTCTTCCTGCTTTGTTTTTTTATCATATTATTTGTATTTATTCTGTTACAGAAAAGTTAATATAATAAGTATTACCTATAAAATTATCGTCCCATATTTCATAGTATTTCATCTGATAATCTTTTATGTTTCTAGGTGTAATAAATATTAAATTTCCTGTTTTACTTTCTCCATATTTTAACTCATAACTATCAGGTAATTGTTCATCATTCATTTGATATTCTGGAAATGTTGTTTCACCTTGTAATTGTTCCCAAGTTAATTCAAAATCATCACAGAACATTGTAATACTGTCAAAATCTTCATATGTATTTTCTACTGTTATATTTACTACAACAAATTGATGTGCAACATCTTGTGGTACATACTCATCATTTTCTCCTTGTATTTCATCTTGTGTTGTAACACTATTTACTTTTACTTTAAAAAATGCTGTTTGAACCGTATCTTCTGTAGAATATGTTGTTTCTTCTCCATATTCTCTGCCATCTGCTTTCCAGTCTGTAGCAATTTGTTTTGCCTTTTGTTGTATACTGCTACAACCTGTACCAAATACACACAAAAAAGCCATTATTACTATTAACACAGTTTTTTTCATACTTTTCCCCCACTACTCTCTTACATAAAAACAAAATTATCAAATTTATTATAAAATGAAAAATAGAAATAGTCAAATATGTTTTTCTATTTTGTATTTAATGTTATTTTTAAATAAAACTCTTTTTATTTTATTATAAATTTTTCATAATAAACTAATGTTTTAAGAGTAGCATACTCTTTTTTAATAAAATATCTTTTCAGACAATTTTTCTAACCAAATTTGAAGAAGCTCTTTTAAATCTTCATTGAATGATTTTCTTGTTTGTTGCTCATTTTTTTCTAATTCTTCTAATACTATAAAACAGAAACATTCACTACCATACTGCAACCAATCTTGTTTTAATTTTTGTTCTGGACAGTCATTTATTTTTTTAGAAAATTGAAAAAGGTTTTCAGAAGCAGCTATATTATGACTTTCTCTTACAAACCATTTATTTGTTTTAGTATTTTGTATAGCATAAATACCACCTATTGTCTTTTTTTGTTGATATGCTTTTTTCATTTCTTTTTTTTGTAATGTTTGCATAAATATTCACCTCTTTTTTTATTGTATACAAAAGCATTTTTATATCAATTTTTTTTAATTTATAATATCCAACATTTCCTGTGCATATTCTCTATTTTCTTGTAATGCCTCTGTATTTTCTACCACTTGTGTAAAATAATATTGTGCTTTTTTCATATCCTTTTTACCAAAAATACCATAAAAATATATTTCTCCTAGTTTTATCTGAGCATAAGCATCATAAAAAGCAGCCTTTTCATACCAAGTAATTGCTTGAGCATCTTCATTCTCCAACAGTATATCCGCTATAGACTCCATAGCATATACTTTACCATCTTGTATATTAATATTACTTTTTACTACTTCCATATAATAAGAATATGCCATTTGTGTATCTCTTTTAGTAAGTGTGCCTTTATAATAAACATCACCCAATCTATTTTTTGCATATACGCTTCCCATTTCAGCAGCTTTTTCATACCAAGTAATTGCTTGTATCTCCTCTTTTTCAAAATATATATCTCCTAGCCTTGCCATAGCAACAGGTGTTTTTGATGTAATAATGTCGTTTTGCTGTTCAAAATCAATCACCTTTTTATAATAATCAATTGCTTGTTGTATCTCTGTATTTTCAACGAAATTACTTTGTACCATATTGGCAAGCATAAGATATATACTAGCAGTATCTTCTTCAATTTCTTCTGCAGCTTTTTGATAATATTCCCAAGCTTTTTGGTAATTAACTTCACTGTTATAACCAAAATAATAATAATTTGCTATTTTTAAATAGTCCTTATCGGGACTATTGAGTAAATATTGCTCCATAGAAGGCAAATGTTGTCCAGAGTATTCTTCCCACAAATCAGCAAGCGACTGTCCTGTTAATGTTTCAAATGCTTTATATTCCATATTACCCTGTTGACAAAGTCTATGTAGTTCCATAACAATACCTTCTGCTTTTTGATTTTCAAGCCACATCAAAAAACCTGCAGTGACTTCATAGCCATCATAAAGTTCTCCTTCTATATATTGTGTAGTAATAAACGAGCGTTCATAACCGGAATACTCAGCAGTAATATATTCTGCAATCCCTTCACAAAGCCAGAAAAAACAATGAACGCTATAATAGTCTTGTGCAATATGTACTAATTCGTGTATTATTATACTTTCTATTTCTTCCTCACTATAGTCAAAAATGTCATCTCTTAAAATAATTGTATTATTCTCAAATGTCATACCCGAAGTATTATCATCAATAATATCAGAACCAATCAAAAATGTAACAACAGGCATAATTGTATCATATCCATATCTATTCCATATTTCACTAAAATAATTATTAAAAACTTGTTCTATATACTGCTTTTGCTCTTCACTTAATATAGCATAGTCATCTTTTATAATATATTCGGGTGTATCAGAAAAAGAGGTATACAATCTCCCATTGCTATTTTGGCTTGTGTCAGAATTTAGTATATCATCAATCTGTTCTGTATTTAATGATAGTTGTTGTATATTTTGTTGTTCTGTTTCAAAAATAATGTGATAAAGCAAAATAAAATTATTTATATTTGTTATCATAAATAGTATTAAAGTGATACAAAGACATACTTTTACTGATTTACTCATAATAAAAACCTCCCCAATAATAAAGTTAAATATGCTTATAATAGACAATGTTTTACAATATTAATAAATACTTTCTGTATAAAAAAAGTTAAAGATATTATTAATATATGATAAATACTACTATCATAATATCATACTTAACTAAAATAACAAGGAGATACTTTTATTTTAATATCCCATTTCTTTCAATTTAGCACTTAACACTTTTAGACGTTCTCCTATCAATTCATCATCTTGACTTAATGTATTCATAAAAAGTTTTATGTCTTCTTCTAACATAGCATTTTCTGTACAAAATTCTACTGTCATAGCATCTCCCTGCAATCCTACTCTAGCAATAGAAGGATTTTGTTTGTCATAAAAATTTTCATAACGATAGGCTTCACGAAAATATAATTTACTTTCACAAATCAATATTGCTAAATCAAGTACTCTATGTATAGGAAGTTCTTCTGACTGGCGTGACCATTTTTCTCCTGTATGACGCCACACTTTTGCAGAAATATCTACTTTTCCTCTGTCATTCCATTGTGCAAGACCTAATGACAATCCCTTTGCATCAGAGTTATAGGCATATCTGCCATCAATATTTTCATAGTTTTCTGAAATAATAACAGGTTTATGTTTTAAATTTGCAGGTATTTTCATATTTATTCTCCTTTTACATTTTACTAAATTACTAATTTAGTAAAATGTATCATACTTTTTTATTATTGTCAATTATAATTTTAAATTATTATTCTGTTTTAAATGTTCTTAACATTTTATTAATTGCTTTTTTATTATTTTTGTGGCAAAATAATGATGTCTGAAAAGACAATTACCCAACACAAAACCCTACAATTTTTCAAAAGGACACAGCAGAGTATTTACTTTGCTGTGTCCTTTTGTATACTATTATATTACTTCAATATGCAAGTTTTTGATTTTTGCAAAATTACATTGTGTTTGAAAAATATTTTCTGCTAATAGTAATAGAGCCTCAGTAAAATGTTTGATATGAAATAGATGAGAAAAGAATTTATCAGACAAAATAGGGGTTAATATTTTAATAGGATAAGAAATTATTTGAAATTCCATATAAAATAAAAATTCTTGTGTTTCTTGTTCTAATGTAACATTAAGAGAATTTACTTCTATAGTAAATCCCTTTTTTAAAAATGTTTTTTCTATAGAACGACTTAATTTATTATGATATTCATTGACAAAATAAACAATAGCATTTTGTATATCTTTTTGAGAAGTTGTTGTAATAACAGCTTGTGTAATCTCTTTTGTACATAGAGAAATACTCTTTAAAAAAGGTTGTAATATCATATCAGTATGAGGTGTTATTTTTTGTATTAAAAAAGAAAAAGCAGTTTCATAATTTAACTGATAAATATTACATTGTAATTGAAACATAACAAATCTTTCCTTTCTGCTATTTTTTATTAGCATAACATTATTTTAATTAAAATACAAATATTGTTTTAAATAAGGGAAATAATATGCTTAAAATATCTGCTTTTGCTACACATTATATTGTGCTATAATGAAAAAATAATGTAAAATATAACAATAAATGGTGGTGTTGATATGAAAGCAGCATTATTACAAATGTCTGTTTCTGAAAGTAAACAACAAAATATAGAAAAAGCAATTTCTTTTTTAGAGCAAAGTAAAAAAGAATGTGCTGACATTGCAATATTACCAGAAATGTTTTGCTGCCCTTATGCTACAGAAAAATTCCCTTTATATGCAGAACAACAAGGGGACACAGTATGGCAAGCACTTTCTCAAACAGCTAAAAAACTTAATATGTATATTGTAGGTGGTTCTATGCCAGAAAAAGGAGAAAATGGAGCAGTTTATAATACTTGTTATGCTTTTGATAGAAAAGGAAAACAAATAGCAAAACATAGAAAAATGCACTTATTTGATATTAATGTTTCAGGAGGGCAATATTTTAAAGAGTCTGACACATTAACAGCAGGAAATGAAATTACTATATTTCATACAGAATTTGGTAAAATAGGCATTTGTATTTGTTATGATATTCGCTTTACAGAATTATCTCGTATTATGGCATTAGAAGGAGCCAATATTATTATTGTGCCAGGTGCTTTTAATATGACAACAGGACCAGCACATTGGGAAATATTATTTCGTACAAGAGCATTAGATAATCAAGTATATACTATAGGTGTCGCTCCAGCAAGACAACAATATAGCAATTATATTTCTTATGGCAATTCTATAGCAGTATCTCCTTGGGGAAAAGTACTTACACGATTATCTGAAAAAGAAGAAATTGCTTATTGTGATATAGATTTGAAAGAAATAAATAAAGTCAGAAAACAATTACCTATATTGGCACATAGAAGAAGTGACATTTATACATTAAAAAGAAAAGAGTGATATATTTATGAATAAACAAAAAATATATTTAGCAGGAGGGTGTTTTTGGGGAACACAAAAATATATGCAGTTATTAGAGGGTGTTTTAGATACTACAGTAGGTTATGCAAATGGTAATGAAGAACAAACTTGTTATGAAGCAGTATGTAATGGCAGTGGTCACGCTGAAACAGTAGAAGTCATTTTTGACAGTGATAAAATATCACTTTTGCAGTTACTAGAAGATTTTTATAGAACAATAGACCCTACTTGTCACTATAGACAAGGTATGGACGTAGGCATACAATATAGAACAGGTGTTTATTATGTAGAACAAAATCAAAAAGAAGTAATAGCACAGTCTTTAAAAGAATTACAAAAACAGTATCAAAAAACTGTTGTAGTAGAAAATTTACCTTTAAAACACTTTTGTAAAGCAGAAGAATACCATCAAAATTATTTGAATAAAAATCCTAATGGATACTGCCATATCAATATTGAAAAAATAATGAAACAGAAAAATCGTATTGTAGATGAAACAAAATATATCAAACCAGATAATGAAACATTAAAAGAAATGTTAAGTCCTTTACAATATGCAGTAACACAACAAAATGAAACTGAACCTCCTTTTCAAAACAGTTATTATAATATGGACAAAGAGGGTATTTATGTAGATGTTACCACAGGAGAGCCTCTTTTTAGCTCTAAAGATAAATTTGATTGTGGTTGTGGTTGGCCAAGTTTTACAAAAGCTATAGACCCTAATAGTATTTTAGAATATGACGATTTAAGCCATAATATGATAAGAACAGAAGTGAGAAGTAGATGTGGCAATGCACATTTAGGTCACGTTTTTGAAGAAAAATACGGTTTAAGATATTGTATTAACAGTGCTGCACTACACTTTATACCAAAAGAACATATGGAAAAACAAGGATATAGAGAATTTTTAAAATTTTTGTAATTTAAGAAAGAAGTGATAACATTGCATTTTATACAGATAAAAGATATTTATAAAAATCAAAAACAATATGCACAAAAAGAGATTGTTGTAGCAGGTTGGATAAGAACAATAAGAAGTTCCAAAGCATTTGGATTTTTAGAATTAAATGATGGTACTTTTTTTAAAAATATGCAAATAGTGCTAGAACAAAATCAGCTTCATAATTTTGCTGATATAGTAAAATGGAATGTAGGAACATCTATAATCGTAAAGGGTATTTTGGAAGAAACACCTAATGCAAAACAACCTTTTGAGTTAAAAGCAAAACAAATATTATTAGAAGGAAGCTGTGACAGTTCTTACCCTTTACAGAAAAAAAGACACTCTTTCGAATATTTGAGAAAAATCGCTTATTTACGTCCTAGAACAAACACATTTTCTGCGGTATTTAGAGTAAGAAGTTTAATCGCTTATGCTATACACACATTTTTTCAACAAAAAGGATTTGTATATGTACACACACCTATTATTACAGGGAGTGACTGTGAAGGAGCAGGAGAAATGTTTTCTGTAACAACATTGCCATTAAAAGAAATTCAAAATATGCCTGTTTTAGAAAATGGTGATATTGATTTTACAAAAGACTTTTTTGGAAAACAAACCAATTTAACAGTAAGTGGTCAGCTTTCAGGAGAAACGTTTGCTATGGCTTTTCGCAATATTTATACATTCGGTCCAACATTTAGAGCAGAAAATTCTAATACTGCACGTCACGCTGCGGAATTTTGGATGGTAGAGCCTGAAATGGCTTTTGCAGATTTAGAAGACAATATGGAAATTGCAGAAGAAATGTTAAAATATATTATATCATTTGTACTAGAAAATGCACCAGAAGAAATGGCATTTTTTAATGAATTTATAGATAAGGGACTTTTAAAAAGATTAGAAAATATTGTTGCTTCTGACTTTGAAAGAGTGACTTATACAGAAGCAATTACATTGCTGGAAAAGGTAAAAGATAAATTTGTATATACTGTAAAATGGGGTATGGATTTACAGACAGAACACGAAAGATATTTGACAGAAGAAGTATTCCAAAAACCTGTTTTCGTAACAGATTACCCTAAAGACATTAAAGCATTCTATATGAGAAGTAATGATGATAACAAAACAGTAGCGGCTATGGATTTACTTGTACCAAACATTGGAGAAATTATAGGAGGAAGTCAAAGAGAGGAAAGATTAGACAAACTAGAAAAAAGAATGGAAGAATTGTCTATGAAAAAAGAAGACTATTGGTGGTATATTGATTTGAGAAGATATGGTGGAACACGTCATTCTGGCTTTGGATTAGGCTTTGAAAGAGCTGTAATGTATTTGACAGGTATGAGCAATATTAGAGATGTGATACCTTATCCCAGAACAGTACACAATGCAGAATATTAAAAGGAGGAAAATACTATGATTGATAAATATGTGGTTAGTGGAATAAATGAAATATGGTATCATTTAAAAAAATATCAAAAAAGAACAGACGATTGGAGGGCAGATTTTTATGATGCAGACGAACAATTAATTTGCAGTTTCGAAGGAGATGAGGAAACAATGGAAAGATTGAAATCAGATGAAGAAACTTACGCTATGGTAACAGAAATGGTAGATATTGCAATTAATATGTTAGGTGTAGATTTTGCACTATAAATTTTACAAATTCTCTGTACCATTTGTAATACTATGGGGGAAAATATGAAAATCAGTACAAAAGCAGTATTATTGGCAATTATATTATTTTTTGTATTTTATTTTTTTAATAGGTATATTTTATATGCTATTGGTTTTATGATAACGGTTGGTGGAGATGACTATGAACTGTCTTATCATATGTTTTCCTATACAGGAATAGCATTTATTGCATCACTTGTTGTTACTTGTACTTACATCATAGTAAAAAAAATAGAGGAAGTATTGCACGAAATAAAAGAAATAAAACAACAAAAAAAATAATATTTTAGGGAACAAATCTAAAAAACATACCGTCTTATATTATAGAAAACAATAAATGATGAATATTCAGGAGGAAAATATTATGAAAAAAATGTGTGCAATAGTTGCAGCAATGATTGCTTTTTCTACAGTGAGTACAATAACAATATTTGCAGATGAAGTACAGCAAAAATTGCCAGCAATAGAAAAAGCAGTAAAGGAATTACCAGAAATGAAACAATTAGAACAAAATGATGCAGCATTAGAGAGCCAATATACAACAAAAAGCGGAACAATAAAATCAATAGAAAAAGAAAATAATTATTATACAATTTCTGTTGCATTACCAGATGATGAATTTGGTATAGTATATACAGCAGATGCAAATGCTTTTATTGTAAATAGCGAAAATGGTAATTTTATGACATTTGATGAATTGCAAAATGATATGAAAATTTCTGCTGTTATATCAAAATATGCTCCTATGACAATGAGTCTGCCTCCTATAACAAATGCAATAGGATTTGTAGTAGGAGAAGAAAATTTTGTAGCAACAGGATATTTTGATGAAGAATGGACAAGTAAAGATACTCAGCCAATGCTACAATTAAATATTTCAGAACAAACAAAAATTGTAGATATGGCAGGCAGCAAAAAGATATTTACACAAGAGGATTTAAAAAACCAAGACTGCCTTGTAGTATATGGTGCAACAACAAGAAGTATACCAGCACAAACAAATCCAGTATTTGTAATGATATTAGACAAGCAAGAAATAGAGGAAGAAGAAGTAATTGATACAATACAACAACAGGAAATGACAGAAAAAGAAACACAAACAGAGCAAAAAGAAATTTTATTCACACCATTAGCACCACCAGAAACAGAGCCACCAGTAGATGCAGGAAATTTTGTACCTTTGAGAGAAATTGCAGAAAATAAAGGCTTTACTGTAACGTGGACAGCAAATGATAAACCAGTATTGTTACAAAAAGATGATACTACAATAGAGATAACAGTAGGACAAAAAGATTATAAAAAGAATGGAGAAGTATTACAGGCAGAAAAAGCATCTGAATTAATACAATCTAAAATTTACATTAGCGAAAACATATTACTATAAAATAAGTAATCCCCTTCATTATTTTTGAGGGGGATTTTATTATTTGCATTTTATTTTGATTTTTTGTAATATCAGTGAACTACCCATTGTCTAAAGCCAATGGACTTCCTGCTTCATAGACCTCATAACCTACTATCTCCACAGGCGTAAATTCGGACTGCACCATCCCTATATATTTTATATACTTTTAGCTACCTTTCCCCGCCGTCTAAAGCTAATGGGATTGCGGTAGCCTTATTTCAAATATTTTATATTTTTATAAATTCAACTGTTTTAACCAATCAGAAAGTATTTCTTCTTTTTGTTCACCATTTAATAGCTTTCCTTTTTTCCAATGAAGCTGAGGATACTGTTTTTGTAAATTTTTTTCGCAATTTTCAATACCACTGCTTCCAGATGTTGCAAATGGAATGATTGTTTTGTTAGTTAAATCATATGTTTCTATAAATGTGTTTATAATTGTTGGAGCAACATACCACCAAACAGGAAAACCAATAAATATTGTGTCATATTGTGCTATATTTAGTGCATTTTCTGCCATAGGAGGACGGAAAGTACTATCATTCATTTCTATAGAGCTTCTGCTTTTATTATTTGTCCAATCAAGGTCTGCAGAAGTATAAGCAACTTTTGGTTTGATTTGATATAAATCAGCACTCGCTGCTTTTGACAATGTTTCTGCAACAGCTTGTGTAACACCGCTTGCTGAAAAATATGCTACTAATATTTTTGACATATTACAACATTCCTTTCCTTTTTATTTTTTAAACTTTTCAAAAATGCCTTTTTTCTTTTCTTCTTTAGGCTCTTTTGCAATTTCTCCCTCACCATAAAAATCTTTAAGTAATTGTTTTTGTCTGTCTGTCAGAGAAGTTGGAATTTGTACTTTCAGTGTTACAATCAAATCTCCTTTTGACTTTTCATTTCTTAATTTTGGAGCACCTGCTCCTTTTAATGTAATTATAGTTTCAGGCTGTGTACCTGCTTTTATGTTATATTTCTGTTCTCCATACATTGTTTTGATACTGATTTCATCACCTAATGCTGCCTGTATAAATGATATAGATACATCACAATACAAATTTAAACCTTTTCTTTTAAATACTTTATCAGACTCTACATAAATTGTAACAAGAAGGTCGCCATATCCGCCACCTTTTTCTCCTATGTCGCCTTTTCCACTCAAGCGAATTGTTTGACCGCTATCAATGCCAGCAGGTATTTTGATTTCAAATGTTTTTGTTTTTCTTACTTTTCCAGCGCCTCTACAGTTTGTACAAGGGTCTTTGATTTGTTTTCCTGTACCACCACAAGCAGAACAAGTTCTAACAGATGTCATAGCACCAAAAAGAGACTGTTGTGTTACTCTTTCTTGTCCAGTACCATTACATCTTTTACAAGTTTCTGCGTGTGTGCCTGGTTTTGCACCTGTGCCGTGACAAGTATCACATTCATCTGTTACTGGTACAGAAATTTCTTTTGTTCCTCCAAATATAGACTCTGAAAATGAAATCTGCATATTGACATGAATATCATTTCCTCGTCTTGGACCACTTCTTCTGGCATTGCCACCTCCGCCAAAACCAAACATACTAAAAATGTCGCCAATATCTCCCATATCAAAGCTGCTACTATAAAATCCGCCGCCACCCATACCACTACTTGGGTCAAATGCAGCGTGACCAAATTGGTCATATTGTGCTTTTTTCTGTGGGTCACTTAATATTTCATAAGCCTCTCCCAATTCTTTAAATTTTTCTTCTGCTTCTTTATTGCCTGGATTTGCGTCTGGGTGATATTTTTTTGCCAATTTACGATATGCTTTTTTGATTTCGTCATCACTTGCACCTTTGCTCACACCCAACACTTCGTAATAATCACGTTTGTCAGCCACTTGCTCCACCACCTAAAACCTTTCTTTCTACAAGTTAAAACCTTGAGAATTTCCAAACCACATCAATACTCATTTAGTATTTGAATATACTAAAAAGTTTTGCATTCGTTTGGGAAATATTCCCAAGGTTACATTTTTTGTCTACATTTTTGTTATTATACAATAAATAACATTTTCTATATTACAGTTCTTTTCCTTCTCCGTCAACTACATTATCATCTTGTGGTGCTGCACCTTCTTCATTTGCTGCATTTGCTGCTTGATACAATTTTTCAGAAATTTTATAAAATTCTTGTTTTAGTGTTTCTGTAGAAGATTTTACATTTGAAACATCACTTTCTGTCATAGTAGCAGGTTCTAAATCTTTTACAGTATCTTTTAATTGATTTAATGCACTTTCTACACTACTCTTTTCTGCGTCATCAATTTTACCTTCCAAATCAGTTAATGCTTTTTCTGTTTGGAATATCAAAGAGTCAGCTTCATTTTTTGCATCAATAGCTTCTTTTCTCTTTCTATCTTCTTCTGCAAATTGTTCAGCTTCTTTTACTGCTTTTTCAATTTCTTCATCACTTAAATTAGAACCAGCAGTAATTGTAATTTTTTGTTCTTTTCCTGTACCTAAATCTTTAGCAGATACATTTACAATACCATTTGCATCAATATCAAATGCAACTTCAATTTGTGGTACACCACGTCTTGCAGGAGCAATACCATCTAATTTAAACTGTCCTAATGTTTTATTATCTCTTGCTAACTGTCTTTCTCCCTGTACAACGTGAATATCTACTGCTGTTTGATTATCTTCTGCTGTAGAGAATATTTGTTTTTTACTTGTTGGTATTGTTGTATTTCTATCAATTAATTTTGTAGCAACACCACCTAATGTTTCAATACCAAGTGAAAGAGGTGTTACATCTAACAGCAATACACTTCCTGCACCTTGTTCTCCAGAAAGTTTACCACCTTGTATAGATGCGCCTACTGCAACACATTCATCTGGGTTAATGCCTTTAAATGGGTCTTTTCCTGTAAATTTCTTAACAGCATCTTGTACTGCTGGTATTCTTGTAGAACCACCTACTAACAATACTTTATCAATATCGCTCGCTGTTAAATCTGCATCAGCTAATGCTTGACGTACAGGTGTCATTGTTCTATCTACTAAATCACTTGTTAATTCATCAAATTTTGCTCTAGACAATGTTACATCTAAATGTTTTGGACCATCTTGGTTCATTGTGATAAATGGCAAATTGATATTTGTTGTTGTTGTTGTTGAAAGCTCTTTTTTCGCTTTCTCTGCTGCCTCTTTCAATCTTTGCATAGCCATTTTATCCTTGCTCAAATCCATATTTTCTGCTCTTTTAAATTCCTCAATTAAGAATTTGATTACTTTATCGTCAAAGTCATCTCCTCCTAAACGAGTGTCACCATTTGTAGCTAATACTTCTATAACACCATCACCAATTTCAATAATAGAAACGTCGAATGTACCACCACCCAAGTCATACACCATTATTTTCTGTTCTTGCTCATTATCAAGACCATAAGCCAGTGCTGCTGCTGTTGGTTCATTTATAATTCTTTTTACATCTAATCCCGCAATTTTACCTGCATCTTTTGTTGCTTGTCTTTGTGCGTCATTAAAATAAGCTGGTACAGTAATGACTGCTTCAGAAACTTTTTCTCCTAAATAGCTCTCTGCATCTGCTTTTAATTTTTGTAATATCATAGCAGAAATTTCTTGTGGAGAATATTGTTTTCCTTCAACAGACACTTTATAGCTATTTCCCATTTCTCTTTTAATAGAACTAATTGTATTATCTGGATTTGTAATTGCTTGACGTTTTGCAGTTTCTCCTACCAAACGCTCTCCATTTTTTGCAAAACCAACTACAGATGGTGTTGTTCTTGCACCGTCAGAGTTTACAATAACAACAGGCTGACCACCTTCCATTACTGCTACACATGAATTTGTTGTTCCTAAGTCAATACCAATAATTTTACCCATAATATATATTCCTCCTAATATAAAACCATTCTTTGTTATTTTAATTTATCATTTATGCGAAACTGCTTTACTATTGGCAGTGTTATTTTAATTTGCTACTTTCACCATACTATGGCGAATTACTTTATCTTTATATTGATACCCCTTTTGCATTTCCAGCATAATCACATTTTCGCCATATTCTTCATTATCCTCGTGTGCTACGGCTGCGTGTAAATTAGGATTAAATGTTTCTCCCAATGCCTTAATTTGCTCTACTCCCATTGATGTCAATATTTCTTGAAACTGCTTGAGTGTCATAGCAACACCTTTATAAAAACTATTTTCTGCATTGTTTTCACATTCTACTGCAACAGCTCTTTCTAAATTATCTACAACAGGAAGTAGTTTCTCCACTGTACTTCTTACACCATCATCATACATACTTGCTTTTTCTTTTATTGTTCTTTTTCTAAAATTATCAAATTCAGCAAAACATCTTTGATATTTGTCAAGATAATCTGCACATTGTGCTTCCAGCTTTGCAACAATATCTTCTTGTGTTTGTTCCTGCTGTTGTTGTGTATCTTCTTCTGCTACAGTTTCTTCTTGTTGTACAACTTCTTGTAATTCTTGCTTTTCTGTTTCTATTTCTTCTACTTCTTCTACTTCTTCTACTTCTTCTACTTCTTTATCCTTTTCTTCCAATGGTAAAACCTCTTTTCTTTGTTTACTCTATTTATTATTTTAACTAAGTATCATTTTTATTTTCTACTAACGCCTGTAATACACTTTCTATATTTTTCACCATACCATTAAGCACTGATACTACTTGTGAATAATCCATTCTGGTAGGGCCTAATATGCCTATTGTACCCCTTGTACCATTTCCCATTTTATATGTTGTTGTAATAACACTACAATCTTTTATGCTTTGTAAACTGTTTTCGCTGCCTATCATAATCTGAACATCATCATTTTTTTGTTCCTGAAGCAACGTAATCAAAACATCTTTTTGCTCTAATGTCTGAAAAAGTGACTTTGCTCTTTGTATATCACTAAACTCAGGAAATGCTAATATATTTTTTGTACCGCTTAAATGTACCTGTATACTTTCTGCACCTCTTGCTGTTTTTTGTATAGCAGACAACAGCATAGGCAATATATAACTATATTCTTGTAATTCCCTTTTTAACAATGCAATAATACATTCATCAATATCTTCTACAGTACAGCCTTTCAATATATTGTTAATACAACTTCCCATTTCAAACAGCTTTTTTTCTTCTGGTACTACAGATACTTTTAATATATGATTTTTAATATAATTTCCATCTGTTGCTACCATCAATATAATAGACTCACTGTCAAGAGGCAGCAATCTAATTTGTTTTAATTTCGCACCTGTAAATACTGGCTCTGAAATCAATACGGTATAATTTGTCAGTATAGAAATGACTTTAGCTGTTTCTTCCATAAGATAATCAATTTGACTAATATTTGTAGTAGCAACACTTTTTAGAAGCTGTTGTTCTTGTGGTGTTAACTCTTTTTTCTGCATCAATCTGTCCACATAAAGTCTATATCCTAAATCTGACGGAATTCTACCAGCAGAAGCATGGGGCTGTATAATAAAACCCATTTCTTCTAAATCACTCATTTCATTGCGGATAGTAGCAGAACTGATACCTAAGTTATATTTTTTTGCAATGGTTCTTGAACCGACAGGCTCTGCTGTTGCAATATAGTCATTGATGATTGCTTGCAGTATTTGTATTTTTCTATCATTCAATGCCATATTGTCAACTCCTTCCTTTAATTTGTTAGCACTCAATGATGTTGAGTGCTAATTTCTACTCTTAAAATAACACTTGACTTAAAATATGTCAAGTGTTTTTTTACTTTTTCTGTTTTATTTTTTCAAAAAATATACTATACTAATCTATCATACTATGTTGATATGATATTTTATACTATAGTTTAGAAAGGAATTTTACTATGAACAGTCTTTATATTCATATTCCGTTTTGTATTCAAAAATGCCTGTATTGTGATTTTACTTCTTTTGCCAACAAAGAATATCTATATTCAGACTATACTAATGCACTTATAAAAGAATTAATACAAAAAGCTCCTTTATGTCATAATGAAGTAATACAAACTATATTTTTAGGAGGAGGAACTCCTACCATACTTCCTATTTGTTTTTTGCAGAAAATAATGGATACTATTTTTCAATACTATACCGTTTCAAATAATGCAGAAATTACAATAGAAGCAAATCCAGGTACATTATCTAGTACTGTGTTATCTGCACTATATACTATGGGATTTTGTCGTATCAGCATTGGTTTGCAGTCTTGGCAGAACGAACTTTTACAGAAATTAGGCAGAATACATAATCGTACCACCTTTTTAAAAAATTACGACAATGCCAGAAAAGCAGGTTTTAAAAATATTAATATAGATATTATGTTCTCTTTGCCAGAGCAAACATACAGTCAGTGGCAGCAAACACTTTACAGCATATTATATTTACAACCAGAACATATTTCTGCTTATAGTCTTATTATAGAAGAAGGTACCCCTTTTTATCATTTTTACGAGCAAAATAAACTTTTACTTCCAGAAGAACAAACAGATAGAGCAATGTATCATCTTACACAAGAACTTTTAGCACAATATGGCTATCATCAATATGAAATATCGAATTTTTGTAAACAAGGCTACGAAAGTCGTCACAATAAAGTATATTGGCAGACAAAGCAATATTTAGGTTTTGGATTAGGTGCACATTCTTATTATAAAAACAAACGTTTTCACAATACATACAACATACAAAAATATATACAATCAAAAGGAAATGCAAATTTATTAACAGAAGATATAGAACATTTAACAACAGCGCAGCTTCAAAGTGAATTTATGTTTATGGGACTTCGTATGACAAAAGGTATTTCTGAATATACTTTTCAGAAAAGATTTGGTGTTAGTATAGATAGTGTTTACGGAAAACAGCTTTCATTACTTACAGAACAAAAATTATTACAAAAAAAGAAACAACGTTATTATTTGACAAATAGAGGAATAGATTTAAGTAACACTGTATTTTGCGCTTTTATATGACGAAAAGTAATATAAAAAACAATTTTCGTCAGCATATTGTTTTTTTATTGAATATTTGACAAATTCCCGTTATACTTAAATATAATTAAAAGTATTATATTTAGTAAAGGAGTTTGTCACTATGTTTCATTCCACAGATGTTTCGCCAGCACTAGGTAATATTACACCAAAACAAACAACAGAGCCTGACAAAACATCTCATAACAGTATTTTAAAAAGTGTACTTACTGTCATTCGTTATATTTGCTTTTTGCCTTACCCTTATTTATTAACTGTATTGGCAAATTGCATTTCTTCTTATGACATCAACACCATTTCTTTTTTAATAGAAAATAGAACAGGAGCTTTTTATTTTGGTTTCATCATTACCTCTGTGCTTTTTATATCGCTTTGTTTCATTTGTTCCAGAGCGTGGTTGGCTGGAAGTATATTAGGTATTTGTTATACTACACTTGCTTTAGTAGACAATATCAAGTTTTCTATATTGCAAGAGCATTTGCTTCCTTGGGATTTACTTTTGAGCAAAAATATAGAAGACTTTCAACCATTTTTAAAAACACTACATATCACGCCTGTTATGATATTGCTTTTACTTTCTCCTGTATTATATAGTGTTTTACTTTTGCCTAGAAAACCTAAATATTTTAAAAAATATTTTCATCTTATCACTATTATATTAGGAATAGCGACGTTTACTGGTACAGCTATATTTTTAACAAACAATACTATGAGAATGAGTTATACAAAGTGGTTTGATATTTCAGTAAATGATACATCTACGCAGCAGAGTAATTATTATAAAAATGGTTTTTTAACTGCTTTTTTATTAAATATAGGTTACTTAAATATTGATACTCCTGCTCACTATAGTCAAAATACTATAGAACAGCTAAAAAAAGAATATGCACCTGCTATACCTTATGCAGATTTTATAAAACCAGACGTCATAGTAATATTATCGGAGTCTTTTTGGGATATAACGACATTACCTAACACGACATTTTCAAAAGACCCTTTAGAAAATTATAATGCTTTATCGCAAAATAATCCTAGTGGTACTATGATTTCAAGTACATTCGGCGGAGGAACAGCACGTCCTGAATTTGAAGTACTTACAGGTATGACAACAGCACCTATGCCAGCAGGTTCTTTTCCTTATCAACAATATATGCAAAAAGATGTATTTTCATTTGCTCGTTACTTTAAAAATATGGGATATGACACTATAGGTCTACATACTTATGATAATACATTTTATGAAAGAAATAAAGCATATCCTCATATGGGCTTTGACGAATTCAGAGGACAAAGTCAACTCAAAACAGAACTTTGGTGGAACAGCGGTCCTTATTTGACAGACGAAACATTGATAGATGAAATACAAAAAGAATTAGAGCAGCCACATAATAATGGTGTTTTCTTATTTGGTATTACTATGGAAAATCATAGTCTTTATCAAAATAAATTTGAAAAACAAGATTTAACAATAAAAGTGCAAAATGATAACTGTTCTAAACAGGAAATTAATGCACTGGAAAATTTTTCAAAGGGAGTAAGTGACTCTGATAAAGCATTAAAACAACTTTATGATTATGTTATGGCAAGAGAAAAACCTACAGCAGTACTTTGGTTTGGTGACCATTTACCTACATTAGGCAACAATTTTTCTCCTTATACTACTACAGGAGCATTGCACAGTAGTGAGGCAGAAAACTGGACAGAAAAAGAAATTGAGTATATGTTCTCCACACCTTATATTGTATTTGCTAATTATGATACAGGACAAGATTACATAGCAGACAAACAGTCTGTATGTTCTTATATGCTTATGCCTTTACTTTTAAAATATATCAACGCACCAGAAACAGTACAAAGTAATATGTTACTGGATTTATATAAAACTTGTCCAGTTATTCATAGCAAATACAATTTATATCAGCCAAATACTGACCCCAAAAAAACCCAAAAACTTACAGATATACTTTGGCTAATAACATATGACCAACTCTTAGGAGAAGACTTTATCAATCAATAATATTTATAAAACAAAAATAGAGAAAAGAACGTATATTACAGTATAAAATAACAAAAATAGAAAGGAGATAAAACGCTATGAACAAAACAAAGCAATTACTTTCCATTTGTTTTTCTGCAATACTTATTTCAAACACTATCACAACAGCATTTGCAGCAGTACACAATGATATTAAAAATAACTGGACAGAAAATGCTAGAAATATCATAATGGCACAGGCTTCTTCTGAAGCAGACGGCAATACAATAACACTTCAAAAAAATGCTATACAGAACCAAATAATAAATGGTAATTTAACAATACCTGCTTTCAATAACAATGAACAAATTATATTAGAGCATATTACTGTTACTGGTACTGTGTTTGTACAAGGTGGCGGAACAATTAATATAAAAGGCTGCAATATCAACAATATACAAGTACAGAAGCAGAATGTTGTAATAGATAGTGATATTTCAAGTAATATTAATACAATGCAAATTTGTACTAATTCACATATCAAAGGAGATAGTTACAAAACTGTGCTTGTTTCACAAAATACCACATCTGCTATAACAGTAGATGCAGATATACAATTATTAGAAATCAATACACCTTCTGCTATAACATTGTTGTCAAATGCACAAATACAAACATTACAAGTTTATAGTAATGCTGCAAACACTTCCATTGATTTTTCTCAAAATGCACAAGTACAAAATTGTGTATTATATGCCAAAACAAAAATCACTGGTACAGCAGGTAAAATAAATGAGTTAACAGCTTATGTCAATGATATAGAAACAGATATTAAGCCAGAACAACTCTTTTTAAAACAAAATGCAAATAAAATTACTTATACAGCAAGAGAAAGTATCACAAAATCTCCTTCTAAAACAACATTATCAAAAGAAAATTTGATATTAGACACAGATGGGCAAGGTTTTAATGCTACAGCAAAAACGTATCAAAGTGCTACAATAAAAGCACAAAATGCTACACTTTATAATGCTATAATTGAAAAAGATGTGACAATACAAGATGTTATTAAAAATACTTCTGCAACATTAAAAGAAGTCACAGTAAATGGTAATGTAAATATTTATGGTGGCAGAGATGCTATAAATATTGAAAACTGTAATATACAAAATGATGTCATATCTTATCGTAAAGACAGAACACCTGTTACGCTGTTTTTTGACAGTAATACCAATGTTTCAGGTAACATTGCCATTAGAGGAAACACTATATTAAAAGGTGACCGCTATACAATATTAAAAAATGTACTTGTAGAGCAATATACTGGCAGAAAATTAGAAATTGATACAAATATTAAAAACATCACTTTTGATACTACAGCAGTAGAAGTACAATTAAATCAAAATAAAACGATACAGGCACTTAAAGTTTCTGATGTACCAAATACATTAAAAATAAATATGGAGGAAGGCTCTGTTATAGAAGAACTTTATGCAGATGCTAATATAGAAATTACTGGTGCAGGAACAATACAAAAACTGATTACAAATAAACAATCAAATATTGCTCCTACTATTACAATAGGACAACATTCAGATGGCTTTATTTCTGTTACTGGTATCGAAAATGTACCTTCAAGTATGTATCAAGGGAAAAGTATTTTATTGTCTGGTGCTGTAGTACCTTATAACGCAAGCAAAAAAACAATACGTTGGAGTATAAAAGATGCTGGTGGTACAGGTGCAGCCATTTCTAATAATAATATGCTTACTGCTTACGCTGAGGGAAATATCATTGTAACAGCACAAGTATTTAATGGTATTGGTAATGCAAAACATTTTACACAAGATTTTGTAATCAATGTAGAAGATGAATTTAAAAACTTTATAAAAACAGAAGATATTGTAATGACCTCTCCCACAATATGGGATATTGATGAACCTCTTGTTTTGACAGGATATGTTACACCTTCTAATGCAACACATAATTTTATACAATGGAGCATCAAAAATGATGGCAACACAAAATCAAATATAACAAACAATGAGTTGACTGCACAACGTACAGGTGTGGTTACAGTATGTGCTACTGTAGAAAAAGGCATTGATGGTGTTTCTGACATTACAAAAGAATTTCATATCAATATCATACCTATAGAGGAAAAATACACAAAAGTAGACAATATTGTACTCAATACACCAACTACTTGCAAAGCAGGAGAAATGTTACAGCTTTCTGGCACAATACAACCTAACAATGCCAATGCCAAAGAAATACAATGGAGAATTGTAAACGCTGGCACTACAGGTGCATATATACAAAATCATACCAATTTGTATACCAGAACACCAGGAAACATTGTCATTTCTGCTACAGTATATGGTGGTAGTGGAAATAGCTACTCTAAAACATATTATCAAGAATTTAATATTACAGTAAAATAAAACAAACCCCTTTGAATTTCACTTCAAAGGGGTTTGTTTATTACTTTTTATTTTCAATAATTTGCTGATATTGTTGTTGTGTAATTTTACCTAATGCCACATATTTTAATAATTGGTCTTTTCTGACGAAATTTTTTTCATATCTTATTTTTAATAACTCAAACATTTATATTACCCCCTTCTAACATTGACAATTCTAAATCAGACAACTGTTGTGCTAAAAGCTGTCTTTCTAATTGTGCCTCATCATTTTGTAATTCTAATTCTGTTATACTTTGCATTATGATTTCTGTATCTGACTGCATTTGTACTTGTTGTTGTTCGACTTCTTCCCAAACACCATTAACATATTTTTTTGTTAATGGTGATGGTTCATCTTCTTTTAAAAGTATCATATTTTCTGCAATTACTTCTCCAGATAAAAAAGAATCTGCAATACAAATACCCTTTTGATTGATTTGTGCATACCTCATTTATAACCCCTCCTTATTTCGTAAATATAGTTTTAATAAAATTCTATCACTTGATAACCTACTGTACCTGCACCTATTGTAAGGCTAGCACGTCCTGCACAATAATTAAAATAAGTAGAAGCAACAGTTCCTACATATCCTCTTACTGCTGAAGAACTATTGCTATAACCTGCACTTAAACCACCATTTATAATAACAAAAGTTTTTTGAGGATTAACGGTTGAAATATTAATTCTAGTTGTTTTTACTGTTTCTACATTAAAATCTTCTACAAAACTACCTCTTTGTACACTTTTAATACCTACACCACTAGATACTTTACTTAACAGTGCATTCAGTTTTGCCATAACACTTCCTGCTGTTGCAGTGCCTCCTGTACCACTCGTTGTACCAATAGCACTATTTATGGTATCAATTTTTACTGCCCTTGCATTTGTCCAGTCTGTCAACAATTTATTCAGTTTTGCCATAGCTGTACCTGCATTTGATGTACCACCTGTATTTGCAGACTGTCCTATTAAATTTTTAATATCTGTTTCACTTTGCAAAGAAGCATTTAGTTTTGCCATAACCGTTCCTGCTTGTGTTGTACCACCTGTATTTGTTGTTGCTCCAATGACATTACTTATTGTATCAATTTTGTCTGCTCTGCTATTTGTCCAGTCTGCTAATATTTTATTTAATTTTGCCATAACACTTCCTGAAGAAGAAGTGCCTCCAGAATTTGATGTCTGCCCTATTAATTCCTTTATGTCATCTATATTAATTTCTGCATCATCATTTTTATCCAATACAGCATTCAGTTTTGCCATAACTGTTCCTTCTGTATTTGTACCTCCTGTGTCTGTTTTGACACCAATTAAGCCACTAATGTCTGCTACTGTTTCATCTAACTGCATTGTTTTTTGATTTAATTTGTCTAATTCTTCATCAACAATATCCATATTACCATTGATATGCTCTATGTCATAAAAATCCTTATCATCTGGTTTTAATAAATTATAATTTTTAGTATATGAGCCATATTCTGAATTCATTATTTTTCTCCTTTCTTTGTTTATACTACTTTTGAAATAATCATATTAATTCATTTGTCTTGACCAAGATGGTTTTATACTAGAAAATAAAAAGTATCAAAAAGTATCAATTTTTCTACTAAATATGTAAAACTGTATAAAAATAGAAAAATATGGTTAAATTTGTATTGATAATCCTAAATATTTTTTTAAAATTTTGTTGTTATTATGACAGAAAATAACAGCAGCGCCATTGTAGCTATTGCATTTTTACAATGAACTTGTTATAATTTTAAAGATTATGGAGAATAAATAACTACCTTTTAGGAGGAAAAATATTATGTTAGAATTAAAAAATATATCCTATTCTGCAGAAGGAAAAGAGGGGATATTAAAAAATATTAGTTTGAGCATTGCAGACAATGAATTTGTTGTCATTACAGGACCAAACGGCGGAGGAAAATCTACTTTAGCAAAAATGATTGCAGGTATTATTTCACCAAAAAGTGGACAAATATTATTAGACGGACAAGATATTACAACGCTTTCTATTACACAAAGAGCAAAAGCAGGCATCAGTTTTGCTTTTCAACAACCCGTTCGTTTCAAAGGTGTTACAGTACACGATTTAATATCATTAGCTTCTGGTAAAGATTTAAGCACTGCTGCTGCTTGTCAATATCTTTCAGAAGTGGGACTTTGTGCCAGAGATTATATTGACAGAGAAGTCAATGCTAGTCTTTCTGGAGGAGAATTAAAAAGAATTGAAATTGCAACTGTTTTAGCAAGAAAAACAAAAGTTAGTCTATTTGATGAACCAGAAGCAGGCATTGATTTATGGAGTTTTAAAAATTTAATAAATGTTTTTGAAAAAATGCACCAAGAAATACAAGGCTCTATTGTAATTATTTCTCATCAAGAAAGAATACTAAATATTGCTGACAAAATTATTGTCATAAGCAATGGAGAAATTACAAAACAAGGTACAAAACAACAAGTATTACAAAGTCTTTTGTGCCAAACAGAAGGTTGCCGCTTTATGAAGGAGGAAGAATGATGGACACAATATTAAAATCACTTTTAGAGCAGGTTGCTGATTTACATGATATTCCTGTTGGTGCTTACAACATTCGTAACAATGGTCAAAGCGAAGGCAGAAATTCTACAGCAAGTATACAAATTGTACCAAAAACAGATGGAAAATCTGGTATTGACATTATTGTAAAAGAAAATACCAAAAATGAAAGTGTTCATATTCCTGCTATTATCACACAAGCAGGTGTAAATGATTTAGTATACAATGATTTTTATATTGGAGAAAATGCTGATATTGTAATTGTTGCAGGTTGTGGCGTTCACAACAATGGAACAGAGGCTTCTATACACGAAGGAATACATCGTTTCTTTTTAAGCAAAAATGCAAAAGTGAAATATATAGAAAAACACGTTGGAGAAGGAGAAGGCACAGGAGAAAGAATTATAAATCCTCAAACACATATTGAAGCTGGAGAAAACAGCTATATGGAAATGGACACAGTACAATTAAAAGGTGTGGACTCTACAAATAGAATATCTAGTGCAAAATTAGCTGACGGAGCAACACTTGTTATAAAAGAAAAAATTATGACACACGGCAAACAAACAGCAGAAACTTCTTTTGAAGTAGAATTAGACGGAAAAGGTTCTAGTGCAAATTTAATTTCTCGTTCTGTAGCAAAAGACAATTCAAAACAGGTATTTCGTTCCATTATCAATGGCAATGAACAATGTTATGGTCATTCTGAATGTGATGCGATTATTATGGATAAAGGTATCGTAGCGGCAATACCAGAAATTACTGCAAATCATTTAGATGCTACATTGATACACGAAGCAGCAATTGGTAAAATTGCTGGCGACCAGTTAACAAAACTAATGACATTAGGATTGACAGAAAAAGAAGCAGAACAACAAATTATAAATGGATTTTTAAAATAATTTATTATATAATAGACAGCATTTGATAATGAGAAATGTATCTATAAAATCATAAGCTGTTCCTATGACTTTGGGGGAAGGTAATTTATGCAAAGCCAGTTTATTAAAATTGTCTGTTTGTATTATAAACAGATAACCAACCCCCAATATTAACAGTATTGGAGGAAAAAATATGGAAAATATACATAAGAAAATTGGCATTATAGGTGGCGGACAGCTAGGTAAAATGATGATACAAGAAGCAAAAAAAATGGGCTTTTATGTTGCAGTATTAGACCCTACACCAAAATGTCCTGCTCATACATTAGTGGATGAACATATTGTTGCAAATTTTGATGATAAACAAGCAATCAGAAGTCTAGCAGAAAAAACAGATGTGTTAACATATGAATTTGAACATATTGACGCAGATATACTTCAAAAATTAGAAAAAGAAGGCAAAAAAGTATATCCTACTGCCAAAAGCTTAAAAGTAATACAAAATAAATACACACAAAAAAAATTGATATTAGAGCACGGCTTGCCTACTCCCGCATTTTGTGTAGTTTCTTCAGAAAGAGATATTGCAAATGCAGCAGAAAAATTTGGTTATCCTATTATGCTCAAAACTTGTACAGGAGGCTATGATGGAAAAGGCAATTTTTTGTTGAGAAGCAAAGAAGAAATACCAAAGGCATATGCTGAACTAGGAAAAGGAAAATTAAATTTAATGGCAGAAAAGTTTTTCCCTTTTACTGTAGAAATTTCTGTACTTGCTTGTAGAGGTATCAAAGGCGAAATCAAAGTATATCCTGTAGCAGAAAATATTCATAAAGATAGTATATTATCTGAAACAAGAGTACCAGCTAATATTCCAAAGCAAGTAATACCAAAAGCAATGGAATTGGCAAAAAAAGTAATGGAAGTATTTCAAGGTGTAGGTATGTTTTGTGTAGAAATGTTTGTAGATAAAGAAGAAAATATAGCAGTTAACGAAGTTGCACCAAGACCTCACAACTCAGGACACTACACTATAGAAGCCTGTGCTACTAGTCAATTTGAACAACATATCAGAGCTATCACAGGACTGCCTTTAGGTTCATCAGAATTACTCAAACCTGTTGTAATGCGAAATTTACTAGGAGAGCCAGGAAACGTAGGAAAAACAAATATATCAGGAGCAGATACTGCACTAACTATAGAAGGAGTTTATTTGCATATTTATGGTAAAGAAGAATGTAGACCAAATCGTAAAATGGGACACATTACAACTATTGCAGACAGTATGTCGCAAGCATTAAGAAAAGCAGAAATGGCAAAAGATGCTATTAAAATTTATGGAAAATAAAATAATAATTGTATGTTGATTTATCCCATTAATAGAGTAAAAATAAAAAAAGAAAAATAGAAATTTATCTGTTTTTCTTTTTTTATTTTTTTTATAAAAGGATTGTACAAAATAATGCTATTTATGGTATAATATCAAATTAGAGAATTGGGAGATTTTGAAAAGTAAAAATATAGAAATCTCTTTTTTATTTTTATAATCATTTTATTTTATATATAAAAAGAGGTGCAATATATGGCAAAACAAAAAACAAAAATAGAGCGTCAGCAACAACAGCAGCGTTTTGGTGACAGTATGATAGATGAAGTTATACTAATTATTATTGTAGTCATTTGTATTGTTGTGCTGATTAGTTTGCTTACAAAAAAAATGGGTATATTAGGAAGTGTATTAGGAGATGGTCTGAAAGGATTATTTGGTATCAGCAGCATATTATTACCTTTAACTATAATTGCTTATTGCTGTTGGCTATTGGGCAGTGAACAAAAGAAAAATAGAGAAGTGCGTATTGCAGGAATAGCACTTTTGCTTGTTACAATCAGTGCATTAGCACATATTATAAATCCTATTGAAACGTCTATTATGGCAAATTTAGCAGAAATTGTACAATCTTATTATCAAGAGGGTGAATTTAATAACGGTGGACTTTTAGGAGGAATATTAGGTGGTATTATAAAAAAAGCATTTGGAAAAATTGGTGCAGGTATTATTTGGAGTGCAGTACTACTAATTTCGCTTATTATGATAACAGGAAAATCTCTTTTTAAAGGGGTAAAAAATAAAAGAAATCAATATCACGAAAAGAGACAGCAAATACAAACAGTCAAAACAAAAGAAATACCATTACAAGTAGTACCTAAAGCAACAAAACCTCAACCAAAGCCTCAGCCAAAACCTCAAGTAAAACCTCAGCCTCAACCAAAACCCTATAAAAAAGTGCAGAAAAAACAAAATATTAAAAATAAATCAAAACAAAAAAGCAACTTTAATATATTACTTCGTGCTGATGAAGGCTATAATCAAAACAAAGAGGAAACACCTATTGTAGAAGCAATGGTATTTCAAAATAAAAAAGAACAGCCTGCTATTTTAGAAACTGTTCCAAAAACACCAGTAATATTTGACTATGGCAAAACAGAAAGTGAAGTATTAGCAGAACAGCAACAAAATAATACAGAACAGCTATATCAACAAACACCTGATAATACAGTAAATAACATAGAAACACAATCTGATACACAAATAGATGCAGAAAAAGAAAAAAGAGAAGAAATGCGTCGTAGAAGAATAGAAAGAGAAAAACTTAGAGAACTAGAAAGACAACAGCAAAAATTATTAGAATTAGAAAGACAACAACAGCAAAAATTACAGCAGCAAAACAAAAAACAAGTAGATACACACAATACAGACAAAAAACAAGAATTGACACCACCGCAACAAAATGAACCAGAACAAAATCAATCAAATACTATTCGTTATATGATATTTGATGAAGAACAATCTTCTGAGCAAACTGAACAAGTAAAAAGTGACACAGAAGATATTGCAGATGTATTAGCATTACTTAACAGTATTCATTTTGAAGAAGAAGCTGAAAAAGAAAATACAAATCAAAATACACAGGATATTATGGAAATTATAGCAGATTGGGCAGAACAAGAACAAGAAATTCCTCAAAGCAATGGATTATCGCTTGTTTTAGCAGAAGAAGATACAGAACAAATTGATGAAATGGAGCAAAAAAAAACGGAAGAAGTAGAAGCAGAAGCAGAAGCAGAAGACAACATAATACAAAAATCTGAAGAACAATATACTGTAGAACAAACAGAATTAACAGAACAGTTACATACAGAAGATATAAACAATAACGAAAAAATAGACGATAACGAAGAACAAAAACAACAATTGCAAAATGATACAGAACAAATTGACACGCTACAACAACAAAACACAAACGAAATGACAATAGAACAAATGGAACAACAGCAACTAGAACAAGAACAAGAAATAGAACAAATAAAACAAACAGAGCAATTAGAAGAACAACAACAATTAGAAAAAACAGAGCAATCAGAAGAACAACAACAATTAGAAAAAGTAGAGCAATTAGAAGAAATAGAGGAAGAACTAGAACAGACAAAAAAAGAATATGTATTTCCTCCTTTTGATTTGCTCAGCAGAAAACAAGCAGTACAAAGCAGTGAGTCAAAATCAGAAATGCTCGTCAATGCCAAAAAACTAGAAACAACATTAAAAAGTTTTGGTGTAGATGCTAAAGTAATACAAATTAACAAAGGCCCTACTGTTACCAGATATGAACTTTCTCCTAGTCAAGGTGTAAAAGTAAGCAAAATAGTCAATTTAGCAGATGATATTGCATTAAATTTAGCTGCTTCTGGTATCCGTATAGAAGCACCCATTCCAGGCAAAGCAGCAGTAGGTATTGAAGTGCCCAATAAAGAAGCACAATCTGTTTCATTAAGAAGTGTTTTGGAAAGTGAAACATTTCAAAAATTTCCTTCAAAACTCGCTTTTGCATTGGGAGAAGATATTACAGGACAGCCTATTGTAACAGATATTGCTAAAATGCCTCATTTATTAATTGCAGGTGCAACTGGTTCTGGAAAAAGTGTTTGCATTAATACACTAATTACAAGTATACTTTATAAAGCAAAACCAGAAGAAGTAAAATTACTTTTAGTAGACCCTAAAGTAGTAGAATTAAGTATTTATAATGGTATTCCTCATTTGCTCATACCTGTTGTGACAGACCCTAAAAAAGCATCTGCAGCATTAAATTGGGCAGTACGTGAAATGTTGGAAAGATATAACGATTTTGCAGAAAATGGTGTACGTGACATAAAAGGCTATAATGCTATGAAAAAAGAAAAAGGCGAAAGTGATTTTATGCCTCAAATTGTTATTATTATTGATGAATTAGCAGATTTAATGATGGCAGCACCAGGAGAAGTAGAAGACGCTATATGCAGACTTGCACAAATGGCACGTGCAGCAGGTATGCACTTAATTATAGCAACACAAAGACCTTCTGTAGATGTTATTACAGGAGTAATAAAAGCAAATATTCCTTCTCGTCTTGCTTTTGCAGTATCTTCAGGTATTGACTCTCGTACTATATTAGATATGACAGGAGCAGAAAAATTACTTGGAAAAGGAGATATGCTATTTTATCCTCAAGGAATGAGCAAACCCATCAGAATACAAGGTGCTTTTTTATCTGATAAAGAAGTAGAAAGTATTGTACAATTTGTAAAAACAGACAATACAAAACAATATGACAAAGAAATGATTGATAAAATTACATCAACAGCAAAAATAGATGCAGATACAGAAAATGAAGATGAATTTTTTGACAGTGCTGTAGAGCTTGTGATACAAAAGCAAAAAGCCTCTACTTCTATGTTACAAAGACAGTTTAGAATAGGCTACAACAGAGCAGCAAGACTTATGGAAGCGTTGGAGCAACAGGGCATTGTAGGACAGGAAGAAGGTAGTAGACCTAGAAAAGTACTTCTTACAAAACAGCAGTGGGAAGAAAGAAAAGGTATAGAATAAATTCTATAAATGCAGTATTTGTGACAAAGCAAATACTGCATATTTTGTAAATAAAGGGGGAATATTATGTCAAACATTATTATGCTTCATAAAAAATGCAGTGAATGTATTCATATGAGCAATGGCTTAACATCTGTTTTTATTGATGTAATGTTATTGAGTGGTTCTCAAATTGCCCAAACACAACAACAAAAAAATCTTATTATATGGCTATCAGAAAAAGACCAAAGCAAAGTTGGCATAGGAACAGTAGGATTTGACATTTGTGATATGCCTTGGAATACACAGACATTTCAACAAGATAAAGCATTTTTAATCAAAACAGCTTTAGAAGTAAAAAATAAATTGATGTGGGAATATTTAGACTATACGCCAAATGAAGAAATGCTTTTTTACTGTATTGATAAATTTATTGAACTTGTGTCAAATATGAATACAACATATATTCAAACCGAAATATTACAGCAATGGCTTGCAGAAGAACAGCTTTATTATGAAAAATGTCCTAAACATCATACATTACTTACAATATTCGGTTGTCATATATGTAACAATTCTTAATGTCTATACAACATAGACATTTTTTTATAAACAAAATCAGGAGTATGAGAAATAAAAATATCATTTTGAGGCATTTTATCTGCAACATAAAAATTGTATACATAAATATTATAATACCATTCTCCAGTATCAAACTCTACCATACGCCCATTCCATATGATACGTCCATATTGATGTTGTTTTAATGTAAAAGCAACTTCATTTAAACAATCTTTACCATAATATTGAGATTTTATATTATAATAATCTTTATTATGCCCCCTCATATAAGGCCAACTATAACCATCACCACAAAAACAAACTTCATATTCATTTTCATATGGAACAATACTAATATTTTTAAGTAAATGCAGTTTTTCAATAGAAGAATAACAGTAAATTTGACGTCTTGGCTGATAACTATTTAAAAATTGAGTGTTATGTTGTCTAAAATATTGAATATGTAGCATAACATTATCATATGTATTTGTTTGAGGCAATGTATAAGCAAAAGGAAATTGATTTCTTGCATTTGCACTTTTTGCATTTCTTTCCATTTTATCCCAAGTTAATTTTATTTCTTGTATCAGTAACATATTATCTCTCCTTTTTCATTATCATACAGCTATAAAACATTTTATGCAATCATTAGAGATATTTATTGACAAAAGTATTTGATTATAGTAACATAACTTTAATGTCATATGACTGACGGAAGTGGAAATAAAACCACATGGAGTATGACTTGTAAATTATGCCGACCGTCTGGGCAAACTGCTCAGTCTGTCGGCTTTTTAAATAGAAATTTATGTCTTTTGAAAAAAGAAAAGGAGAGATGTCCCTATGAAAACAGATTTGCAAATTGCACAAGAATGTACTATGGAGCATATTGAAAAAATTGCACAAAAAGCAGGCATTCCAGCAGAATATATTGAATGTTATGGTAAATACAAAGCAAAAATCAGTAGTGAATATTATGACAAAATAAAAGACAATAAAAACGGCAAATTGATATTAGTGACAGCAGTAAATCCAACTCCTGCTGGAGAAGGCAAAACAACAGTAACAATTGGTTTAACACAAGCACTTCAAAAACTAGGCAAAAATGCTATTGCAGCATTAAGAGAGCCCTCACTTGGTCCTTGTATGGGTATTAAAGGTGGTGCAGCTGGGGGTGGCTATGCACAAGTTGTTCCTATGGAAGACATCAATTTACATTTTACAGGGGATTTACACGCTATTACAACAGCCAACAATTTGCTTTCTGCTATGGTGGACAACCATATTCAACAAGGTAATACTTGTAATATAGATGTAAGAAGAATTGTTTGGAAACGTGTATTAGATATGAATGACAGGGCATTGCGTCAGGTAGTAGTGGGCTTAGGAGGAAAGGCACACGGTGTACCTCGTGAAGACGGTTTTCAAATTACGGTAGCATCTGAAATTATGGCAATCTTTTGCTTAGCAAAAGATTTAAAAGATTTAAAACAGATGTTAGGCAAAATTATTGTTGGCTATAATTATAACGATGAGCCTGTAACAGCACACGATATTGGTGCAGATGGTGCTATGACAGCACTATTAAAAGATGCTTTACAGCCTAATTTAGTACAAACATTAGAAAACACACCTGCATTAATACACGGAGGTCCTTTTGCAAATATTGCTCACGGCTGCAACAGTGTCAGAGCAACACAAACTGCATTAAAATTAGCAGATTATGTTATTACAGAAGCAGGTTTTGGTGCAGACTTAGGTGCAGAGAAATTTTTTGACATAAAATGTCGTAAAACAGGATTAAAACCAGATGCAGTGGTATTAGTGGCAACAGTAAGAGCATTAAAATATAATGGTGGTGTTGCAAAAGCTGATTTGAGCAACGAAAATTTAGAAGCACTCAAAAAAGGTTTTGTAAATTTAGAAAAACACATTGAAAATATACAAAAGTTTAATGTACCTGTTATTGTAACATTAAATCACTTTGTAGCAGATACTGATGCAGAAGTTGCTTATGTAAAACAACGTTGCGAACAAATGGGTGCAGATTTTGAAGTGGCTCACGTTTGGGCAGATGGTGGTGCTGGTGGTGAAGCATTAGCACAAAAAGTATTAAATACATTAGAAAACAAAAAAAGTAATTTTAAATTGCTTTATGAAGATAATATGACAATAGAACAAAAAATAAATACAGTTTGTAAAGAAATTTATGGAGCAGGTACTGTAAACTTTACTCCAGCAGCTAAAAAGACATTACAGCAAATTACAAAATTAGGTTTTGAACATTTTCCTGTTTGTATGGCAAAAACACAGTATTCTCTTTCAGATGACCCTAATGTTTTAGGCAGACCAGAAGGATTTACTGTAACAGTAAAAGAAATCCGTATTTCTGCTGGTGCAGGATTTATTGTAGCACTGTTAGGAGATATTATGACAATGCCTGGATTGCCAAAAGCACCTGCGGCACTTAATATTGACATTGATGAAAAGGGAAATATTATAGGATTGTTCTAATAAAAGAAATATCATAAACCCAAGCATCAGCTTGGGTTTCTTTCAAGTTTTTATAAATAGGGAGGATAATTATGAGTATAACAATAATAGATGGAAAAGCAATTTCATCAGAAATTAAACAAGAAGTAAAAACAGAAGTGGAACAATTAAAAAAAAGTGGTATACAGCCTTGTTTAGCAGTAGTGCTGGTAGGAGAAAATAGTGCTTCTAAAGTATATGTAAACAACAAAAAAAAGGCTTGTGAAAACTGCGGTATTGCTTCTATATCTTATGAACTACCAGAAGAAACTACAGAAGCTGAATTATTAGAACTAGTACAAAAATTAAATGAAGATAAAAAAGTAAATGGTATATTGGTACAGTTGCCATTACCAAAACATATTGATGACACCAAAGTAATATTAGCAATATCACCCAAAAAAGATGTAGACTGTTTTCACCCTCAAAATGTAGGAGCATTACATACAGGAGGAGAAGGATTTTTACCTTGTACACCAGCAGGTATACTAGAGTTAATAAAAAGAAGTGGTTATGACATTACTGGAAAAGAATGTGTTGTAATAGGCAGAAGCAATATTGTAGGAAAACCTGTAGCAATGCTTTTGCTTCAGCAAAATGGTACTGTAACAATATGTCATTCTAAAACAAAAAATTTAGCAGAAGTATGTAGACGTGCAGACATTGTTGTAGTAGCAACAGGAAAAAGGAATACATTAACAAAAGATATGGTAAAACAAGGTGCAGTAGTAATTGATGTAGGTATGAACAGAGATGAACAAGGTAAGCTGTGTGGTGATGTAGATTTTGAAGAAGTAAAAAAAGTAGCAGGAACCATTACACCAGTTCCGGGAGGTGTTGGACCTATGACAATCGCTATGCTTATGAAAAACTGCTTGACAGCAGCAAAAAAACAATCATAATATGATAAAAGATATTAAAAAACTTGTTTATATAGAAACTGTAAAAGCAGTAAGGGAGGATACCATATGGCAGCAACAGTTGCATTTACTTCTTTAGGGTGTGACAAAAATAGAGTAGATAGTGAGGTAATGTTAGGAATATTGCGTAAAAATGGCTTTGAAATTATAGCAGATGAAGCAAAGGCAGACTTAATTATAATAAACACCTGTTGTTTTATAAGAGATGCCTTAGAGGAAAGCATTGAAACCATATTAGAAATGGCAGAATATAAAAAAAATGCTCTTTGTAAAGGCATTATTGTAGCAGGCTGTTTAGGGCAAAGGTATGAAAAAGAAATATTTCAAGAAATGCCTGAAGTAGATGCTGTAGTAGGTACAACAGCATATGAAGACATTGCAGAAGTAGCAAGCCGTATATTACAAGGACAAAAAAACATAAAACATATTCAAAGCATTGACAAAGCTATGAAAAATGAAAATGCAAAAATCCGTATGCTTTCTACAGCAGGTTATTATGCTTATTTAAAAATTTCAGAAGGCTGTGATAATCACTGTACTTATTGTGCCATACCTAATATGAGGGGAAAACACAGAAGTCGTACTATAGATAGCCTTATAGAAGAAGCAGAACTATTAGCAAAACAAGGTATCAAAGAAATTGTAATCGTAGCACAAGATACTTCTATATATGGCAAAGATTTATATGGTGAACCTAAACTGCATATACTTTTAGAAAAGCTTTGTGCTGTAGAGGGTATTGAATGGATACGTCTTTTATACTGTTACCCTGAAACACTTACTGATGAAACAATAACAGTAATGGCAAAACAATCTAAAATATGTCATTATATCGACTTGCCCATACAGCACGCTAGCGATACTGTACTAAAAAGAATGGGTAGAAAAAGCACTCAAAAAATATTAAAAGAGAAAATAGCAAAATTGAGAAAAGCTATGCCTGACATTGCTATACGCACCACATTTATAGTAGGATTTCCTCAAGAAACACAACAAGAATTTGAGGAATTGATGCACTTTACAGAGGAAATGTGTTTTGAAAAATTAGGTGTATTTTGTTACTCTCAAGAAGAAGGCACACCTGCAGCAAATATGGAATGTCAAATAGCAGAAGAAGTAAAACAACAAAGAAAAAATACTATTATGGAATTACAGAAATCTATATCAGCACAACACTGTGAAAAACAAATAAACACCATAAAAAAAGTAATTGTTGAAGGAAAATTACCTCAAGAAAATATTTACTGTGGTAGAACAATGCAGGATACACCAGATATTGATGGACTTGTATTTTTTTCAGCAGAAGAAGAATTACTTTCTGGAGATTTTGTCAAAGTAGCTATCAAACAAGCAAGTGACTATGATTTGATTGGAGAGTTATATTATGGAAATGAATTTAGCAAATAAGCTGACAACGCTTCGTGTTGTTCTGATACCTGTATTTTTAGTGGTTTTACTTTCTGATTTATTAACAGAACCTTTCGACAGATATATTGCAGTAGCGATATTTATTGTAGCATCTATTACAGATTTTTTAGATGGATATATTGCAAGAAGCAGAAATATGGTAACTAATTTTGGAAAATTTATGGACCCTTTAGCAGATAAATTACTTGTATGTTCTGCATTAATTGCTATGGTAGAATTAGATGATTTGCCCGCTTGGGTAGCAATTATTATATTGAGCAGAGAATTTGCTATTACAGGATTTCGTACGCTTGCTATGGAAGCCAATATTGTTATGGCAGCAAGTTGGTGGGGTAAAATCAAAACTACAACACAAATGATAATGATTATTGTTGTTTTGCTTGATATTAGTGGTATGGAAATAGTAGAATTGATATTGATAGTGTTAGCAACATTTTTTACAATAGTGTCTGGTGTGGATTATATTGTAAAAAATAAAAATGTTTTAAAAGGATAATAGATTAAAGCCAAAGTATATATTGCTTTGGCTTATTTTTTATTATAATAAAGAATATTTTCCACAATCACCAATAGATAAAACGCAATATGACGATAGAAAGTGACGGCAAAAAGGACGGCAAAATTGAATGTAATATAAAGGATATTTTTACAAAAAAAGTAATATAATACTTTTCAATATGTATCAACATATACTAAAAATAAAAATCAACTATAACAACTTACGGCAAAAATGAAATTTTACGGCAGTTTTACGGCAGAAATTTTTTAAAAATGCCGTTACGAAAAGTATTGATATAATTGGATTTTATACTACTTACGGTAAAAACGGCAAAAATAATAATAAAGTTATAAAAATATAAAAATAGATAGAAATAATGCTATAGAGATATAAAAATATATAATATATATAAAAGAAGTGAAAAAATAGTGCTTTTTTGCTGTTTTGCCGTAAATAAAAAATAAAGCAGTCAATACTGTGTTTCATATTGTAATGGTATGTGGTAAAACAATATAGAGATACTTGTATAAAAATGGTTTGTGTGATAAAATTTTAACAAAGCTTTTATACAACAACAAAGGAGGATTTACAATGAAAGCAGAAATTATTGCAGTAGGAACAGAGATATTATTAGGCGACATATTAAACACAAATGCACAATATTTAGCATTGCAATTAGCAGAATTAGGCATTGATGTGCATTATCAGACAGTTGTGGGAGATAATCCACAAAGACTAGAAAATACAATATTTCACGCATTTTCTAGGGCGAATGTAATTATTACAACAGGAGGACTTGGCCCTACAGAGGACGACCTCACAAAAGAAACAGGTGCAAAATATTTTGAAGAAGAATTAGTTCTTGATGAAAGAGCATTAAAAAGAATAGAAAATTACTTCAACAAAGTAGGCAGACAAATGACTGAAAACAACAGAAAACAGGCTTTTGTACCTAAAAACAGCAAAGTGCTTTACAATGACAACGGTACAGCACCTGGTATCATTATAGAAAAAAACAATAAAATATTAGTTATGCTTCCTGGCCCTCCAAAAGAAACAATACCTATGTTTGAAAAACAAGTTAAACCTTTTTTAGCACAAAAGCAAGAATATACATTTGTATCTCGTGTACTTCGTATTGCTGGAGTAGGAGAAAGTGCTATGGAAACTATGGTAAAAGATTTAATTGACAGCCAAACAAATCCAACCATTGCACCTTATGCCAAAGATTCTGAATCTCTTTTAAGAATTACAGCAAAAGCAAAAGACAATAAACAAGCAGAAGAATTGATAACACCTGTTGCTGAAGAAATGTATCGTCGTTTTGGACATAATATCTATGGAGAAGGCGAAACAAATATGCAAACAGTTGTTTCTGAACTTTTAATCAAAAAACAAAAAACAATTGCTACAGCAGAATCTTGTACAGGAGGAGCGATTGCTTCTGCACTGGTAGAATATGCTGGTATCTCCTCTGTATTTTTAGATGGTTGTGTTACCTATTCTAATGCGTCAAAACAACATAGATTAGGCGTAAAATCAGAAACACTTCAAAAATATGGTGCAGTAAGTGCAGAAACTGCAAAAGAAATGGCAGAAGGTGCTGCAAAAACAGCGGGCACAAACATAGGTTTATCTACAACAGGTGTTGCAGGGCCAGACGGTGGAACAGAACAAAAACCAGTAGGATTGGTTTACATTGGCTTGACAATAGATGGCGTTACAAAAACAAAAGAATGTCATTTTGTAGGAAATAGAGAAAAAATACGTGTTAGAACTGTTCATACTGCATTAGACTGGTTAAGAAGGGAGCTTCTGAAATGAGACAATACAAAGGCGATATTATGCTACTTACAGCAGCTGCAGTAGGAGGCACAGGTTTCGTATTTTTAAAATATCTTTTGGAAATGGGATACAGTGCTTTTCAAATTATTATGGTACGCTTTTTGATAGCAACAGTATTGTTGTGTATTGTGTATTGTAAACAACTAAAACAGATTACCATACAAGAATATATAAATGGTGCTATATTAGGTATATTTTTGTTTTGGGGGTTTGTGCTTTTGACAGTAGGATTACAATATACAACTCCCTCTATCAATGCCTTTTTAGGTTCTCTATCAGCGATTGTTGTACCTTTTATACTTTGGGGCATATTTCATAAAAAACCAAATAGAAACTGTTTTATCGCTGTAGCATTTACAATGGTAGGTATTGTATTACTTTCTGATGCAAGTGGTTTATACAATGGTATTGGTATGATATTGTCTTTTAGTGCTTCTGTAGCATTTGCATTTCAAGTAAGTTATACAGATAGATTTTTAGAAAGCGGGGACGCTGTTCGTTTGGCATTGATAGAACATATTACTGTGCTTGTGCTATCTTCACTTTTGGTATTACGTCAAATCAAAAAAGCAGCTTTTCCCCTTTTTACACCATCTGCAATAAAATATTTTTTGCTTTTAGGAATATTTTGTACAGCAATATATTTTTTATTACAATCAATAGGACAAAAATATACAAAGCCCTCTAGTGCAGCAATCATATTAACAACAGAATCTGTTTTTGCTTCTATTTTTGCAGCAGTATTGTATGGAGAACGTTTGTCTTTCAAAGAATATGTTGGTTGTACAATGATATTTTTTGCAGTGATATTAGCAGAGAAAAAACCAAAAATAAATAGAACAGAAAACAATAGTTGACGAAAATAGAATTTTGATTTATAATAAGAACATAAGTTCGATATTTTTGATAGCAGAAAGGGTGTCTTCATAACTATGGCAGAAAAAAAAGGTTCTAAAAAATTTGAGGAAATTAAACCAGAAGATAAACAAAAAGCATTAGAAGCAGCATTAGCTTATATTGAAAAACAGTTCGGAAAAGGTTCTGTTATGAAATTAGGAGATAGCTCCGCAAAAATGAATGTGGAAGTAATTCCTACAGGTTCATTAAGTTTAGATATTGCTTTAGGCGTAGGAGGTATTCCAAAAGGCAGAATTATAGAAGTATATGGTCCTGAGTCTTCTGGTAAAACAACCATTGCACTGCATATGGTAGCAGAAGTACAAAAGCAAGGTGGTATTGCAGGTTATATTGATGCAGAGCACGCTATGGACCCTGTATATGCCAAAGCATTGGGAGTAGATATTGATAATTTATATATTTCACAGCCTGATGATGGAGAGCAAGCACTTGAAATTGCAGAAACTATGGTAAGAAGCGGTGCTATTGACATTGTAATTGTAGACTCTGTAGCAGCATTAGTACCACGTGCTGAAATACAGGGAGAAATGGGCGACTCTCATATGGGATTACAAGCAAGGCTGATGTCACAAGCATTAAGAAAATTGACAGGTATTACAAATAAGTCAAAATGTTCTGTTGTATTTATCAATCAGCTTAGAGAAAAAATAGGCATTACATTTGGTAATCCAGAAACTACTACAGGTGGTAGAGCATTAAAATTTTATGCTTCTGTTCGTATCGATATTAGAAAAGCAGATGCACTCAAACAAGGAGATAGTGTTGTTGGCAATCGTACCAAAGTAAAAATTGCCAAAAATAAAGTTGCTCCTCCTTTCAAAACAGCAGAATTTGATATTATGTATGGACAAGGTGTATCAAAAGAGGGCGATATATTAGATTTAGCAGCAGAAATTGATGTGATAAATAAAAGCGGTGCTTGGTATTCTTATAAAGAAACACGTATTGGACAAGGTAGAGAAAATGCTAAAATCTATTTAAAAGAACACCCAGAACAGTGTAGAGAAATTGAAATGGAAGTCAGAAAATATTATAATTTACCTGTAGATGGTCAAGTTTTTGAAGAAATGGAACAACAAGAAAATGACGAAAATGAAATACTTACTGAGGAATTTGAATTAGCACAACAAACAGATGGTACAGAAGAAAATGAATAATATAAGTATACTAGCAGAAATTTTTATTTCTGCTAGTATTATTTTTCGGAAATGTCCAAAAAGAGTAGTTTTAAAAATAACTTTTATTTCTGTTTGTCATCAGGAAAACGAAGTTTTCCATAAAAGTTTTGCCTCGCTTTTTCAAAAGCGAGTGAAGTTTGAGGCAAAGCCTCAAGGTTTTTCTGCTTTAAGCGTGTTTTTGAAGGGGTAGCGGACAAAGTCCGCTGGGGGAACTTTTCACAAGTGAAAAAAGTTCCCCTTTTAAAATGCTTGTTTAGCCACCCTTTATTTTTCATTCTTTTTGAAATACTGCACCATTTTGTGGTACAACAGAAAAAGCAGTATCAAAAACAGTAATTTTAGAAGATTGTTCTTCTAAAAAAGAGAATGTATTTTTATCAATGATTTCAAATACATAATGATATTTTTCATCACTTGTTGTAGCAATCAAAACATTGCCATTAACTTCATATGTTCCAATTGTTAAATAAGAGGAAAGTACATCATAACTAAACAAAAAGCTCTTATCATCTGTATTTATTGTAATCACTGGTGCAATTTTTTCACCGTTTTGTTGCTCTTGACTCAACTCCATTTTATAATTACCAGAAGTTATTGTTATACTTGTATCACTTTTATTACAAGCCATAAGCATTAAAATACAAAATAATGTTGTAATAAATACAATATACTTCTTCATAATGCTTTCCCTTTCTTTATTATATTTCTGTTTTTCTAATAGGAGGCAAAGGGCGATTTGTCAAAAGTGCTCTTTCTACGCTCCAATAAAAATTTTCTTCTCCTAGCATATCATACAATCCGCTTCTGTGCATCATTTCCATAGCACGAGTAGGCAAACCACAAACTACTACATCAATACCTCTTTTTTGAAAATCTTCTAATAATTCTATCATAATTTGGGCACAAGAAATATCAATATTAGATACACCTCTCATAGAAAACAGCAACGTATCACAATTTTGTAAATGGTTTGGTATATCTGCTACTGTTTGTGTATTAGCAAATATCATAGGACCTGTAATATAAGCAACTCTTGCATTGTTATATCTTTCACAAAGTACAGGGTCATCTACTTTCATTCTTGCCATATCTACATTTTCATAATTGATTTCAATATGAGAAAGTTGCACTACAAGGAATATCAAACCAATTAACACACCTATAATAATCGCTGTTGTCAAGTCAAATAATATTGTTGCTAACATTGTCGCTATGTATTCTAACATTGCCCCTTTAAATTTATGTGACAATATATAATTTATAGCAATCCATTCATTCATACGGAAAGCTGTTACCATCAAAACACCTGCTAACGCTGCTAATGGTATTTTTGACATAACATCTCCCAACAAAAACATTGAAATCAAAAGTCCTACTGCATGAAAAACACCTGTTAATCTTGTTTTTGCACCAGATTTTATTGCAACACTGGTACGAGCAATTGCTGCTGTAGCTGGAATACCTCCAAAAAATGGCAATATCACATTACCAATACCTTGTGCAATAAGTTCTTGGTCACTGTTTAACTGTTTTCCTGTCATTCTTCCTGCGCTTGCGCCACAAAGTAAACTTTCAATCATACCTAATATGGCAATACTAAATGCTGGTGCAATCAGTCCTGTTACTTTATCTGTACTAATTGCAGAAAAAAGTAGTCTTTTTTCTGGCAATAACGTTTTTGGTATTTCTCCTACAACTGCTACATCTAAATTCATACCAATAGAAACGGCTGTTGCCAATATAATGCTAATTAAAGATGCTGGTACGACTGCATTCCACTTTTTAGGAAATACAAACATAAATATCATAACAAATACACCTATAACAACCGCTGTCATATTTGGAGAAAATCCTAATGTTCTATAACTTAATATTTTTTCTAATGTACTACTTCCCTGTGATGTTACACCAAAAAAATTATCAACTTGTCCTAATGCAATAATAACTGCAATACCAGATGTAAAACCTGTAATAACGGGTGCTGGTATAAATGATGTCATTTTTCCTAAATGAAATATGCCTGCAAGTAATAAAAACACACCTGCTAACATTGTCGCAACAAATACGCCATCTAAACCATAAGAGGCAATAATAGACATCAATATTGCTGCCATTGCTCCCGTTGGACCTGATATTTGATAATATGCTCCTGAAAGCACACTCATTACAATACCTGCAATAATCGCTGTCACCAATCCTGCACCTGCATCTGCACCACTACTAACACCAAATGCTAATGCCAACGGTAACGCTACTGCTGCTACTGTCAAACCTGCCATAGCATCTTTGGCAAGTATTGCTCCATTATACCCTTTAAACTCTTGTTTTAATTCCTTTCGGAATGTAGAAAACACAATAAAGCCCCCTTTTTTCATACTATCAAAAAATATAATTTTGTATACGAAATACACAATTTTTTTTATTTTAACAAATATTTTGCAATATTACAATATACCTTGATATTTTGTACAATACAAATCAATAAAATTTAATATATTAGCTTCTACACATCTATTTACAATATTATAAATAAATGTTGAAATATAGTAAAAAATATATTATAATACTTAATAATCATTATCAAATAATTTTTATTATTATAATATAAAGGAGAATAGCATATATGGAATTAAAAGGAACACAATCTGAACAAAATGTAAAAGCTGCACTTATGGGAGAGTCATTAGCCCGCAATAAATATACTTTTTTTGCCGCAGTAGCAAAAAAAGAAGGACATAATGAAATTGCAGAACTATTTGAAAAAATGGCATTAAATGAGTCTACCCACGCCAAACTATTGTATACAACATTATACGGAGAATTGTCTGACAGTTTATCTAATTTAAAAGATGCTGCTTCTGGCGAAAATGCAGAATGGACAAATATGTATCCCTCTTTTGCAAAAACAGCAGAAGAAGAAGGTCTGACAGAATTAGCACAGCTTTTTCAAAATATTTCCAAAATTGAACACGACCACGAAAGAAGATTTTTAGAAGCAATGCTTCATTTAATGCAAAAAAATAGAAAAACACCAGAAACTCCTGTAAAAACAGAACAAAAACAGAAAGTAAATGGTTATCGTTGTATGTTCTGTGGCGCTACATATGAGCAACGTCCTGATGTTTGTTCTACTTGTCACGCCATTGGTTCTTTTGAGCCTTGTGAAATTTTTAAATAATACTTTAAAAATAGTCTGCTATCTATAGTATTGTCAAAAGACAGCAGACTATTTTACACTATATTATTATGATTTGAAAGCCATTTCTTTTTTTGGCAATGATAATATACCTATTGTAGCGATAATAAAAACAAAACCTATAAAATCTATAGCACTAAAATTTTGTTTAAGCCAAACAATAGAAACTACAGTTGCAGACAAAGGTTCTAAACAAGCAATTAAACTTCCCTTTGTTGCTCCTACAATGGCAACACCAGCCAAATAACAACAAAAAGCAAATATTGTACCAAATGACAATATAAATAGCATTGCTATCACTGCTCCTATGTCCATTGTACCAGTAAAACTGGTAATAGGGTGAATAGGAGAAATCGCAATACCTGCTAAAAACATACCCCAACCTATTACAAAAGAAGAATCCCATTTTTCTAACAATTTTTTAGGCTGTATGGTATAAAATGCCAATGCAAAAGCAGAAAGCACACCCCAAAACAATGCCTTTGGTGACAATGCTAAACTATGTAAATTACCATTTGTAGCAAGCAAAAATGTACCAAACAATGCACAAAATACAGCAATACATTCTGCTTTAGAAGGTAATTTTTTTTGTCTTAACGCCATATAAAGTACAATTAGCACAGGACCTGTATATTGCAATACTGTTGCTGTGGCAGCATTAGAATATTTAATTGCTACAAAATAGGTATACTGTGCAGGAAGCATACCAAATAAAGCGAAAACAGGTAATGCAATGCTATATTCTTTTTGTTTCCATATTTCAAATACTTTTTTGTTATGCTTTAAAAACAAATAACACAAAAGTAAAAATCCTCCTACAAGCAAACGACAAGATACAATCCATTCCAATGAAAATCCTTTTGTTGTTTTTAAAAATTGTCCTACATTACCTGAAATACCCCAGCAACAAGCACCAAAAGCAACCAATAAAAATCCTTTCCATTTGTTTTTTGTTTGCTGTTCCATATTATAACACCTTTCTCTTTTACACATTATTTATTCATTGTTTATATTCTGGTATCATAACACATTGCCATAAAAAATCAATGTTAAAATGACAATATTTCATACACTTTTCCAAAAATTCAAAAAAACATTGATAATATCAAAAAAAGATTGTATAATGATAACCATATTTAAAAAAGGAGCTTTAAAAAGAAACGTCGAGGGGGGTTTCTGACACATCGGCAGGAATGGAGGCATTTTCTTTATAGCAGTTTTTGCTATCCCCTGCTATTTTATATTGATATTTATTTGAAAATTTTGCAGGTGGCTTTGGCTATCTGTTTTTTATTATTAAAAAATGGATAAACTCTAAAAGCTCTAAAAATTTCAGGAGGAGATACTATGATTTATGTTGTGATATTTGCGATTTACATAGGCATTATGATAGCCATAGGTATGTATTTCTCAAATAAAAACGAAAATATGTCTGACTATATTTTAGGTGGACGTTCTTTAAATGTCTGGGTTGCATCATTAAGCGCACAGGCATCTGATATGAGTGGTTGGCTTTTGACAGGTCTTCCAGGACTTGCCTACTTGTCTATGGCTGGAGCACAAGAAGCTATTTGGACAGCTTTGGGGCTTGCTATTGGTACTTATTTAAACTGGAAAATCATTGCAAAAAGATTGCGTCAATATACAGAAATTGCTGGCAATTCCTTAACAATGCCTGACTATTTCGAACAAAGATTTCGTGATACTTCCAGAACATTACGTATTCTTACGGCACTATTTATTATTGTATTTTTTTTAGTGTACACTTCCTCTGCTTTTGTTACAGCAGCAAAACTATTTCAAACTGTTTTTGGCATTTCCTATTTAACAGGACTTCTGGTAGGAGCTGTTATTGTTGTAATTTACACTTGTTTAGGAGGATTTAAAGCTGTTTGCTGGACAGACTTGTTTCAAGGTCTTTTAATGTTTTTTGCAATTATCATAATACCTGTTGCAGCTGTAAAATCAATAGGAAGTTTAGATACTACTATGAACATCGTAAATCAGAGCCACAAAGGAATACTAAACATTGTACCAAATGGCAGTAATATTTCTTGGTTTGTTGTAATTACAGGTATTAGCTGGGGATTTGGTTATTTTGGACAACCTCATATTTTAGCAAGATTTATGGCAATTAGAAGCTCTAAAGAAGTCACACCAGCAAGATTAATTGCTATGGTATGGGTTATTATTTCACTTTCTTTTGCAATATTAGTTGGTATTTTTGGTATTGCTTATTTAAACCCTCCATTAGCAGAAGGTGCTCACGAAACAGTATTTATGACAATGGCTATGCGTCTTTTCCACCCTATTATCGCTGCAATATTGCTTTCTGCTATATTAGCTGCTACAATGAGCACAGCAGACTCTCAACTTTTGGTAACAGCATCTTCTATTTCAGAAGATATTTACAAAGCATTTATGAAACCTTCTGCAACAGATACAGAACTTTTGAAATTAAGTAGAATGACAGTGGTTATTATTACTGCAATCGCTGTTGTAATTGGTCTAGACCCTAACAGCAGTATATTTAGTTTAGTTAGTTATGCTTGGGCTGGTTTTGGTTGTGCATTTGGTCCTACTGTATTACTTTCTCTTTATTGGCGACGTATGACCAGAAAAGGAGCTATTGCTGGTGTTATTACTGGTGGTGTAGTTTCTATTGTATGGGGATTATTAGGTTCATTAGGAGGCATATTCGAAATATATGCAATGGTGCCTGGTGCATTAACTTCTATATTAGCTATCATACTATTCAGTTTATTAGACAATCCTCCATCAAAAGATATGACAGATGAATTTGACTCATTAAAAAATTCTCAAATATAATTTATAAAATTTATTTTTAGACCTCGAAAAATTTTATTTTTCGAGGTTCTATATTACAAAATTATATATAATTTTATTCTTTTTTTACTTTATCATTGCAAAAAAATATAAACAATTATAATATAATAATAATACCATTTTTAAAAGGAGATTATAAATGATTACAATTATTTCAGATAATATGATAGCAGAACAAAAACAACAACTTTTTATTTCTATTGTTGAAAAAATGACAGAACAAAGCAGAAAAGAAAAAGGCTGTATTTCTTATACAGTACACCAAAATACACAAAATCCCCTTCATTATTGTATTATTGAGCAATGGGAAGATGAAAATGCAATATCATATCACAATAATACAGAACATTTTAAAACTCTTGTACCACAAATGAGAGAATGTAGAACAGAACAAAGACAAGTAAATCATTTTCGTATTATAAATATATAGGAAAGGTAATTATATGAAAAATTTATTAGTAGCACAATCAGGCGGCCCTACTGCGGCAATCAATGCCACACTTTGTGGTGTCATTGAAAAAGGTATTGTAAGTACAGCAATAGAAAAGGTATATGGTGCTCGTAATGGTGTACTTGGCATACTATCAGATAAATTGATAGAATTAAAACCTGCACTTTTTAATCCAGAAGCATTACAGCTTCTTTGTCAAACACCTTCTTCTGCATTAGGTTCTTGTCGTATGAAATTATCAGACTGGAAAGAAAGCAGCTTAGAATATGAAAAAATAATATCTGTACTAAGAAAATACAGTATAGGATATTTTGTATATATAGGAGGCAATGATTCTATGGATACTGTAGAAAAATTAGCTTCTTATTGTAAAGTAAAAAATATTAATGATATTAAAATCATTGGAGCACCTAAAACAATAGACAATGACTTATCCGAAACAGACCATTGTCCTGGCTTTGGCTCTGCTGCTAAATATATTGCTACCACATTTTCAGAAATTGCTTGTGACTGTCACGTTTATGCAAGACCTTCTGTTAGCATTGTGGAAGTAATGGGCAGAGATACAGGTTGGTTAACAGCAGCATCTGCTTTAGCTAGATGTAATGGTCACGCTTCTCCTGATTTAATTTACCTTTCAGAAGTTCCTTTTGACATTGAACAATTTTTAGAAGACTTACAATGTAAACTTTCTGAAAGAATGGCTGTTGTAGTTGCCATTAGTGAAGGACTAAAAAATGAAGAGGGTTATTATATTGCAGATGCTATGCAAAATCAGCAGACAGATGACTTTGGACATAAAATGCTTGCAGGCACAGGACGCTTTTTGGAAGAAATTGTGCGTCACGAAATTGGTTGCAAAGTTAGAAGTATAGAATTAAATGTAATGCAGAGATGTGCTTCTCATATTGCAAGTGCTTCTGATATTCACGAAGCTCGTCTTTTGGGCAATGCCGCTGCTGATAGAGTAATTAGTGGCTTTTCTGGTGAAATGGCTTGTATTAAAAGAACCAATAATACACCTTACCAAATTGAAATTACATTTTCTCCTATTAGCAAAATTGCAAATCAAGTAAAATTTGTGCCAAGAAATTGGATTACAGAGCAAGGTAATGATGTAACGCAGGAACTAATTGAGTATATATTGCCTCTTGTACAAGGAGAACTTCCTGTTACATACCGCAATGGTGTTCCTGTTCATTTTAAATTATAAGTGTAGTTAAGGAGGGATTTACTATGTTATTTAAAAAAGTAATTTGTTTTGCAACAGCTATAATAATGCTATCTACAAGTGTTTTAGCCTCTCCTCGTCTGTCCACCAGCACTGATGAGGTTACTATTTCTAAAAACAGTGAAGGTGCAATAAAAGTGTTGGCTTCTGGTACCCCAAATCATCGTCTGCCTACAGACTCTGATGGTTGGATTACTATTTCTAAAAGCAGTGGAGGGGAAACAAAAGTGTTGACTTCTACTGCCCCAAACAATCAAGGTTATGGAAATTATGGAAAAGTTGTGACATCTTATATGTATGTTAATGATGACAATACATTTTCTGTGGTAGATTATAGCAACAATGTCATCAATGTAGATACATACAATAGTCAAACATATGAATTACTAAAAAGTAAAAAAATTACTATGGAATTGCCTCTTTTTGGAGGAGTATACGCAGGAAGCAAATACAATTTTATTGTATTTGGACAAAATAACACTGCTGAAAATGATAATGCAATTACTTTTAAAACAGTAAAATATACTAAAGATTGGGAAAAAATTGAAACAGTAGATTATAGCAATAATAATACGATAAAGCCATTTGAAGCAGGTTCTTTAAGAATGGTAGAATATGATAATTATTTATATGTGCGTTCTTGCCATCAAATGTATCAGGCACGTGATGGCTATAATCATCAAGCTAATATTACATATAGTGTAGATATTAACAAAATGGAAATTGCTGACCAATTCAGTAAAGTAATGAATACTGACTATGGTTATGTAAGTCACTCTTTTGACCAGTATATTGCTGTAGATAACAACAAATTAGTAGCACTTGATTTAGGAGATGCGTATCCTCGTTCTGTTGTTCTCACAAAATATAATACCATATTAAATAAAGGAAATTTTTTATCCGATGGTATGTGTTCTGCTGTTGATATGCTTAAAATTGCAGGACAGACAGGAAATAACTATACTGGTGTAACAATAGGTGGTTTTGAAGTTTCTCAAAACAATTATATTGCTGCAGTAAGTACTATTGACCAAAGTAACACGAATTCTACAAAAAGAGATGTTATGCTTTTAATAACAGATAAAAAAGATAGTAAAAATGTAAAACAAGTCAATATTACAAATTATGCAAATAGTACAGAAGATTTATCTGCAAGCAAACCTTATATTGTAAAACTTCCAAATGAAAATTATATGTTATTATGGGAAGTATTCGCTGAAGGCTCTTCTCGTAATATGGAAGTAAAAATAGTAGACGAAAATGGCAATATATCAAAAGAACTAACAGCTAGTACTACTTTTATGGGAATGCTTTCTTCTGATTGTCAACCTATTTGTATTAATGACAAAGTAGTATGGTATACAAATGGTGTTTCTCCAAATGGTGAACCAGAAAGAACATTCTACAAACTAGATTTTCACGCTAAAAACTAACTTTATAAAATAAAAAAAAATCCACTATTACACACAAAATAGTGGATTTTTTTATTATCTTACAATATACACTGTAATATTTTTGATACCCCAGTTTAATGCTTCTGTTCTACTTTCATAACACAAATCTATTTTATTTCCTTTAATTGCTCCGCCTGTATCGGCTGCCACACCGTAGCCATAACCTGGTATATATAATTTTGTACCAAATGGTATCACTTTTGGGTCTACCGCAATAGTTCCCCTTGATGCTTTTGTTCCTGTATAAGTAATCCCTGTACAACCTGGGTCACCAGGTGTATAGCCTGTCGCCACCACATTTAAAGAAGTATTATTATTTGTTACTGTAGAAGCAGTAACAGTTGCTGGCTGTTTTTCTTTCTTTAACTCTACGACTGGAATTGGAATTTCTTCTTTTTTTGTGCCTCTCTCAATAATTTTATTTTTTGCTTCTTTTGTAACTAATTCTTCTACTACTTCAGAAGAAATTAGTTCAGCTCCAGAATAATTTTCTTTTGTAATAATAGATAATTCCCCATTTTCCCCTTCTTGCAATACATTCTCCTTGCCTTCTTCTAAATTAGGATTTTCTCTAATTTCTGTATCATAGGCAATGGTCTCTTTTGTTGTTATCTTCTTTTCCGTGATGGAAGTCAAATCAATGACCATATTTTTCGTTAGTTCTGTGTTTTTGTCGATATCCCCTTGTAACACATAATCAGCAGAAACTACATCATCTAACGTTTTCATTAAATCGCCTACTGTTTCTTTATCTGTATTTATCATACGAGGTACACCGTCCAAGTTAATAATTACAGTTTTTGTGTAAGCGAAGGCCGTATTGCTGCCAATAGCCAGCATAAATACTACAACAGCTATTACTCTAATCAGTCTTTTTGTCATTTTCTCCTCCTCGAATGTCCTACGGTGTTTCATTTGATAGGATAGGACACCCTATTCGTTTTATTTGACATTATTCCTTTTTGATAAATGCCTTGACAGTATTTACAACTATTTTCAGTTGTGCCTATCTTTACTGCATAAAATAAAGATATACCTAATTATGATATATCCTTATCCTGTTACATTTATTATATTAACATATCTGTAATAAATATTCAACATTTTTTATGAAAAAAATAAATTTTTACCGTTTTTTAATGTTGCGTTCGCTATTTCGAGGGGAGTAAGCCCTTTTATTTCAGACAATTTTTTTACAACAAATTCCAAATTTCTGGAATCATTGCGTTTTCCTCTGTAAGGAACAGGTGACAAATAAGGACTGTCTGTTTCAATCAAAATATGCTCTAATGATATTTTTTTTGCTACTTCTGTCAATTTTTTAGCATTAGAATATGTCAAAACTCCTCCTATTCCTATCATAAATCCCATTTTCACATATTCCTCTGCCATCTCTACACTGCCCGAATAGCAATGAATAACGCCTTTTTCGACACCACTTTTTTTAATAATATCAAAGCAATCTTGACTTGCTTCTCTTGAATGAATTATTACAGGAATGTGAAGTAATTTCGCAAGTGATAATTGCTTTTCAAACCAATATTTCTGCGTTTGTTTAGGAAAAGTGTCATAATGATAGTCTAGACCAATTTCCCCTATTGCAACACATTTTTTATGTTCTGCTAACTGACGGATTTGCTGTATAGTTTTTTCACTCATATGATACAGTTCATGAGGGTGTACTCCTGCGGCAAAATAAATATAATCATATTGCTCAGAAAGTTGTTTTCCTACATAAGAGCTTTCTAAATCTGAACCACTATTTATTACCACATCAACACCATATTGAGGCAGACACTCCAAAAGTGTCTGCCTATCTTTATTAAACTGTTTATCATCATAATGTGCGTGAGACTCAAAATACATTAGCTTATGTCCGCTCCACTTGGAATATCATATTTATCCAATGTCAATAATGAAAGTTTGTCTGCACCGTCATCTGCACACAACAACATACCATATGACATTTCGCCCATCATTTTTCTTGGTTTCAAATTGTAAGCAACTACTACTTTTTTGCCGACCATTTCTTCTGGACTGTACCATTTTGAAATACCAGAAAATATTGTTCTAACTTCATCACCTATTTTTACCTGATTTCTCAACAATTTATCAGATTTTTCCACTTTTTCACTTGCAATAATTTCTCCTACTTTTAGCTGTACTTTAAAAAAGTCATCAATGCTAATTTCAGAAGGCACTTCTGGTTGTTTTTTCTGCTCTTTTTTTGTTTCTTGTTTTTTATCTTGATTTGCAATAGAATTTGCTTGTGAAGCTTTAATTGCTTCTTCCAATTCAGCAATTTCTTTTTTCATATCAATTCTTGGGAATATCACATTTCCTTTTTTTACAGAAAGTGTTTTTGACAATTTACCCCATTGTTTTGCACTTTCCCACGCTGTCAGTTCTCCAGCTTCTATACCAATTTGTTTCCATATTAATTCTGGTGTATTAGGCATAAATGGCTGAAGCAATATAGAAATAATTCTAATACTTTCTGTTACATTGTAGAGAGCATTTGCCAATTCGGAATGTTTTGCTTCCTCTTTTATCAATATCCAAGGCTGTGTTTCATCAATATATTTATTTGTTCTGCGAATTAAATTCCAAAGTTCTATTAACGCATCACTAAACATCATTTTGTCCATATCTGCCTCTACTTTTGGCACAATATTTTTTGCAGTTTCTATTAAATCTGCATCAAATTGTGTAGGTGATTGTGTTTCTGGCAGTGTACCATTAAAATATTTTTCTATCATACCTACTGTTCTAGAAACAAGATTTCCCAAATCATTCGCCAAGTCAGAATTAATTCTTTGTATCAATGCCTCATTATTAAAATTACCATCTTGTCCAAAAGCAATTTCTCTCAACAAGAAATAACGTATTGCATCTACACCATATTTTTCAACCAAAACATTAGGGTCTACTACATTACCTACAGATTTTGACATTTTCCCGCCATTAATAACAAGCCAGCCGTGTCCAAAAATTTGCTTAGGCAAAGGCAAATTCAATGCCATAAGCATCGCAGGCCATATAATAGAATGGAAACGTACAATTTCCTTTCCTACCACGTGTACATCTGCTGGCCAATATTTTTGGAACAAGCTATCATCGTCACTACCATAGCCCAATGCACTAATATAGTTTGAAAGTGCGTCTACCCAAACATATACAATATGTCCAGGGTCAAATTCTACCGGTATACCCCACTTGAACGAAGTTCTACTAACTGCTAAATCCTCTAAACCAGGTTTTAAAAAGTTGTTAATCATTTCATTTTGTCTTGTATTAGGCTGTAAAAATTCTGTGTTTTCTTCCATATATTTTATAATTCTGTCTTGATATTTTGAAAGACGGAAGAAATAGCTTTCTTCTTTTACTTTTTCAACCTCTCTGCCACAGTCTGGACACTTTCCGTCAACGAGTTGATGTTCTGTAAAAAAGGACTCACAAGGAGTACAATACCAGCCTTCATATGTGCTTTTATATATATCTCCTTGGTCATAAAGTTGTTTAAATATTTTCTGTACTGTTTTTACGTGATAGTCATCTGTTGTTCTAATAAATTTATCATAAGAAATATTTAATGTTTTCCAAAGCTGTTTAATACCCACTACAACATTGTCAATATATTCCTTAGGTGTTACGCCTTGCTTTTTTGCAATTCTCTCTAATTTTTGACCGTGTTCGTCCGTTCCTGTCAAAAACATAACATCATAACCACGCAATCTCTTATATCTTGCCATAGTATCCGTTGCTACAGTACAATAAGAATGACCTATGTGCAATTTATCACTAGGGTAATAAATAGGCGTTGTAATATAAAATTTCTCCAAAAAAATCCCTCCCAAATTTCTACCTTTGCCATTTTGCAAATTTCGCACGATATGGTAGTATTATATCCGTTTTGGGAAAAAAAAGCAAATTATAGCCCATTTTTTACAAAAAAATTTTATTTTTTATTTTCTTTTTTGCTTACACCATATTCCACAGGGGGGTCATCACAATAATATACTTTCCTTTCTGTGTTCACTTCATAATGAGTCGGTCCTTCATCATCACAGCATTCGTCTTCTCTATTAAAATCTTCTAAACCATAATAATAATATTTATTATCTTTTATTTTATGTTTTAGCTCATAATCTTCTTCATTTTCCTGCTGTTGTATACTCATTTGAATAATTTCATTTTCTCCTATACTCAATTTTAAAATTTCTTTTTGCATTGCATACCACATTACAATATCTTCTCTCAATTCTTCAAATTGTTTTAGCTGGTCTTTTGTAAGCAATTTTTTAAAATTTTTTTCTTTTTCTATATAAGCAATATGGTCATTCAGCGTATCTACAATCGTTTTTTTAAAACAAGCAGTACAATCTCTTTTTATTGCCCTTATCAAATTGCGATAAAATGTAATTCTTTTATACTCTGGCAAAGGAACAAAATACTCTTTGGGTTTAAAATAACACGCTGTTAAATAGTGGTTTATTAATGTGTTTTCGTCTACTTTTGATTTTGACATAAAAATTCCTCCTTTAAATATTATTAAAATTTTATTTTGTATCACTTTTACAACCAATATGACTAAAAAAATATTATAAAATTCTTAAAAGTGCAAAAAATGATACAAAAACTGTATAGAAAAGAGGTTACATATGCCAAAACCACGTAGTAAAACAGGTGAAAAGAATTTAATTGGTTCTCATCTAAAAATGCTCAGACAAAAATATAATTTATCTCAAAGGGACCTAGCCGATAAACTGCAACTTTCTGGTCTTGATGTAGATAAAAATGTCATTACTAGAATTGAAACAAATAAAAGATATGTTACAGACATAGAATTAAAAGCTATTTGTGAACTATTTCACGTAACATATGACTATTTAATTGATGGAAAAGACAATTAACCTCTTTTATACAGTATAATTTATTATCAAAAAATAATCTACATAATTATATATATTTCTTTTTAATTCGGAGAAATATATATAATTATTATAATATTTATTGCTATTTGCAATTCAGAAAACGAAGTTTTCTGCAAAAGTTTTGCCTCGCTTTTTTAAAAGCGAGTGGAGTTTGAGGCAAAGCCTCAAGGTTTTTCTGCTCCAAGCGTGTTTTTGAAGGGGAAGCGGACTTTGTCCGCTGGGGGAACTTTTCACAAGTGAAAAAAGTTCCCCCTCTTAAAAAAATACTTGTTTAGACACTCCCAATAATGCTATTGACAAAACAGAGGAATATAGGTTATACTATTAAACAATACTGAAAAGCACAAAAATTTCCGTGCTAGTCGGGGCGTTAGCGGTGTCTTGTAGCCCACAATCCGCTACAGTGGGGACGATGTCTATAAGAGGTATTTGTTTTGTATGGACTGCCCTTTTGCGTTGGTGTTGAAAATGGAGTCTTGTGCAACAGGAACTTATGAACCGTGTCAGGGTCGGAAGGCAGCAGCACTAAGTAAGCACTCTTGTGTGCCGCAAGGTAGCTTCATTGGAGCTAATAAGAAAGGTAACGCATGGAAGGCAATATCGAATATAGATGCACGGAATTTATATAAAAAAAATAAGAGCGAGGTATCGCTCTTTTTTTATGGAAAAGATAAAATTTTTAATTATTTGAAAGATATCGTTTTTATATTTCATATAGTATTACCTAACTATTTCAAATCTACTCTATTTAGACACTCCCATTTTTACATTATTTGATATGTTATTTTATATTTATAGCATATTTTTTGCATAATAACGCCTAACAATATTCCTACAAAATTCAGTATTATTGTATCAATATCAAAAGAGCCTACATTTAGTATAAATTGTATCAATTCTTTTAATATAATAAAAGGTATAATAATTTTTAAATCATTTTTCGATATAAAAACACCTACAGGTATAAACATAGCAATGTTGCCTAACATAATATATAAGAAATGATATATTTGCAATTCGAAAATATATTGAATATATGTAATAATTGTTCTAAATGGTATGATGTTGATATGTTGTCCATCTTTTAAATGGTTCATCAATATAGACCAATCCATAAAGTCATCAAGAGCATTATAATCTCGAATATGTATTATGAACATAGATATACACATAAAAATTAAATAAAAATATAATATTTTTTTTCTATTTTTTGTAGTCATTTAACAATCCTTTCTATTTTTTTGTTTTTTTTAACAAAACAAGTTGTTTTATTTTTTAATATATGATAATATAACTAAACACATCACTTTATATTATTATTTTACCATAAAAAATAAAAAGGAGGAATAGTTTTGAAAAAATTTTTACATTTATTTTATTATCAATAATGACATTAAATATGTCAACTGTATCATTTGCTAGTGAAGTTCATACATTATCAGAAAGACCTCCTATTTCAAGTGAAATAGTGCCATATGGAACATCAGCACCTAGCAAAAATTCCATTCACGATTTGTCAAAAAATGCCTGCAATTATAATGTTGAAAGCATGGGAGCAGCACTCTATACAGATAAAAGATTTAAAAATGCTTCTTCCATCTATGTCGATATAAATGATTTTGCATTTAAGGGTAGTGCTGCTGAACTAGCTCCAAAGCATAAAGAAACTATAACAATTACTTTATATAACAGTAAAGGTAAAAAAGTAAGTAGCAAAAGTGTAACTTTCCTTGTTGGTGTAGATACATGGGATTCTGTATCTTTTAAAGATTTAGATGAAAATGAACAATATTATATTAAATTTTCGTCTTCATCAATAGGAAATAGATGGTCTTTTTACGGTTCTGTTACAGGTGAATAATTTATAAAATTATAAAATCAAATTTTATGGTAAAATAAATAAAATCTCAATAGATAAAATTGTCTATTGAGATTTATCTTTTTTATACTTTTTTTCTAAAATTTTTAAAAAACTCTTTCATCAGTTCTGAACACTCTTGCTGTAACACATTTTCTTCTATTTCTACCTGATGATTAAAACGTGGTTCTTGCAATATATTTAATATAGAGCCTGCACAGCCTGCTTTATTATTTCTCGTACCAAAAACTACTTTAGGTATTCTTGATTGCACAATCGCCCCTGCACACATAGGACAAGGCTCTACTGTAACATAAAGTATGCAGTCCTCTAATCGCCAATCTCCTACCACTTTAGCACTTTTATTAATAACATCTATTTCCGCATGACAAAGCGGATTTTTAGCACTATTTCTTAAATTATAACCTCTTGCAATAATTTCTCCTTTTCTTACCATAACTGCACCAATAGGCACTTCTCCTAATGCAAAAGCTTTTTTTGCTTCTGCTAACGCCTCCATCATATAATATTGTTGTTCTATCATATTTTTCCCCTACTCACTAAAATATACCATTGTGTCAGAGTTTTCTATATCACTCATACCAACATACTCTTCTATACCATCTCCATCTAAATCCATAGCATATATTATTTGTCCATATACAATATCATCATTTTTTATGGCAAGTCCATTTTCTGTCAAAATGTATCTCATAGTTGTTCCTGTTGTGTCACAAACGTATATTTCTTTGATACCATCTCTATTTAAATCACCACTATAAATGCTACTTTCAATACTTTTAATGCCTAAATGTGTGCTCCATATTTTAATAAAACCTGCATTTGTTTTGTGATATAAATACAAATCAAATCCATCTGTTATAAAATATTCCAGCGTGCCATCTCCATCTAAATCCGTTACGTGCATATAACTTGCACCATGTTCCAAATAATATTGATTTGATATTGTCCAGCCTTCTTCTCCCTTTTTATAACATTCTAATGTTTTGTTATTCATTAAAAAAAGTTCTGTACCATCAAATCCTACACAAGTATAAGTGCCATATGACAAATCCATATTTTCTGCTGTAATTGCAAAATTGCGATTTAAAAATACTAATTTTTCAGAAGAAGTATGTGTACTTTCTCCTTCTCCTGTTCCTTCTGTAATAGGTCTGCTTAAAAGTATCGCCATACCTTCATTCAAAAATGCTGCACTATCCACTACAAGCCCTCTTTGCAAATAGATATTGCGGTATCTTCCAAAATAATTACGATAACGATACAACGAAAGTTTGCCATCTTCACTAATATTTGCTGCTAAAGTATTATTTTGTGCATCTTTTCCTACGTCGCAAAAACCTTCTGAAGGAAATGTTGCTTTTCTGCCGTGAAATGTGGAAAAAGGTGCATCTGTTTCATATTTTGAAAAATGACCGTCTGCTAAAAATACATTTCTATCTGTTAAAGCATAAATGCCATTATTATAACCACCTACATAATAACAGCCTATCAATTTATCTTTCACAAAATAACAATACAAAAGTCCTGCTGTTTCTTCATTATAATAAAGTAAAGGAACTGTTGCTACAGTTGCTTCTTTTTCTGCATTTGTAGTCATATCCAATGCTACAGCAGAGGAAGCTTCAAACATTTTTTGATTTTCTTTTGTATTTTCTGGTACAGTACCCTTAAAAAAAGTAATAGAACTACTGTCACACCTCCAATAATTATCATATAACAGCTCATTAATTTTTTCTTCATATTCTTTTGCTTTTTCTTCTGAAATCGAAAAAACTTCTGCTTCTTCATTTGCAGTATCATTACAAGCCGTTAAAATTATCAAAAGAAAACACATATATATACAAAGCCACTTTCGTATCATTGTTTTTGTCACGTCCCTTTTATTCAAATATCATTATTTTATCTATTATATACTAATTATACTCTAATTTCAAATAACAATTTACACAAATGACACAATACTCACTTTTATAAAACTAAAAAAAGAAGTAATTCCAATACCAAAAAGGGAATTTACTTCTTTATTATTTTTTATATGCTAATATCAATACTTCCTATTTCTGGCATAGACATAGACAAATCTCCTGCCATATCCATAAAAGAAGCATTTTCTGAAGAACCTGTCATATCATCATTTGAAGAATTTAAAACATCGTTGATTTCTTTTGACATACGTTTTCTTTTTTTCGTTTGAAGCTTTGCTCCAATTTCTTCTGCTTCTTCTGTTTCGTTTTTTTGTTTCATTTTCATTTGCAGTTCCATTTTACTTTCTGCTATCAATGCCTTTTCTTTACTTTGTGCTTTTTTGATTACTTTTTTCATTTTTGCAACTGCTTTTTTAATTTGTTCTTCTTCCCCACCACTTGATTTTGTTTTTGCCATTTCTCCCTTTATTCTTGCAATAATACTGCGTACTTCTGAAGGTGTTTTTGCTTGCATCAATTTAATTAAATCTTCTGTCGATTTATAATCTGCACTAGGCTTTTTCTGTTTATTTTGTGCTTGTGTTGGAAGTGTTTTGTCTTCTTTTTGTTGTTGTGCTAAAAAAATATCTTTTTTCTCTGTTACATTTTGTTTGCTATTTTCTGTGTTACATTGTTCTGTATTTTGTTCTGTTTGTTGTATCTGTTCTTTTGAAGCATAATTCTCTTTTTTATACTCTTGTTTTTGATATATTGTATTTTGTTTTTGAATAGATGAAATTGCCATAATATCCCTCCCTTATTATTTTGCCCTTTGTTAATATATCGGCAAAAAAGAAGGCTTTCTTAATGTTATTTTATATCAATACAAATTTTTTGTAATAATTGCTCTATTTCATTATAACTGTTTGCACGATTAACTTTTTCGCGAAGTTCTGCCGCTCCTTTTATTCCTTTCATATACCACGAAATATGCTTCCTCATTTCTCTTACTCCAATGTATTCTCCCTTATACTCTATCAACATACGAGTATGACGTAATGCTTTTTCAACTTTTTGTTGTGCTGTTGGTTCTGGCAAAATTTCCCCTGTATTAAAATAATGATTAATTCTTTGAAATATCCACGGGTTTCCTTGTGCTGCTCTTCCTACCATAATAGCATCACATTTTGTATACTCTAGCATATTTTTTGCATCTTCTGGTGTAAAAATATCTCCATTTCCTATTACTGGAATACTAACTGCTTCTTTTACTTCTTTTATAATATCCCAGTCTGCTTTTCCACTATAATATTGTTCTCTTGTTCTACCATGTACCGCAACTGCTGATGCACCATTTTGTTCTGCAATTTTTGCAATTTCTACTGCATTAATATGTTCACTATCAAACCCTTTTCTAAATTTAATTGTAACAGGTTTTTTTTGAGCAGTTACCATTGCTTTTACAATTTCTCCCACTAATTTTGGATTTTTTGTTAAAGCACTTCCTTCTCCATTTTTGACAATTTTAGGAGCAGGACAACCCATATTTACATCTATAATATCAATATCATAATTTTCAATTTTTTTTGCCATAGCTGCCATAATTTCTGGTTGAGAACCAAAAAGTTGTACTGCTGCAGGTCTTTCTCTTTGTTCTACAGTAAGCAATTTTTTTGTATTTTCATTGTCATATAATATTCCTTTTGCACTTACCATTTCAGAATATACCAATCCACAGCCCATTTCTTTACAAAGTATGCGAAAAGGCAAATCTGTTACACCTGCCATAGGTGCTAAAAAAATATTATTTTCTAATTCCACATTGCCTATTTTCATTTTTGTTCCTCTCTTGTTGTAATCAATATTATTTATTTTTTTCATAAAGTATTTTTAGCCCTTTTAATGTTAATGTAGGGTCTAACACATCAAATATCGTTTTATCAGGGTCAATTACTTTTGCTAATCCTCCTGTAGCAATTACTTTCATATTAGGTAAATTTAATTCTCTTTTTAACTCCCTTATAATATGAATGGTTTGTCCAATATGTCCTAGCACAATACCTGCTTGTATACTGCCTACTGTATTTTTTACAATAACAGATTTTGGCTTTTTGATTTCTACTTTGGGAAGTTGTGCCGCTCTTTGGTATAAGGCATCTGCACAAATAGAAATACCTGGTGCTATTAGTCCTGTAATAAATTCTCCTTTTTCATTGATAACATCAAATGTGTCAGCAGTACCATAATCAATAACTATAGAAGCTCCTCCATAAATTTCTTTTGCCGCTACTAAATTTACAATTCTGTCTGCACCTACTTCTTTAGGATTATCTCTTTTTATTACGATACCTGTTTTCATACCTGCCCCTACTATCATAGGTTCTATATTAAAATATTTTCGTATACCATGTGTTAGAGAATACATAATATCTGGTACCACAGAAGAAATGATTACTGCATCAATACAGCTTGCTTTTACATCAGAAGCATCAAAAAGAGAATGTATAAATATACCTGTTTCATCTGCTGTTTTTTTCGTGCCTGTTGCCATTCTCCAATATTTTACTATTTTGTTGTCTTTATATACCCCTAAAACAATATTTGTATTCCCCACATCTATTACCAAAAGCATCAACTTACCCTCCTATTTTCTATGTTTGTTTTTTTCATACAATATTCGTAATCCTTTTAAAGACAATACTGGGTCTATTACATCAAATATTTCTCCCTTTTCATCAATTACTCTCGCAAGCCCTCCTGTAGCAATTACTTTTAAATTAGGCTGCTGTAATGCTTCTTTTAATTTTTCCAATATATAAAGCGTTTCTCCAATGTGTCCTATTACAATACCTGCTTGTATGCTATTTACCGTATTTTTTGCTATAATGCTTTCTGGTTTTTTGATTTCAATTTTAGGCAGTTGTGCTGCTCTTTGGTATAAAGCATCTGCACAAACTTGTACACCTGGTGCTGTAATCGCTGTAATAAATTCTCCATTTTCACTAATAACATCAAACATTGTTGCTGTACTATAATCCACTACAACAACAGGACCTCCATATATTTCATATGCTGCTACTAAATTTACAATTCTGTCTGCACCCATCTCTTTAGGATTTTCCATTCTTAAATTGATACCTGTTTTCATACCTGCCCCTACTATCATAGGTTCTATATGAAGCTGTTTTCGTATAGCATTTGTTAAAGAATACATAATATTAGGTACAACAGAAGAAATAATAACACTTTCAATCTCTTTTATATCCATATTAGAATGAGAAAAAAGAGAACGAATTAAAGTTCCTGTTTCATCTGCTGTTCTATTGTTTAATGTTGTAATTCTCCAATTTGCTACTAGTTCTTCTCCATCATAAACGCCTAAAACAATATTCGTATTGCCTACATCTATAGCTAAAATCATTTTTTTCTCTCCTTAAATATCAAAAAAGAGTACGGGAACAACACCCCGTACCCTAAAAACATATTTTATGCTATTTTACTTCTATAAACTGCTTTTTGAAGTGCTAACACAACAGAGGTACAAATTATTAGTGCTGCTAACATTTCCACAATACCATATGTTGTAATAATTCCCCATATTACAGGGCCTGCTGCTGTACCTAATCTTTCTGTCATATCTTCTACATAAATAAAATAGATTAATCCCATAGCACCTAGTGTATTTGTTAAAGAACCTAATGCAGAAGCAATAACAGAAGAAATCATATTATTTTTTATAATACTCATCAGTCCTTTATAACTATATCCTGCTACGACACCAATACATATTCTAGGCAATACAGATATAATAGGGTTCATAAAGCAAGGGTCTAATATACCTGATGGCTGTGTAATTGCTTTTATCATAGAAGAAATACCAAATGCAGCCCCTACAATTCCCCCTACAAGAGGCCCTTCTAGTAGTGCAATAATAATCGTAGGAATATGTACAATAGTTGCACTAACAGGCTGCAAAGGTATAATTCCTAATGGTGTGTATGACAATATCATTGTAATAGCAATCATCATACCTGTAACAGTTAATTTTCTTGTAGACATTCTTTTTTTTGAACTCATTTTTTGAGTCCTCCTTTCATTCTCATTCCTTTAGATATAAGATGATATTATTGTATAATGTGCCTTTTTATTTCATAGAACTTTAGCGAAATTTTTATTCTGCCTTGTTCTTTTTTTTAGCACAAAACTATTATAACAGCAAATTCTCTAATTACAACATTTTTTTAGTAATTCTGTTATTTTTTTAACCAAAAATACAAATACTGTATAATTTGTTATTTTTTATAATATTATAAATTAGAAATTTACTTTTTTTAGTAATTCTTGTTTTAATTTTTCTCCTTGTTCTGTAAAAAATACAATATACCATACTTTCAGTGCTTTTAATAAATCCTTATTTTCAAGCTGTATTTTCTTAATTTCTAATTCTGCTCCAATATCATCAAAATCAATACATTGTTTTGACTTTATTGTTTCAAAATAAATATCTCCCTCTTTTTTAAATCCTATTAAAAAAGTACAGCATAATTTTTGTGCTGTCAAAACACATATTACTTTTAATTCTTTTTGTATTTCTTCTGGCAATGCTTCAAATTTCGGTTCTATAAAATATTTTTGTTTTTCATAACTTGCTACTGCTAATATTTGTTTTTCCATATTTTTCTCCTTTATATGATATTTCTAATAGAAACTTCTCCAGAAAATACAACAACTTTTTCTCCTGTTTGTTTTTGTACTAAAAGTTCTCCCTGTTCTGTAATATCAATCCCCTTTGCAGTAAAAGATTGTTTTGATAATACTTGTAATTCCTTACCTATATTGATACAATATTTTTTATATTCTTGGCGAAAAGGTAAGAAACTACACTCTTTTTCATATTGTAAATATATTTTTTCAAATTCCTCCAATACTGATTTTATAATACTTTTTCTGGAAATACTTTGTCCTTTTTCTATTTTCAATGAAGTAGCTATCTGTTGTAATTCTTCTGGAAATGTTTCTATATTTACATTAATGCCAATGCCTGTTATTACAAAATGCACACTATCCATTTCTGCATCTAATTCTGTTAGTATTCCACAAACTTTTTTACCAGAAATCAAAATATCATTAGGCCATTTAATTTCTGTTTGTAAGCCTGTTTGCTGACGTATCGCACGGCATACGGCAAGTCCTGCCAATAATGTTAAAACAGGTGCTTCTGAAGGCATAATATTAGGTTTCAAAAGTATACTGAACCATACCCCTGTACCTTTTGGAGATTTCCAACCCTTTCCTCTTCTTCCTTTTCCTGCTGTCTGTACTTCTGCTACAGCAACAATACCTTCTGGTTTTCCTTCTCTTGCTAATGCTTTAATACAATTATTTGTGCTATCTGTTTGCTCATAAAAATAAATTTCTTTTGCTAATTTTGCTGTATTTAATGCTTCTTTTATTTCTATTTCATTATATAAGTCTTGTTCTGGTATAAAATAATAACCTTTATTAGAAACAGCTTCAATTTGATATCCTTGTTCTTTTAATTTTTGTATTCCTTTCCATATTGCAGCACGAGAAACACCTAATTTTTCTCCTAGTTCTTCTCCAGAAACATAATTATTTGCTTTTTTTAATTCTTCTAATATCTTTTTATACATCATTGCTATCTCCTTGCTAAAAAACCCTCGAATAATCGAGGGTTTCAAACTGTTAATAAACTTTTTTTCATTCAGAATTGTTTTATTATTCACCAATCGTTGCCACCATAACTGCCTTAATTGTGTGCATTCTATTTTCTGCTTCATCAAATACAACAGATTGCTTGCCTTCTAACACCTCATTTGTTACCTCATATCCTCTTACCGCTGGCAAGCAGTGCATAAATATTGTATTTTCGTTTTTTGTAGCTGACATAATTTCCTCATTTACTTGATAAGGCTGTAACAAATCAATTCTTTCTTTTGTTTTCGCTTCTTCTCCCATAGACACCCAAACATCTGTATAAATAACATCTGCATTTTTTACTGCCTGTTTCATATCTGATGTAATGGTAATACTTCCACCACTTTCTTCTGCATATACTTTACAAAGTTCTACAAGCTGTTTTTCTGGATAAAGACTTTCTGGAGATGCTATTACATAATGCAATCCCATTTTTGCACAACCAATCATCAAAGCATTAGACATATTATTTCTACCATCACCAGCATATACAAAACGTATTCCTTGTAATTTTCCTAATTTTTCTTTTATTGTCATAAAATCAGCTAATACTTGTGTTGGGTGGTCTTCATCTGTTAAACCGTTCCAAACAGGTACACCACTATACTTTGCTAACTTTTCAACAGTTTCTTGAGAAAATCCTCTAAATTCGATACCATCAAACATTCTACCTAATACTCTAGCAGTATCTTCTACAGTTTCTTTATGCCCTAACTGTATATCGTCTTTTCCCAAATATTCAGGGTGTGCTCCTTCGTCTATTGCACCTACTGTAAAAGAGCAACGTGTTCTTGTAGAAGGTTTTTCAAATATTAATGCTACATTTTTATTTTTCATTCTTTTTTCATAAATGCCTTTTTTCTTCTTTTCTTTTAACTCCATAGCTAAATCAATAAAATATTCAATTTCTTCAGCTGTAAAATCTTTTAATGTTAAAAAACTTCTTCCTTTTAAATTTACTGCCATAGTACGACTCCTCCTTATTTAATGAAAAAAGACAGTCAAAGTCATTTTGACTGTCTCAATCTGTCAAAAAACCTACTTTTGCTGTAAAAAGCAAGGGGTTTGGGGAGTGCAACTCCCCATTTTAATCCGCAAGGGGGGCTTTGCCCACCTGAGGAAAACAGCGAGTTTCAAGGCTTTTAAGCCGATGGAACAAGCTGTTTATTCTTCTGCTTTAGTAAGTCGAAAACTTGTTTTCGACTTAGCGTGTCGACTTTATCGACACGCTAAGACAGTCAAAGTCATTTTGACTGTCTGTATTGATTACGCTTTTTTTCCTTTTTCTTTGGTACGTTTTATGAAACGGTCTAATTCTACAATAGCACGTTTGTGAATACCAGAACCAATTTTATCTATTTCATCATATGCTTTTACTTTAAATGTCAATGCCTTTCCATCAATTTCAATCAATTCTGACACAACACGTACTTTCATACCTACTGGTGTAGCAGCAGAATGTTTAATTTCTACAGATGTTCCTACTGTATCATATCCTTTTGGTAAAAAAGGAAGCACTGCGTTTAATGAAACACCTTCCATCCATGCAATCATTTTTGGCGTTGCTAATACTGTTACTGTACCACTACCAAAATGAACTGCTGTATCTGCTTCTGTTACAACATATTCTTCCTCCATACTCATACCTACTGATAAATTAAATTCCACAAAAGTACCTCCTTATTCTTGTTCCTTCTTCTCTAAATTAATGGCTGTTGTATTTGTTTGTTGTTCATTGTCATTATCTACTGCTGTAATACCAAGAACATTATTTCTTTTTTCTTCTTCAAATAATTCTCTAAATTCTTCTCCTGTTACTTTTTCTCTTTCTACCAAAAGTTTTGCAGAAGCGTGAAGAATTTCCATATTTTCTTTTAACATACGAATTGCTTCACTATATGCTGTATCTACAATACGACGTACTTCTTTATCAATAGTAGTTGCTACATCTTCGCTGTAATTTCTAGCGTGACCCCAATCTCTACCAATAAACACTTCGTCACTATCATCACCAAACTGTATAGGACCAAGTATATCACTCATACCATACTGTGTTACCATACTTCTTGCCATTGCTGTTGCTCTTTGAATATCATTTGATGCACCTGTTGTTACATCTTTTAAAACAATAAATTCTGCTGCTCTGCCTCCTAAAAGACTAATAATTTCTTGTTCCATATGCAATTTTGTCATATACATTCTGTCTTCTCCTGGTAAAGGCATAGTATAACCTCCTGCCATACCAGTTGGTATAATAGAAATACTATGAACAGGGTCTAATTCACTCAGAAGTTCAAATAATATTGCGTGACCACTTTCGTGGTATGCTGTAATAAATTTTTCTTTGTCTGAAATAATTCTGCTTTTCTTTTCTGTACCAATCCCTACTTTTACAAATGCCTTTTGTATCTCTTCCATATCAATGGCTTTTTTATTTGCTCTTGCAGCCAAAAGTGCTGCCTCATTTAAAAGATTTGCTAAATCTGCCCCTGTAAAACCTGATGTTGTTTGTGCTACTACTTTTAAATCCACTTCTGAAGAAAGAGGTTTTCCCTTTGCGTGAACACGTAATATTGCTTCTCTGCCTTTTACGTCTGGTCTACCCACATAAACCTGTCTGTCAAAACGTCCTGGTCGCAATATTGCAGGGTCTAATATATCAGCTCTGTTTGTTGCTGCAACTACAATAACACCTTCATTTACACCAAAACCATCCATCTCAACAAGAAGTTGATTTAATGTTTGTTCTCTTTCATCGTGTCCTCCACCTAATCCAGCACCTCTACGTCGTCCAACAGCATCAATTTCATCAATAAAAACGATACAAGGTGAATTTTTCTTTGCTTGGTCAAACAAATCTCTTACACGGGAAGCACCTACACCAACAAACATTTCTACAAAGTCAGAACCAGATATACTAAAAAATGGAACACCTGCTTCTCCTGCAACTGCCTTTGCTAACAATGTTTTACCTGTTCCTGGAGGGCCTACTAATAAAACACCTTTTGGTATTCTTGCTCCCAAAGCCTGAAATTTTTTAGGTTCTTTCAAAAATTGAACTAATTCCTCTAGCTCAGCTTTTTCTTCATCTAAACCTGCTACATTTGCAAAAGTGACTTTGTCTTTTTCATCTATAGACATTTTTGCTTTGCTTTTGCCAAAAGACATCATTTTTCCGCCACTACCACCCTGCATTTTTTGAAATATAACAGTAAATATAATTACCATAATAATCATCATAATTAAAGATGGCAATATTGCCGTCAAAATACTTGTTTTTGGCATATCTGGTACAGAAATTTTTAAATCATTGCTTTGTGCTGCTTTATCATCCAAACGTTGTTGAAGTACAGAAACACTTGGAATGTTAACACGAATGGTTTCTCCATTTGTCAATCTTGCTGTGGCTGTACCAAAATCATTTGCTTCAGAACTTCTTTGTACTTGAATTTCTCTCACTTGGTCTTGTTCTAACGCTGTAATCAAATTACTGTATGTATAATTCACAGTAGATGACCTGTCTGCTTTTTGTCCTGCTACTGCAATCAACATTGCAATAACAACAAAAATAACAGCATACAATCCAAAAGATTTCCAATATTTTTTCAAATATCTCACTCCTTGTATTCTTTGCATATCTGTTCTCTCCATATCTATCATACGAAAAAGTTTTAACATTGTCAAAGCTTTATACAAATATTTACATATGAAGTAACAGAAATTGATTTACAAAACATATAGTCTGTCAATTTTTAATTTTATCACATCTATTCATTAAAGACAACATACTTACTGAAAAATATTGCAAAAATAGTTGCTCTAATATTATCAAAAATATGCCGTTTTTAATAGAAAAACAAAAATAAGGTGAAGATAAAACTATCTCCACCTTTAGATTGTCAAAAAAATCAAGTATTATTCTATATTTTTTTATCATTAAAAATTTTTTCTTTTTTGTTGATTATTCTTCCTCAAATGACAGCACACCAATATAATCCAAATTACGATATTTTTGTGCATAATCTAATCCACAACCTATTACAAAAGCATCTGGAATAGAAAATCCAGTATAATCTACATTTACAGGAACTACACGACGGTCTGGTTTATCTAATAATGTACATATCTTTAAACTTTTTGGTTTTCTGTGAGAAAGGTGTTCTATCAATTTACTCAATGTTCTGCCACTGTCAATAATATCTTCTACAATAAGAACATTTTTTCCCTCAATAGGCTCATCTAAATCCATCAGTATTTTAATTTCTCCACTACTTTCTGTTCCATTGCCATAGCTGGAAACGTCCATAAAATTCATTGTAACAGGTATCTTGATGTGTTTTGCCAAATCTACCATAAACACAACACCACCCTTTAATACACAAATCAATTCTAAACTTTCTCCAGCATAATCTTGAGAAATGTCTTCTGCAATTTCTGAAATTCTCTTTTGTATCGCTGTTTTTGAAATCAATGTCTCAATATTCTCTTTCATGTTTTTCTCCTTCCCAAACAGAAATCCATATTTTATTTTTTGTTTTTTCTTCAACTAAAAAATCACCTGAAACACGATAACCTGGTATCCATAAAATTTGTTTTCCCACAGCAAACAATAAAAGAGTTTCTCTTTGTTGTCTTGTAATTTTGCAATCAATAAAAAAGTCTTTTAATTTCTTTTGATGTCCATTACCTATGGCTATTAAATCTCCTTGTTGTCTTGTTCGACAGATGATATTTTCCTTTATTTTATCATAATCGAACACTTTCGTACATATCGTAAGCATTTTTTCTTGTTTTTTATACGCATTGAACGATAATTTTACAAATTTATTGATTTCTTTTATATAAATTGCTTTTTCAGGTATTAAATTATAGAAAAATTTGGTATTTTTGTTTTCATTTTCCCATGTTAAAACAAGTGTATGATATTCTACAAAAGCAACTCTTTTTAACGGTAATGACAGCCTTTTCCCTGTTTGTTTATATAGAAGTTGTTCTATTTGTTGTATATGAATGTAAGACAAATCTTTTATAGAATTATCTATTAAGCGAAATGCTTTTCTAATTATTCTCCTTCTTATAACACTACTTTGACACAACAATTCTTGTATACTTAATACAATTTTATATTGTTCTTTTTTTAATATTGCTTTTTGAAGCTGTTGTTCTGCTAACTGCTCTAAAAAATCCTCTTCTTCTGCCAATAATGATGCTGTTGTTGCAATATGTTCTATTGTTTTATCATTGACTTCTTTTTCTAAAAAAGGGAGTACTGACAATCTTATTTTATTCCTTGTATAATTTTGCTGTTCATTTGTACTGTCTTGACAATATTTTATTTTTTCTTTTGACAAAAAACATTCTATTTCTTTTCGACTTACAAACAAAAAAGGGCGTATAATATTATCTCTAATAGGGGACATACCAGAAAGACCAGTTAAACCTGCTCCTCTACATAAATTCAAAAGTACTGTTTCGGCTTGGTCATTTTGATGATGTGCTACAGCAATTTTTGCTGTTTTGCCAGCTTTTTTATAAAATGTTTCATAACGGCATATTCTTCCCATTTCTTCTGTACCTATGCCTCTTTTTTTAGCTTCTTTTGCTATATCAAATTCTAATACCTCACAGGGAATAGACCATTTTTTACAAAGCTGTTTTACAAAAAGAGCATCTCTGTCTGCTTCTTCTCCTCTCAATCCATGATGGATATGTACTGCTTCTATATTTAATTGATATTCTTTTTGAAGTGAACAAAGTACCATTAAAAGTGCTACAGAGTCCGCTCCTCCTGAAACACCTACTATAATGCTGTCTCCTTTTTCAATCATATGGTATTTTTCTATTGTTTTTTGTACTTTTTCTAAAAACATCATTTTATTTTCTCCTTTATATGATAAAAGCTAAAAAAAATATAACAAAAAAAGAGAGATTTGTATATATCAAACCTCTCCTATTATAATATCAATTTTTATTTATATTTGTTTATTACTTCTTCTTTTAACTGATAATATAATGGTTTATATTCCTCTACTATATTTGTTTCTATAGTATCTACTTCTCCATTTAGTGCTTGTGTATCCTCTAAAGAATAACGTCCTAAAACTGTACAAACTGTATCATAAAGTCCATCATCATATTTTCCAACAAAAAACAAATACTCTTTTCCTACTTCAGAAGCTGAATAACCATCTCGTCTTAGTTCTGTTCCATCATCTTCTATGTAATAGCGTTCCATCAACGGAATAATATCTCCTATATTCAAATCTCCCTTATATACATCTGTAACTTCCAAATTTATTTTTGTATAGCCACCACTATATTCTTCAAAAGATGTATTTTCTTTACCTTCAAGTACCTTTGCTTTTATAACATATCCTGCTATATTCTCAATATCATCAATACTATGTATTGGTACATAATCAGAAATACTAATTCTCACTTTAGGAGTATCTTTCGTTTCTTTTTTATTGGCACTACTTCTATTTCTTGCATTTTTATAGGCATTATAAACACCATATGCATCATGTAGTGTTATTTCGTTACTTTTTTTATCATCGTCACCAGAATATGTTTGTTGCATAATAGATTGATATAAACAGCTAGCATTAGGGTGTCCTAATGTAAAAACATGACCTAATTCATGTATCAAGGTACGATTACTAGCCTCTTCTTCATCCTCTACATTCGGATCTCCCATTAAATTATTATTTATAGCTATTTCTGTACAATCATGTTCATCATTATGCTGAGTAATTGAAGCTGCTCTATTACCTAGCCCTGCAGCTTTTGCATCAGCATATATTAAAATATCTATATCATTAGTAAGTTCTTTATCAGAAATTTTAGCACTTGTTATCCTACAATCATCTGTAATACCATTCCAAGAAGGTAAATTTTCACTATAAAATTCTTCTGTTAAAAGCCCATATACTGCATTACGCTTTATTTGAACTGCTAAATTGTTACCAGGATAAAGTAATGTACAATATTCAGCATCATGTGTACAATATACAATATTATATATCGCTGTCCCTAAATTATTTTTCTCATTACTTTCTGTTACTTCTTTTAAGCTATCTGCCTCAATACCTAATGTTATCTCTCCATATGTTTCTAAACAAATATCAAATGAGCCTGTAAAAGAGCTGTTTGCCTTCATAGGGTTCATATAAAAACTTTGCAATTTTTGATTATCTATCATTATCGTACATACAAAGTTAGAACCCGACATTGCTCCTCCATTATTATAAATTCTAAATTTGACATTAGTTGTATCATCTCCAGTTACTGGTCCTGATATTCTTGCTCCTGAGCCTGGAGATAATATTGCAACTGATAAATCTGGTAAAACAGTTGCAGCCCTTTCAGAAGAAGTATCTTCTGTTATATTGTCTTCTCCCATATCATCTACTGGTGTAAAAACATATAAACCGCTTTCTTCATCATATGATTTTTCGCATCCTTCTATTTCTAAATTTTCTACAACCAGTGGTTCTTTTTGTTCTGACATTACCCTTTCCTTGCTATTTAATGAAATTTCTTCTGCAAATACAACATTACAACAGCATAAAGATACACTCAATATTGTCATAATGCTTATCATTCTTCTAAATAACATAGTACATTCCTCCCCTTTACTTATATCAATTATGACATTATTATTAATATTATCACAAATTACAAATAGGTTCAATATAAAAATATACTAATAAAATAGAATTATTTTTGTAACTTTATGTATATACTTGTTATAATTTGTTTCATATTGTACTATTTTCTAAAAATAAACTTCCATATCTTCTAAAAATTGATTCATCATTTCATTTGACACTTTTCCTTGATATTTCTTTTTAGAATTTGCTTCATAACAATATATTGTTACTTCTCTTACTCTTTTATCTTCTGTAGCAAAAAATTCTATTCTATCAATATGTCCCTGCTGCTCATTTGTCTGATAGAAAATGTCAATAAAAAATGTAGTAATGTCTTCTGTCGTAGTAGGAATACCCATTATTTTATCCAAAGAAATTTTTTTGTGAAAAGTATAGCTTTTTAATTTTGAAATTATATCTTCTATTTCTTTTTTGTCTTGCAATATCACAGTTTCAACACTATCTTGTACTGCTATACTAGCTTTACTAAATATTTTTGTCATTTTTATTTCTTGTATAGTCATATCCTCATTATGGATATAAAATTGTTTTTCTATCAAAAAGGAAATAAAAAATGCAACACATAATAAAATACAACACATTGTTGCTATTTTTTTAAAATATATCATATTTTTCACTACTTTCTTATCTGTTCATAATATCTTTATAGTTAATATTACCATAGTATACTAATGTTTTCAACATAAAAATGTACTAATGAAATATACATATAACAAACAATATCATTAACTATCATCTGCCCAAAAAGGCAAAGATATTAATTAACAATGTATTATAAATAGTATCTATTTCATTAGTACATATTAATATTCTATCTACTTTTTATAAAAAATTAATAAATTTCCCAAAACCTTCCTGCAATTACTGTCATATCATCTTTTTTGTTCTCTTTTACTTTTTTCTGTGCTTCTTGCAATATATAATCTGCAACATCTTGAGGATTGCTGCTATAAAATGTTTCAAAAAGAGAAGTCAGCCATACAACATCCTCCTGTTCTTCTGTTACTGCTTCCATAACACCATCTGTCATAAGCAGTACCATATCATTATGTTTTAATACCATATCATTTTTTTCCATAGAAATATGTTGTAATATCCCTATAGGCAATGTTTCAGAACGTATTGCCATAATTTTTCCATCTCTAAGTATATATGCTGCTGCTGCCCCCATTTTCATAAATTCTGCTTTTGCAGTATATAAATTTACTGTACAAATATCTAATGTTGCAAACTTTTCTTGTGCAGAACGCAACAATAATACAGAATTAATCATATTAATAGCTAATTCTTTTTCAAAACCTGCTTCTATAAATTGTTCTAAAAGTTCTATTGTTGATTTGCTTTCTTCTCTTGCGACTATACCACTTCCCATACCATCAGAAAGTGCAATGACTGAAATACCGCTTGCTGTTTCTAAAAAGCTAGCACTATCTCCTGAAATGCCTCCTTCTTGTTTAGGGCAGGCTGCTGTTGCAACAGTCAATCTATATTTGTTTTCCTCTATCAAACGCAATATACATTTTCCTCCTGCACCTGCATAACAAGCATATTTTCCTCCTACTTTTTTCATAGGTTTATGAAGCACTTTGCTTACAAGTGGTATTACCTTTTCACGACACATATGATTTCCATTACAGGACTTCATAGTAATAATCACTTCTGTGCCTTGTTTTATTCTATCCTCCATTACTGACACTTCTTCTACATTAATACCTATTTTATCTAATTTTGCCTTTATTTCTTTTTCAATCCCCTCCAAAAAAACTCCTCTAATATCTAATTGTCCAGAAAGATTTTCTATAATACTTCCTACAGCAAACAACTGCTGACTTACTAACTCTCTACATTCTGCCAATTTATTTCTCCATATACTTTGCGTCTCAAAAACTTCATAACATCTATTTACAACATCTACAAATATATCTCCTCTCACACAGTTTTTTCGAAATGTTTCAGGAAGCTGCTCTAGTTCCACTTTACCTCTTTTTTCACATACAGACAATGCTGAAAATGCAGTTTGATATGTTGCATATAATTCTGTGTCCCAGCAATATACAGCAAGTCCACAATTTCTACACGCTTTATCTGCAATAGTATCTATTAAAAGTGACACATCATTTTTTCCCATTGTTTTTTTATCTAGTTCTGGCAAGAATGTTTTTCCTAAACTTCTAAACGCTGCTGCAAATTGTGACAATCTTTCCTCTGTCAACTCTTTCATTTTTAAAAAATAGGTATCTTGTTGAAATTCTTTTTCATGCACGCCATATGTATTGATAAAAGCAAATGCTCTTTTTGGTACAAATAAAAATAATATACTTCCTATCAAAAGACCTTTTAAAAAAAGTATATCTAATTCTGTTTGATTACAATAAAACAGTACTACAACTACAGCAATAAAAAAACTAATTACAGAAGCTACTTTTCCTAATTCTTTCATAGCGCCACAAAGTAATCCACCTAAACTAAATGCACAAAATATCTCCATTTCTACTTTACCACAAACAAGAAGTAAAAACCCAAATAATACACCTGATGCTGTGCCAATTCCTGCACCACCTCTATACCCTCCTATTAATATCATACAAGAAGACAATATTGCCATAATAGGAATTTTAAAAAAAGGAATTGTCATATCAGCAGAACCTGCTATTGCTCCTCCTAAAAGTAATGCAAGACTAATAATTTCTTCACTTGTCATAATGTGCCTTTTCAATCCTCTTTGTAAAAGCACTATCCCCTTTTCTACTACATAAGTTAATAAAAATACTGCTATTCCTTCTACTGTTGCTATTCCTCCATAAAAATAAGAGCCTCCTCTCATTGTTGCAAACAAAAGTCCTCCCAATATAGTGGCAGTACCTCCAAATGCCGCCTTTAAAAGTGTAGAAGGATACTTTATTTTATTATTAGCACCCCAATGAAATGCCAAACATAATATCATACATAATATGTATTTTTGTTTATTTTCAAAACTACTACACAATATTCCTGCTGCTACTGCTGCTACAACTCTATAAAAACGTTTTCCTTGCATTAAAAATGCAGAAATATATGCTATTCCCATAGGATTTAATATTTGAAATACTGTAGTATTTCCCCATAAAAAACCTATACTTAATAATATGCTTTCCTTCACAAATGCCCATTTTTTTGGTATCTGTAATTTTATTTTATCTAAGGGCAATTTTGGAGGTAGCATTTTGCCAAATCCAGAACGTTCTGCAACTACTTCTGTTTTCTCCATAACGTGCCTCCCCATTTTTTTAATTTTGCTATATGCCCATTATACAAAATTAGAACTACTTTTTTTGTCAAAAGCACAAATCTATACAGATTTTTTTATGCCTTTTAATGACAAAAAAAGAGAGCAAAAGCTCTCCTTTTTTAAAATATAGCATATTCTATATGAGTATCTTTTAATATAGTGCCACTTATATATGCCTGTTTTAAATTTATTTTTGCTAAATTCACTCCTATTAATTTACTTGTTTATTAAAATTATTTTTCTTTTTGTAAATCTTGAAGAATATACAAACACTCCATAAGATTTTGAATTCTTTCTTCACCAAGTAATTCTTTTATTTCTTTTTGGCATTTTTCCCAGTAATATTTTGTTGTTTCAATCTGTTTTTCCCCTTTTTCTGTTACAATGTATTTATGACCTCTTTCATTTTCTTTTGCTACATCACATACCCACCCCTTTGATATTAAAATTTTAATATTTCTAGTAACAGTACTTCTTTCTAAATTTACATATTCTGCAATCTCTACAACATTTGCTTGTTTGAGTTTACTTAAACGCAACAGTAGAGAATATTGTTTTGATGTAATACCTGCCTCTGCAAAAGCAGTATCATAAAAATCCATTATGGCATTACCTGCTCTATTTATCGTCATACAATAACATTTTGCCTTATTAATTACTTTATATTTCATAAAACATCTCCCATTCAGTGTATATACACATAATATAATATCAAAACATTTTTATCAATACTTTTATAAAAATAATGAATACCAATAAAAAGTATTTTATAATATCTGTCATACAGAAAAAGTAAAACATTTTCTGTATGACATTAAAACTTTATGATTGTTCAATTTGTTTTATTAGCTTCTGTACGTTTTCCTCTTTTGTTGCCCAGCTTGTTACAATTCTAACTGAAGTATGATTATTATCTATTTTTTCCCAATCAGTAAATAAAAATTCTTTTTCTAATTTTTGCAAAACAGTATTAGGTAATATTGGAAAAAGCTGATTACTACAAGGTGTAAATTGAAAAGAATATCCTTTTTGTTCTATAGCATTTTTAATTTTTTCAGCCATAGCATTTGCGTGTTCTCCTGTTTTTTGATATAATTCTCCCTCAAAAAGTGTTTCAAATTGTATCCCTAAAAGCCAGCCTTTTGCTAACATAGCACCTTTTTGTTTCATAGAAAAGCGAAAATCTTCATTTAGCTCCCTTTTAAATATTACAAGTGCTTCTCCAAACAATGCACCACATTTTGTACCACCCAAATACAACAAATCTACTAATTTTGAATAATCTGTTATAGTAATATCATTATATTTAGAAGCCAAAGCAGATGCCATTCTTGCACCATCTAAATAAAATATTAAATGATGTTGTTTGCAAAAATCACTTAATGACTCCAATTCTTTTTTTGTATATAATGTACCTACTTCTGTAGGATTAGAAACATACACCATTTTAGGTTGTACCATATGTTCATCTGTATGAATGTCTAATGCTTTCTGTACTGCTTGTACATCTAATTTTCCTTCTTTTGACGGCATTGCAATCACTTTATGTCCTGTGGCTTCAATCGCTCCTGTTTCATGTACATTAATGTGACCACTATCTGCTGCAATCACTGCTTGATATGGTTTTAAACAATGAGAAATCATAACTAAATTTGTTTGTGTTCCTCCTACTAGAAAATGTACATCACAATCATAACAATCTAATTGTTTTTGAATACATTCTGCTGCTTTTTTACAATGCTCATCTTCTCCATATCCTATATTTTGAATACTATTTTCTTTTTGTATTCTTTCTAAAATAATATTATGTGCACCCTCACTATAATCATTTTTAAACGAAATCATATCATATCCTCCTTTTATTTTTAACCTATTTGTATGATATTCATTTTTTATAATGTTGTCAATTTCTTTTTCTGAATACTTTTTATAACAAAAATAAAACTGACACCAATATATTATGATGTCAGTTTCTATCATTTATTTTATTATGCAATACTATATATACTGTCTAAATCATATTATCAATGAAAAATATAAATGACATTTATCAATATAAATATAAATCATCATCTTCTTCGTCATAACGAAAATGTCCTTTTGAACAATGATATTGTGTCATTTTAGGTCTACTATTTTTCTTTTTTATCATATTACTTTTTCTTTTCTCTGCTTCTGCTTCCCTTTCCATTTTTCTTTTCCTATCATAGCGTTCTGCTTCTGATGCTTTTTTAGACACTTTTCCTTCCCTCCGTTATATTTTTAAAACTACATCATAATGTACTCATTTATATTATTTAAAAATAATGCTTTTGTCAACCATTTTAGTCATAAAACAATAAATTCTTACTACCATAATCATTTTTATATAAATAAGAACAGCAGATAAAAATATCTGCTGTTCTAATAGCATTTTAATTTGTTACTTTTTATTATGTTCTCTTCTTTTGTATATTATTACATTTTTTCCTTTGTATTTTAAAGAAAGAATTTTCACATTCCTTCTTATTAGTTTTATTTTAAACATTCTTTTTTACTCTGTCAAGTGAACCACACGAATTTGCTTATTTTCTATAAAATGCCCAAAAATCAACATTGTTGTTTATGATTTTTTTATAAATTTCCTTTTTTTGTTATTTTTTATTAAAATCATACAAGCATCAAAAAATCAAAAATATTATGTCATATAAATTTTATAATATACTATTATTATACAAAATATAGTATAATTATAATAAAAATAAAATTTTATATGTTATTAAAAAAACTGTATACTAATATTATTGTTCATTTAAAATATCATTATTAGGTTTTAATATAGTATATCTTGTAAAAATATATTTTCCTCTTACCAAATTCATACTTTTTGAAATATCCTCTTTCATTGCCAAACGATAGCTCAACTCAAAAATTAATTCAGACTGCATTTCAGCATCATTTTTAACTGTTCCTAACAACTTTCCCTGCTGCATTGCTTCTATAGCTGGTGCAATACCATCAATTCCTACAATCGCTGGCAATGTCTTATCTATATTTTCATAGGCATCAATTGCTCCTAATGCCATATCATCATTATTACACAATACTAATTCGATTTCATCATCATATATTTGTAGCCACTGGTTCATTTTTGTTTCTGCTTGACTTCTTAGCCAATTTGCAGTATCTCCTGCTAGTTTATCCATTTGTATACCTGCTTCTGTAATAGTTTTTACAGCATATTCTGTTCTTAAAAGAGCATCTTGATGTCCTTGTTCTCCTTCCAAAACAACATACTGTAATTTTCCATCTCTATTTTTATCTATATTATTGTTTTTATTATATTGTTCTACTACAATTTGTCCTTCTAACTTTCCACTTTCGCTTGCATCTGCACCTACATAATACACCTTATTCCATCTTTCCAAATCTTCTTTTACTGGTTCTCTATTAAAAAATACAACAGGAATATCTGCTGCTTTTGCTTTATCAATTACAGTTGCAGCAACAGTTCTATCTACTAAATTAACACATAGTACATCACAGCCTTGTTCAATAAGCTTATCAATATGGTCATTTTGTACGATTTGGCTTCCTTTGGCATCCATTGTATTCATTACAATTTTAATATTATTTTTCTGCTCTGCTTCTTTTACCGCTTCTTCCATATCAGAAACAATCATAGCAATAAATGTATCATCTCTTCTATAAACTGTAAGACCGATTTTAATTTCTGATACAACAGTATCTATTTTTTGTTGTTCTGTTGCTTTTCCATCACAACCTATTTGAAATAATAAAAATAGCATATATAAAAATATATGGTACTTTTTCAAAATATATTTTGATTTCATATTATTTTATTTCTCCCTTAACGTACAAAAGGAAATAATAATCTTTGATTTTCTTTTGTGTACATATTTTGTCTATTTACAAAAGCATAATCAATCATTCCCTTTTCTCTTTCTTTTGTTTTATCTAATATTTCCATAGCACTATATATACTTAAATATCCTAAATTAAAATCATTTTGTATCATAGATGCTGTTACACTTTCTTTTTCAATATAAGAAGGTGTTTTTGTTGTCATACCAAAACCATATACCATAATATGGCTTTTTTGTAAATGTTGTACCGCTTCTGCTGCAATATCCAATACAGTTGGCTCTAATGTAACAATAATATCTGGTTCTATTTGTTGTATTATTTTTTCTAAATTTTGTACTGTATTATTTGAAAACTCAAAAGGTTGTTTTAATACACTTTTTGCTCTGTTTTCTATCATAGACAGTAAAGCAGTTTCTCTTTTATAAATGGCATCACATTGTAAACTGCTTTCTAATATTAATATATTTTTGTTAAAAACGCCTTTTACAAATATTCTTCTTCCCAACTCTTTTCCCATCTCTTCATCTTGTCCCAATATCGTTGCTGAAATAGCATTACTTTGTAATGAATTTGACATACAAATTACAGGAATTTTTTCTGCTGTTATCTCTATTGTCTTTTTCAGTTCTTCGTCTTCTACTGGCATAATTATAATAGCCTCTGCACCGCTATTAATTTCTCTTTGTATTAGTTTTTGCTGTTCTTGGGCATTATTTCGTTCTGTTAATGTTACAATACTCATTTCTACGTCCATATCCACTGCTGCTTGCTCCAATCCTTGCTGCAAATTTACAATCGCTTCGCTGCTGCTTTCTCTTGTTATGACAGAAATTTTTGTATAAACAGATTGTATATCTTTTTGTGCTACATCAAATGAAATAAAATAAAGCATACCAAAAAAAATAACCGCAATAGAAAAAATAAAAAATATATTTTTTAATTTCAATTTTTTTCGCCTCCCCATTGCTCCGCATTTTCATAAGGTACTAAAGGTAAATGAATTTTTATTGTTGTTCCAACATCTGCTTCACTTAATATTGTTAAACCATAATTTTCTCCAAAATAAAGCTGTATTCTTTCGTGTACATTTTTTAGTCCTATGCCACTTCCTTTTGCTCTATGTTTGTTATCTCTTTTTAAAAGTCCGTCAATTTCTTCTTCAGGAATACCCATACCATTATCTGTCACATCAATATAAAGTGAATTTTCTTTTGCATAAGCATTTACTTCTATTTCTCCATCTCCGTCCATAAATTCCATACCATGATATACTGCATTTTCTAAAAGAGGCTGTACAATTAATTTAATTGTTGCCATAGAAAGAACTTCTTTTTCTACATTAATATGAAATGTAAATTTATCTCTAAAGCGCATATGTTGTATTGTAATATAGCTTCCTGCATGATTTAATTCATCTTTTAATGTAATGATATTTTTTCCTTTGCTCAGCCCTACTCTAAAAAATCCTGCAAGAGAAGTTACCATAACAATCGCTTCTTGATACCTTTCATTTTCTACCATCCATACAATAGAGTCTAATGTATTATATAAAAAATGAGGATTGATTTGACTTTGTAATGCGTCAAATTCGCTTTTTCTTTTAGACTCTTGTTCTGTTACTATATCCTGCATTAATTTTCTCATTTGTTCTGCCATAGATTTTATAGTTTCTCCTAAATGACGTATTTCATAAGAACCACCTATTGCAATAGGTGTGTCTAAATGCCCTTGTTCTAATTCTTTTACAGATTTTTCTAATTCCATAATAGGGTCTGCAATTTTAGAGGATACAAAAGTATTTGCTACAAGTAAAAGCAATATTGTAAATATAAATAAAAATAATACAAACATTCTAATTTGAAAATTATTTTGAAAATTTTCTTCCATAAAAGAAACGCCTACAATTTTCCAGCCTGTATAACCCACTGTTTTAATTGTTACTAATCTTTTTTGTCCTTCAAATTTCTCTACGTGACTACCATCTTCATATTTTGTTGCTTTTATATTATTTTCTTGTTCTAAATTAGAATAAATTAACTGTTGTCTTGGGTGATATATGATTTCTCCTCTGTTACTCATTAAATACACATAACCAGATTTTCCTAAATCTATATTTTTAAATATTTGTTCAATACCACTAAAATTCATATCTACCAATAATATGCCTGCTTCTGTTTTTCCTTTTGTAATTAATTCTACAGAACGGCTCAAAGAAACTACCCATTTATATTTATAGTCAACATCTTCAAATAAATTTTGTACATGAGGCGTAGAAAAGTGTATATTTTCCATTTTAAACTGTGCCTCATAAAACCAACTTTCTTTTTTAGGATCAGCAGTTTTTTTTAATCTTGCCAAAGGCGTCGCATCAATAAGATTTCCTTGTTTATCAAAAACAGCAATACTGACAATACTTTCTCTATTAGACTCATAAAGTAAATTCATATCACTGTTAAAGCTTTGTTCCGCCATATCACAGTTTTGTAATACACGATATCTCATAGTATCTGATACTTTCATCAAATTTCTTAGATAACCATCTAAGCTCATATTCACTTGATTTACAATTCTTTTGTTGTTTTCTTCTAATGCCGCCTCATTTGCAGCGGAAAATCGCAAATACATAGATGTCCCAATAAATATGCTACCACAAACAGCTACAATAGTAAAACAAATAGAAATAACAAAACGAATATCTTTTTTAATAAAATATTGCATTATGTTTTGTATATTTTGTTTCATATCTCTCTTCATACCTCCTACATATTTTTATGTTATCGGTTATTTCTATATTTAGAAGGAGAAATGCCAAAATGCTTTTTAAAAACATAGCTGAAATAATTAGGTTCTGTATATCCTACTTTTGCAGAAATAATATAAGTTTTATCATCTGTTGTATTTAATAATTTAATTGCTTCTTCCATACGAATATCTGTTAAATAACTTACAAAACTAGAACCTGTTTCCCTTTTAAATATCGTAGAAAAGTAAGCAGGACTTACATGAAGATGACTACAAAGCATTTCCACAGAAACATCACTATTTCCATAATTTTTTTGTACAAACTCTTTTGCTTTTTCTGCTAAAATTTTAGTAGAGTCCAATCTTTCTCTTTTTATTTTTACATTAATTTTAACAGAAACTTCTGTCAACCACTTTTTGACTTCTTCTAAAGACTCATAATCTTGCATAGCAAAATAACCTTTAAAGTCTGTACCAAATATCTCATTCAAATCTAACTGATAAGACTTTACAATTTTAAATAATTCAGAAAGAAGTTCTGTCATATAAATTTGATACTGACTAATGCTTGTATTCACTTCTTTAAAATAATCTATCATATGGTTTACTGTTTTTTGTATATTATCTGGTGTATCTAATTTAATCGCATTTATCAATGCTTTTTGTTCTGACTCATCTAATTGCAAACCTTTTGCATTTGGCTCTACATCATCAATAAAAATAGCTCTATCATCTAACAATACTCTATAATCCAAAGCACTTAATGCTCCCTCAAAAGAATATCTTAAATGTGACAATTTATAACAAACAGAACCTATTCCTGCTGTTACAGAAAGTTCTAACACATCTCTTGCCATATCGCAAATGCGATTAATTGCACTTACATATCCCAGCACTTCCTCTTTTTTTTGAAACAATGACAATATCACTAATCCATCATTATACAAAAAATTAATTGTTTTATATAAACGTGCTAAATTTTCAGTTACAATTTGCTGTAAAGATAATGGTACTAATTCTGCCTGTCCTGAAAGAGAACCTTTTCCACCATTTTCTTTTGTATCTCCTTTTATAACAGTAACCGCCCAGCAATTTGCTTTTAAATTTATATCATATTGTTTCATTAATGTTTGTAATTTCTTTTCCGAAAAATTTCCTTCTACCAAACTGAAAAAAAACTGTTGTCTTAACAAAGGCAGACTTTGTATATAATTTTGTCTTAATATTTCTACATCTCGCCTTTCTTTCATTTCGTGGTCTAGCTGTTTTTTTAATTTTTGAAGCAATGTTGTCACTTCTTTGGAGTCTACTGGTTTTAAAATATATTCTGAAGCATTAATTTGAATTGCCTGTTTAGCATATTCAAAATCATCAAATCCAGAAAAAAGCACTAATTTTGTTAAGGGCATTTCTACTGCCAATATTTCTCCCAATTCTAAACCACTCATAAAAGGCATTTTAATATCTGTCATAACAACATCAGGATGGATTTTTTCAGCTAATTCTAGTGCTTCTCTCCCATTAGAAGCATCTCCTGCCAGTACAAAACCATTTGCTGCCCAATCTATTTTTTGAATGATGCCTTGTCTGATTTCTCTTTCATCATCTGCTAACAATACTTTGTAATATGCCATAAAAACACCTCCAAATAATATAGCTTTATTTTAACATTTTTTTATATTAAAGTCATTTTTATTTTATTAGACAATTTATAAAACAAATTCTACAAACATTTTTAGCTTGTAATGATACTGTTTATTAGCATACTTTTCATTTTTTTATCATATAGTACAATATCATACTAGACATAAAGTAAAGGAGGCTTTTGGTATGTCTTGGGATTTAGAAAAAAAGAAAATCACACTTGACCAACAAGCAGGAAAAGAATCTTCTCAGATATTATTAGAAGGCGATGTTATTGTACCAGACAACAAACCAGATATTGAACAAATATTGCGTTGCAGTGGCATTGTACAATTACAAGAAGCAAAAGGAAATGAAGACAGAGTTAATTTTTCAGGAGAATTGTTACTTTCTATATTATATCAAGGTAAAAAAAGTATCAAACCAATTAATGGTATGGAAGCATCACTTCCTATTGAAGACATTATACATATTGATGGTATAGACCAAAATGCAGATATTACACTTTCTGCTGTTTTAAATCATTTAGACTGCAAACTATTGAACGACAGAAAAATCAATATTAAAGCAGTCATTACTGTTACAGCAGAGGCAACAACTTCTTATGTAGGAGAAATTATAGAAGACATTAACGATATGCCTGCATTACAAACAAAAAAAGGTACTATGAATATTAACAGTACTATTGAAAACAAAAAGGATAGATTTATAGTAAAAGAAGAACTTGCAATACCAAATAATAAACCAAATATAGGAGAAATTCTTCAAACAACCGTTTCTATTGCTGATAAAGATATACGTGCTATGGACGGTAAAGTATTGGTAAGAGGAAATTTAAAACTATCTACACTTTATGTAGGAGATACAGATGACAGTATATTAGAAGTTGTAGAACACGAAATTCCTTTTAATGGATATATTGATGGTAATGACATAACAAATAAAATGCTTGTGCAAGCTGATTTACAAATTGAAAACAAAGAAATACAACCTATAGCTGATGAAGATGGAGAAGACCGCATATTAAATACAGAAATTACCATTGGTACTGCATTAAAAGTAACAGACAGTCAAGAAATGGAACTGATTGAAGATGCTTATTATCCTGGAAAGCCACTTTCTATACAAAGAGAAACCATACGTTATCCAAATATTATAGGTACAAGTAAAAGTCAGTTTACTGTAAAAGAAACAGTAGTATTAGAAGATAATGCCACTCCTATTATGCAAATTGAAACTGTTTGGGCAAATGCTTCTATAGATGATGTCATCACTTTTCAGGATAAAGTAGAAATACAAGGTGTTGTCACATTTGAAGTGCTTTACATAGGCGAAAATGATGCCTCACCTATTGCCCTTGTAACACAAAGCGTTCCTTTCTCGCAAGAATTAGAGGTAAAAGGAAGTAAAGAAAATTCTAATGTTCATATTACATCTTCTATAGAAAATGTAACATCAAATATGCTTTCTAGTAATGAAATTGAAGTAAGAGCTACATTAATTATTGACACCATTGTAACAGAAGAAAAAGAAGGAGAAATTATTACAGAAATCGAATTTGACGAAACATCTGATGCTGCTAATCGTTCTTTTGCTAGTGCTGTTATTTATGTAGTGCAAAGAGATGATAGCCTTTGGAGCATTGCAAAACAATATAATACTACAATAGACGATATTTTATTATTAAATGATATTGAAAATCCAGAAATTATTTATACAGGACAAAAATTGTTGATATTGAAAAAATCTGCTGCTTGATTTCAAAATAAAAACCTTGAGTTTTTTCTCTCAAGGTTTTTATTTTTGTTTTTTATTCTTTTTTTGCTTTCTGTCTTTTTATTTTTTGATACCTTTTATATCTGTTATCGTTTTCTAGCCAATCTCCTGCTGTGCCAAAAGCAAATAAACATTGTGAATGATTATATCCAAGTAAAAAACTAACAGCACAATCTGTAATATAAAATTCTACTAATGGGCTTTCATCATAAAAATCAACAAATATTCCTCCATGATACAATTTTATATATTCTTTTGCTGCACCTTCATTAAAAAATACTATGATTTCTTTATTGGCAACAAAATCTTTTATCCATCTCCAAGCATCTGGAATATTTATTCCTGACATATCGCTATAATCCAATCTATCAAAAAAAGAAAAACTTGTTTTTGCATCTTTTCTTACATAGTTTGCTTTTACAGTTTTTTTAATAAATTCTTTTTCTTCAGAATTTAATATACTATATTTTTGTTTTAATTTTTTACAATATTCAATTAAATCTTCGTCCATATAAATTTACCATACTATTTAAAACTATATCAAAAAATTTCATATTTCTCAAACTGCTACATCTACATGTTGTACTGTACCAGAGCCACCGCTTTCTTTTAAATAAAATCCCGTTCTTCTTATCTGTCCATTTACTTCTCCTGTTTCATTAGATTTTAATGTAAAATCAGTAGAAACATTACCTAAATAAATTGCTCCTACATCTGCATCTGCTAATCCTACTAATTTTGTATTGCCAGAGGAGTCTTGTGTCCAAATTTTTAATTTGTCAAATATAGGGTCGTTTTCATCAATCCAGCCATTACCATCAGCATCATATTCTGCCAATTCTGCAAATCCATTTCCTGTTTTCGCTCCAAAAAGTTCATTACCATCATCAATAATACCATTACCATTTTTGTCATACGCCAAATAACCGCTTCCTTTTTGTAAACGAGAAATACTTTCTTTGTTACCATCACCATCAATGTCAAATAAAAATTTTTGGTCTGTTAATTCTGCATTGTTTCCTTCTAAATTAATTACAAGAGGGTCTGTACAAATGACATCTTCCTGCCATTCTGCTTCTACCTGTTCGCAAAATCCTCTTGACATTTCTAAATCAATATTAAAATTAATTTCTCTGCCATCTTCTGTTTTAGCAATGCCTACTGTTGAAAATGTAGTATGTTCTACTTCTGCAAAAAATGTAGATGTTTTTATATTTTTTACCCATTTTCCTGGAGCAGGTCTATTTCCTAAATTTATTATTTCGCTTTTATTGCCATTATCAAATAAATCATATAAGCTTATAGGATTTTTTCTGCCAGTACCTTTTACCATTTTAGACAATGCTTCTAACATTTTTTCCATTAATTTTACTTTGAGTGAAAACTCACTTTCATAAGAAGGTTCTACTTTTCCTTGATTAGCAGTTCCATATAGCTCTGCTTGTTTTTCTATCATACCTTTTACAGCATCTGTAATAGAAGGTTGTTTTACATTTTCTGCCTTATCATCATTTTCTGTAATATATTGTGTCTTTTCTTCTCTTACTTCTTGACGTATAGCAGTATACGTTCTTTCTGACTGCATTGCTATTGTACTAGATGCAATTTTCATAAGCATTTCTCCCCTTTCCTTACTGTATTATTTTGCTTGTAAAATGTCAATCTTTATTATATTATCGTCTTTTTTGAAAAAGAAATAATAATAAATATTAAAATCTTTTTATAGTATTAAAAGGATACCACCTTAGTATTACTTTTCCTTTTAATTCACTTTCAGAAATAACACCCATATCACGGCTATCATAACTATGATTACGATTATCTCCTAATACAAATATGCCCCCCTTTGGCACTGTCAAAGAAACCTCTCCTTCTGTATTCTCTTTTACATATTCTTCTAATATTGCTACACCATTACGATATACAGCACCCTCTTTTATTTCTATTGTATCGCCTTCTATACCTATTACTCTTTTAATAACATCTCTTTGACCATATTCATCTATCATATGAAATACTACAATATCTCCTGTTTTATATTTTCCTGTCATAGTTAATACACGAGATGTCACTACCTTATCTCCGTCTAAAAAAGTAGGCTTCATAGAATCTCCTTCTATTGTAACAGGCCACGCAATAAAATAAAGTGCTAAAACAATGATAAAAGCATACAATATTGTTTTGAGCCATTCTTTTACAATTTCCACTTTTATCCCCTCGTTTTGATTTTTTATTTTTATCAAATACATACAAACATCAAATTCCTGCTACAGAAATACGCTTTATCATAATCATAGGAGCACCCATTGTACCATTGCTACTTGGTGTAATGAATTTTAAATCATTTCCCACTTCTTCAATTAACTTTAATACAGTATAAAAATTGCCTCCTATTGTAATCTGTTCTACAGGTCGTACAATTTGCCCTCTTTCTATCCAAAATCCTTCTGCCGAAAGTGAAAAATCACCAGAAATTGCATTTGCTCCTGAATGAAGACCTGCAATATCTGTAATCAAAAGCCCTTCTCCTAATTGTGCCATAAGTGTTCTTGTTGTTTTTCCTCCAGGTTGTATATAGAAATTCGTACACTTTGTTTTTACTGTATTTTTATATCCATTTTTAAAGCCATTTCCAGTAGAAACTGTTCTATCTTTTGCTGCAGATTTCAAATTATATAAAAAAGCCTCTAGTTTTCCATTTTCAATAATGATTTTATTCTTTACCGCTACACCTTCATGGTCAAAAGGAACAGAACCAGATATATTTTCTAAAAGACCATCATCTCTTAATGTAACTTTAGAAGATGCAATTTTTTCTTTTAATTTTCCTTTTAAAAGAGAAAATCCTTTTTGTACATTTTCTCCATAAAATATACCAGCAAACGCAGAAAGCAACTCTGCTGCTACATGATTTTCCAAAAGTACTCTATATTCTCCTGATGGCAAACTATATGCTCCTAAATGACTAACTGCTTTTTCTCCTGCTTTTCTTCCAATTTCTTGAGGATAAAATGTACTCCAATCATTACTTGTCCAGTCCTCTGAAGCAGTTTTGACATCTCCATTTTGCTGTGCGATTGTAGATATATTAGCAACAATACCATTTTTTTTATGACAAAGAGAAAGCCCTTTACTATTTGATAATGCAATCGTTTTCTCTATTGTCTGTAACACACAATAATCAATAGAAACTTGTTCATATTCTTGTAGTGCCCCTTGTTCCATTTTTTTTGCGGCTTCCATTTTTTCTTCTGGTGAAAGCATTTTTAATTTCTCATTGTAACTATTTATAGGAGTATAGTAGTTACTTCCTTCAAATATTACTTCTTTTTCTGTTTCTTCTATAACATCTGCATTCTCTTTTGCTTGTTCAATTAAATATTGTACTGTCTGTTCATTCATTGTTGTAGCATAGGCATAACCCATATTACTTTTATAAATTCCTCTAAAGCAAATACCTATTTGATTACTATTTTCATAATGAGAAATTTCTCCTTCTAACACAAGTACCTCAAAATTTTCTGTTGCCTCAAAGTATACTTCACAATGCTCAAAACCTTGTTTTAATGCACTTTCCATCAATATTTTTTGAAATTGTTCTCTTTCCAATGTTTTACCCTCTTCCCCCTACTGTAATTTCACTTACTCTAATCATAGGCTGTCCTACATTTGTAGGAATAGAGCCGCTTATACTTCCACACATTCCTTGTGCACTTTTTAAATTATTGCCTACTCTATCAATTCTAAGAAGTATTTCATCACCTTTTCCTATGAGTGTAGCACCTCTTACAGGCTCTGCTATTTTTCCATTTCGTATCATATAACCTTCTAATACTGCAAAATTAAACACTCCTGTTGCTGGGTCAACACTGCCCCCACCCATACATTTTGCATACAAACCATATTCTGTATCTGCAATAATATCTGCTGGTTTTGTATTTCCTGCTGCAATATATGTGTTTGTCATACGAGAAGTAGGAGCAAATTTATAGCTTTCTCTCCTTGCTGAGCCTGTGGAAGGCATACCCATTTTTTGCCCATTTAATTTATCTACTAAATAAGATTTTAATATACCATTTTCAATTAATACATTTTTTTGAGTAGGTGTTCCTTCATCATCAATATTTGCAGTACCCCAAGCATTTTCTATAGTGCCATCATCTACTGCTGTTACAATGCTAGAAGCAATTTTATGCCCTAATTTTCCAGCAAATACAGAAGCATTTCTTGCTACAGCTGTCGCTTCCAAACTATGTCCACAAGCTTCGTGAAATATAACACCGCCAAAACCATTTTCTATTACAACAGTCATTTTTTTACGAGGGCAAATATCTGCCTTTAACATTGTAACTGCAATACGAGAAGCATTTCTTGCTACTTGTTCCATATCAATTTTTTCAAACAACTCAAATCCCATAGATGCCCCAGGCCCAAAATAACCGCTTTGTTTTTCCGTTTGAGAGGAAGCAATCGCCTCTACTGTCATACGGCTTCTAACACGTTCATCTTTGGCTAATATTCCTTTTGTATTTGCAATCAAAACAGATTGCATAATATCTTGATAACCCAGCCTTGTCTGGGAAATTAAATTACTATATAAAAATGCTGCTGAAGAAGCTCCCTTCATTACTTCAATTTTTTGTTTTTTGGGTATCATATCAGGCATTTTTTGTATTTTATTATAATTTGTTTGAAAAGGTTTTGTAAAATCAAATATTGCTTTTGTATTATGATTACCTTTCATTGCTAAAGAGGCTTTCTTTGTAATTTCTATTAAATTTTTTTCACTTAAATCGTTTGTATAAGCATAAACTGCTTGATTACCATAAAACAAGCGTATACCTGCTCCTTTGTCTATACCAGAAAGGGCAGTATCTACTGCTCCGTTGGTCATTGTAATGGTATTTTTTTGTGTTTGTTCTACATATATTTCTCCAAAATCTACACGTTGTTCTAATGCTGTAGTTAATACATTTTCTATAATAGAATTTTTTAACATATCAGTGTCCTTTCTTTATAAAAATGATATTGTATTATATTAATATCATATCAGTGTTATGAAATACTTTTAAAAATAGCATAACAATGTTACAGCATTTATGCAATATATTTTCACTCATTCCACTATTTTCATCTGCTCAAATAAGTATTAATTGCCTCTAAATACTGCAATATACCATTTTTCTGCATAATACAATATTTTTGTTCAAAAGCATTAAATGGTATAGATTTTCTTCCTCCTTTTTGAGATGCTATCCAATATTGTTCTAGTGTTTCAAACGGCAAAAAATAAAATCTATCTATTGCTGAAAAATGTACCAATAAAAATGAAATGCCTTTTTGCTTTTGAAAGTCTTTCATAAACTGTATTTGATGAGGATGTATATTTTGTATAGGCAAACTTTTCAAACTGGTTTCTTTGGCATCAAAACATACAGGAATACCTTGCACAACACCCATATAATCTACAGTGCTTTGCTGCCCAAAATAAGCCAATGTAATGGTTCTTTTTTTATTGTCTACTTCTACAGGTGTAATAGGTGTAGGTATTTTTTGAAACAATGCTAATCCCTTTTGTCTATAAAACTCATTTGTAAAATTAATTAAATCTTCTAATGCACTTCCTCGTAATCCCCTTGTATTCCAATAACCCATAATACCTCCTATTTATTATATCGATTAATCATTTGTAATTGCTGCTTGATTTCTTCTGATTTTTCTACTTTTTCTGCTTGTTTTAAAAGCAAAAATCCCTCTGACATATTCAAATTATAAATTGCTCTTATAGCAGTATGTCTGATTAATTCTCTTTCATCTTTTAGTGCTTCTTCCAGCAAAGGCAATGCCTTTATTGAGCCACTATTTCCTAAAGCAATTACAGCATTTCTCTGCAATACTTTTTTTCCTCTCCAGCCTGCTGCTGTTTTAGAAATACTCTGTAAAAATGCCTTATTAGAGCAATGAAGTATTTCTTCTAATGAAAAAATTGTTTGTTTTTCTTTAAAACATTGTAATGCTTTTTGATTTTTAGGACAAATAATTTGACAAACATCACAACCATATAATTGTTTGAACATTGTTTTCATAATATCTGCTGGTAATACGGTTTTTGTTTGTGTTAAATAAGAAATACATTTTTTCATATCAAATTGCTTTTGTGATAATGCACCAGTAGGACAAAAAGTAATACAACTCCTACAGCTTCCACAATCCCCTATAATCTGTTTATTTTGTTTTAATGATAAATTAGTCATCATATAACCAAAAAAGGCGAGAGAGCCAAATTTCGCTGTATGAACACAGTTATTTTTTCCTATCCAGCCTAAACCTGCCCTTACTGCAACTGCTCTGTCTACAAGAGGCCCAGTGTCTACAAAATACTGACATTCAAATCCTTCTATTTTTTGTTTCAAAAATTGTTCTAATGCTTTGAAATGCTCTTTTAAAGCAATATGATAATCTGTTGCTACTGCTGCTATTGAAAATTCTCCCATTAAAGTAGTGTCACATTGTTGTAGCTTTTTACGAACACCATAACCCATAGCTAAAACAATAATACTTTTTGCTTCTGACATTGTTTTACAAGGATATATTCTTTTTGCAATATCTTGCTCTGCAAAGCCTTGTAATTCACTGTTATTTTCTATCAGTATTTGCTGTAGTTCTAAAAAAGGCTCTGCTGTGGTAATACCTACCTCTAAATTTCTATGCTCTGCAAATTGTTTTATTTCTTGTTCTAGTGTCATATGTTCTCCTTTTGTTGTGTAAAAAGAACACTCCTTTCGGAGTGTTCCCTTACCTATTTTTATTGTATTTTATAAATTTGTAATACAAATTATCAGCCAAATGGGTGAATAACTGTTACATAATCATCATCTAATCCTGTTTCTATCCAAGCTGGTCTACGATCACGGAGAGAACCATCAAAATCATCTATTATTGTTCTCTCTATAAAGCTAATGTTTAATGTACCACGTGCTCCTCCATTTGCATTAGGAATTGCATTACCTTCTACATCACAAATTGGATATGGGAATGTTATTCTTCCTTCTCCTAAATGGATATTAGTATAATTTAATGTGAATGAAGATATGCCTTCTCCTACTGCTCTGCCTTCCATATCTCTAGCAACAGACATTGTAATATCATTTTTTGTCATTTTAAACTCTGCTTTTCTTGACCTGCCTTGTGTATCTAATACAATTTCTCCGCTTTTTGGTGTAACGTCTAAATTGTTTAACAATACTTCATATGTCAGTGGATTGATAGAACCATCTCTGCCCATATAATACAAAGCCTCATCTGAACTTACTGTAACACTACCACTGTATAATTCATCTGGGTCACCTGTATTCCAAGGCTTAACATTATATCCTATTGTAATACTTGGTGGTATCAAATCCAATGCACCAAATTCATCAGACCATTTTACTTCAGAGTCATAACCTAATGCTGTACTTGTTCCCAAATAGTTTCTTGCTACTGCATGGAATATATATTTTACTCCTGGACGTAATCCTTTTATTGGAATATCAACTGTAGTAAGTCCTACTTCTGGGTCTACTTCTATAATTTGCTGCCCTCTTACAAGAGGTTGGTTACTAGGTTCTGTGTAACCATTTTTAATTTGTTCTGCATTAATCTGGCCACCAGCATAACCATTTGCACTAGTTGCTGCTGGATATACTACATAATACAGTGTAGATGTTTTATCTACTGTAAGCTGTATTGTAACAGCATCTGCTGCATTTTCATCATTTAATACAAGTATATTTGTAATAGTTGGTGGTACTAAGTCTTTTGTTCTAAAACGGTTAATATACAATGGAGAAGGGTCAGCAGGTGTTCCTTTCAAAACACTATACATAATATAATCTGTAGCTGGTTCTAATCCTTCTATTTCCAAATTGTCCATAACAATATATGGGTTTGGTATAGAATGGCGTCCTTTTATAACATTTGCACCATTTATTGTACCATAAAATACGTCTTGTGCTGTAATGGTAGCATTTTCTACATTGGTACGAGGCATTATCATATAATACATTGTTGCTTCTTTATCTGTCTGCAAACGTGGACGGATAGTATAGTCTGATACATACTGATATGTAGCAGGGTACTGGTCTGGTGCATCTGTTTGGAATTCGTCCAACATAGGATAGCCTTCTATAAATTTAGGTACTACAGTATCTGTAAATGGTATTGTCATATTAAATGGCATTGGGCTTGTTACCTCTAACGCACCTGCTGCAATGGCATCATCAAAACCTTTTACAGGAGCACCTGCCGCTGGTTGTAATGTTGTTCTGGAACCTACAATACATTTTATGCTCATACTTACATTTGCTGTCCAGCCTGCACTTTCCGGCTTACCATCAATACTACGTATTTTGATAGCATATTCTTTTGGCTCTAATTGATTAAATCTTTCAAATAAATAAGTTGGCTCATTGTGCATTACTCTATCCAAAATATGATGAAGTGAAATACCATTTGTACCTGTATCACTATCACTTGCATTAATTTGTGCATCATAATCTACTTCCTGACCTGTTGTCAAATCTATTCTTGTACCTGTCAACAATCTAAAATCTGCATCATTTGGTCCTTTTTCGTATAAGTCAAATGTAATATTAGAAGTAGAATATATCAACATATCATAAAGTAATTCATCATTTGTATCATTTGACTGTGGTGTTGCTGTAAATGTTACATCATAATCCTGTGGTGCAATGGTCTGTACTAATGATACTAAAGAAGGTACTGTTCTAAACTCTGGCAGCATTGTTTTATCTTCCATTTTGTTATTTGTTGTATCTACAATGCCATTCAGTTCAAATTGATATCTTGAACCACTGCTCATAGGAATAGTACGTGATGGAAATGTTACTACTGTCTTTCCTTTTTCTAGTGTCACTGTTGCTCTATTGAAATTGATTTCTACTGTTTTTGTTTCTACTGTTGTAAGGTCATACAATGTAATGTGATTTGCTAAATTTTCTGGAGCAAGGTCAACAAATTCGTTATCCTCTATTACTTTTACTTCTTCACTAAACACTATTCTTACATCAGTAGAAGCAGTTGGATATTCGTCCATCATTTCCGTAAATTCCTGTGTTGCTGTTGGTGGAATTTCATCTAATGTTTTAATCAGTCTTTTTTCAATTTCAGACATATTTCCCTCATTATCTACAGCAACCATATAAATATCATAAGCAACTTCTTCTTGCAGTCTAGTTACATTTAATTTTCCTTCTACTTCTGATTTTGCTGTACCAGAGCCTTTTGAAATACCAGTTACACCGTTTATAATCGCTAATTTTGCTTCATCAGAAGTAAGTGGTGGTATTATCATAGAGCCAACTGGTGGAGGTGGAAAGTCTTCTCCTCTATCCATAACCACATAGTATACTTTTGCGTCCTCATCTACTTTATAAAGCATTTCTACAGAAGTTTTTGTTACTTTATTTGATTTTGGGTAATCTTCCATAAAATGAGGTGATGTTTTATCAGATGTGGTAAATGTCAGTTTTTTCATTGAAGTATCTTTTTGTTCCACATCATCACGTCCAACAATATATAAATCATATGTTGTTTTTTCTTCCAATCCAGAAATACCAAATTCAAATTCTATATTCTTTTTACAGTCTTTTATTGTTCCTTTTGCTAAATGTCCGCTAAGGCTTCCACGTCTTACTTCATATGCTGTTGGTGCTAAGCTACCTGTTGGGAATAATGCCCAATATGTTGTTAAATCTTTATTTGTAACAGCGGAAATCGTTGCTGTTGTATTTGTAGTTTCTTTTATTCTAGGAGAACCAGATAAATACTGTGGTGATGTATTATCCGTTGTGGTAAACGTAATTCTCTCTCTTGTACTGATATCTTCTCTATCATCTACCAGTGCAGCAGTCAGTGTATATTCTGCATCTTTTGTTAAACCGCTGACATTAATAGTATATTCTGTATCTGATTTTGCTGTTGTAATCCTTCCAGATTTTATAATATCTTTTCGTCTTTCTGGTTTTAATAAATCATCATCTGAAACAGAAGCTGTATCTGACTCTGTTACTGCCCAATAAACAGTACCTGGTTTATTTGTTTTTACAAGTATACTTACTTTTGTTGCTTCTATCAAGTCCATTTTAGGGTATCTGCTTAATATTCTAGGGAATGAAGAAGCTTCTTCTGCATCTTTACTTGTCATTGTCTTGCCATTTATTCTAGCAGTTGCTCCTGGACGTAATATAATGCTATCTGGCAGCATAGAAATTGTCACACCATCTGCATTGATATTTGCTTGACCTATATCGCCATTGCCTTTTATATCTGTTTTTACATCAATAAATGCTTCTGCAACATAAGCACGTTCATCTATTGTTGTGGTACTGCCTTCAGCTGTTTCATCAATTACCAATGTATTGATTTCTCCAGAGTCCAAATAAAGATTATTTTCTTCTCCTTTTACTGTTACAGTACCATATGTACCTCTTAAATGTAAATCAGTATCTTCTGGACCATTTAATTCTACATTTTCAAAACCGCCTTCTAAATCAGAAAGTTCTTCTAAATAGGAATTTGATTTTATTTTTGTGTTTGTAATTTGTGTGTTACCATCTACTTTTACAGAAACAGGTTTATCTTGTGGAGCATTTATAATCATTTCTCTTATAGTAGAGTCTGTAAACACAATACTGCTTGCTCCTACATTACTCTCACCAGCACCACTGATAATGACTTGTCCTGTTACTGTTACATTTCTCAAATTAGTAAAACCAAGTTCTACACCTTCTGTAATGTATAAATCTCCATTAATAACAGTATCATGAAGTGTTACGCCTGATTTTGATATTGTTATATTACCATCAATATTACCATAAGTATAATCACCAGGTTGATTGATAATTTTTCCTAAAGCATTGTATAATATTGTACCTGCTTCTGCTCTGGTAATATTGTTTTTAGGACGAAATGTTCCATCTCGATAACCAGTAATGACTCCTTTATCTGCTGCTGCATTAATAGAGCCTCTACTCCACGTTGGAAAACTCATACCATCTACAAAATCTGTATTTACCCTATCGTCTTCTTCATATTTTAAATTTCTTGTTAAAAAAGCAACTGCCTGTTCTCTTGTTAAATTGTCTGAAGCTCCTGAAATATTTCTTCCGCTTCCAACAAAATAGCCTTGTGTTGCTGCAATATCAATTTCATTGGCATACCATTCTGTACCAGTAATATCTCTAAATTTTGTTTTTCCTGTTGTTTCGTGGTATCCCATACCTTTATTGAGCATAGTAACAAATTCTGCCCTTGTAATGTCATTGTCAGGGTTCATATTTCCATTGGTATCTCCTGACATAATTCCATTATCATATAAACTTCTCAAATAAGGTTCAGACCATTTGCTGCCATTCATATTAAAGCCTGCTGCATATGTTTGTTTCAATAACAAACCTTCAGAAACAAAAAACTGACTTGTCAACATAGAAATTGCAGCAGCAATGGCTATCATTTTTTTTGCTTTGCTCTGCATTTTTTTCATCATTTATTTTTCTCCTCCATCATTTTTTTGTGGTGACGACGCATTTGTATTTTAAATATTGCTTTTCTTAGCATACGCTCTTCTACAATATCTAAATCTGTAAATTTACTACCATATACATACTGTTTTTTTTCTGGTTGAAATTCCTTTCTCATAATAGTAAGGTCAATGACAGTAGGCGGAGAAGTAATAGGAACTACTACTTCATAAGTACCTTCTTTGTCAAAATCCGCTTTTGAAACAAACCCTATACCACCACAGCTAATATCGTTTGTAACAATAGGAACAGCAACTGGTATTTTTTGTTCCTCTGGTGGAAATAATTTTATCAAATTTGTATCTACACGAATTTTTATTTTAATTTCAGTTCTCATTTGAGCACTAATATTAACTACATCTGTAAAAAAAATAGTATCTCCTTTTATTTCAGCAATTTCACCTTGATAAATTTCTGCATAACTCTGCATTTTATGAAATTTTACTGACTTTAATCCTCTTAAAACATTCACATCATCTACTATTTTTAATGTCATTTTACTTCCATGTTGTTCCATCAAAACAGCCTCACATAAAACCATATCACTGTTTTCAGAAAGAACAGCATACTTTTCTTGTGCCAAAATGAACACCTCCTAATAAAATTATTCTTCGTCTTCTTCGTGCTGTTGTGCAAAATTCAAAAAGAAAACGTAAATATCTACTACTGCCTTATAAAGCTCCTCAGGTATTTCCGAGCCCAATTCTAGTTGAGTTAATATTGTTGTTAAAGAGGTATCTTCATAAATAGGAACTTTATTTTCTCCTGCAATTTCTATAATTTTTTCTGCAACGTGTCCCATACCAGATGCTACAATAACAGGGGCAATATTTTTATCAACATCATAACGCAGTGCTACTGCTTTTTTGTTTAATTTGTCATTAAATCCTGACATTGACTGCATTCATCCTTTCATATAGCTTAGGAAATACCTCTGATATTGTTTTTGGTGCTTGTAAAACATCTGTATAAAATGATTGAAAACGCAAACCATTTCTTTCCATAATATTGCTAACACCATCTTGAATCATTTTTTTATAAGTAGACAATTTTTCGGGATAATATAATTGCATATCTACATTTTCCTGTTTTGAAAGTAAAATCATCTCAAAATAGCCTACATCCTTAATGTCAAATTTAATAAATAATCTAATTTGCTTTTCTTTCTCTCCATTGCTGCCATCATTACCATTTGATTGGTCATCAGGGTCAATCCACATTTCTGAAAACATTAATCTGCCACCAATATCTGCTGGTATCATTAAGTGAAGTAAAGGCATATAAACACTTTCATTTAATAAAAGAGAATTAATAATATTTGCAAAAACAGTTTTCGCCTCATGAGTAGACTCTGTTCCATTCATTCCCGTTTCCAATATTTCAGTTAATTTGTCCATAAGTGTATATTGTTGTGTTGCCCTTTCAAATTCTGTATTTGCTAATATTTTTCCTAATTGTTCTGGTGAAATATCGCCTAATTTTTCTCTTACACTTCCAAAAGTCATCATTTGAGAAAATGCTTTTAAAAATGAGGTTTTTTCTCCATTTTCATAACGAGCAATATTGAGAGTAAGCATTGTCATCCAATCTCTTGCTTTTCCTAAATCATATGTTTGACTTACATATTTTGACAAATAAGGTATGATTTCATTTTTCAGCACTGCTGTATTTGCAGTAGTATCTCCTTGTTCACTTCCAGTATATAACTTAGACATCAATTCTGCAAGAGTATCTCCATAACTTCTTGGAATAGACTGTCTGATGTTTTGTAAATTCTGCATAATTTGGTTCATTAAATGAGGGCCTGCTGACATATCATTATATCGTTTCAAAAAATCTAATATACTTGTTTTTAGTTCAATAGAGGGTGTTTGGTCTAATATTTGTCTTAAAACATTAAAAAATGCCCCTTTAAATTTAACAGCAGAAGCAGCTTGATTTTTTAAAAAATAAACAAGTTCTCCTTGTGTCATTTTGAGCATTTCCATAAAATTTGCAATTTCCTCCGTAAAATTTTCGCCCATACCAGAACTGACTATAATACCCATACGAGAATAAATTAAATCTGTAATCATTTGTGTTAAACCTGGTGTATCTCTCACCATTTGCATAAAAGTTTCATAATTAGACTCATAATTAAGTGCTTTTCTTTGTGTATCTGTTGACACACCTTCTCTACCATCTGGTCTAACTACTTTAGATGGATTTACTATATTTTGTATGCTAGAATCATTTTCTCTTATAGGATTTGTTCTTGTAGAATTTTCACTTCCTGTAAGGGGTGTCGTCACTTTCAATAAATCTGCCACTTTTTTCACCTACACTTTAATAAGATTTATACTATTATTTTTTTAATTAATCTGCCGATATAGATACTAGATAATAAAAACGTATGAGGGGTGTAAGTATGGATAACGGCATGGAAAATATGCTAGATATGTACCTTTTTGAAACAAATTCACTTTTAGAGCAACTCGATGAAGTTCTTCTTGATGCCGAAAGTGCTGATACTTTTACAACAGATAGCGTAAACGAAATTTTTCGTATTATGCACACTATTAAAGGTTCTTCTGCCATGATGGAATTTTCTTCTTTAATGACGATTGCACATCGTATTGAAGATTTATTTTTTTTCATTCGTGAAAACACCATTGACAGTATTGATGAAGAACATAAAAAAGAACTTTTTAATCTTATGTTTTTCTCCACTGATATGTTGCGTGCTGAAGTGGAAAAACTAGAAAATAACGAGCCACTTACCAGTAATGTCGACAGTTTTGTTGAAAAAGTTAATAGCTTTTTAAATAAAATCAGTAATAAAACAGATGAAACAGAAACTGCTAAAAAAGAAGGAGAAAATGACCAAAAATCAGAAAATTGCTCTACTGAATTACCACAAGACGGTTCTGGTGCATTTTTGAAAGTTACATTTGATGAAGGTTGTGGTATGGAGAATTTACGTGCTTTTATGTTAGTTACTTCTATAAAAGATATTTACGAAAATTTAACATTCTATCCATCTGATGTAGAAACAAATCCTGATACAGCAGCAGTAATTATTGAAAAAGGCTTTCTTTTGGGCTTTGATACAAAACAAACATTAGAAACCGCATTAAATATTGTACAAAGTTCTGGTAATGTTCAGTCTTATGAAATATTAATGCCGCCACAAGCGGAACAAGAAGACAATGTTCCTGCTGCAAAAGAAAGTGAACCAGTTGCACAAAACCATATTGATGCAGCTCCTGCACCAAAAGTACAAGCTCCTACACCAAATACACAACCTTCTGCACCAAATACAAATGTAACACACGTTGGTGCAAATAAACAAAGTTTAATCAGTGTAAATTTATCTAAATTAGATAAATTGATGATGTTAATGGGAGAACTTGTAATTACAGAGTCTATGGTAACATCTTCTCCAGAACTGCAAGGACTAAAACTGGATAATTTTACAAAATCAGCTCGTCAATTAAGAAAATTAACAGATGATTTGCAAGATACTGTTATGTCTATTCGTATGATACCTGTAGCTGGTGCATTTCAAAAAATGAACCGTATTGTTAGAGATATGAGCAAAAGTTTAAATAAAAATGTTCGTCTGACAATTATTGGAGAAGATACAGAAGTAGATAAAACAATCGTAGATAGTATTGGTGACCCTATTATGCACATGGTTAGAAATTCAATGGACCATGGTATAGAAGAAACAGTAGAAGAAAGAATTAGAGCAGGTAAAAATCCTCAAGGTGAAATCATACTTTCAGCAGAACATACTGGAAGCGAAGTTATTATCACAATACAAGATGATGGTAAAGGTGCAGACCCTGTTAAAATATTAGAAAAAGCAAGAAGAAACGGTATTTTAACCAAACCAGAAAGTGAATATTCTCAAAAAGAAATTCTTGCTCTTTTAATGGCTCCTGGCTTTTCTACAAATGAGCAAGTAACAGAATATTCTGGACGTGGCGTTGGTATGGACGTTGTAAAGAAAAATATTGAAAAAATTGCTGGTACTGTTACAATAACAAGTGAGTTAGGAAAAGGAATGTGTACTACAATGAAAATTCCTTTGACAATGGCTATTGTAGATGGTATGGAAGTTTCTGTTGGAAAATCAATATTTACAATTCCTATTTCAGACATCAAACAATCCTTCAAAATTACTCCTGAAGAAATTATTTATGATGCACAGGGACAAGAAATTGTAAAAAGAATGGATAATTTTTACCCTATTATTAGAGTACATCGTTTATATAATATTGATACAGAAATCACTAATTTGGAAGATGGAATACTTGTTTGGGTAGGCGAAGGAGATAAATCTTATTGTTTATTTGTAGATGAACTTATGGGAGAACAACAAGTTGTTGTCAAACCATTACCATCTTATTTAAGCACATATAATATTAAAAAATCTGGTATAGCCGGTTGTACTATATTAGGTGATGGTAATATTAGTATAATATTAGATATTGCAACTCTTCATCACAATACTAGTGATTATGCTTACTAAGTTATTCTCAACATAGAAAATAATATTGGAGGAACTTAATTTATGACTGAAGAATTCAATGAAATGGACATGGAAAGAAGCCAAGCCCTAAATGTAGAAATAAAAGAAGAACCCAAAAAATTTCTTACGTTTTTATCCGATGGTTTAACATTTGCCATTGATGCTACAAACGTTGGTGAAATTATTACAAACTATTCTATTACTATAGTTCCAAATGTTCCTTCTTTTATTAAAGGAATTATTAATCTGAGAGGACAGATTATACCAATTATAGATATTAGAGAAAGAATGCACAAAATGCCTTTAGAAGGAACAGATACTTCTTGTATTATTGTGTTAGATATTGATTCCACATCTATTGGTATATTTGTAGATGCTGTATCTCATGTGGTAGATATTTATGAAAGTAATATTTCTGCTATGCCTCCAAATAGTTCTCAAGAATTAGTAAAAGGTATGATGTCACTTTCAAAAGAACAGGTAATATTATTTCTTGATTGCGAACTATTGCTTCAATAGTTCATATAGTGGTATAATATATTAAAACAGAAAAATAAACAAAAAATTATATTTATATTTTCAAGTTATTTTAAAAATATAAATACATCGTTTTTGCTAACTTTATCATTTTCAACTGCACAAAAAATCTTTATTAATGTAAAAGGAGAGATGTGCAGTTGATTGTAGCATAATGAAGCAAAAAACAAATGCAGGAAATAAAAATATTACGAAAGGAGAAAACTACTTCGAGATAATTTACAAATGTAATTATAACAAGTTGTAAATAAATATTAATACTTGTTAACATTACAACTGTGGCATATCTAACACACAGTAAAAATAATAATTATCTTGATATGGGTATACTTGTCCATATTCTGAGTAGCAATTTATTATGCTTACAATTACAGACCAAGATTTTTTACGTCTTGTTGATTATGTACAAAAAAATTTTGGCATTGATTTATCCAAAAAAAAGCAGCTTATTACTAGTCGTCTTTCTAACTCTATTGTTACAGCTGGATTTGCCGATTTTTCTGCTTATGTAAATCATATTATACAAACTTCTGATAAAAATAGTATTGAATTGATGTTAAATAAATTAACGACAAATTATACTTATTTTTTGCGAGAGGCAAATCATTTTGACTTTTTAAAAAATACAATACTACCTCATTTAGTAAAACAGAAAAAAAATAAAGTACTCAGTATTTGGAGTGCTGGTTGTTCTTCTGGAGAAGAACCGTATACCATCTCTATGATATTAAAAGATTATCTTGGTGTACAAGCTGCTGCTTGGGATACTCGTGTTTTAGCCACGGATATTTCTCAAAAAGTATTAGGACAAGCACAAAATGCTATATATGAAGCAGAGTCTTTGGAAAAAGTACCTGACAGATGGAGAACAGAGTATTTTAAAAAACTTGCCGATGGACGTTATGCAGTAGCTCCGCATATTAAATCTAATGTAATATTTAGGACATTTAATCTTATGAGTCCAATACAATTTAAAATTAAATTTGATGTTATTTTCTGCCGAAATGTTATGATTTATTTTGACCAACCTACAAAAGATGCTTTAGTAAATCGTTTTTACAATGCAACAAATCCAGGTGGATATTTATTAATTGGTCATTCTGAATCATTAAATAAAGAGCGTTTAGCATATAAATATATTATGCCTGCTACATACCAGAAACTATAATATCAAAAAATCAACATAACAATCATTTATTTTATTACCAACCCGAAAGGATACGGTGTTTCTTTTATGGAAAAAAAAATTAAAGTTCTTGTTGTCGATGATTCTATGCTTTTTCGCAAAGTATTAATTGACAGCCTATCAAAACATAATGACATTGAAGTTGTAGGATACGCAATAGATGCTTTTGATGCAAAAGCAAAAATACCTGTATTACGTCCAGACGTTGTAACATTAGACGTAGAAATGCCACGTTTAAATGGTATTGCTTTTTTAAAACAATTAATTCCACAACATCCTGTTCCAGTTGTTGTAGTTTCTTCTTTAAATATCAATGTATTTGAAGCACTTTCTGCTGGAGCTGTCGATTTTGTAAGAAAACCAGATATGACAAAACAAAATACAGTAGATGCCTTTTTAAAAGATTTAGCAGGAAAAGTAAGAATTGCTTCTAAAGCAATTGTACATCAACCAAAACCAAGAGAAGCAGTAAGACCAGCTATGCCTTCTCCATTAAATTCTGCAAAATTAAAATCAATGGTAATTGCCATTGGTGCATCTACTGGTGGAACAGAAGCTACATTAACTGTTTTGAAAGATTTGCCACCAGATACTCCAGGTATTGTTGTAGTACAGCATATGCCTGAAGGCTTTACAAAAATGTATGCTGAAAGATTAGACCGTTTGTGTGCTATGAGAGTAAAAGAAGCAAAATCTGGTGATGCTATTGTAAGGGGACAAGTATTGATTGCTCCTGGTGGAGAATTACAAACAAGAGTAGTACGTCAAGGCAGTGGCTTTGCTGTTACTTGTCTGCCAGGCGATAAAGTCAGTGGTCACAGACCTTCTGTAGATGTATTATTTACATCTGTTGCAGAAAATGTAGGAAAAAATTCTGTAGGTATTATTATGACAGGTATGGGTCGTGATGGTGCTGATGGTTTATTAAAGATGAAAAAGAATGGAGCTTTTACCATTGGACAAGACAAAGAGTCTTGTATTGTATATGGTATGCCTATGGTGGCTCAAAATATCGGTGCTGTTGAAGTACAGGCATCTTGTGACAATATTGCTGGTGTCTTACGCAGACATTTAGTAAAAATACAATAAATATTTTTAGCCTAATATTTTATCATTCAAAAAATAGCCGTTCTTTCAAAAAAGAACGGCTTTGTTCCATATTAATGCCTTGAAAGGAGGCTTTTTTTTGAGAGCTAAAAAAACAGAAACTGTGTCTGAACCAATAAAAAAACCCCCTGTTACCCTTACACAATCTAATGCCATATTTGCACTAGATATTGGAACACGTAGTGTTGTTGGTATCATAGGCGTGCACGATGGTAATATTTTTCATGTATTAGATTATGAACAAGCATTTCATCAAGAACGTGCTATGCGTGATGGACAAATTGAAAATATTGCACTTGTGGCTAATGTTGTTACAAAAGTAAAATCTGCTTTAGAAAAACGAAATAAATTAAAATTAACAAAAGTTTGTATTGCAGCGGCAGGACGTGCTTTAATTACAAAAAAAGTAACTTATACACAAGAATTAAATCCTACAGAAGAAATTACTGAAAAACTGCTCAATGCTATGGAATATTCTGCATTAGGTATAGCACAATCAGAATTTGACCAAGATTTAGAAGAACATACACAAAACAAAACAACATTTTATTGTGTAGGTTATAGTATTACAAAATATCAGTTGGACAACTATCAAAGTAGTACAATTATAGGACATAAAGGAAAAGAAGTTACTATTGATTTAATTGCAGCTTTTTTGCCTCAAAATGTAGTTCAAAATCTTTATGCTGTTATGACAGCAAATCAACTTACTGTTGAAAATTTAACATTAGAACCTATTGCTGCTATTAATGTAGTTGTACCTGAAGACATTCGTTTATTAAATATTGCATTAGTAGATATTGGTGCTGGTACAAGTGATATTGCTATATCAAAAGATGGTAGTATTATTGCTTATGATATGGTAACAATTGCTGGTGATGAAATCACAGAAGCCATTATGCAAAAATGTCTTTGTAATTTTGAAAACGCAGAAAAAATTAAAATTGCTTTGGATACAGACAACTCCCAAATCACTTATACAGACATTTTAGGAAATACTCATAAAGAAGTAAAATCAAAATTGTTAAAAAATTTAAAACCAGCTATTAAAGTATTGAGTGAAGAAATTGCAAATGGTATATTAAAAGCAAATGGTGCTGCTCCTACCGCTGTATTTTTAGCTGGAGGAGGCTGTCAAATTCCCGGATTTTGTCAAGCTATTGCTACAGAATTAAAAATTCCATTTGAAAATGTTGCGATATCTGGAAATCAGCCCTTTAAAAACGTTGCTGTATATGATAAAAAATTACAAAATCCAGAGTTTATTACTCCTCTTGGTATTGGTGCAATGTCTTCTATTTATAAAGGTTGCGATTTCTTCTCTATTACAATTAATGGAAAAAAACAAATGCTTTTAAATTACAGAGAGTCAAAAGTAGTAGATGCTCTTTTACTTTCTTCTATTAAGCCACAAAATTTAATTGGTTTTCCTGCTCGCTCTATTAATTATTATATTGATGGTAAGAGATATACTAAAAAAGGAGAAAATGCCGTTCCAGGAGAATTATTTGTAAATGGGGAATTAGCTTCTATTGATACAAAAATAAAACAAGGAGATGTTATTATAGCAAAAGAAGCAATTCCTGGTAAACAACCTGTTATTTCTATTAAAGATTTAAAACAAGAAGAAGAATTTCGTTTTTCCGTTATTATTGACGAAGTTTTAGCAGAAGTTCCTGTAATATTTTATAAAGATGGTGAACAACTGCAAGACGATTATATTATAAAACCTATGGACAGGCTTACAACAGAGGCTATTATTACGCTTACAGATTTGTTAGACAATATGGAAACATCATTTCAGCCAGAAGAAATGGTTATGCTGATAAACAATTCTATAGCAAGTCCAGATGCTTTGATTGCTGCAGGAGATCAAATTTCTTTTATATCAAAACAACAGTCTAAAGAATTATTAAAAGAAGAAGAAAATAACCAAACAGAACAAACACAAACTTTAGCGGAAACAAATAGTACAAAACAGCAAACGGTACTATCAGAGCAAATACAACAAACAGAACAATATACTATATCAAATGAAACAACATCACAAAAAGATGATTTTAATATAACAGAACAAACAGAAATACAAATAGAAACACCTTCAGAGGTGTCAACTGAAGAAATACAACAACAAATTCCTCCAGTATCAGAAGATGCTAATCACATTATTGTTTCAATCAATGGTGTATGGAAAACAATTCCTTTAGAAAACAGAAAAAAATTGCTTTTTTATGATATGCTTAATTATGTAGATATTGACTTAGAAAAGCCACAAGGCAATATTATTATAAAATTAAATGGGGAAGATGCTTCTTATACTGCAACTATTTCTCAGGGGGATAGCATTGAAATTGCTTGGGACAAACAGAATTAAATTATTTAGCTAAAAATAATTTTAAGCTATATTTTATTTGTATTGTAAAATATAGCTTTTTATTTCTATAAAAAGTAAAATCTTACTAAGTATTATGATTTGCTTTCTTTTGCCGATATATGTAATAAGTAAATTTTTTTTTAGAAATACTATATTATAATATATATAACATCATATTACTGCATAAAAGTGAATTGAGGTGATTGCATGAAAATAGCATCTAATAGTCTTTATACTTCTTTTAATATACAAAAAGAAACAGCAAGGTTGCACAATTCTGAAAAAAATCAAAGAAAAATTGACAAAAATTTTGATAAAATTTTAATCAATTCTACGCCTTCTTCTAATTCTGATGATAAATTTGTTAACGATACTACAGCAAAGCTTTCTTTAGAAGTAAGAAAACCAGCGTCTTCTGAAAAATTGAAAGAACTTCAGCAAAAAGTAGCAGATGGAACGTATCAAATTGATTTAGACGCTATTGCAAAAAAAATATTGTTACAATAAAAATGAATTGATCTCCTACTTTTTTGATAATATAACTGTTGATTTCATTCGCAAAGTCCTTATTTAGGAAGGAGTTATTATGCAAAAAACATTAGATGATTTTATAGACTTGCTAGAAAAGCTCATTTTGCTTTTTGATGATTTAGCTGATGTAGAACAAACAAAATTAGAAGCTGCTACAAATAAAGATATTGATACATTAAGCGATTGTATGAAAGAGGAACAAGTTTTTCTTTTGCAATTCCGTGGATTAGATAAAAAAAGAGAAACAATACAAAAAGATTTAGGTTTTGAAAATATGAAATTTTCAGAAATTATTTCTCATATAAAAGATAAACAATATAAACAAGAATTTGAGGAATTATACAATACATTAAAAGAAACAATGGATTATTATCAACAAATTCATAATAATGCCAAAAGCATTATAGAAATCAATTTAATAGGAATTGATAAGGCCTTAGAGGTATTAAATGCTAAGCCTTCTACTGCTCCTCAGAGTGGCATTACTTATTCTCCTGATGGGCAAATTCATAATAACAATAAAACAAACTTTACAAATAAGATTATATAATATTATAAAATGGAGGTAATGTGAATGATAAGGTCATCTTTTGCTGGCTTCACAACAGCACAGCTTGGTATGTCTGCAGCCAACTCTGCATTAAATGTAGTCGGTCAAAATATTTCAAATATTAATGTCACAGGATATACACGACAACGTGTAGATTTAGATAGTTTTAACGTTACAACAGGCCCTAGACAATGGGGAAGTGTTAATGAAACATTTATTGGAAATGGTGTTTTAACAAGCAAAATTGAACAAGTACGTGACCCTTATTTAGATTTACGTTTTCGTACGGAAATGTCAAGTGTTGGTTACTATGATAAAACACTTTCTAGTTTACAAGATTTGGAAAGTGTTTTAGATGAAGTTGATAGAGAAGGTAGTATTCATAATCAATTAGAAGCTATATTTAAAGCATTAAATGAATTTAACCCACAAGCTGCTAATAACGAATTTCAAAATATGTCAAAAACAGAAATGCAGTTGTTGACACAATATTTCAATAATTACTCTAACAGAATACAGCAAACAAAAGAGGATAATATAAAAGAATTTAGAGAACAAACAATTCCTTCTATAAATCAACTTTTAACAGATATTACAAACTTAAATGTAAGCATTAAAGATAACGAAATTTTAGGTAATCCTGCATTGGAATTGCGTGATGAAAGGAATTTACTTTTAGATGAGCTTTCTCAATATGTGAAAATAGAAGTTACATATACAAATGAATATCTTGGTCTTTCTGATAGAACAGCAGAAGAATGTACTGTTAAAATATTAGGTATTGATGATGAAGGCAATAATTTTAAATATACTATTATCCATGATGATAAAGCATCACAATTTCAAATTAATGAAGATTGCTCTAATTTGACTATGACAGATATAAATGGTAATCCTATTGCTGACATAGGTAGTGCATTAAAACCAACTAATGGTGTAGATGGTACTTTTACAGGTGCTGACGCAACTGCTATGAACGAATTGCTTAAAAAAATACAAGAATTAAGCAATGCTGTAAAAGACAAAATGACAAAGATAGACGAACAAAACAAATTAATCAGCAGTTTGAGTTCTCAAAAGAACAATTTAGTAAAACAAGGAAATAAGCTTCATGAAGATTTAATTAGTGCATTAAATTCTGTAAAAAGTATAAACAATGTCATCAATAACTTACAAGAACAATTAGATAAAATGGATGCTGATGGTGTTGATAAAACTTCTGATAAATATAAAGAAGTGGAAGCAAGTTTAGCTAGCAGACAAGAATTATTGAAAAAATATAATAATAAACTTTTTGGTCAAGATACTGTACCCGCTGGTTATCCTGATGATGTTACTGCATTAAATGCCTTAGATCGAGATGGTAGTGGTATTTACAATAAATTAATAAAAATTTATGGTACTATTACAGATGCAAAATCACAGCCACCAAAATATGCAACTGATGCGAATGGACAATTAGCTGGAGGAGAATTAATTGATAAAAAGAATGAGTTGGCTACTGCAAGAGATGATTTGGAAAAAATGAGGGCAGACTATTCACTCACTATAAAAGAGTTAAAGGCTAACATATATGGAGGAAAAAGTCCTGAAGTTAATCTTGAAGGTCTTGACCCTGCAGATAAAACTCGATTAGAAGCTATAGATGGTTTAGCAAAATATGCTAATATTACAGTAGATTGGGACTCCTATCCAGTAGAAGGAACAGATTTCTTTGTTTCATTACCTACTATCACATTAACAGGTACTTCCGCTAGAGATGGTAATGGTATTCCTTTATTTGATGCAGATACAGGAAAAATTGGTAATATTGCTTCTGATGGTGTAGATATTACTATTACAGATACTAGAGGTGTAGAATATACAGAAAAGGCTGCTAATGTCGATGGTGACCCTTATCAATTAGATAACAATGGTAATCGTGTACTAGATGAATACGGAAATCCTATATTAGATATGGGTGACCAAAGAAATATGTACGAACATTTTCAAGAAGACTCTGGCAGTTTAAAAGCATCTTTGGATATGTTTAACCGTGCTGGTGAATTTAACGAAACGAGCGACCGTGGCTATGATTATTACTTAAATATGTTAGATACCTTTGCAAGACAAATAGCAAAAGTATTTAATGAAGCAAATACAATGGATAAAGACGGCAATCCATTGGTAGATGAAAATGGAAAACCTCTTGACTATGCTAATGCTCTTTTTGGTGCAGATGGTGTAGCACCAATTAAAAATATAAATGTAACAAATGCAAACGGTCAATATCTTGGCTATGATGGAAATTTTCATAATGAACCATTGCCTGATGTGTTTAAAACAGACAAAGAAGGCTATGTACTAGATAATAATGGTGATAGAATACCATTCCCTGCTGGTTCTACGGACAAATTTCTTTCATTAAATGCTACTTATCAGGCTGATGGCAATAACCTAGTAGATAAAAATGGTAATGTAGTAGGTACAGTAACAGATTACTCAAATGCTCTTTCAAATGCAGCACTAGACCCAACTGCATTAGCATCTTATGGCTTTGTACAAAGCAAAACAACTTATGATATAAAAGATGCAGCAGGAACTGTAATTGATACAGTTAATGCTGGTGATTGGGTAGATAAAGATGGTAATAAGCTATTTAATGCTAATTCAGATGATATAAATGATGCAACTAACAAATTACAAATATTAAATGGTATAGCAAATGGTACTTATGAAACATTAGCTGGCAAAGTACCAAAAATAGATTATGACCAAATTACTGCTGACAACTTTACTATTACACAGGATTGGGTTGACTCTAAAACAAACTTTGTACAGACACACGACCCATCACAAACAGCAGGTTACAATGACAACATCAATCATTTAATTGCTCAATTCAGTGAGAAATTAGATTATACATTTACATTACCAGATGGCACACAGCAAAAAGTATTTAATGGTACTTTTGTAGAATTTTACGATAATATTGGTAATCAGCTTGGTTTGGATGTTAAATCCTCCACTGTATTAGTAAATAATTATATTACTGTTGCAAATGATATTGCAAACAATAGAGATGCAATTTCTGGTGTTTCTTTGGACGAAGAAGGTATCGACATAATGAAATACCAAAAAGCACTTACTGCTTCTATGAGACTTATGACAGCATTAGATGAGCAATTAGATAAAGTCATAAATAATATGGGCGTTGTAGGCAGATAAAAATAATATAGGAGGTAATCAGTATGGGAACTGGAATGCGTATTACAACAAACGCAATGATTAGAAAATATTCCACAAATTTAAATAAAGCATTAGGCGATTTAGATGCCAAAAGAAATACAGTAGCATCAAACAGAAATTTTAATAAAATTTCAGAAGACCCTGGTGCTGCAATGAAGTCTTTTAAATTAAGAAGTAACTTTGCTAGAACAGATGTACAAATTGAAAATACCAAAGATGCTCTTGCAAAATTTGATGAAGTAACATCAAATGTATTGAATTGTTCCTCTATGGCAAATCAATTCATTGAGACTGATTTAAAAGGTATAAATGGAACAGCTTCTTATGAAACACGTCAAGCATATAAACAAAAAGTTGATAAATTAGTAGATAGCTTTTTACAGCAAATGAATGGAAAATATAATGAAAACTTTATATTTGGTGGAGCAAGCACAAAAGAATTACCTTTTGAGAAAAAAGGAAATGAAATTTATTATAGAGGCGAGCCTGTAAATACTATACCAGATACACACAAATATTTTAGTGAACACAGCTATCGTGATATTGGTTTTGGTATGAAAGAAAAAGAGGGTGAAATTGTTTCTACCAGTGCATTTGATACTGCTGTAAATGGTTTAGATGTATTTGGTTATGGTATTGGTGACGATGGTTTACCAAATAATATTGTTTGTCTTGCTCAGGAACTTTCCAATCTTTTAGGTAAAGAGGAAATTACAGGTGCTGATAAAGAAAAATATGATAAAATTATAAATAAATTTCCTCAAGTTGTGAATGATATGATTGATAATGGTCTTGCTGCATTAGGTACAAAACAGGCATTTTTAGAAAATGCAGAAGACCAGTTGACGCAAACATCTCAAATATTAAATGAGCAAATAAGCAATTTAGATTTCTGTGACCCAGCAGAAGCTATTACAAATTTAATGTGGGCACAATATGCTTATAATGCTACTTTGAAAGTAGGAAATACATTACTTTCTAATTCTTTCATTGATTTTATGAGTTAATAAAATCAATACGACCAAAAAGTTCTTCTAAAAGCGGAGAACTTTTTGGTGTTTCTATCAATAGAAAAACCATCATTATTTATCAATGGTTTTTAGCAGAAAATGATTTCTGCACATATATTATATTGTAAAACCAAAAAATTTTACAAAAAATGTTCATTGTATTTCTGGCAAAATGCTAAATATCATAAAAGGGGGATTGTACATGGAGCAATTACTAAAAATTACAACTGTTCCAATTTCTATTGAATTTAAAGTAAATGACGCCAGACTTGAGCAAAGAAGCGGCACAGCTGACCTAGAAATCAGCCGTAACGAAGGAAACTTCACCATCAGAAGTCAACCTATTCGTTTAAATATGGATACTTTTGAGGCAAGGGACTCCATTCGCCCTTCCTCTGCGAAGTCTTTGGTAAGGGATTATTTTCAAAAAGGAAAAAATGCCGCTTATGAAGCAACTGCAACATATGCTCAAGAAGGGCAGATATTACTCAGTGCCACATTAGGCGATGATGCACTTGACCAGATTATAAAACAAAGAAACACTGTCAATACAGATTATGGCTTAGATTTTATACCAAAAGCGCAGCCTAACATCAACTGGTCAAAGCCTAATATGACAATTCAATATGAAATGGATAAATTAAATTTTGATTGGAAAATAAACAAAACTGGTTTTGAATTTATACCAGGAAGCATTGAATTTTCTATTACACAACAACCAGACGTAAAAATTGAATATGTAGGTGACCCAATTTATGTACCACCTAGTGCTAATCCAAATTATACGCCTGCTGTTGACATTAAAGCATGAGGTGAATTATGATAAAAGAATGTAGTACAAAATACTTCGGCAACTATTCCTATGATGAAGAAAGTATTATACTATTTGAAAGTGGTCTTTTTGGCTTTGAGCACGAAAATGAGTTTTTGTTAATACAACTTGACCCAAACAATGAAAATGTGCTTTGTTTGCAAAGTTTGAAAGACACAAACCTTGCTTTTTTTACGGTAAATCCCTTTGCTTTTTCAGAGGATTACCACCCTATACCAACAGACAAAGAGCTAAAGTCAATAGGGGCAAAAGATATGAGTGACGTAGCGGTTTATGTCATATGCTCTATGACAGACGATATTTCTACAAGTACCGCAAATTTAAAATGCCCTATTATTGTGAATACACACAATAATAAGGCATTACAAGTGATACTTGATAACCCAGAATATCAATTTCGTCATTCTTTCTCAGAGGAGGCGAAAAGCTGATGTTAATATTACAGCGTAAAGCGACACAGTCACTTGTGATTAACGGAAACATACACATCACCATACAAGAAATTACAGCAGATAAAGTCAAAATTGCCATAGACGCACCAAGAGAAATATCCATCGTGCGTTCTGAACTTTTGGAGGCTGCTTCGGCAAATAAAGAAGCTACAAATGCTCCAAAAGGCGACTTGTCCAGTATTTCGAATAGCTTGACAGCATTGTCAAAGCTCACCAAAAAAGAATAAAACTCCCCCCTAGTATGCTAGGGGGAATTTTTTTATAATACAAGTGCTGCCATATGTCCAAGTGTTTCACTTTCTGTTTGATTTAAGCGTTCTTCCAATTTTGTCATATGACTTGCACTATTAAACAATGATTTTGAAAATTCAGAAGTATAGTATATAAAATCCTCCTCTGTGCTATCTTTTTCTATACAGCAAGTCCACATAAAAAGAAATATACTATATACCATTGCCATAGCACAATAATTTCTCCATAAGCCACCATTTATACGAAAAGGAAAACGATTAGCTAAAAATCCTTCTATCATTATATTTTCTATCCAATATTCTCTTCCTTTTATAAATTCTTCAAAGTCCTTTATAGCTTGCTGATATTTTTCAAAATCATATTGTATATTTAAAATTTCCTTTTTTTCTTGTCCCATTTTAAATTTCGTTTCAAATTGTGATTTTAAGTCTACTCTATCATTTATTTTTTGTTGTATTTTAAAATCTTCTCCTACTTTATTTCCATTATAATGATAAATAATAGAATTAAAAAGCCTTTTTCTACCACTTTTGTCCGCATTTTTAAACAATTTACTATACATATCTTTGTTTTTACTGTCATTAAAATCAGCTACAAACTGTTGTATATAATTGGGTATTACATTTGTATTTTTTGTTCCTTCTCTCAACATTTCGTCAACTTTTTTAATTGCCATTCCCAATACTACTATTCTTTCTCCAAAATTATATTCTCTATTTTGAAGCACACCCAATATTAATATTTTAAAATCTGTCCAATAATGTAATATAGGACTTACTCTAGTTGCTTCAGAGTCTATTCTTGCAGAAGCTCGTTTTTCAACATCTCTCAATTCTTTCTCCACTATATCTAATTTAATACCATCTTTTTCTTGTAATAGCAATCTAACAACTTCTTCACAAGATATATCTAAAAAACTTTCGTATTTTCCCATATAATACGTCATTGCTCTTGGAAACATTTGGCAGACTAAACTCATATTTTCAGGACCCATTTCCTGATATACTTTACATAACCCATTTTCATCTAAAAATTTACATTTTTTATTTTCATCAAATTTAATTTTATAATCAAATATATCACTTTTATATTTTTCAAAAGCATCTTCAAATATATTTCTAAACTCTTCTGTTTTGATATTTCTTTTCATATTTTTTAATTCTTGCTTTGTAATATTAATTTGCCAATTTCTACAACAATTATATTCACAATCACTTCCTATACATTCAAATTTACTATAAAAACTTGGTTGCAACACAATCTCCTTCATACATTTATCCTCCTAATTAGTGCGTATTTCTGACAACAGTTTTCCCAACACAATCATTTATTATTAAAAAAGCAGGCACGCTGTGCCTGCTTTCTATTGAGAAAAAGGAATTCAAACCTTTTTAATTCATTGTCAAAATATATTATTGTAATAACTGAAGAACACCCTGAGGTAACTGATTTGCTTGAGCCAACATAGCTTGAGAAGATTGAACAAGAATATTGTTCTTTGTATATTGCATCATTTCTTTTGCCATGTCTGTATCTCTGATACGGCTTTCTGCATCTGTCAAGTTCTCTGTTGTTGTTTCCAAGTTATTCAATGTATGGTCTAATCTGTTTTGAGTAGCACCAAGCTTTGCTCTTACTTTAGAAACAGTATCAATAGCATCTTTAATTTTACTAATACCAGCTGCTGCACTTGTTTCTGTAGTTACATCAATATCACCTACATTCAACGCTTTTGCATGGCAATCTTGAATACTTACAGTAACTCTGTTGTAATCATCAGCTGTATCACCAATTTGAAGAGAAAGAGCATTTCCGCCTACAGCTTGAGTAGATACTTTGTTAGATAATCCTAACAAATTTGCTGCTGTACCTTCAATGCCATTTTCTGTTTTTTCTCCAAAACTAAAGTTAACTTTATCAGCATTGTCACCAGTATATGTTACTTTAAAACCGCCACTCTTATCTACTTCAACACTAAATTTAGTGCTATCAACAAATTCTTCATGAGCATTAGTGTATCCCATTGCTGTATTATAAGCACCTACTGCAGTTTGTATTGCAGTTTCTAAATCAGCTTTGACGTTTTCCATATCGTCGCCTCTTGCTGCTGCAAAACCTGCTCCTTCTACTGTAGTGCCATTAATTGTCATTGTAAATTTGTCATTTGCTGTAATTGTGTTGTTAAATTTCATCTGTGGTGTTACAACATTTGATTTACCATCACCAGCACCAAAGAAGAAAGTACCTACTGTTTTAACTTGGTCTGCAGTAGCAGCATTACTACCTACATAACCTATTGCAGCATTTTCAGCTGTACTTAAGCTTTTCATTGTAACAGCACCAGTAGCATCAATTTTAATTTCAACTTCACCTTGTAAACCTTGTGCTTTTATTTCATTGTTAAAAAGCTCAGTCAATTTTTCAGCAATGTCTTTTGCTCCATCAGCTGTCAAGTTGGCATGATTTTGTTTAATAGTAGCATCAAAAAGTTTTTTAGCATCACCTTTTGTCCAGTCTATTGTTAATGACTGTCCATCAATGTTATATGTTTCTTTTGAAGCTACTACAGTACCAGCAGCACTTAAATCTTTTTTAACATTACCTGCTGTATTTGATGTTTCTGGCTCAAAAGATGTAGATACATCTGTACCAATTAATTGTGCTGTATCTGTTTTCATTGAGCCACCACTTAAGTTACCGTCTAACAAGTTAATACCGTTGAAGTTTGTGGAGTCTGCAATTCTGTCGATTTCATCTTTCAGTTCTTGAATTTCGTTTTGATATTTTTCTCTGTTGCTGTCGGAATATGTTCCGTTTGATGCCAATGTAGAAAGTTCTACCATTCTGTTTAACATAGAGTGAACTTCTGTCAAAGCACCTTCAGCTGTTTGAACCAAAGAGATACCATCTTTTGCATTCTGTTGGCAAGCTTCCAAACCTGTGATTTGAGCTCTCATTTTTTCAGAGATTGCCAAACCTGCTGCATTGTCAGCTGCACTGTTGATTTTGTAACCAGATGACAATTTTTTCAAGTTTGCTGCTACGTTTTTGTTGTTTGCACCTAATCTGTTATAAGAGTTTAAAGCTGGAATATTATGTTGTACTATCATAAAATCTACCTCCATGTAGTTACGCGGGAAACTCCGTTTTCCCACTAATCCTATATTATTTAGTTACCAAGAGGCTCAAAGGTTTTAACCGGTATTACCTCATTGCCTCTTATTTACAATATCGGTTGTTCTCCTCCAAACTTAATACTTTTTGATACTTTTTTTAAAAAAATTTTTTTCTATGCCTAATCGACCAAATGAAACGCTTTTACGCCCCCTTGTGGTATATCTCTAGCCACATATCCTGCCCTCATCACAATAATCCTTTTTTTCATAAGCCTTGCCAATTCCAATGCGTGTGTTGCCACCACTACCGTAATGCCACATCTGTTAGCTTCATCTAAAAGACACATAATGTCCCACGCTGTATCTTGGTCTAAATTTCCTGTAGGCTCGTCCGCTATCAATATAGACGGATTATTTACCATCGCCCTCGCCAATGCTACCCTCAAACATTCTCCCCCAGACAACTCTTTAGGGTATCTATCTGCTTTTTTATTCATATTTACCAGTCCTAATGCCGCTGGTACATCTTCTGCTATTTTTTTTTTGTCTGTTTCAAGCACTTCCAATGCAAAAGCAACATTTTCATATACCGTCTTTTTAGGCAGTAGCTGCGTCTGCTGCCAAACTATCCCCATACTTCTCCTAAAATAAGGAAGCTCTTTTCTTGTAATTTCTGCTAAATCTCGTTCCCTCACATATATTTTGCCCTTTGTTGGCTCTATTTCTTTTGTAAGCAGTCTGAGTGATGTACTTTTTCCTACACCACTTTTCCCTACCAAAAATACAAATTCTCCTTTTTCTATTTCCAAATTAAAATGATTTAGTCCTACCGCCTTATTTTCAAATATTTTAACTACATTTTTAAAAGATATTTCTGCCACTGTTTTCCCCCCTCTATACATTGTACGCTAAAAATGCTATAATAATTACTTAAGTTAAATATACTTGTAAACTTGTTTTTCAACAAAATACTTTTAAAGGAGGTATGACATTTTTGCGTTATTTGAGAATTACGATATTGTTTATTGTTACATTTACATTTACATATAACGTTTGTTCAAAAAAAATACCAAAGACTAGCTTCCACTATTACAAACAGTATTTACTGGAATATCGTGTTTCCTCTTTAGAATTTATGGACAAGCAATATACAAAATTTATGCCTCGTCCTATACCAAAATTAAGCAAAGACTACACACAAAAACCCAAAAAACAGCCTCTTTCTATATACAGTTTGACATCGCAAGACGAATTAGCTGCCTCCGAAACTACCGAAACAAGCCTATACACTCTCGATAATGTCACCTATTTAAAAGGGACTGCTCGAAATGTTGTTTATTTCAATCAGGCTGACCCTCGTTGGGGAAATAAGCTCTATGGAGGCAATGACCCTATTTCAAAATACGGCTGTGGGCCTACAGCTATGGCAATGGTTGTTTCTAGTATGACAAACCGTGTCGTATTGCCTGACGAAATGGCAGACTGGTCACGTACAAATGGTTATTTTGCTCACGGAAGTGGTTCTTACCATTCTCTAATACCCAATGCTGCACAGGCTTTTGGTTTAGAAGCTACTTCTCTTACAGACTATACTTATGACAACATAAGAAAAGAACTTGCTACAGGCAAAATTATTGTGGCACTTATGAAAAAAGGTCATTTTACTACAAGTGGACATTTTGTACTTGTTCATGGTACTACATTAGATGGAAAAGTCCTCATTGCTGACCCTATGAGCCTAGAAAATAGCCTTAAAGCTTGGGATATTGATATTTTGATAAATGAATTAAAAATGGGTGCAACAGGCGGAGGCCCTCTCTGGGCAATTAGCGTACCAACCCCTTGAAGCCGTGTCAAGGGGTTTTATTTTGCTTTTGCATAAAAAGAATTTTTTCCTAATATTCTTGTACTCATTTGTTTATCTTTTTCCACAATAGATTTTAAAACATTTCTTGTTCTCAAACTAATGAGCATAAGCATTTTTTCATCTTCATATTCTGTATTCATTGCCTGTTCTTGTGTATCTACATTTAAAAGTCCTCTCAAAAAATGATAACATTCTTCATCTTCACTTGTTAAAATACTTTCAATTTCTGCTTTAATACCATCTATTGTTTCCAATACTTCCATACGCATATTTAAAAACATTTCTGTAGAAACTTTATCATTTCTTTTCAACACATTTTCTATATCATTTGTAATATTTTCAATTTTAAGCACTTCTTCATATTCTTTTTTCATCAACTTGATTAATTGTGCTATATTTTTCTCCAATGTTGCCATAATTATATCAAACTCCTTTCTAAAATAAAGACGGCAGAATTTCTGCCGTCAATATTACATTTGTTATTTGCTTTTTGCTTTTTCGCCACTATTAATTTTATCTGCTTCTTTAAATGTATCACGCAATTCTATAATAAGAGGTTTCAGTTCTGTAATAATCTCTGTTTTTCTGCCTGCGGATAAACGAGCTAACTCAAATTGAAAATACTCATACATTCTTGACAATTCTTTGCTAATATCATATTTTTTATCTAATGTACTAGCTAAATAATCTACAATTTCTTTGCAACGTGTCACAGCTTCATCAAATGCTGTAAAGTTTTGGTTTTTCAAAGCCATTTCTGCTCTTGTTAATCTTTTAATTAATTCATCGTATAACAATATGAGCATTTCTGCTTTTGTCATTGTATTTATAGATTGGGTTTTATATTGTTGGTATCCGTATTGATTCATAAATCAGCGAACCTTCCTTTTCCTCAACTTTTTGTTTTATTTGTAATATGCTATACTTTGTTATCTCTTAATATCCGCCAGTAAGTTGTGACAAGTAACTGCTTTGTGAATTCATTTGTGCCATTAATACTTCCAAATTTGTAAATTGATTATTATATCTTGTTCTTTCTGATTTCAATTTATCATTTAATGTATCTATTAATGTCTGAATTTCTTGCATTTCTTTATAGAAAGCATTATTTGTTAATGATAATGGTGATGCTGTATTTCCTGCTCTTTCAATCAATATACCTTTTGTAGCACCTGTTGTAGAAGCATATTTTTTGCAAAGTGCTTCCATACTTGTCATAATGCCATCAAAATCAGCACCTGCATCTTTTTCACTTGTAAACAATGCTGCAATACCATCTGGGTCTGCTTCTACTGCTGCTCTGAATTTGTCTTCATTAAATGTAATTTTACCATTTTCGGTATAATCACTTGATATACTAATTCCTGCAGCTTCCAATGCTTGCATATCTGTACTAGAGAATATTGTTCTCAATTCGCTAGAAAGTCCACGAAGGTCAGAGTCATTGAAAAGCATACCAGCTTTTGCTTTTTCTTCCCAAAGTTTAATTTCATTTTCAGACATATCTGCTTTTTGTTCATCTGTCAATGGTGCATAATCTCTGTCACGTTTTGTTGTCAATTCTTTGTTTACGAGTTCAATCAATGCGTTATAATCGTCTACCATTTGTTTTACTGCATCTACTGCTTTGTCACTGTCTACTTGTGCATCAAATGTTACTGGTTCAGTAGTAGTATCAATATTTCCACTTGCATCATATCCAAATGTACCTGTAACAGTAATACTCATACCATCTATGTCAAATACATTGCTACTTCTTTTAATTTCCATAGCTCCTGCACCATCACCAAAGTCAACACTAATCGTAGCGTCTTCACCCGCTTTAAATTTAGAAGAAGCTACACTATCTCCATTTGCATTTGTTGGTGGATTTCCATTTGCATCTGTTACTGTTCTATCATAAGAAACAATATTTCCATTTGCATCTTTTACTTGTGTACCAAACATTACCTCTGCTAAATTTCCGCCACCAGCAGCATCTTTAATGTCAATTTGTCCTGATGCTCCAGAATCACTTGCTTTTATAGAAAAGCTGTCTGATGTTTCATTATAACTCATTGTAACACCAGCATCAGATTTATTAATTGTACTAATAATATTAGAAATTTTTTCATCTTCTTTAAATTCAAAATCTACACCATTAATGCTAAATTTATAAACATTTTCATTTACTGGATTACCATCTTTATCTTTTACTGGATTTCCATCTGCGTCTAATTTTGGCACACTAGCTGGTTGTAAATTAGCTGCACCAAACAAACCTGAGTCTTTTAATGCAATATTCGTATTAATTCTGTTGGACTCTCCATAGTTGATACCCAAAACACCACTCTTACCTAAAAGACCTGTATCAGCAGTTGTAACTTTTAATATAGAAGTTTTATCTGTTGTCTCAAAAGTTAATTTTCCTTTGTCAGTTCCTGATGATTTTGTATCTACTTTAATTCTATCTTTACCGAATGCTTTGTCTAATTTTTCTTGTGTCAATTTCTCAAATGCTTCTAAATTATCAGTAATTCCATTTTTTGTTTTATAATCATCAATCTCTTCTTTTGTTGCCAATTTAATTTGTTTTGTTACGCCATTATAGGAAAATGTCATTGATTTTCCGCCTATTGCGTCCCATGTATCTACTTCTTTTTTCAAGCGGCTATCATTTGTTGCATCTTCTCCTGATTTATAACTATTTCCTGTAATAGTAGTACCAGGACCATTTAATTTAGACTCTGCTTTGATACCTAATGTATTTAATACACCACCTGTATCACCCAATATTTCAAATGAACTTCCTTCATATCCTTTGTCGCCTTTGAATATTAATTCACCATTATCTCCTACAGATGCCTCTACATTAATTTTATTAGTATCAAACTGACTATTAATTGCATCTGCTACGTCCTGCATACTATTAAATTCCCCACTACTAGCAAAGCTAATACTTGTTATTTTATCAGCATATTTTACTCTAATAGTAGTACCTGCAATAGCACTAATATCTGTTTTTGCTCCATCAGATAAATCTAAATCTCCAGACTCCATCAATTTATCAGATGCACTTGCTACATTCATACTTGCACTAGAAGCAAGATTTTTTACACCCAATATAGACAAAGAATCTACTGAATTAGAAGCTCCTGTTGCTTTAATATATTTACTATTTTCTCCAATTGTGCTAATCAAATTTCTGCTAAAAAAGTCAGAATTTAAAAGATTTGTTGATGGACTTGTAAAAGAAGCATATTTATTTCTAAAACTTACTAACAAGTTACTAATAGAACGCATTGCATCCATTTTCCATTGTAGCAGTTGGCTCTTTTGTTTCTGTTTTGCTATTTTTGACCTTGTTCCAGCAGTCATATTTTCAATTAATGTTTCTGTATCTAAACCACTGGCAAGACCACTAATTTTATTGTTATAAAAACTATTTGTACTTGTTGAACTACTTACTCCACCTACTGTTGCCATAGTATACACCCTTTCTATCATTTATTTTGAAAATAATCTATATCTTTTTTTCTGATTTATCCTCTATACTTATTTATCGACATATAGTATACTTTAATTAAGATTAATTTTAAAATAAATGTTATTGAAATTTACAAGTTTTTATGTTTCTAGTATAATATGCAATTATATCTTTACAAAATAAAAATACTATTATTAATCTATGGAGGGGATTTTTAACATACATTTTTACTACTTATGTTTATTAATTTTATAATGATTTTAAAAAGGGGGCATTATTATGTCAGCACAAAACAACGACAAAATAACAAAAGATTTAGATTTCACTAAAAATAACAAAAGTACAGAATACGAAAACACCACAATTCAACAAAATCCAAAATCATCAGAATTTGCTTCCTCTATGGAAATTCAAAAATCAGATGATACTTCTCATGTTTCTGAAATTATAAAAGAAAAGTTAACAGAATTATTAGAACCAACAGAAATTATTACAGAAACAGTTACTCCTCCAGATACTTTTATTCCTTTTACAGAAACAGAAGAAAATACAATTAATTTACAAAATGAAATAGAACCAGAAGAAATTACACCAGAAGAAGCAGCACTATTTGAACAAACCGACATTATAGCAAAACAAAATACTCCAAATAATATAGGCAATGATTTTAAAAATGTAATTAAAAATGACAGTAAAGAAATTACACTAAATGATGAAGAATATATTTATATGAATGTTATGGAAACATTTGTAAAAGAGGTTATTGTGGATTATATGAAGCAGTATGCTCATTGCAGTTGTAACCATTGTATTATTGATACTATGGCTCTAGCTTTGACAAATCTTCCTTCTAAATACATTGTAGTAAAAAAAGGAAGCCTTTCTCCATTACTTCATATGTATCGTACAAAATATTCTGCACTGATTTCTACTGAAGTATTAAAGGCTTGTTTAGCTGTAGGAAAATCTCCTCATCATAGTAAAAAATAATACTTTTACATATCATAAAAAAGGCTGGTATCTACCAGCCTTTTTCTATTTATTTTATATCTTCTTCTACAGCACTTGTTTGACTGATATCTTCATTTCCTATACTATCAATATCAATTTCGTCTTCTATGTCATCTCCTATAATTTCCTCAATCGTTTCTTCATTCTGTGCTGCTTTTACTTCTTCTTCATCATACTCTGTATCTTTTATTGTTTCCCAAATACGATTTACTTCTTCTACACAATTAAAATAAACTTGTGCAATCATATTTGTTGGTATTCCTAAAATATCAGCATAATTTGTAATATTTTGCCAATCTGCCCTTTCATAACAAAGCACCAAATCTAATAACAAAGAGCAAGGCCCTTTATGATATATTAATGCCTGTTTTAATTCCTCTGAAATTGGTATATCTTCAAAAATTTCTTCTAATGAAGCATCTATTAAACTACCCATTGTAGAAAACATTCCCATCAAATATGCTTCATTTTTAGAAATAGGTAATGTTGTATTATATTCCATCAATTCTGAAGAAAAATTTGCTCTCAAAAAAGAACGTTTTAAAACATCTTCAGAGCCAAAATCTTTATCTCCCTTAAAACTTAAAAGATAAATCCATTGTTTTAATTGTCCTAATCCTAATGTTACTAATGCCTGACGAATAGAAGATGTTCTATTTCTTAATGCAAAATATACCGAATTTACCATCTTTAACAAGCCATATGTTAAAGCTGCATCTCTCGAAATGATTTCTTCAATCATTTCAACATTTGGTTCATCTTTTGTTACTTCTACTACCAACTGGAAGAAATTACTTTGTAAATAGTCTGTTTTGTTCGCTTTTGTTTCTACTTTCTCTGCTACATATTGTCCTTGAAAATAATCTACACCCAAATCTTTTGCCAAATCATACTGTTTTTGTGTTTCAATACCATAAGCTATACAGATTTTATTAAAATTCTTTGCTAATTTTACCGTATTTTCTAATGATACCGCTTCATTCTTTCCAAAATCTAATTTAATATAATCCAAAAATTCCATTAAACCAAAATATCTTGGTGCAAATTGAAAATCATTAATGGCAAATTTATATCCTTCTTTACGAAATCTTTGTATTAATGTTGTCGCTAATGGATGAATAATTACATTATCTTCAATTTGTATTACTAAATCATTTTGTTTAAATATTTTTGGCGTATTTTTAAATAACAAATTGGGAGTAAATGTCATAAAAGTGATTTTATCATTAAATATCTTTTTATTATTTTGTGACAAAAAATTGGAAATGGAGTCTGCTGCTGCATAATCATTTGTTTGATTATACAAGCCACTTCCTTTCTCCTCTTGAAATAATATTTCATATCCAAATAAATTACCTTGTATATCTTTTATTGGTTGCCTTACAACATACTTGTTCATCATACCTTTTCCACCTCATTTTAAGCTTTTGACCTAAAATCTTACTCATTTTATAGAATTTTATATATTATTTTTTTCTAGCAGTTCATCAATAACTTCTACTAAATGACCGATTTCTGGCTTAGAAAGTTGCTCATCTGCTCCTAACTGTTTTCCCTTTATTCTCATTTCTTCATTAATCAAGGAGGAAAATATAACAACAGGAATTTTTTGTAAGTCTGGGTCATCTTTTACTAACTTTGTTAATCTATGACCATCCATTCTTGGCATTTCAATATCTGTAATAATTAAAGATGCCTTCTCATATATATTTTCTTCTTGTCGAATACTTCTTAAATACTCCCATGCTTCTTCACCATTATCAAATTTTAACACATTTTGATACCCTGCTTTATTTAAAGAATCTCTTATCAATTTTGCAAGAAGCACAGAGTCTTCTGCCATAACAATAGGCTTTTTATTTTTTCCTCTTTTTCCCATTTTTTCAATTTCTTCAATTTGTATTGAAGTTTCTGGTGCAATTTCAGAAACAATCTTTTCAAAATCAAGTATCGTTATAAGCACTCCTTCTGTTTGTGCAATGCCTGTTGCAACTCCTTCTTCCCCTCCAGATATTGTCTTATCTGGCTTTTGTATATCATTCCACGAAATTCTACTAATGCCTACTACACTATGCACCCTAAATGTTGCAAACATTTTATTAAAATTTGTCACAATAAACAAATCTTTTTCATCTTTTTCACTTTCTCGTCCAGTTAGATATTTAGGTAAATCAATTACTGTTAATACTGTTTCTCTAGGTTTAAAAATCCCCTCTACAACAGGATGTGAATGAGGAATTGGCTTTACTTTATCTGACATCATAATTTCTGTTACTTTTGCTACATTAATGCCATACAATTCTCCATAAATCATAAATTCCATAATCTCTATTTCATTTGTGCCAGACTCTAATAAAATCTCACCTTTGGTCTTTTTCATCGTTCAAATGCCCTCCCATATTATTTTTTGAACAAATGCTTTACTATTTCGCAAAATTTATTGTATTAAAATCTCCTTTAAAAAAATTCTATATACTTGATGAATACCCCATTCTTTTAAAAGTATTTTTAGTAAAATAATGCTAGATACAAAACATCATCTATTACAATTCATTTTTACAAAATATCAATATAAATCACTTCTATCAAAGCCCTTTTTTTATTTATATCGACTAAAAATGTTAAAATATAACTGTATTACTTTATAAATTTATATTTTTACAGCTTTTTATCAAACAAATCTTAATCTTGAGCATAAACAACTTACACAAAAGAAGCTATCTATGCTCAAGACTTAGATTTTATTGTTTAGAGAACTAACTCTTTTCTTCCAAAAGAACGCACCAGCACTACTCCTGTTTCTGCATCTAAAAGTAATGTTCTAGCATAATTTAGTCCCACATCTTCTCTTGCAACTCTAATACCTTCTTTTGCTAACACTTTTTTTACTGTTTCTATATTCCTTTGTCCTATATTGCCTATGGAATTATTGCCTTGAACCTCGAACATTTTTGCTCCACCTGCAATTTTACAAACCATACGTGCACGTACTCCTCCAAACACCTCTAATTTTCTAAGAGTCGCAGGTATACCTGTATCAGCATATTTAAACACATTACTATTATTTCCTTCCATATTATTTGGTAACATAATATGAACCATTCCCCCCAAACGTATCATAGGGTCATAAAAACAAATACCAATACAAGAGCCTAACGCATATGTAATTAGCTTTCCAGGTCCTCGACAAATCTTCATGTCAGCAATTCCTACTACTAATTGCTTATCACTCATTCAAAACACCTAATTTCTTTAAAAGATAATTCAAAGATGGTATATCTGGCATCAACAATAAATTGCTATATACTTCCTTATCTTCTACAATAAATTTTCCATTTATAATCATTATTTTATCTGTTTGATGTCCAAATTCTACCATCGGCACAGACATAATTCCTCCCAACATATTTACAGACATAGCGGGTACTGATAAATTAATTGAAATCCCTGTCAATTTTGAAATCGCACTTACATAAGAAGAAATCATAATATTTCCAATTTCTACTAATGCTGACACTTCCAAATCTCCTAATTGACTAAAATCATCAATTTTTGATGTTAATACATGTTCTAACATAATATTAATCAAATCTAAATTCTGCAAATACAACATAACACCATTCAATTCTCCTGATATATTTACTAATACACCAGAAACAATCATTTCAGGGTCACCTAATTTTGTAATTGCTTCATTAAATCCTAATATCTGTACTTCTGGCATTGTCATTTTAATTTTTCTATTCATCATTTCAGAAAGTGCTGTCGCAGCATTGCCTGTGCCAATACTTCCTATCTCTCTCATAACATCTATTTCAAGGCTATTTATTTCCTCATATTTTTTCATATAGTGCTTCCTCCTAGCAAAGTTGTCTTATTAAGACCTCAATCCATTAATGGTTGTTTCTACTTCATCAGAAGTTTGTACCATTCTCAATGCGTATTGATAACACCTTTGTGCTTCAATCATTTTTGTTACTTCCTGTCCTAAATTGACATTACTCATTTCTAATGCTTTATTTGCTAATATTGTCCCATTACCAGCTGTTACTACAGGCTGCCCATCTTTTTCTGCTGGTATAAATTCTGTTCCTCTTACACTTTCGATACCATTTTTAGAAGGAAATGTATATATCCCTATTTGTTCAATTAAATCTTCTCCTGCTATCATTTCTTGCGAGCCTGGCACTTCTCCTTCAGCTGTTGGAGGTAATGTTCCTACAATAATAGGGTTTTGATTAGCATCTAATACTCTTTTACCATTTGCTGTTTCAAGATAAAAATTACCATCTGGTTGTAATGATGTCATAAAATTACCATTTCTTGTATATGTAATTTCTTGCGTTACAGGATTTTGTATCGCAAAAAATCCATCTCCCATAATCATATAATCATATTCTAAACCTGTCGTAGCAAGGTGACCTTGTGTAAAATCTACATTTGTTTTTTCTACGTGTACTCCTGCTCCTGCAATGTAATCTGTTGGTTCTTGTGCTACTGCATTCAAATTACTATAAATACACTCTGAAAATGTGGAGGGTTTATTTTTATATCCATGTGTATTTACATTTGCAATATTATTTGCTATAATGTTTAATCTTTCCTGATGTGCAATCGCTCCTACAGCCCCTGTATAAAAAGAACGGTCCATATTTATTGCCTCCTACTCTATTATTGTACTCTACCAATTTCTGTCGTTGCTTTTCCTAACAACTGGTCATACATTTTTAATACTTGTGCTGCACTTTGCAACGCCCTTTCACTAGCCATCATATCTGTCATTTGTTTTACCAAATCTACATTCGATTTTTCTAGCATTTTCCACTCTATAGGAGTATCTACAGGTGCAGGCTGTTGACCACCTATTGCTGTAAATAGTCCCTCTTGTTTTGATTTTTGTATTCCATTATAATCTTCAAAATCTACAATACCAAGTCTTCCTAAAACAGTATTACCATCTGCCGCCAATATCGTGCCATCATCTAATGCCTGTATATTATCTGTACCAATATAAATAGGCTGATTATCTTCTCCCAATACACGCCCTGCGTGCTGTAATGCTATATATCCTTCATCATCTATTATAAAAGCACCATTTCTCGTATACATCAATCCATCTACTGTCTGCACTTGGAAAAAACCAGGTCCTGCTATTGCAAAGTCCATATTCATATCTGTTGGTTCAAATATTCCTTGTGTATAGTCTGTTATAGTTACTTCACCTGCTGTAATCATAGATGATGTTGTACCCAATTCTTGACCATCTTCATGATTGATATTTCCATATCTTGAAAACATCTCATTTTGAAATGTTGTTGTGATAAATTCATCAGATTTAAAACCTGGTGTTGCTGCATTTGTCATATTATTTGCTATTACTGATAAATTTCTATTTTGTGTAAGCATACCTGAAGTTAAATGATAAAACCCCTTTGACACACTTACTCACCTCCTATTCCTTTTCATCAAAAAAACGTTGCATATAATTTCTTAACTTGCGTATTGCATTTGCATGAATTTGAGAAATTCTTGGTTCACTTACCTGCATTACTACAGATATTTCTTTCATATTTAATTCATTGATATAATAAAGAGATAGTACCATTTGTTCTTTTTCTCTTAAAGAAGCCAATCCCTCTTTTAATGCTGCTGCTGTTTCTTTTTTTTGCAAATACTGCTCTGGCAATAATTCATTCGTATTTTTTAATATTCCACCAGATTTTTGCCCAACACCTTCTTCTTCCATAAGCATATCCAAAGAAAGTAAATTGAATGTTCCTGTCTTTCCCAAGTCTTCTTTATACTTTTTTATGCTAATTTGAAGATGGTTTGCTACTTCTTCATCTGTTGGTGTTCTTCCTAATTGATGACTTAATATATTCTGTGCTTCCTCTATTTCTTTGGCACTTTTTCGTATGCTTCTTGGAACCCAATCCTGTTTTCTAGCAATATCTATAATCATTCCTCGTATTCTTTTTGAAATATAAGTTTCAAATTTTACGTGCTTATTGATGTCAAATTTATCAATCGCTGTCATAATAGCCAAAACACCCTCATTAATTATATCATCAATTTGGGAAAAACCCAAGTAAATTCCTCTCATTTGCATAGCAATATTTTTGACAATATAGATATATCGCAGCACCAATGTTTGTTTAATTTTTTGGTCATTGGTTTGTTTATACAGTATAAGCAGCTCTTCATTTGTCTTTGTATCCAATTCTTTTTGAGAAAGCATACCTATCTCCCCTGTCCTTGTTGCCTATTTTATGATAATACTATGTTACCAATCGCTTGTATCTGCACATTATTTGCTATTTCATTAAATGAAAGTACATAAATGTTTGGAAAAAATTGCTCAATAAGTCTATAAAAATAAGCTCTGACTACATTACTTGTTAATATAATTGGTGTTTGTGAAAGTTCATTAAATTTCTTCATTTGCTCACTGATTTGTCCAATCAATTTCTGCATCAGTTCTGGACTCATTGAAATATAAATTCCTTGTTCACCTTTTGTTAAACCAGCAATAATTGCCTTTTCTACCTCTGCATCTAATGTAATTACTTTCATTTGTCCACCTTCACAGAATTTTCTTGTAATAGTACGTTTTAATGCAATACGAATATTTTCTGTAATGGTATCTAAATCTCTTGTTGTCGCAGAAGAGTCTACAATGGTTTCTAATATTGTTTCCATATCTTTTATTGGTACACCTTCTTTTAATAGATTAGACAATATTTTTTGAAACGTTCCATATGTTAGCACATTTGGAAATGTTTCTTCTATTAAATCTGGTGACACTTTTTTTGTATTTTCAATTAGCTGCATTACTTCATTTCTTGTTAACAATTCATATGCGTGCTTTTTCACTGTTTCGGATAAATGTGTTAACATTACTGAAAGAGGGTCAATTACTGTATATCCATAAATTTCTGCCATTTCTTTATTCTCTGGTGTAATCCATTTACTTGGAATACCATAAGATGGCTCTATTGTTTCAATACCATCAATTTCACCTGCTGGATTTGGTGGCTCCAAAGCTAAATAATAATCAATTAATATTTCGCCTTTTGCTACTTCTTCTCCCTTTATATTAATAACATATTGATTTGTATTCAAATTAGAACTATCTCTCAATCTAATAGAAGGAATGACAAATCCCATATCCTGTGCATATTGTCTTCTAAATATAACGATACGCTCTATTAATTTACCTCCACTTGACTCATCTACAAGAGGTATCAAACTATATCCTATTTCCATTTCAATAGGCTCTACATTCAACAAAGAATACACATTATTAATATCTTTATAAAAGTCATTTTCGCTCATTGGTGCTGGTGCTTCTTCTTCTGGAATTGTTCCTACTGTACCACCACCTGGAGCAGTTAATGCTGCGTCTGCTGCTATCAATGCTTTCATACGGCTTGATGCTCTCCAACCAATGGCAAGCAATACAGCACCTACTACAATCAGAGGAATATGAGGCATACCTGGTATTACAGAAACCACTGCCATAATACCGCCGCCCATCATAAGTGCTTGCGGTTGCGCTAAAAATTGTGTTGCTACATCATTATTCAAGCTTCCATCTGAAACTGCTCTTGTTACTATCATACCTGTTGCGGTAGAAATCAAAAGTGCTGGTATCTGTGATACAAGACCATCTCCTATTGTTGCAATAGAATACACAGAAAGCACTTCACTAAATGTCATTGTAGACTGCACCATACCTATAATTGTACCAGCTATAAAATTTGTAGCTGTTATAATAATAGACATAATAGCGTCGCCTTTTACAATTTTTGTAGCACCATCCATAGAACCATAGAAGTCTGCCTCTTTTTGTATTTTATATCTTCTAACACGTGACTCTTCTTCTGTTATTAAACCAGAACTTAAGTCTGCATCGATTGCCATTTGTTTACCTGGCATAGCGTCCAATGTAAATCTAGCTGCAACTTCAGCAACACGTTCGGCACCTTTTGTAATAACCAAAAATTGTACCAATACTATAATTAAGAATATAATAACACCAACAACGATATTTCCCTGCAATACAAATGTTCCAAATGCCTTTATTACTTCCCCTGCTGCACCTGCTTTTGTTAATATCAAACGTGTTGACGATATATTTAAACCAATTCGAAACAACGTTGTAATCAAAAGCAATGAGGGAAATATGGAAAATTCCAATGACTCTTTAATTTGCATAGAAATCAGCAATATAATCAAAGAAAGGGAAATATTTAGTATAAACATCATATCCAACAGCCAAACAGGCAGTGGAATAATTAACAATAATACTATGATAATTACAAATATGGATACGATATAATTTAACGCATTTTTCATCGATTTCACCATTTTCCAATCAAAATGTTATATGTAAAAAATAAGTCTTTTCTATTACTTGTGTTTTTTCTTATTTCTTTTTTCCCATTAAATCTTTACCTTCAAGTTTATAAACATACACAAGAATTTCTGCTACTGTACCATAAAATTCCTCTGGTATCATACCTGATACTTTTGTCATAGCATACAATGCTCTCGCTACAGGCTTATTTTCTACTACCTGAACACCATTTTCTTCTGCAATTTGTATAATCTTGAATGCAATTTCGTCCTGTCCTTTTGCTACAACAATAGGTGCTACGTCCTTTTCTCCATCATATTTCAACGCAACTGCAAAATGACTTGGATTTCTCAATACTACGTCTGCTGTCGGAACGGACTGCATCATTCTTGACATAGCCATTCTTCTTTGCAATTCTTTAATTTTTCCTTTAATTTGAGGATTTCCTTCTGTTTGTTTATATTCCTCTTTTACTTCTTGTTTTGACATCTTCAACTGCTTTTCATAATCCCACCATTGATAAAAATAGTCAAAAGCAGAAATCGCTACAAATGCAATACTTACTTTCATAACTAATTTCATTACACAATCTAATACAAATGCAGTAGAAGAAATTAAATCTAATTTTAATGTTCTTTCAAAATTAATCAACTGCCCTATAAAAAAGTCATACATAATCCATATTAAAATGCTGATTTTTATAATCCCTTTTAATACTTCTACTAGACTTTTTGACGAAAATAACCTTTTAAAACCTTGTAAAGGGCTTAATCTACTAAATTTAGGTTTTAATGCGTCTGTTGAAAATAAGAGCTTTGTTTGTGCTGCTGTTGCTACAATCGCCAAAAGTACAGCAATCATTAAAAGCGGTACACATACTCTCACAAACGTAACAATCATTTCTATTGTCATATCTGACACAAATTCTGCTGTTACTTCCGTTTTTACTGAAGCATAATTCATATATTTAACCAAAAATGTACTGATTGCTTCATACATTCCCGGAAACAACAGCTTTAAAGAAAAAAATGTACCAAGAAGCGACGCAACAACTACAACATCTTTACTTAAAAAGATATTACCTTTCTTTCGCTCGTCTCGTCGCTTCTTGGGGGTGGCTTGTTCGGTTTTTTCATCTGCCGCCAATGTTGCTCCCCCCTTTATAGGCGTTTTTTTCTATTTCTACATTACTTTAATAATTGAAGTATTTCTCTAAAACTATCTATTGTTTGTGGTATTAATCCTCGTATAAATTCTTCCATAGGCACAAACATCATCAACAATATCAATATCCCTATCAATACTTTTGCTTGTATATTAATAACAAATACATTGATTTGTGGTATTGTTTTCATCAATATTCCTACACCCATTTCACAAATTAGTTCTGCTGCCAGTATAGGAAATGAAAGTTGTATTCCTGCAACAGTACATTGTATAAATACGTCCCATATCATTTGATATGCTATCTGATTTAAAACAACCTCCCCATAAGGTATAACTTCAGAGGAGGTTAATATAGCATGAATTAATGCAATATGACCATTTAAAGCAAAAAATAACAACATATACAATATATTATAAAGTGTTGCACTCATTGAAATAGAAGCATTACTTTGACTATCATATATTTTTGCCATAGATAAACCTAATTGCATATCAATAAATTCTCCAGCTAATATAATGATATATAAAAATAAACTAATAATAAATCCTGCAATATAGCCTACTGCACACTCTTTTAATAATAATACAGCATATTCTATTATTGTATTAGGCTGTTCTATTGCACCATTATAAAAACTAGAAATAATTATTGTTAATGCCATAATCATACCTGCTTTTACTGCTGCTGGTATATTTCTTCTTCCTAGTATAGGATTAAACAATATCATACCTGACATTCTCATTAATACTAATGTAAAAAACATAAAACGATTTGGTTCCAGCACAATATTAAACCTCGCCTTTTATAATAACATCATTTGAAACAATTCATAAGTATAATCCTGCAATGTTTCTAACATCCAACTTCCGCTGAATAAACAAAGTGCTATAATTACTATAAGCTTAGGTACAAATGTAATCGTTTGTTCATGAATTTGTGTTGCTGCTTGTATAATAGAAATTAATATTCCCAAAAACATACTTAACAGCAATATTGGTGCTGCAAGCTTTACACCAACAACGAGAGCAGACTGCATGACAGACATTACTTCTGAATTTGTCATAATTTTCTCCTCCTTCGCTAATTAAAACTATAAACAAGAGTCGAAAACAACAAATGCCACCCATCTACAGTTACAAAAAGCAATATTTTAAATGGTAATGATATTGTAGCTGGTGGCAACATAATCATACCCATGGACATTAATGTACTTGATACCACGATATCAATTAATAAAAATGGTATAAACAACAAAAAGCCCATTACAAAAGCTCTTGACAATTCACTTGTCATAAATGCTGGTATCACAACTCGCATAGGTAAATCTGTTACCTGTTGTTCTACTGTTTGTGGATATTGAATATCTGCAAAATCCAAAAACAAATTTAATGAGTCTGGTTTTGTATTTTCTAACATAAACCTTTTTATTGGTATACTTGCTCTTTCTAATGCCTCTACTTGAGAAATCTCTTCATTTTTATACGGCACATACGCAGTTTCATTTACTTCATCTACAACAGGCGTCATAATAAACAGTGTCATAAATAACGCAAGCCCTATTAATACAGAGTTTGGCGGTGTGCCCTGCAATCCAATGGCATTTCTCAAAAAAGAAAGCACAATGATAATTCTCGTAAAGGCAGTTATCAGCATCAATATAGACGGTAATAACGAAATCACTGTCATCAGAAACAATATCTCTAATGTTTGGACACTGTCACCATTGACATTGATGAGTGCATCTGTCATGTTAAACACCTCTAAAACTATCAGCTATTATTTCTTTTTTTTTGTTTTCCATTTATCAAACATCATATTCTGAAATAATTTACTGCCGTTTTCTTCATCATATTCTTTTTTCTCAATAATGATATCTTCTTTAGAAAGTTCTGCCAAACATACCATATTTGTTGCAGTATTTCCTATCAGAAAATATCTTTCATTCACTTGTATAATATCAATAGAGCGGTCTGTTCCTACAACCGCTCTGTCCAGCAATTTTATGCCTTTTGCTCTACTGTCTGTTTTGAAGGAGCTTTTTGCAACCAATTTACTAAACAAATAACTTAAATACACTATCAATATTATTACTATTATAAGAGTTGCCAACATAGGCAATGTTTGTATTATAATAGCACTCAGTCCTCTCTTACATTAACCAACAATTGTGGTTACTGTTTTTAAAACTCTATCTGGTTTAAAAGGTTTTACAATAAAGTCTTTTGCTCCAGATTTAATTGCTTCAATAACCATTGCTTCCTGTCCCATAGCAGAACACATTACAACATTTGCATCAGCATGTTTACCCTTAATTGCTTTTAATGCTTCCAAACCATCCATATTTGGCATTGTAATATCCATAATTACCAAATCTGGTTGCACTTCTTCATATTTCTCTACTGCTTGCACTCCATCTGCTGCCTCATATAAATCTGTGTAACCATTTTTAGTTAATACGTCCTTTACCATCATTCTCATAAAAGCTGCATCATCAACTAACAAAATCTTAGCCATTTTACCATACCTTTCTTCACTATTAGCATTTTTTTATTTTTTTTATTTTATATAATATTTATCTACTGCACAATAAAAAAATTACTTAACTTTTATGCAGTGATACTTTTTATTATTTTCCAAGACCTTTTATTAAATCTTGTTTTTTAATAATTTCTGTAATACGAATACCAAAATTATCATTTACTACTACTACATCACCTTTAGCAATACATTGACCATTTACATATAAATCAACTTGGTCACCTGCTAATTTATCTAACACAACAAGAGAGCCTTGTGACAATTCTAGTATTTCTTTTACTAGTTTTTTTGTCCTACCAATTTCTACAGAAACCTCTAATGGTACACCAAGTATCATATTCAGGTTTTCTTTCTGTTCCTCTCCTATGTTTTCTTTTGATGCCTTTAAATTATCTACTGGCAAAGGCTGCACATTAATCACCTTCGGTTCATTTGATTGTTGCATTTGTGGCTGTGGTGTTCCTATCATCTGCTGCATCATTTGTTGCATCATTTGTTGTTGTTGATACAACATTTGCTGCATCATATCTGGTGCCATAGCTGCTTGCTGCATTTGTGGCTGCATTGTTGGCATAGGCTGTGGAATTGGTTGTGGCTGAGAAATTGGTTGCGGTTGTGGTGCTGGTGTAGGTTCACTTACTGTATTACCCAGCAATTTTTCAATTTCTTCTTGTGACATATTGCCACCACCACTATCTGCACTTGCTGCTGGTGTTGGTGCTGGTGTAGGTTCACTTACTGTATTGCCCAGCAATTTTTCAATTTCTTCTTGTGACATATTGCCGCCACCACTATCTGCACTTGCTGCTGGTGTTGGTTCACTTGCCGTATTGCCTAGCAACTTCTCAATTTCTTCTTGTGACATATTACCGCCACTATTCTCTGTAGTTGCCGCTGGTGTTGGTTCTGGTTCATCGCCCATTTCGTCCATCGGTACTCCAAAAGCAGAAACTAATTTTTTAGCCAATTTAACAGGCATCATATTCATAAATTCGCTCTCAACATAATCCTCAATTTTTAGGTCAAAGCTAATAACAACTTTTTCTTGTTCACCACCAAAACAATCATCTTTAAATCCTTGAATGTCATCAATAGAAAATGCTTCTGGTGTTGAAATATCTACTACTTCTCCTAAAAATTCAGAAAGTGCTGTAGCTGATGCCCCCATCATCATATTCATAACTTCACAAATTGCACTTAAATTTAGCTCATTTAATTCAAATTCCTCATCTGGAATTTCTGTCATCATCAGAATTTCTACTATGGATTTTACATCTTTTCTTTTTAAAAGCATTACATTTGTACCTTCTAAACCAGCCACATATGTAATCTGTACTCCAATAGCAGGTTCTAAATTCGTAAATTTAAACTCCTCGGCAGTGAGAACTTGTACTCTAGGTGTTGTAATATCAACTCTTTTACTAAGCATTGTAGATACTGCCGTTGCTGACGCTCCTAAACTTATATTCAGTATTTCACCTATGGCGTCTATCTCTAATGGACTAAAACGATTTGAACTCATTTCTTTTCTCGCTCCTTCAATAAATCATTTATTCTTCATATATTCCGCTGATTTTTACCGCCATGTTCTTATTTTGAACACCAAGTTTTCCTTTAAACCATGGCTGGTCTTCAATATAGAGATAGATTTCAGAATCTTTTGGTTTGTTTAGATTGATAACATCTCCAACATGTAAATTATATATATCATTCAAATTTACTTGGGCTTGACCAAGCTCCGCTTTTATTTCTAATGTAGAGCTCTTAATGCACTCCATAATTTCTTCGGCTGTATCTTCAATGTTACCTTTCCTACCTGCATTACTACTTCTATTATCAATTAAATTAAATACAACACTTAAAATTGTTTCAGGAATACAAATATTCATTCGTCCTGTTACTTTGCCTACCGTAATATCTAAAACTACAATAGCTATGGTTTCATCCATACTTACTGTTTGCATCATATTACCATTTCTCTCTATTTTCTGTATATCAAATGATACATCATCTAAATAGTTTAGCCAGCCATCTCTCATAATACGTATAAAATGCGAAATGATGTCACGATACAAAGCTAATTCTAAATCTGTATATTTATAATCAAGAGATATATTAGGCACTTCCTCTCCAGAAGCCCCCAACATTCTATCAATCATTAACAACATAACTTCTGCATTTGTAAATACAACGGTTGGTACTTCTTCTATCTCCTCTGCCCCTTTTGGTAAATGGACGTTTACTAATGTCAATATATCATTTTCTCTTAAGGCATTACTAAATTCATAATACCTTTGTTCCTCTACACTGACAATCTCCACCTGACTATTCATACGAAGCAAACCATTTACTCTAGCATTTAATAGTCTCGCATAGTTTTCATAAATATTACTTAATATCTTTAGTTTATCTTTTGTAAATTTCTTAGGACTATAAAAATCATATTTTCGATATTTTTTTTCTGGGGTAGTTTCTTTTTTTTCTTCTTCAAAGCCTCCACTTGCCATTGAACTCAATAGTGCATCTATTTGGCTTTGAGATAAAGCTTCCGCCATTTACCTTCCCCCCTCTCCTTATTATAATATTTTTTATTGTGTACCTTGTGCAGCTTCTTGTTGACTATCTAAAATTGTCTCTACTTTTATACTTTCTGACTCTGCATAATATTCTTCTAAACTTCTTTCTACATCATCTGTTTTCGTAATTAATATTTCAACACGCCTATTTCTTGCTCTTTCTTCCGCTGTGTCAAATTTACTAATTGGTCGAAATTGCCCATATCCAGAAGCTACTAATTTTGTAGGGTCAATAAAATTCTTTTGTTGCAAATATAACAATACCTCTGTTGCCCTATTTGATGATAAAAATCTATCACTTACTGGCTCATTTGGTATATCAGGGCTCGCTTGAGATGTGTGTCCCAAAACAGATATTTCTTTAATATTATCTGTAACATTATTTAATGCACCAGCCAATATATCTAACGTTTCTTTTCCTTCTTGTTTTAAAACATAACTATCCCCATCAAAAAATATGTTATTACGAAATGTAATAAACGCAAATCCATCTCCTTTTGAAACTTCTATATCATTTTGTAAATTATTTTGTTCTATGTACTGTGACAATGTGTAAAATAACTCATCAAAATCATCTATTTGTTCTGGTTGTTCAGAAGATATCAGAGGGTCTTCTCCTGGCTGTTCATTAGAATCAATTACAATTTGAGAAATTTCTGCTGCACTTGGATTAAAAGCTTTTACCAAAATTTCAAATTTTTCTTTATTAATATCTGACATAGAATATAATAATACAAAAAAACACAGCAATAGCGTTACCATGTCGCCATAAGTATCCATCCAATTGGCTCCTCCGCCTCCGCTACTTTTTTTCCTCCTGCCCATTATAACACCTGACCTCTAATTAATCTATTTAAAATTGATTTATTTTCTTATTTTCCTTCATTTTCTATATTTTATTACTCTCCGCCTTCCGCAGACGCTGCTTCCCTTTGTCCTTGTGGCAAGAAAGAAATTAATTTCTCTCTCAAAAATTTAGGATTTTCACCCGCTTGTATGGATAATACCCCTTCAATAATAATTGTTTTACAAAGTTCTTCTTCAGAATGTCTAATTCTTAATTTTGTTGCAATAGGATTAAATATCAAGTTTGCCAATATACAACCATAGAATGTTGTTACCAAAGCAACAGACATACTTGCACCTAAGCTTCCTGCACCACTACTATCTTCCAAATTCATACTTTTTAACATATTAATCAAACCAACCAATGTACCAATCATACCAAATGCTGGTGCTGTTGATGATGCTTTTTCATACATTCCAACAACTTCATCATGTCGTGCTACTAAATTGTCTAAGTCATTGTTAAGCATTTCTTTTACTCTATCTGCATCTGTTGCGTCTACAATCAACATCAAGCCTTGTTTGAAAAATGGGTCATCTATTTGATTTGCTTTTTCTTCCAAAGCCAAAAGTCCATTCTTTCTAGCAATTTGTGCAAAATCTACCAATGTATCAATATATTCCATTGGGTCAAATTTTTTACCATCTAACATAATTTTTAAATGTTTTGGTACTGCTTTTAAGTGTTTGGAAGAATAGTTTGCAACAACAGCAGCGATTGTTCCTCCTACAACGATAATTGCACTAGGAGGGTCTGCAAAGTTTCCAAGATTACCTATCACATATTTAATACCATCGCTTGTATCAAGAGCAATACCATTAACAATAAATGCAATACCAACTATTATACCAATAATTGTTGTTAAGTCCATAACACGCCTCCGCTAATTTCTTCATTACCACAACAAATTTTCTTCACCATTATGCTCTATACTCATTTTTTGATGCCATTCATATATCTTTGCATTATAATCAATAATCTTTTGTACAATTTCTTCCGCACTTTCCCTTACTACATAATAATCCTTATTCATCATAATAATTTTACTTTCTGGAATTAATTCAATTCTCTCAATTTGTCCACAATTAATAATAAATGGTTCTTTGTTTAATTTTGTCAGCTTAATCAAAATAAGCCCCCCTCTTTTTTTATTTATAATTCAGCTAGAGCGGGAATTACCCCACTCCAGCTATTATATCATTATCGCTTCATATTAACCAGTTCTTCCAACATCTGGTCTGTTACTGTGATAATTCTTGTATTTGCTTGGAAACCTCTTTGTGTTGTTATCATTTCTGCAAACTCATTTGCAATGTCAACATTCGCCATTTCCAAACAAGCTGTTTGCAATCTTCCTGTATTTCCTTCTCCTGGCTGAAATGCTTCTACTACACCAGTATTGTTTCCTATATTATAATAAGAATTTACATCAGCTTCCAAGGCACCAGGATTAGGAACATTTGCTACTGCAATAATACCTAATGCAAATGTTTCTCCACTTGGCATTTTTGCTGTAACTACACCACTTTTGTCAATAGAAATAGAAACTTTTGGCACTTCTCCTTCTTCTCCATTAAGACCGCCATCGCCTTGAGTATCACTTTTTACTTCTGGCACTTTCAGTGGAACCAAATTTGTTTTATCTATTGCTGCCCCATCTGGTAATGGAAATGTAGTTCCCTCTGGATAAGAAAAGCCATATACTACATAACCACTTCTATCTACAATATATCCATCTTCATCTTTATCAAAAGCACCTACTCTTGTTAATTTCAAAGAACTAATGTCCAGCTGCTCTCCATCTTCTGCTGCTCCTTGTTTTGGATTGACACCTTCTATATCTTCTCCTAATTTATTTCCCACCAAAAAGAAACCATCGCCAATAATCATACAATCAGAAGCTTTTCCTGTTGCCGCTGGTGTACTTGTTTCAAAAAGTTTATCAATTGTTGATAAACTACAACCATAACCTACCTGTGCTGCATTTGTACCACCAAAGGAGTCTGAGCCTCCTGCTGCGTGTGATGTTGTTGTATACATTGCTTCTTGGAATGTTGCACGAGATGATTTATATCCATATGTGTTACAGTTTGATATATTATTGCCTATAACGTCCATTTTTGATTGATGTGTTTTTAAACCTGCTACTGCAGCATACATTGATCTAACCATTTATTATTTCCTCCTAAAATTATGCTGTGCTGTCATTGAGGGCAGACAGTCTATCTGCCCTCTTAGCCTCCATAAAATGGTCCAGCTTATAGTATAACAGCACTATCTATTTTTGTAAAAATATTATTTTTCATTTCAGCTCCGCTTAATGTTGTTACAACGATATTATTGGGGATATTTACAATAAATACTTCTTTTGGGCCTATTATTACAACATCTTTTGCTCCTTTTTGTTTTGCTTTTTCTACTGCATTATTTAAGTCATTCATAAGAGTTGTTGTTACTTCTATGCCTCTTTGGTCAATTCGTTCTTTAGCGTGTTTTGAAAACTGCACTTCTTGCTTTTGTTGTATTGTTTCTTGCAACAGTTGCTCAAATCCCACACCTCTTTGACCAGCCTGTATTTTTTGTAGTTCGGAGCCTCTAATTCCATTTACTACTTGATTATTATTTACATTTTGAACCATACAACATTCCCCTTATCCTGTTCCTCTAAGTTTATGCCTCTGGTTTGACTTCTTCTGTGTTGTCTGTAGTATCGTCTTTGTCTATACTTTCATCTTTGTCTATGCCTTCGTCTTTGTCTACATCTCCATCTACGCCTTCATTTTTATCACTACCTTCATTTTCTATAAATTCTTCTGGAATTTTACCAACAGCCATAATTTGTGACAAACTATATGCTTTTCCATCTACAAAAACAACAGTTTCTCCTTGATATAATCCAGTTCCTGTAATTAAACCAACTTTTGTTTCTAATTCTCCCTTTGAATTTTCTACTGCAAGTGTAACTTCTTTTCCTACCAATGATGCAGAATAGTTTGTAACTGCAATATCATTCATATTTGTAATTGCTGCCTTCAATTCTGACATTGTTTGTATAGATGACATTTGTGATAACTGTTGCATCATTTCTGAGTTACTCATTGGATTTGTCATATCCTGATTTTGTAATTGTGCTGCAATCAATTTTAAAAAGTCTGTTGAGTCTAATGTTGTTTTACTATATGTGCCTACTTTTCTAAAAGCATCTTCTGCTCTTTGATTATAAGCAGCACTAATACTATCTATTGCCATAACAATTCCTCCTTTTCATTATACCACATTCCACAATCCTAATCTCATTTGTTGTATGAAATCTACAGATTGTTCTGCCTGCATTCTTTGTTGATGTTGTTTTTGCTGTTCTTCTTTTTGTCTTGCAAATCCATCGCCTTTTGCTTCTCTATTTTGGTCTTGTGCTTGCATTTCTTTTTTGTCAACCACCTCAACATTTGTTTCATTGCCTGTATTTTGTTCTATAATAGAACTAATCTCTCTTGCTTTTTCAGCAAGCAGGCTGCTTGTTTTTGCATTTTCAGCAAACATTGATACGTGTGCCTGACCATTTTCCATAACTAATTTAATTACTATTTTGCCCAATTCTTTTGGCATAAGCTGTATCTCAAATTCATTTTCATGTTGTGCAAATTTTGCTAACATTTTATCTGATACTTTTTGTGCCATTTCACCACTTGAAATTTGAGCATTTTCTCCTACTTTAATATTGATAACATCATCAGAAAATGTTCTTGTATTTGTAGTAGGAATTTCTTCTTCAAAAAAGTTTGTTTCTTCTTCTGAAGTATTTGTTTGTGCTGTATCAGTTTTTGTTTCTGTTATTGTTTGTTCTGTTTTTACTACAACTGTTTCTTCTGTTGCTTTTGCAGTTTCTGTTTTTACATCTGCTTTTATAGCTTCTGTTTGTTGTTTTTGTTCTTGTTTTGGTTGTACTTCAACAGCTTTTTCAACTTCTACTTCTTTTGGAGTTTCTTTCGCAACTGTTTCTTCTGTTTGTACAGTTGTTTGTTGTACTACTTGTTCTGCCCCATTTTCATTTCCTTGCTGCACTACATTTCCTTCTACTGCTGTTTGTTGTGTTACATCAACGTTCATTTGTGTTGTTGCTTGAACTGCATCTGTTTGTACAATAGGAGTTTCTACAACAGCATTTTCTGCTTGATTTTCTACTGGTACAATATTTGTGTTTACTACTGCTGCAAACATTGCTAAATCTACTTGCTGCATCATATTGTCTTTTACTTCTTCTACATCTTTGCTGTTTGTTTCTTCTCCTTGTTGTTTGTCTGGCTTTGTAACATCTTCTTTTGTATTAACACTATCTTCTTTTGCAGTATCTTTTGAAGCAGTGTCTTTTTTAGGTTTTGATTTTGTGGCAGTATTATCACTACTTGTTTTTTGTGTTTGTGCTGTCTGCTGCATAAAGCCATAAAATGCCTCATTTTTATAGTCAGAACCATTCACTTTTGCTGCTGATACTTGCCCCTGCATTGTTACAAAGTCATTTAATTTTACGCTCGTATCCACAACTTCACCTCCTTAATATAATAAAAATATTTATAGTAAATTCTTTACAGAATTACTATCAAAATTATTTTGCTGCAATACGGCTGAACGAAACAAATTCTTCCACTAATGCTTCTTCTGCTTTTTGTTCTTCTTTATGATAGATTTCTAATTTCTTTTCTTTCAGCTTTTCCAATGATGAAGTATCTTGTTTTGCTGCAACAACTTCCATTCTTTTATTTTCTTCTTCTACTTTTATCAATGCTAATTTCTTTTCTTCTTGTTTAATAGATACTTCTAATTTTCTCAAATATGCTTCAAATCCTATAGACTCTATTATTGTAATTCCTTCCATTTTTTTCTGATTAAAATCGTTATTACACTTTTTATATTCTTCTTCCAAGTTATGTATTACTTTTTCTTGTTCATTAATTCTTGCCAATATCTTTGCGTGTTCATTTTTTAAAGAATCCAAAACCTGATTTTTATAATTTAATACTGTCCCCAATGTAAAATTAAACTTTTTCATAATGCTATTACATTCCTCTCCTCAAATCACTTTAGAATTTTTTCCATTTGCTCTACTACTTCATCATATGAAAATTTATCTGTTGTGCTCTGCTTTAAAAAATTATTTATTTTATCTATTTTTGAAATAGCATAATCTACTTGTGCATTTGTACCTGCTTTATATGCACCAATAGAAATCAAGTCAGCATTTTTATCATACACACTCATAATATCTCTCATTTTTGAATTTAATTGTTTATGTTTTTGTGAAACAATACTACTCATCAAACGAGAAATACTTGCATTTACATCTATCGCTGGAAAATGATTACTATTTGCTAGTTTTCTTGTTAACACAATATGTCCATCTAATATACCTCTTACTGTGTCGGCAATAGGCTCATTTGTATCATCACCTTCTACCAAAACAGTATAAACTCCTGTAATAGAACCTTTTTTAAAATTGCCGCTTCTTTCCAACAATTTTGGCAGTTCTGCATATATAGAAGGCGTATATCCCCTTGCTACAGGCGGTTCTCCTACAGCAAGTCCAATTTCTCTCTGTGCCATAGCAAAACGTGTTAGCGAGTCCATCATCAAAAGCACGTCATTTCCTTGGTCTTTAAAATATTCTGCGATTGTTGTTGCTACTAAAGGACATTTCATTCTCAGCATAGCAGGTTGGTCACTTGTGGCAATGATGAGTACAGAACGCTTCATACCTTCCTCACCCAAATCTCTTTCCATAAATTCTACAACTTCTCTACCACGTTCCCCTACTAAAGCAATGACGTTAATATCTGCCTTTACATTTTTTGCTATCATACCTAGCAATGTACTTTTTCCAACACCACTACCTGCAAATATTCCAATTCTTTGTCCTTTTCCTATTGTTAATGTACCATCAATCGCTTTTACTCCAAATTCTATTTTTTCTGTAATAGGCGGTCTTTCTAACGGATTTATGTAAGAACTTTCTACTGTATAGTATTCTTCTGCTTTAAAAGCACCTTTTCCATCTATAGGATTTCCCATAGCGTCTATTGCTCTACCTCTTAAAAAATCACCAACAGGTATTCTTAATCTTTGTTTTGTATTTCTCACAAAACTTCCTACTGCTATACCACTCATATTATCATAGGGCATTAAAAATATTTTCTCATCTTTAAATCCTACAATTTCTGCTGGTATCTGTTTATTACTTCCTTCATTATATATCAGGCTAATATCTCCCATACTTGCCTTACCACCAGAGGCTTCTATGCCCATACCAACAATATTTTCAATTTTGCCTATATGACTGATTGTTTCAGACTCTAATACTAAACTAGCCATATTCCTAAACATATCCACCCCTCCTATTACTTATTTTAAATTTTGTTTTGTCAACAGTCAACCTTAATTCTGTATCTTATTTAATTTTAATAAAAACTTAAAATAAATATAGAGGCTTTCCACATTATTTGGTAAAGCCCCTATATAAATATTATTTCTTTTCTACAAAACTTATGCCTTTTCAACATAAGCACTGGGACAAAACCTTACTACCTATTATTTTTTTCATAACTACAAATTGTCCAAAGAAAATTATTGCTTAATTATAGCGGTGCACTATTCAATATTTCTTTAATATTTACTACTTGTGTGCTTGCACTTGCGTCTATAATTTCATCTGGTAATTCTATAATACATGTTCCAGGTGCTTCATTTTCCATTACAACAATTTTAACATGGTCGGAAAGGTGTGCCAAATGTTGGAGTAATGCAGAATCTCCTTCTACCATCAACTCTGCATCACATCTAGCAATATACACTTTTGCCCATTCTCGTGTTTTTAATTTTTCTGTAGCAGAAATTACCATTCTTTCAATTACTTCTTCACTTGATTTTAAACTTACTTGTATTACTTTTTCTGCTATGGCTATCGCTACATCTTTTAACTGGCTGCGGTATTTTTGCAGCATTTCTTCTTTCATTTGTTCTGCATTTTCTATTACTAATTTAATGTCTTCCAGAGCTTCTCTGCTCATTTGCTCATACTGCATTTTACAATCTGCTTCTGCTTGCTGTCTGCCTTGTTCCATTCCTTGTTCATAACCTGATTGTTGTGCTTCCATTTTCAGTTTTTCTGCTTCCTCTTTTGATTTTGAAAGCAACACTTCTGCTTCTTCTTTGGCTTTTTGCAACACTGCTTCTGCTTTTGCAGCAGCTTCTTGTTCAATTTCTATTGCCTTTTTTCTACTTTTTTCTATTTCTTGTTCTGCCCTTTTCTTTTCTTCCCAAAATTCTTGCTCAAAATCTTGTTTTTTGTTAAATTTTTCTTCTTCTTTTTCTTCTACAACTTCCTCTGGAATTTCTTTTTCTTCTTCCAGAATTTCCTCTTTTGGTTTCTTTTTTTCTTCTTTTAATTGTGGTAAATCATCTAATATTCTGATTTTTTTTTTGATTTCTTGTTCTTCTCTTTCTCTATCGGCTTTATTACTAGGTATATAATCTACTATTTCATGATTATCATAAAACTTAAAGATATTACTACGCAATAATATCATCCCTTCCGCCTTTCATAATGATAATTTCACCTTGTTCTTCTAGTTTTCTGATAATACCAACAATTCTCTGTTGTGCATCTTCAACATCTTTCTTACGAACATTTGTTGTAATTTCAAGGTCGGATTTAATAGAGTCAGCCATACGAGAAGACATATTTGCAAATATCATACTCTTTACTTCTTCATTTGCACCCTTCAATGCAAATACAAGGTCTTTGCTGTCACAATCACGTACAAAACGTTGTATAGAACGATTGTCCATTGTTGTAATATCTTCGAATACAAACATTCTCTTTCTAATTTCTTCTGCCAATTCTGCATCTCTTTCAGAAAGACCATCGAATATACTTTTCTCACTGCTTCTATCCATATTGTTCATTACTTCAGCAATATAATCAATACCACCCACTTGTTTATAATCCGTTGTGAGCATATTAGCAAATTTCTTCTCTAATTCTTTCTCCACAATTTTTATAATATCTGGTGCCACACTACTCATAGTTGCAATACTATGCACTACTTGCAATCTTTTTTCATCACTTAAATTTTCAATTACTTGCGAGGATAATGTAGAATCTACATATGCCAACACAAGAGCAATTGTTTGTGGTCTTTCTTGTGATAATATTGTTACCAAGTTTGGACCATCTGTTTTTCTAATAAATGAAAATGCTCTTGTCTTTAACTGTTTAGAAACTCTCTCTAATAATCCATGTGCTACAGACTCGCCAAATGCCTTCTCTAACACTGTTTTCGCATATTCTAAACCACCATCTGTTACAACTTTTTGTGTTAAACACATCTTATAAAATTCATCTAACACTTCCTCTATTTCTTCTGGTGTCAAATGTTGTAACTTTGCTACTTCCACAGTTAATTTTTCTAAGTCTTCCTCACTAAGGTGTTTATATATTTGAGATGCTTTATCTACTCCTAAAGAAACAACAACTGCCGCTGCCTTCTGCTCTGGTGATAAAGCTCGCTTATCTTGCTTTTCTTGCTTATCTTGCTTTTCTTCAGGCATTATCCTCGCCTCCCCTTAGCCAAGATTTAATTAACTGTGCTGATATTTCAGGATTGTCTTCTGCAAATTTACGAATATTTTCTTTCAATTCCATACTCTTTTCATTTTGTATACGAAGCAATTCTCTAGATGCTTTTTCATCTTCTGACTCTTGCATTGCTTCTGCTACCGGTGGCACTACTACTGTTTCTGTTAGCTGTACCTCAGCAAGTGCTGCCTCTTGTGCTTTTTTCTTTCTTCTTCTTAACAAGAATACCAAAAGTATCAAAAGTAATACCAATACTGCCGCTGCAATTGCTCCAATTAACAACCATCTGCTAAATTGTCCTGTTGTATCTATTGGTTGTGTTGTATCCATAAAGAACGTTGCACTTGCCAGAGCAATTTTTGTATTTTTATCTATATCATTAATACCTGCTGCTCTCGCAATCGTATCTCTCAATTCATTTCTTGAAAGGTCACCAAAATCTGTACCATTGATGACTACAGATACACTTAAATCTTCTAAATTACCTGTATCCATTTGTACTTGTTCTTTAATTTGGTCTACTAAATAGTTTATGTCTTGTTGATTTCTAATATAATTTTCCGTTCCTGTTGTTTCTAAATTTTGTACTCCATAAATAGGTATTTCTGCATTTGTTTCTGTTCCAGGTATTCCTCCTACTGCTTCTCCATCTGGCCTTTGCAGTTCTTGATCTATTGATACATTTCCTGGAATACCAACTTTATCTTCTTCATTAGGAGGTGCAGAATAGTTTATAATTTCTCTTATTCTCTTATCAATATCAACTGTTGCTTTCACAGAAACTTTAACATTTCCTTCTCCATAAACAGGTTTTAAAATGTCTAATATTTTATTTTTAATACTATTTTCAATCGCTCTTTCTACGTCCATTTTTAACTGGGAAGAAAGGCTTCTATCTCCATTTGTATCTCTTACTGTAACATCATTTCCATTGCCATCTATTACAGTAATATTTTCAAATTTAATTCTGGATACACTTGTAGAAATTAATCTTTGTATACCCTCTACTTGTGCTGTTGTTGGTGTTGTGCCATCTTTCATCGTTACTGTAACACTAGCACTTGCATCTATTGTTGGTGTATTTCCAATAACGTATTTTCTTTCTTCTGCTGGTGTAATTGTAACTACTGCCTCTTTCACTCCATCAAAAGCACGTATTGTTGCAGCTAACCTATCTTGCAAATAGAACTTTTCATAGTTTTGTCTATCTGCATCTGTTGTCATCATGCTAATATTTGTTGTATATGTATCATAAGAAAAACCACTTTTTGGATAGCCTGCCATAATCAACTGTGCACGCAGTTGGTTTTCTTGACTTTCTGGTACTAATATCGTTCCACCAGCTCTATATTTATAGTTTATATCTGAGTCATTTAATATTGTGACAATCTCTGCTGCTTCTGTTTCATTCACATCTTGAAAAAGCACAACATAAGGTCTTGTATTCAAATAAAACGCAAGCCCAGCAGAACCAATTAAAAGCAAAATAATTCCTGCAATAATGAGGCGTTTTGCTTTAGTATTCAATTTTTTAATCGTTTCTTTTATTTTAGTCCATATGGCTTTTAATTTTGTAACATCCAATTTAAACCCCTCTTGACATTCTTATATTCGTCTTACACTAAACAGTTCTCACTATTTTTTAACAGCAAGAATTTTTAAAAAATTTATCTAAATATATCCGAAAAATAATTTTTTAAGTTCTATAAAACCCCTTAAAAATCTCTTGTTGAACAACCTTTATACTATAAAATCTTGCTACCTAAAAAATAGAAGAATTTTTCATAAACCTATGTTTTGCTTCTTTATTTATATTTTACATTAAAATCGCTCTTTTGACAAATTAAGAGATTTTTACAAATTAATCCTCATGATTTCATTGTAAGCTTCCAATGCTCTATTTCTCAGTTGTACCAAAAGTTCCACTGAAAGCTGTGCTTTTGCTGCTGCAATAGGTTCTGTGTGTGCATCGTCTGTTTGTCCTGTTGCCAACATATATTTTGCTTTTTGGTATTCATCTTCTGTTTGGATTACATCATTAATTGCATTTTGAAATACATCTGCAAATACGGTTTGTCCAACATCTACTTTTACATCTTGTCCTACTCTTGAACTTACTTTTTGAGTTGTACCAAATCCTTCTCCAAACTGCATCAACTGTATTGGGTCTACAAACATTACATATCCCTCCCAAATTTATTCAACTTTTTATTGTTACACACAAAAATGATGCAGTTTAGCCTTTATATTTTATCAGTAATAAAAAATTAAATAAGTATAAAAACAATTATACACTATAATTTTGCTACTTTAAACAATACTCTACTGCAAAATTTTCTATTTTAACAATATTATTATTTATACATCATCGTCCTATTTCTAGTGCTTTTGATGCCATTGCTTTTATTGCATTAAATGCAGTCAAATTTGCATCATATCCCCTAGACGCTGACATACCATCTATTGTTTCCTTTACCAAATCAATATTTGGCATCATAACATAACCATCTACATCTGCATCTGGGTGCAATGGGTCATATACTGGTTTAAAATCTCTATCATCTTCTACTATTTCAGCAACACGTACTCCACCTGCTGCTCCAATACTACCTATTTTTTGACCATTTCTTCCTCTTACTCCACGAGCAGCTCCATTTAATACATCTTGAAAATTTCTATCTTTTACTGTTTCAAAAACAACCATTTTTCTTTTATATGGACCACCGTCTTCTGTTCTTGTTGTTTTTAAATTTGAAATATTTTCTGATACAACATCTAATCTCATTCTTTCTGCTGTCATACCAGAAGCACTAATATTTAATGCACTCAAAAACGCCATAATTTTTCACCTCATTTTTTTATTGTCCTCTAATTGCAGTACGCAATCTCGTATAGTCAAAATTAAAAGATTGTATCAAATATTGATACTGAAGTGTTGCCCTTGCCAACTCTGAGCTTTCTGCTGTAACATCTACATTGTTACCATCCATTCTCATAAATTCATCTTCTGTTTCATGTACAGTCATTTTTGTATTTCTAATTGCTTCTCTCAAATCTTTATACGACCTATTCTTATCTCCTGTTAATCTTAATCTTCTCTCTAGTTCATCTTCAAAAGTTAAATATTCTGCTTTAAAATTAGGTGTATTTTGATTTGCAATATTATTCATTGTAATCTTTTGCTTTTGCCACAAATAATCTAATGACTTTTCTGTCATCATTCCCGCATTTCCCAGTATAAAATCCAAATTCATCACCTCAATTTTTATGTATCATTATACATTATTGTTTTATAAGCGCATTACTGCTTTTTTTAATGATTATTATTATATGCTAAAACTATATAAAAATCAACACATATGCTTTGATTTCAACAAAAAAAATAATAAAAAAATTACGTTATTACTATTCATACTATAAAATTCTTATATTTTTACCGTTTTATAACAGCATACACAAGTATTTTTTGTTTATATTCTACAAAAAACGACACTAGTATATTTACATAAAATTCTAAATTATTGCTATTTTCTCTACATTTTTGATTATTAAATTGACATAATTAAAAAAATTCCATTAATTTCATTATTTTTTATATACATTTTTTAACAAAATTTTTATAAATATAGTTTCATTTTTATGACTACTTTTATGCAAAAAGTATAATATATTGTACACGCTATCTTATATTTACACTACATATTGTAATTACTATTTTTTATTTTTTACAAATTCTAAATGCAATTTTATTGCACCTTTTTTGCTTACTCCATTATATTCTGCTGCCCTTAAAAATAGCACACTTATTTTTAAAATAAAAAGACTTATAAATAATATATAAGTCTTTTTTATACATTAATCACTATAAGGTACTATAGTAACAGAACAATCTCCTACTTTTGCTTTTTCCAACACTGCATTCACTAATGCTTTAAAATTCTTTCCAGAGCTAGATGCACCACTAATTACATCAATATCAGAAGACTGTTTTTCCAAAAGCTGTGCTCCATATTCTCTTGTATAACGGTTTGGATAAACACCTTGTATAGGGTTCATTATCCTCATATACGCAATATCCCAAGATTTTATAAATCCTGTAGGTGTAGCTGCATTATATTCTACTGTTATAATTTTACCATTACTTACACAAATTGTTACAAATTCCTGCCAACCATGTCCTTCATCATATCCGTCCATATGTGCCGTATAATATCCATCTTTCAATTCTTGCTCTTTTACACAGCTACTCAAAGAAAACAGCATGACTACTGTCAGCAAACTAATTATTATTTTTTTCATCATACCATCTCCTTTCTTATTTTATATTTTCCTCTTTTGTTTGAAATCTTTCTACCATTCTTTGCAATGTTATTGCCTGCTGTGTTAATTCATCAATAGAATTTGCACTCTCTTTACTTACTGTCAAATTCTTTGATGCCATATCTGATATAGTTTCAATAGCATATGCTACATTTTCCAATGCAAGCATTTCACTTTCTACAGAAACTAAAAGCTTATCTGTAATATCTGAAATTTCTTGAGATATAGATGCTATATCATTCATTGATACAGATGTTTCATCTGCTATTTTTACTCCTGCATTAATTGCTACACTAGAATCTTTAATAATATTTGCTGTATATTTTGCAAAGTCAGAACTCTTTCCTGCCAAATTCCTTACTTCATCTGCTACAACAGAAAATCCTTTTCCTGCTTCTCCTGCCCTTGCTGCTTCTATAGAAGCATTGATTGCTAATATATTTGTTTGGAATGCAATGTCTTCCATAAATTTTGTGGTTTTACTAATTTCTTCTTCGCTTGTTCTAATATCGTCCATTGCTTTCAGAAGTGCCTTCATATGGCCTATACCTTCCTCAAGTTTTTGTTCTACTTTTATTGTTAATTCTTTTGTTTCTTTTGCATTTTCATCTACTGCTATAATACTGTCTGAAATTTCATTTGACTCTTGTATTAATTTTTCAATAGAGCCTGACTGTTGTTCACTTGCATTTTCTACTGCCTTCGCATCATTTGAAACACCTAATGCTGCATTAGAAAGCATATTCGCTGCTTCTTTTAGTTGTCCAATCATTTCATTTAAAAAGTCTATAATATTGTTTGTGGACTCTTTTAATACCACAAAGTCCCCCATAAATTCCTCTTTTACTTCTACATTCAAATCTCCTTGCGATACAGACTTTAATGTATCTCTTAATTCTACAATATATTCTCTCATATCTTTTACACTATATTCCAATGCAACAGACAAATCTTCTGCTTCATCTCCTGTTTGTAATATCTCTACTGGGCTTGTAATATCTCCTTTTGCCAGCTTCTGTATTCTTTGTTTTACATTATCAATAGAACCAGATATTTTATTTGATATCAAAGTTGCTATAATTATTACTATCAAACAACTTATTATTGCTACAATAATATTTGTTATACTAATACGACGACTTACTACATTAAATTCTTCATGAGGCATAAATATTGCCATATACCAATTTGCTCCCCTTACTGGAGTATAACAAACAAATTGTTTTTTTCCTTTTACTGTTATTTCTTTTATATTGGTTTCTCCTGTATATACTTTCTGGAATAATTCCATTACTTGCTCATTTCCTGAATACATTTGTGATATGTTTGTTTTATTTTCTACAATACTTGTATTAGGGTGTGCCATTACTACACCATTTTTATTTACTATTACAGCATAACCTGTAGAACCAATTTGCAAATTTGTTAATACATCATTTAATATATCATATTTATAACTTCCTATTACATAATAGGTAACATCTCCCTCTCCTTGTATTGGTGTACCAATTATAATTTGAAGTTGATTATCTGTATATTCTACATCGCCTACTACTAAATTTCCTGTTTCTTTCATTCCTTGAAACAATTCTGTATTTGACAAATCTTTTGGACTATTTTCTGCACCACAATAAAATTTACCGTCACTTGTATACAGTGAAAGCCAAACAAATTCTATCCCTGCACTAAAATCTGTTAAAACCTGTTGCTTTTGCTCTAATGTTGTATATTCGCTATGTAATATTTCATTGTCCGAAACAGTAAATATACGGTCAGCAAGCATATGTAAATTTCCTTCTACTGTCTGGGAAGAAATCCTTGTTAAAGGTCTGAGTAATCTTTCCACTAACGAATTTGTTAATGTATGAATACCGTGTATCATCACTATTCCTGTAAAAACAGCTACACAAAGTACCCCTATAATCGCTGTAGACATAATTTTTGTTTTTATACTTCTTTTTTGTACTCTCTTTTCCATTGTTAAGTTTAACTCCCCTTTCTTTCCCACAACTATAATAGCAGCAGTGTAGAATATTTTATTTCCACACTGCTATACTATCATCTTTTTTTAATATTTACTATCAAAACTTTGTCCTTGTTCTTCTTGAAAATCATATTCTGTAGTATCATAATCAATTGGTTTATATATTACAGTATCTTCCATTCCTGTATTCCCTTTTAATTTGAATTGTGAAATCAATGATTTTAACATTTCTGACTGACTTGACAGTTGTTCGCTTGCTGCCGCACTTTGTTGTGCTGTTGCAGAGTTTGTTTGTATTACTGCTGATATTTGTTCCATACCCAGTGTTACTTGATTAATTGCAGAAGACTGGTCACTTGATGCAACAGAAATTTTATTGATAATATTTGCTACTTCCTGAACGCCTCCTACTACTTCATTTAATGATTCTGCTGTCTGATTTGCAATTTCTTCCCCATTTTTTACCGCTTTAATAGAATTTTCAATCAGCATTGCTGTATTTTTAGATGCTTCTGCACTTTTACCTGCCAATGTTCTTACTTCATCTGCTACTACTGCAAATCCTTTTCCTGCTGCTCCTGCTCTTGCTGCCTCTACCGCTGCATTTAATGCAAGTATATTCGTTTGAAATGCAATATCTTCTATTGTTTTAATTATTTTTCCAATCTCACTGGAAGAATTACTAATATCTTCCATTGCTTGTAACATATTTTTCATTCTATTACTACTTTCAGATGCTTCGCTTTCTACTTGGTTCGCTTTTTGATTTGCTTGATTTGCATTTTCTGCATTTTGAGATACTTGATTTGATATTTCTGTAATGGTTGCAGACAATTGTTCTACAGAACTCGCTTGCTCTGTTGTACCTTGTGAAAGTGCCTGAGCTCCACTAGAAACTTGAGATGCCCCACTAGAAACTTGTACAGAAGACTCTGCTACTGTTTGTAATGTATCAGAAATTTTATCTACAAATTTCATTATAGAATCTTCTATACTTGAAAAATCACCCTTAAATGGTTCTTTTGCTCTTTCAATTTTGAAATCACCTTCTGACATTCTGTGCATCATATCATCAATTTGAGTAATATATTCAGCCAATGTTGATACAGAAGAACGAACGCTATCCGCCATCTCTCCAAATTCATCTTTTGACTCATATTCTATTGTAGTATGTACATTTCCTTTTGACATTTCTTCCATTGCATACAACACTTGATTTAATGGTGTTAATATCAATACACTTAATGTTTTTACCATAATCATAGAAATGATAATACTTAATATCAATATAATAATAATCGCCAGGTAAGCCCTTGATGTAATTGTATTAGATTCCTCTACTTGTTTTTGTATCATATCTTCTTGTGCATTGATAATAGTAGATAAAGCACTCTCTGCTTGATTTAAAGCAGCTTCAAAATCATTTTTATATATTGCATATGCTTGGTTATTTAATTCTTCATCATCTGAAGCAAGTAAAGAAGACATTTGTTGTTCTGCATTTGCCATCTGTTTTAAAGCATTTTCTAAGCCAGAAAACAAACTGATGTCAATAGAAGCATTTTGTTTATACAAAGAAATTATATTATTCAAATTTGTTGTATCTTCATTTACTTCTTGTAATTGTTGTGAAATTAAATTCAAATCATTTTCTATTAAAGCCCTTAACATATTTATTTGTACTTTTTCTAACTGTGTTTGTATTTGTTGAGAATATTTCGTATTTGGTACAGCCTTTTGTGCAAATACATTAACCTGATTATTAATATGCCTAATACTAACAAAAGCAGTAATTCCTAATACAAGCGTTGCCAATATAATTACTGCAAGACTAATCAACAACTTCATCTTTAATCTCAAATTTTTCATAAAATAAATCCTCCAAGTTTAGTTTTAATATAAATTACTCCCTTCATTCTTTACTGTCTTGACTACATTTCCTCCTTTAATTTACAAAAATTTTCTATTTATTTTTTCTATATTTACTTTTACATAGATAGACAAAACCCCTTTATATAAAATATTTCTTATTTTTATTTTTATGTTAACACTACTATCGTTATTTTATATCAATATCTATTTTAATATAACATCTTATGACAGCATAGTCAATGATATACAACAATGTAAAACACTTTTTAATGAAAAAGCGATGTCTTTATCAGACATCGCCGTGGAAAAGAACACAGACCTACTCTATTACCTGCAAACCTGCAAGTGCTGCCATTTCAACGATAGAACTTTTCGCCACTTTTTTACCTTTGTAATCAATTAAATCATCCATTGCACCTGTAAAAATATCTGCAGGTTCATATTTTTTTAGTATTACTTTTTCATCGTCCACAAAAATTTCCAAGGAATCTTTTTCTTTGATGTTTAATACCCTTCGCAGTTCAATAGGTAATACAACGCGTCCTAATTCATCCACTTTTCTCACAATTCCCGTTGATTTCATTTTTAAAAATCCTCCCAAATAGCACCTGTTAATGATTTTTAATACCTATCTAAATGAATATAACACATTTGTCAAACAATGTCAACTTTTAAAGAAACACAAACAAAAACCATTTATTTTTTGTAGCAATTTTTTAAAAAATGCAGAATATATTACTATAATATACAGAAAGGATTGGTTACTATGTTAAATTTTATATGGGTATTTTGTATATTATTTGGTATTTTATTCGCACTTATTACGGGAGAAATGGGTGCAGTTTCACAAGCAGTATTGTCTGGAGGTAGAGAAGCAGTTAATCTTGCTATTACTATGGCAGGCGTTGTTGCAACTTGGAGCGGTATTATGAAAATTGCAGAAAAAGGTGGTATGATTTCTACACTATCTAACCGCTTTTCCCCTGTATTACATTTTCTTTTTCCTGAAATTCCCAAAAAAAGCAAAGCTATGCAATATATCTCAGCTAATTTTATAGCCAATTTTTTAGGATTAGGTTGGGCCGCTACCCCTGCTGGCATACTTGCTATGAAAGAACTACAAAAATACAACAAAAAAAAAGACACTGCAAGCAATGCTATGTGTATATTTATGATTATTAATATGTCATCATTACAACTTGTCACAATTAACATACTTGCTTACAGAGCACAATACGGTTCTACAAATCCAGGTGAAATTATAGGTCCTGGCATAATTGCCACTCTCTTTTCTACAATAATAGGTGTATTTGTTGGTAAATTGTTAGAACGGAGGTGCAAATGATTGGTATTTTTTTTATATCTTTCTGATTTTATTATACCTGTTACTATATTATTTATTGTAGTATTTGCTTGTATCAAAAGAGTAAATATTTATGATGCTTTTATAGAAGGTGCTCTTGACGGTTTAAAAACAGTTGTGGACATTTTACCTACACTTATAGGGCTTATGGTAGCAGTAGCAGTATTACGAAGCAGTGGCTTTTTATCATTTTTAACAGACATACTAAAGCCTTTTGTACAATGGACTGGTTTCCCTGCTGAAATTATTCCTTTAAGTTTAATGCGTCTTGTTTCTTCTTCTGCTGCTACAGGGCTTTTAGTGGATTTATTTACTACATATGGTACAGACTCTTTTATAGGTAGAATTTCTTCTGTTATGATGAGTTGTACAGAAACTGTTTTTTATACTATGTCTGTTTATTTTACCGCTGTTAAAATTACTAAAACTCGTTTTACATTAGCGGGAGCAATCGCTGCCAATATTGCTGGTGTTGTTGCTGCCTATTATGTTACATTACTACTTTTTGGAAAATAAAAAATAGTACCCAGACAGGGTACTATTTTTTATTACTATTCTCTCATATATTTTTCGTATTCTTCTGCTGTCAATTCTTCTGTAATTTTACCTGCTACCATAAAAAGTACTCTATCTGAAACATCTCTTACAAATTTTTCGTCATGGCTTATAATTAATATTCCCATACCTTCCTTTGCCAGACTTCTTATGATTTTGACAATATCCAATACTAAAGCGGAGTCTAACGCTGCTGTTGGCTCATCAAAACATAATAATTTTGGATTGGTTACACAACTTCTTGCTATGGCTACTCTTTGTTTTTGCCCTCCAGAAAGAGAAAACGGTTTTTGTTCTAATTTATCTCCCATATCTAACTGTGTTAATATTTCTTTTGCTTTTGACAATGCTTGTTGTTTTGGCATTTTATACACTTCTGTTAATGCTAATGTTACATTCTCTGCTACTGTTAAATGTGGAAACAAATGATAATTTTGAAACACCATTCCCAAATCTTTTCTTACTTCAAAAAGCTGTTGTTTTGTTGCCCTTTTGATTGTTCCATTTTCCATAGAACAGATATATTTACCATTGATTTCAATGGTGCCTTTATCACACTTTTCTAGTCCAGTAATGCAGCGTAATACTGTCGTTTTGCCTGCACCGCTTTTTCCTACCAAACTAACTACTTCTCCAGGTTTTACATCAAAAGAAATATCTTGCAATACTGTTACATTATCAAAGGCTTTAAAAAGCCCTTCCGCCCTCAAAAGCATATTTTCCTACTCCTCATACTGTACTTTTTTCTCTATCAGTTCAAACAGTTTTGTTATAACATATGTCATTACCAAATAAAGTAGTCCCGCAGCAACATATGCAAGCAATGTATTGGCATCTCTACCTCCTGCCCCTTTTGCTACTCTCAATATATCATTTACTGCTACTACATACACAAGTGAAGTATCTTTTACCAATGTAATGACTTCATTTCCTATGGCAGGCAATGTTCTTTTTATTGCTTGTGGTAGCAATATAAAACGATAAAATTGTGCTGTTTTAAAACCTAATATATTTGCTGCTTCTCTTTGCCCTTTTTCTATAGATTGTATACCAGAACGGAATATCTCACCAAAATATGCTGCATAATTCAACCCACAAGCTAAATATGCTGCTGGCAATCTATCAAATACAATTCCTACAGAAGGCAGTCCAAAAAATACCAATGCTATTTGAAGCATAAGCGGTGTGCCTCTCAGCACCCATATGTAAAGTTTTGCAATGCTACAAATAATTTTATTTTTAGATATTCTGCAAACAGCAACCACTATACCAAGAGGTAAAGATATAATGAGCGTCATAGCAAACACACTCAATGTAATGCCAAGCCCTCTTGATACTTCTACAATATAACCAATCAAAGATGTTAACATAACAATACCCCATTACTCCATAATAATGTCAGAGCCAAACCATTTTTCAGATATTTCTTTTGTTGTACCATTTTCTTTCAATGTATCTAATGCTACATTCAATGCTTCTAAAAGTTGTGTATCTTCTTTTCTAACGCCAATACCATACTCTTCTTTTCCAAAATCTTCTTCTAATATTTTATATTTTTCTTCTCCTTTTTTGGAAACATAATAACGAATAATAACTTCATCTGCTACTACAGCATCTGTTCTGCCTGCTTCCAAATCCATAAGACATTGGTCATTTGTTTCAAATTCTCCTAAACTTTTAAATGTTTGTGCAATTTCTGGTTTAGAGTTAATGGCATCAATGGCACTAGACTCTGCTTGTGCTGCAACTGTTTTATCTGTCAAATCTGCCAATGTATTAATATCAGTATCTGCCATTGTTACAACAACTTGTCTGTTATTCAAATAAGGCTGTGAAAATGCTACTTTTTCTTTTCTTTCTTCTGTAATAGTATAACCATTCCATATCATATCAATGTTTTTATTTGCTAGTTCTGTTTCTTTCATACTCCAGTCAATAGGCTGCAATTCAAAAGGTATTCCCATAATTTCGCTTGTTGCTTCCATCAATTCTACATCTACTCCCACAAGATTTCCTTCTTCATCTCTAAATCCTAAAGGTGCAAAAGTATCATCTAAACCTACTACAATTTTATCATAGTCCAATGTGCTTTCAGTTTCTTCTCCTGTTGCTTGTTGTTCTGTTTGTTCTTGTTCTGGCTGTTGTGTTGGTTGTTCTGAACTGCCACAAGCCGCCATACCCAAAATCATCATTGTTGCCATACAAACACTTAATATTTTCTTTTTCATAATTATTTTATCCTCCCTAATGTTTCCTAATTTATGATACTGTGTTATCACATTAGCATAATAAAGCAATAAAACCATTTTGTCAAGTGCTACATTTTATTACTATATTAATATTCTCTTTTTATATTTTTATTTGTATGACATCAATAACAATTCACTATAACACAGAATAATTTTATAAAAATACTTGACGAAACACCAAAAATTTCATAGAATAATATTGCTTATAATAGCATTTTTGTTCCCGTAGCTCAGCTGGATAGAGCAACCGCCTCCTAAGCGGTAGGTCGGAGGTTCAAATCCTCTCGGGAACGTTTATTTTTTTATAATATTATAATAACATTTGCTAAATATAAAAATATTTTTCCACACAATATTGTTTTATTAATAAACAATAGCACACTGGAATTTTAGTAAATTAGGAGGGTTATTATGGCAAATAGACCTGTATTTGTAGTATCTCTTGATAACAGATACTGTACTCGTGAAAACACAGAATTTCAATATTTTAGTGGATTTTCAGACAAACAAATGCAAAGAAGTATAAACAGTTTACATAAAGAATATACCTTAAAACACCCACATAACCAAATTCTTGGTTTCTCTATATCAACAAGATTTACTAAAAGAAGCACTTAAAAATGAACAAACATTTTTGGATATTGTATATCCTGCTTATAAATGTCAAAATGAAAACAACTAAACAAAAACAATTCTATTCATTTTTGAAATTAAAAAAGTCGTCAAGAGCAAAATAATTTTCTAACACGCTTAACGACTTTTTTTACAAATTTTTATGTAGCTTTTGCTAATTCCTCTTTTTCTTTTTTATAAAATCCTTTTATCATATGTAATGCTATTATGACACTCAATGTTGTTGTAGACAAATCTGCTGCCATTTGCACTCTAAGCAATCCTTCCAGTCCCCATATATAATTAAACAAATACAAATACGGCACATAAAACAAAAACTGTCTACCCATATTTACCAAAAGTGCTCTAAAAGCCTGCCCTGTTGCCTGAAATGTTGCCATAAGAGAAAGCTGTATTCCCATAAATGGTACAGCCCACGCTTGTGCTGTTAAAAATTTCACACCAATATTTATAATTTCTTCATTACTTGAAAATATTTTAATATATGCTGGAGCAAGTATTGTAAATGGTATCAAAAATAACAAGCACAACACACTTGCTGTCATAATAGTAAATTTTAATGCTTTTACCAATCTTGTAATATTGCCTGCACCATAATTATAACCTGCAAATGGCATATATCCTGAAACATATCCAAACAATATCATAAATTCCATTTGTATCATTTTAATTGCAACACCATAAGCAGAAATAACAGTATCTCCATATTCTGCTGCCAAATTATTAAACAATACCATAACGGTACTACCTAATATTTGAGAAAGCGATGCAGGAAAACCAATTTTTAACACTTCTTTAAATATACGAGCACTTGGTTTAAAATCACGTGGCAATATAGACACTATTGTATTTCCACGCAAATAAATATAAATATAAAATACTACTGCAACAGCATTACCTATAATTGTAGCCCACGCTGCTCCTGCTGCTCCCATACCAAACACCAATATAAATATAGGGTCAAGCACAATATTTAATACTGTACCTATTATCATACCTGCAACAGCCTGCTTTACTTTCCCCTCTGCACGCAACATTGCTGGTAATATAATCTGAAGCATTATGATAATACTAAATGTAATAATAATACTTAAATAATCTCTTGTAGGTATAATCGTTTCACTACTTGTTCCTATTAAATGCAGTATTGGTTCCATAAAAATCAGACCCAATATCGTCAAAACAAGCATTGCTGTTGCAGAAACATATACTGAAACGGCACTTGTTTTTTTTACTTCTTCATATTTTTTTGCTCCCAAACATCTTGATATATAAGAGGGTGCTCCTGACCCAAACATATTGCCTAATGCCTGAAATATCATAAACACAGGAAACGCAAGTGAAATTGCTCCTAACTGTATAGGGTCATCTAGTAATCCTATAAAATAAGTATCTGTAATATTATAAATTAATGACACAATCATACTCAATACAGTGGGAATAGCAAGTGTTAGTATTGCTTTAGGAATAGATGCACTTTCCATCAATTTTAAATTTTCATTATCGTTGTCCATTTTTTCATCTCCTACTCTTGTTGACATTTCATTTACCCAACACTATAATAACAAAAAAAGAGATTGTTATTGATATTGTAAACATAGTATTACAATAAATAAAATCGTACCATATCGTTTTTATTTTGTCAATAGTAAAGTAAATTAGGGATTTGAGGAGAAAGAATATGAAAAATTTTTCTATGCCAGAGCAAGTTTCTCCGACATTAGAAATAGATGAGTTAATGAGGTTGAAACATAGTTTGGAAAAGAATGTATCAAGGGAAGTTGCAGAAAGTATAATAAAGGAAATTCCATTATCTGTAAATTCAACACCAGACATTCGAGCCGAGTGGGTAGAAAAGCTATCTGCTATTCTTGAAAATAGATTTGATAAAAAAACAGTAAAAAACATTCGCCAAGAGTGCTATTGTAATGAAAATGGTAGGTTAGAAGATACAGCAAATAACTTGAAACAACTCTATCTTTCTTTGGATAAGGATTTGCATAGATTTGTCAATGCTTTGAATAAAAATGGTGCTGGTTGGTTTATTAAAAATAATCAATTGTATACAAAAATGTTTTCTTGTGAATGTCCTATGTTAGAAAAAGCAAAAAATTCAAATTCATTAACCTGGTGTCACTGCACTGCTGGATATAACAAAAAATTATTTGAGATTGTTTTTGAAAAACCTGTCTATGTAGAAATTGTGCAAAGCATACGGCAAGGATTTGATTTTTGCCTTTTGAGAATTACAGTTCAATAAATTCCAGTTTATCGGACAGTCATCCATCAACAGGAGATTGCTTCCTTTGGATATTTTGACGAATTGGCTTTTGACAACATCAATCTGAAAAGAGATGTAAATTGCTTTATTATTACATTATTATGACAATAATAACAAATATTACTTTAAATAAGGAATTATCATTATGATTTTAAGAAAATATGTGCCAAGTGATAGCATTACACTTTTAAAATTGTTTTACAATACTGTACACATCATTAATAGAAAAGACTATACAGAAAATCAATGTAATGCGTGGGCAACTAAAACAGTTGATTTAGAGCAGTGGAATATTTCTTTTTTACAACATTATACGATTGTTGCTGAAAATAATGGTATTATTGTTGGCTTTGGTGATATTGACAAAACAGGGTATTTAGATAGATTATTTGTTCATCACAAATATCAGCATAGAAAAATTGCATCTACTATTTGTGATGAATTAGAAAAAGCAGTAAACGTTACAGACATTACAACTTATGCTTCTATTACTGCAAAAGGTTTTTTTGAAAAAAGAGGCTACTATATTGTAAAAGAACAACAAGTTAAAAGATGTGGAATTTTTTTGAAAAACTATAAAATGAATAAAATAAAGAATATATAGTAAAACAGAAAACGCATATATTGCAGCGTAATATATTTAAAAATCAGAAAGGGGGGAATTACTGTAAAACGTGCAATATTATAAAAAGTAATATAAACTTTTATAAGTTTTCAGTAATATTAAACTATGAACTATTTAGAAATACAAGAAAATTTACTTTCTTTAATGCCTGTATGGAACTACCAAATTGCAAAACCTTTTAAACAGCTTCTTGAGGAAGGTGTCAGTTTAGAAATGTACTATTGTATTAGAACATTACAGTGGAATGGTGGTTGTGCTACTATGACAGAAATTGCAAAATGGGCAAAAATGCCTAAACAGCAAATGACAAAATTAGTCAATCGTTTAGTACAATGTGGTTTTGTAAAACGTTTTGATGACCCTTCAGATCGTAGGATTGTAAAAATACAGCTTACTGACAAAGCAACCGAATTTATTGATTATTTTATGGAACACGATGCAAGTTGTTTTCGTCCTTTGCTTGAAAAAATGAGTCCTTCTGATTTACAACAATTTTCAGATGCACTAAAGCAGTTAATACAAGTATTTCACAATATTCCTTGTTGTTATAATTATTCTTATTCTGAAACAGAACAAAATACAAAATAGTGCTTCATTTGATAAAAAGCAGTGTTATGCAAAATATAACACTGCCTTTTATATTTTATATTATTTTCTTCTATATTTTGAAAGGTCAAGTGCAACCGCAATGGCTATAATAATACCTTTTATTACTTGCTGCCACATTGCACTAATTCCTATAAACTGCAAACCATATTGTATAATTGTAAATATCAATACACCTATGATAATGCCAGAAACTTTACCAACACCACCATTTAATGATACACCACCTACAACACAGGCTGCAATAGCATCTAATTCATATCCTACACCATAGTTATTTGTTGCACCTGCTGTTCTTGCTGCTTCTAGCACACCGCCAACACCATACAATGCAGATGCTAATACAAATATACAAAGTATTGTTTTAAACACATTAATACCAGAAACAACTGCTGCTTCTCTATTACCACCTATGGCATACACATTTTTACCAAATACCGTTTTATTCAACACAAACCATATTGCTATTACAAATAACAATGCAATCGGTATTAATATAGGAATACCATTAATTGCTGGTAATGCTTCTTGAAAAAATCTTTTCTGTCCCAGTAATGTAAAATCTGCTCTAATACCACCTATAGGCTGTGAATTATTTGGAGGTAAGTCAAAATACAATGAACACGCACCATATATTATAACTTGCACAGCAAGTGTTGCAATGAAGGGGTGCATATCAAATTTTGCTACCAAAAATCCATTTAATAACCCAAATAACATACAAACTGCAATAGCCAACACAATAGGCACAATTACAGGGAGGTAAGGTAAATCAGGGAAAAATCGATTAGGATATTCTGGATTTTGCAACATAGATGCGGATATTACTGCTGCTAAACTTACCATTCTACAAGCAGAAAGGTCTGTTCCTGCTATCAACAATGTAAAACAAATTCCTAATGCTATAATCATTCTTGGAGATGCTTGTGCCAATATATCCACAAGTACACGTCCCTGCATAAATCTATTTTCTTTTATTGCTATCACAATTACCATAACAACAAGTGCTAATATAATACCATTATTTAATAAAAACGTTTTTGCTGCCTTTGCAGAAGTATCCATTGTAGAAGTTTTATCTCCCAAATATCTTCTCCATTTCAATGCTCCAAATATTATAATACCGCAGCCTAATAAAAATATAAACCAAGGCAAATCATAAATATCTTTCCAAAATCCTGTTAGTCCTCCAGAATTTTTTATTGAATTTTTTACTAAAATTAATATTGCTCCCAATACTGCAACAACTGCACCAATGATAGTCATTAATTTTCCAAATTTTTCGCAAGTTAATTCTCTACTTTCGCTCATATTACACCCCTCGCTTTCTATCACAAATATGCAGTAGCCAAACGCATTACTTCTACTTGGTCCGCCTGCTCTTTATTTAATATACCAGCTAAATGTCCATCACTCATTACCATTACTCTATCACTCATACCTAAAAGTTCTGGCATTTCAGAAGAAATCATTATAATTGCTTTTCCTTCTGCTGCAAGTGACTGCATAATGGTATAAATTTCATATTTTGCACCAACGTCAATACCACGTGTAGGCTCGTCCAATATCAATATATCAGGTGTTGTCAAAAGCCATCTTGCAAAAAGCACTTTTTGCTGATTACCTCCAGAAAGATTTTGTATCAATGTTTCCATAGTAGGCGTTTTTGTATTTAATTTTTTATTTTCTTCTGCTGCAATATTTCTTCTTTTTTTATTGTCCAATATACCACCAGAAGCAAATTTCTTTTCACTGGCAATAATAGTATTATCTGTAATAGAAAGCACTCCAAATATTCCTGTGGCACGTCTTTCTTCTGTTAGCAATCCTATTTTATATTTTTTCGCTTCTTCAACATTTTTAGCTTGATATGGTTTTCCGTGTATCGTAATTGTGCCTGAGGCAATTCCTCTCAATCCAAATATTGCCTCTACCAATTCTGTTCTTTGTGCTCCAACCAATCCGCCCAAACCTAATATTTCTCCTTTATGTAAATCAAATGTCACATCTTTAAAAGAACGTGGGTCTGTCGCTGTTAAATTACGTACTTCCATAATCGTTTCTGTACTTGTTTGATATGTCTTAGGTGGAAAACGGTTTGTCATATCTCGTCCAACCATTCTATTGATAATCAAATCTGTTGTTAGTTCACTTGCAGGCCACGTGCCAACATAAGTGCCATCTCTCATAATTGTTACTTCATCTGAAATTTTTAATATTTCTTCCATTTTATGAGAAATATATATAATAGAACGTCCTTCTGATTTTAACTGTTCAATAATTTTAAAAAGATGTTCCACTTCATTATCTGTTAATGAAGATGTTGGCTCATCCATAATAATAATTTTAGAATTATAACTTACTGCTTTTGCTATCTCGACAAGCTGCAACTGTGATGCAGAAAGTGTGCCAGCCAGTACAGCAGGATTAATATCTAAGTCAATTTTTTGGAATAAGTCCTTTGTCATTTGATACATTTTTTTATGGTCAACAGCAATCCCCTTTATCATAGGAAATCTTCCCAGCCATATATTTTCCATTACGGGTCTAAAAGAAATTGGATGTAATTCTTGATGTATCATAGAAACGCCTAAATCTAACGCCATTTTAGAACTGTTAATAGATTGTTTTTTTCCATCTAATATAATTTCGCCTTCATCTTCGTGATAGATACCAAAAAGACATTTCATCAATGTAGATTTTCCTGCACCATTTTCTCCCATCAATGCGTGAACACTTCCACGACGCACTTTTAACGTAACGCCATCTAACGCCTTTACACCTGGAAAAAATTTAGATATTCCATTCATTTCCAATACATACTCACTCATATTACAACCCCCCTTTTTAAGCTAATATTTCTTTATTGAATTACAAAATAGGGAACGGAAAATAAATTTTCCGTTCCGTAATATAGCAATAAAATGATTATACTTAATTTATAATTGATTATTGAAAATCTTTGTAGTTTTCAGCTGTAACTTTTACATATGGCACCCATACATATTTACCATCTGTAATTTCATATCCTACAGTATCCTGTGTGATTTCTTGTCCAGCTGCTGCCATTGCTGCAATATTTGTTGTTGCAATACCTTGATTTTCTGCATCGTTTAATACTGTTCCCAATAGAGAACCTGTACTCATTGCTTCCAATGCTGGAGCAGTTGCATCAACACCTACTACTGGCACAAATTTAGACGCATCACCTGTATTATAACCATTTGCTTTTAATGACTCTATTACACCAAGTGCCATATCATCATTGTTACAAAGTACTGCTTCTATAGAGTCAATACCTTGTGATGTAATAAATGCGTTCATCAATTCTGTTGCTTGTACTTTATTCCACATAGCAGTATCATTTCCAATTTCTTCTACTTCAATACCTGCATTTTGCAATGCTTTTACAGAATGTTCTGTTCTCAATGTAGCATCTTGATGTCCTGGTTCTCCTGTTACCATAATGTACTGTAATTTACCATCGCCATTTTTATCTGCTGTTTCTTTGTTTGCATTCCAGTAGTCAGCAATGATTTCTCCAGACATTGTACCAGACTCTTCTGCTTTTGCTCCTACATACCATACTTTGTCATAGCTTTGCATTACATCTGGTTCTGGTTCTCTGTTCAAAAATACGATAGGCAAACCTGCTGCTGATGCTTTTTCTACTAATGGACCTGCTGCTGTTCTATCAACTGGATTTACTGCCAATGCTGTCATACCTTTTGTAATAAAAGTATCTACTTGGTCATTTTGTGTTGCTTGTTTGTTTTGAGAGTCAACCAATTCAATTTTTGCTCCCAATGTATCCGCTTGTGCCTGCATATTATTTCTAACGCCTGTCATAAATGTATCATCGAATTTATAAATACAAACACCGATTTCTACATTAGACATATCTGTATTACCATCTGCTGCATCGCCTTGTGTTTCTTCTCCATCACCTGTTGGAGCCGGTTCATCGCTACCGCCGCCACCACAGCCTACCATAGCACCCATTACCATCATAGAAGCCATCATTAATGCAAATAATCTTTTTTTCATTTCCTAAAAAACCTCCCTTTAAAACCTAGCATAAATTTTTTATTTTTTCAGAATTGCTTCTGAATTTTTACTTCTTGTCCTCATTATAAATGTACAAATTGTGAAAGACAATATAATATTCTTTTATTTAGTATAAAAATTCTCTATATTTTCACCATATTTTTACAAAATATTTTAAAAAAATCAGTCAATATTTACTATTTTTACAAGATATAACTTTTTATTATTGTACAATTTTATTTTATTATTCTATAAATTTCTATCCAATTATTACTATACTATTGACAAAAAATATACTATAATATTACTGATACTTATAGCAAAAGCTGTATGACTTGAGAGGAGGATTTTTTGATATGGACATACTTCAAAAATTATTAAAAAACGACTGTTTTGAACAAATAAAAATGATTTACAATACAGATGAAAAAGGAACAAAAGCCTATACAGAAAGATTGATTACATTAGTAAAAACATATTGTACTATTTTTGATGACAGCAATACAGAAAATATTAGAATATTTTCTGCACCTGGAAGAACAGAGATAGGGGGCAATCACACAGACCATCAAAGAGGTTGTGTATTAGCAGCTGGTGTGAATTTAGATATTGTTGCAGCAGTAAAGCCAAATAACAGCGATATTATCAAAATAAAAAGCGATGGCTATGATATGATTTGTATTGATTTAAAACAGCTTGAGCAAAACAAACAAGAAGAAGGTACTACTCTTTCTCTTGTAAAAGGAATTGCTGCTTATTTTATAAAATTAGGTTACAACATAAAAGGTTTTAATGCTTTTATGACTTCAAATGTTTTAAAAGGTTCGGGACTTTCTTCTTCTGCTGCTTTTGAAGTATTATTTGGTACAATATTAAATGGTTTATACTGCAATAATGAACAGTCTGCTGTAAAAATTGCTCAAATTGGTCAATATGCAGAAAATGTATATTTTGGAAAGCCTTGTGGTTTAATGGATCAAATGGCTTCTTCTGTGGGTAGTTTTGTTGCCATTGATTTTAAAGAAATACAACAACCTAAAGTAGAGCAAATTCCTTTTGATTTTGCAGCAGTAAATCACGCTCTTTGTATTGTAGATACTGGCGGCAATCACGCAGATTTAACACCAGATTATGCCGCTGTTACAGCAGAAATGAAATCTGTCGCTGCTTTTTTTGGCAAAGAAGTACTTTCTGAACTTTCTGAAAATGACATATACCAAAATATTTCTGCTCTCCGTCAAAAATGTGGTGATAGAGCGATACTTCGTACGATACACTTTTTTGCAGACAGTCGCAAAGCAGTACAGGAAGCAGAAGCACTCAAAAACAATGACTTTGAAACATTTAAAAAATTAGTGCTTTCTTCTGGTATTTCTTCCTCTACTTGTCTTCAAAATGTATACTCTACCTCAAACCCTCAAGAACAAGGATTGAGTTTAGCTTTAGCACTTTGTCAAAAAATATTAGGGGACAAAGGTGCTTACAGAGTACATGGAGGCGGTTTTGCTGGTACCATACAAGCATTTGTTCCTATGGAATTATTAGATACTTTCCACAATGAAATGGAAGCTGCCTTCGGAAAAGGCAAATGTTACATACTTTCTATTCGTCCTGTAGGTGGCATAGAAATTGCATAACAACACCAAAAACCAGCAAAATTTATTTTTTGTTGGTTTTATTTTTTTAATATGCCTCTTTCTCGTCAGAAAAAGGCATATCTACATACACTTATTTCTCGTTAGAAAAAGTATATGCTATAAACACACACGCTCTTTTCGTCAAAAGAGCATATCTATTTACTTTACTTTACTTTTCTTTACTTTACTTTGTTTAAAAATGTTAACATTTTTTTTATTTTTATTTACATTTTTACTGTTTTTGTGCACATTATGTATACATTTTTTTATCATTCTTATCATTTTCCTAAAACAGCATACAACCCTTTTTACAGAACAGCATACAACCAAAGTACTCAGTCCACGTCTAACCCACCTCTTTACAAAACAGATTAGAAACAGATATGATAATATGATTTTTTTATCCTACCCCTGATATTCTATTATCCAACATAGGCTAAAACAGTTTTATTAAATACTTTATACCATAGCAAAAGTACCAAAAAGTATCATTTTTTACATACTACAAAAAACCAACAAAATCATATGCTTTGTTAGTTTTTATTTTCAAATAAAGTGATATTAATTTTTACTATATTTTTTTGTCAAAAACAACATACCAAATGCTGATGCACTATATAGTATGCTAGCTGTTATACAAGGATATAATATTTTATTACTAAAATCATCAAAAGGTAATGTATTAGATAAAGTATGTCTTATAAATGTCAGTATAAACAGCACTGTACTAACTTTTATCAATAAATTATTGTACTTTGGAAATATATTAATAATACAAAATGTTGTCATAGTATACAACAATAAGAAACCTACAAATTTTATAGCAGATGGTGTTGTTGTGGTATAAATGTGATATTTTCGTGTGATATATATGAAAAAAAGTAATGCTAAAAAATAAATATATTTACTATATTTTTTCAAATAATTCCCCCTTTTTTACTTTAAAAGTATATAATATCTCATTGCCTGATAAATTTATAATTTCCTTTATAATCACATTGAATTCCAAGTGTTTTATGATTAAAATTATCCATAAAATAAAATGTTACTTTTACAGTACATTTTGTTCCTCTTCCTGTATCCGACCAAACTTCTTTATCTGGTATAAACTCGTTATCTGAGTTTTTATATTCATATTTGATACACAGCTTACTTCTTTATTAGCAGTATTGTAAGAAAATGTTGCAAATAAAGTGACATAAAACTTTACCATATTCAATGCTGCATTTTATTATTTTTTACCTAAAAATTCTGTTAACAAATAAACTCCTCTATAAAATAAAACACCACCTATTATCAAAACTGCATTAGCATAATTTTTAAATATTTCAATTTCTGTAACTTCTCCAAATCCTTTATCGAATAAATACACATCTGTTAAGCCAAATGCAATATCATTATTTGAAAATAATAGTATCATTCCTATCACTATCAATATAAAACTAATTGCTAAATTTTTATTTTCCATAGTACCACACTTTCTATAAATAATTGATACAATATATTTCTATATTTATAACAAAAAGGAGGGATTTCCCTCCTCATTTTTTGACTATTTTTTTGGTTTTAATACTTCTGTACCACCCATATATGGCTGTAATGGTTTTGGTATTGTAATACTACCATCTTCATTCAAGTTATTTTCCAAAAATGCTATGAGCATACGTGGAGGTGCAACGACTGTATTATTTAATGTATGTGCAAAATAATTGCCTTTTTCTTTATTTTTTACACGAATACCTAAACGGCGAGCTTGTGCATCTCCCAAATTAGAACAGCTACCTACTTCAAAATATTTTTTCTGTCTTGGTGACCATGCTTCTACATCTATACTTTTTACTTTTAAATCTGCCAAATCACCAGAACAACATTCTAATGTTCTTACTGGTATATTCAATGTTCTAAAAAATTCTACTGTATTTTTATAAAGTTGTTCAAACCAATAAGGACTATCTTCTGGTTTACATACTACTATCATTTCTTGCTTTTCAAACTGGTGTATTCTATATACTCCTCTTTCTTCAATACCATGTGCTCCTACTTCTTTTCTAAAACATGGAGAATAACTTGTTAATGTTTGTGGTAATGTTTCTTCCTCTAATATGGTATCAATAAACTTTCCTATCATAGAGTGTTCACTTGTACCAATTAAATACAAATCTTCTCCTTCTATTTTATACATCATATTTTCCATTTCTGTAAAGCTCATAACACCTGTTACAACATTACTTCTTATCATAAATGGTGGTATATAATACGTAAATCCTTTATTTATCATAAAATCTCTTGCATAAGAAAGTATAGAAGAATGTAATCTTGCTACATCTCCACAAAGATAATAAAAACCGTTTCCGCTTGTTTTTCTAGCACTATCCAAATCAATACCTGCAAGGCTTTCCATAATATCAATATGATATGGTACTTCAAAATCAGGTACCACTGGTTCTCCAAATTTTTCTACTTCTACATTTTCACTATCATCTTTTCCTATTGGAACACTATCATCAATAATATTAGGTATGACTAACATTCTTTCTCTAATTTTTGCTGTCAATTCTTCTTCTAATGCTTCCAATTCTGTTAATTCTTTTGCCATTTCTGCTACTTGTGCTTTTGCTTTTTCGGCTTCTTCTTTTTGTCCTTTTGCCATCATACCGCCTATTGCTTTACTAATAGAATTTCTTTGGCTTCTTAAATCATCACATTTTCCTTTTGTTTCTCTAAATTGCTTATCCATCTCAATTACTTCATCTACCAAAACTAATTTTTGGTCTTGAAATTTCTTTTTGATGTTTTCTTTTACCAATTCTGGATTAGTACGAATTAATTTAATATCTAACATTTTTTATTTCCTCCTTAATGTTTTTTATAATATAAAAAGCCCTCATCTCTTTTTATTGTCATAAAAAGGGACGAGAGCTATTTTCCCGTGTTGCCACCCAAATTGCTTATATCTTTATTATTATAAGCCACTCAAAACAGCAGTAAAGGGCTTACCCTCTTGGCTTTCACCAAGTAGCTCAGAAAGTGGAACATCTCTTTTTTACACCAATTTCCACCAAACATTGGCTCTCTGTAGTATTATTGCAAGATTTAGCTTTCTTCAAACGCTTTTTTTATTATTGTTTTTACTCATTGTATCACATATTTTGTCTTTGTCAATCATCATTTTTTATGAGCTATACAAAAAATAACAAATACTATATACTGATATTGCTGTTGACTCTTTCCAGCAGGAAGGAGGGATTACCATACCTAGTTTGGAAAATTTCATAATTTCTGTCGGAGCAGGTATTGTAAGTTATTATATCTGCAAATGGCTGGACAGAAAATAATGCAGCAGTAAACAGCCTAAATGTAAAACACTCAAGAGACACAACCTCTTGAGTGTTTTTTTGCTGTTAAGCCATACCTAGCTTAGAAATATTTTTCACTTATTATTATATAGCAATAAATTATTTTGTCAATAGCATAAAAAATAATTGACAAAACAACTCAAATACAGTATAGTATTTGTTACAGCAAATGAAACTTGCCCAGATAGCTCAGTTGGTAGAGCAGAGGACTGAAAATCCTCGTGTCACTGGTTCGATTCCGGTTCTGGGCATATTGTTTTAAGGAAGCCAAACAGCTTCCTTTTTTGTTTATACTTCATACAAAAAAGGAGTATCTATAATGAAAAAAAAAGAAATGATATTTTTTTTAATTATTTTAGTATTAGCTGGTGCTTTTTGTATATTTCATTTTATTACACAAACTCCATCTGCTGTTGTTTCTGTTTCCATAGATGGCACAGAATACAAACAATTTGATTTATCAAAAGACCAATACTATACCATACAAACACCACAAGGATACAACATACTTCAAATACAAAATCACACTGTAACTGTAACAGAAGCAGACTGTCCAGACCAAATTTGTGTACAGCAAAAGTCCATTCAAAACAAAGGAGAATTGATAGTTTGTCTTCCTCATAAAGTGGTAATTGAGCTAAAATAAGGAGTGTGGCAACATTATGAACAGCAAAAAAATTGCATACTGCGGATTGCTTACTACTGTTGCACTACTTCTCAGTTATGTAGAACGTATGATTGCTATTCCTATGATTGTACCTGGTATGAAATTAGGTCTTGCTAATATTACTGTACTCATTGCTCTTTATCTATTTGACAACAAAACCGCTTTTTGTATTTCTATACTACGTATATTGATTTCTGGAATACTTTTTACTGGTTTTGCTAGCTTTTTGTATAGTGCTGCGGGTGCATTACTTAGTTTTATAATTATGTCATTTTGCAAAAAAAGAAATGTTTTTTCTGTGATTGCTATCAGTATATTAGGTGGTATCAGCCACAATATAGGTCAAATTTTCATTGCTTGTATTGTAGTGGAAAACATAAAACTTTTTTATTATATGCCCTTTCTTATGATATTGGGCATTGCAACAGGTTTTATTACTGGTGCCATAGGAAATAAAACAATACACTATATCAAACATTACAACTAATACACAAAAATTGTGAAATTGTTTCCTTCTTTCTAGAAATAATTTTACAAAAATCGTTTTGTTATAACACTTTTTATTGCACAAAATTTCTTTTGTGCTATAATAAATTTTATTAATATTATCATGTGCGTAAATATTTAACAGGAGGTAAATTATGGCAACTTATTTTCAATCACTTTCTCGTACATTTAGCGAATATCTTCTTGTTCCCGGATATTCTTCTGTAGAGTGTACCCCCGATAATGTCAGCTTAAAAACACCTATTGTAAAATTTAAAAAAGGAGAAAAACCTTCATTAGAAATGAATATTCCTCTCGTTTCTGCTATTATGCAATCTGTTTCTGATGATAAAATGGCTGTAGCATTAGCAAAAGAAGGCGGTATTTCATTTATTTATGGTTCTCAAACAATACAAAGTCAGGCAGCTATGGTACAAAGAGCAAAATCTTACAAAGCTGGTTTTGTTGTAAGCGACTCCAATATTATGCCTGAAAGTACATTAAAAGACATACTTGCTTTAAAAGAAAAAACAGGACATTCTACTGTTGCTGTAACTACAGATGGTACAGCACAAGGGAAATTAGTAGGTATTGTAACAAGTCGTGACTATCGTGTAAGCCGTATGAATGGCGATGAAAAAGTAAAAGATTTTATGACTCCTCTTGAAAAACTTGTTTGTGCTCCCAAAGGCACTACATTAAAAGAAGCAAATAACATCATTTGGGACCATAAATTAAATTCATTACCTATTATAGACGATGATGGAAAATTACTTTATATGGTATTTCGCAAAGATTATGACTCTCACAAAGAAAACAAAAATGAATTATTAGATGTTCACAAAAGATATGTCGTTGGTGCTGGTATCAACACAAGAGATTATGAAGAACGTGTTCCTGCTCTTGTAAATGCTGGTGCTGACATACTTTGCATTGACTCCTCTGAAGGATTTTCAGAATGGCAGAAAATTACATTAGATTTTATACGTCAAAAATACGGTGACACTGTTAAAGTTGGTGCTGGAAATGTTGTTGATAAAGAAGGTTTCCGTTATTTAGCAGAATGTGGTGCTGATTTTATAAAAGTTGGTATCGGCGGTGGTTCTATCTGCATTACTAGAGAACAAAAAGGTATCGGTCGTGGACAAGCTTCTGCAGTAATAGAAGTAGCAGAAGCAAGAGATGAATATTTTAAAGAAACTGGTATTTATATTCCAATTTGTTCTGATGGTGGTATTGTATACGACTATCATATGACATTAGCTTTAGCTATGGGTGCTGACTTTTTAATGTTAGGTCGTTATTTCTCCCGCTTTGACGAAAGCCCTACAAATAAAGTTAACATTAACGGCAGTTATATGAAAGAATACTGGGGAGAAGGTTCTGCAAGAGCTAGAAACTGGCAAAGATATGATATGGGAGGAGATAAAAAACTTTCTTTTGAAGAAGGTGTTGACTCTTATGTACCATATGCTGGAAGTTTAAGAGATAATGTTTCCCTTTCTCTCAAAAAAGTAAAATCTACTATGTGCAACTGTGGTGCATTAACGATAGCAGAACTACAACAAAAAGCAAAATTAACTATTATTTCCGCTACAAGCCTTACAGAAGGCGGTGCTCACGACGTTGTATTAAAAGATAATCAAGGCAGCACATACAACAGCTAATACGATTTATAGTGCCAAATATTTTTGTTTGGCACTTTTTTATATCATTAAGGAGGAATAATTATGAAAAAATTAATACTTTTGACTTGTATTTCTACTATGTTATATCCCTTTACTGCTTTTGGCAACAACATTACTGTAACGCTCAATGACACAGCCATTGCTTATACACAAAATCCAGTATTAAAAAACAACACTACTTGTGTACCTATGAAACAAACATTAGAAGCATTTGGTGCTATAGTAAGCTGGAACGAGCCTACCAAAACAGTTATCGCCAGAAAAGGAAATTTGATTGTATCTGCTTGCGAAAACAGCAAAACACTCATTATTACAAAAGGAGAAACAACAAATCGTATCACTATGCCAACACCTGCTTATATTGAAAATGATACTATGTTTGTACCACTTCGACCACTATTAAATGCCTTTGAAACAAATATGACATGGGACAGCAGCACAAATACAGCAAAAATAGAAAATACTAACTCATTTTTTACAGAAAAAATAGAACAAAAAACGCTCAAAAATAAAGACGACATTATAGTATGGGAAGCAAAACTATACTATCCAGAATTGAAGGGAGAAAGTGAAGCAATATCAAAAATAAATCAAGTTATTTTAAATGATATACAATCATCTCTTTCTGCTATGGGAAATGAAATAGCACCAGATGATATTAATACTGATTTATATAATATGTTACCTTATACTCTTGACTGTACTTATAATATTACTTATTTAGACGAAAATACTATATCACTTTTATTAGATTATTACGAATTTACTGGTGGTGCTCATGGTATGCCTTACCGTCAAGCGTACACATTTGATTTAAAAACAGGAAATCAATTACAATTAAAAGATATACTTAATGTAGAAAATGTAGACGAATTTGCAAAAAATGCCTTCAAAAATAATATTGCTCAAAATCCAGAAAGTTATTTTAATGGTGCAACAGAAACTGTAGACTCTGAATATTTTGAATACGACTTTTATATTCAGCCAAATGAAATTATACTTTTTACACAGGCCTATTTATTAGAGCCTTATGCAAATCATTTTCAGCCTACTATCATTTCCAAAAGTGAAATACAGAATATTTTAAACATCAATATATAAAAGTAAAACGGTATAGTCGTTTTGACTATACCGTTTTTTGTTTATTACTCATTCTCTTGTTGTTCTTCCTGCTCAATTTCTTGTGCAGCTATTGCATATTTTTCTAATATTGCGCTCTGAATTTTTTCTCTGGTCACACCATTGATTGGATGTGCAATGTCTCGAAATTCTCCATCAGCAGATTTTCTGCTTGGCATTGCAATAAATAAGCCCTGTTCTCTTTCAATTACCTTGATGTCATGAACCACGAATTCGTTGTCGAAAGTTACAGAAATAACAGCTTTCATCTTTCCTTCTTTGTTGACCTTTCTCACTCTTACATCAGTAATTTCCATACGCTCTCTCCTCCCATGTGACCTGGGAATTATCCTCCTTTACGCTTTTACAATATTACTTATAATTTTGCACCTTTTCTTACTATCTGAGGATTATCTGGTGTTCCTATGACTTTTTGTCCATCTGCTAATACGACATCTTTATCTAATATAGCATATCTTACTTCACAGCCATTTCCTACACGTGAGCCTTCCATAACAACAGAATTTTCTACGCTGGCATGGTCACCCACATATACTTTACGGAAAACAACAGAATTCTCCACTTTACTGTTTATAATAGAACCACTACCTATAATAGAATTTTTTACCTCTGCACCTGTATTATATTTTGCAGGTGGTTCATCTTTTGGTTTTGTTTCAATATAAGGATACTGATTTACAAAAACATCTCTTACTTCTTTTTTCAAAAAGTCCATATTGGTTTTAAAATAATCTACAATACTAGAACCTACTGAACTCCAGTAACCTTCAAATTCATAACCATAAATTTTTAATGTCTTTCTTTGACGAATGATAATATCTTTTACAAAATCATATCTTCCTTCAGCATTTGCTTTTTCCAATAAATCAATTAACAATTCCCTGCCAATGACATAAATACCTAAAGAAGCCATATTGCTTTGAGCTTGCAGAGGTTTTTCCTCAAATTCTTGTAATCTTTTATCTGTGTCCATTTGCATTATGCCATATTTAGACAAGTCTTTTCCTGACATATCTTTACAAATGACTGTAATATCTGCACCCTTTTGTTCATGATATTCCAAAACTTTTTTAAAATCCATTTTATATACTGCATCACCAGATGCAATAATAACATATGGTGTATTGCTTCGTCTTAAAAAAGACATATTCTGATACATGGAATCGGCTGTTCCACGGAACCAGTTAGAATCTGCTCTGCTAGTATAAGGTGACAGTACAAATAGACCGCCTTGTTTTCTTCCTAAATCCCACCATTTTGCAGAACCTAAATGGTCATGCAATGAACGAGAATTATATTGTGTCAGCACTGCTACTTTTTGTATTCCAGAACTTGCCATACTACTTAAAGCAAAGTCAATTGCTCTATAGCAACTACCTACTGGAAGTGCTGCAGATGCCCTCAAATCTGTCAATGCTCCCATACGACCTTCATTATTACCGCCAGCTAAAATTACACCAATCGCTCTCATAAGTTAACCTCCTCTACAATCACAGATTTACCGCTCTGCAAAACTCCATCTGCAAAATCTTTCTCTGTTGTTTTACCTAACAGTACACAGTTCTTTCCAATCGTCACATTATTTGGAATAGTAGTCATATGTCCTATTACAGTAATACCTGTGTTATAAATTTTAGGTTTCATCTCATTTTCAATATTATCGCCGACACCGATTTTTACATTGTCACCAACTTGGCTGCCCTCGTCAATAATACAACGATCTAATTGGCTATTTTCACCAATTACAGTATCTCCCATAATAATAGAGCCTTTTATTACAGCACCTTTTTTCACAACAACATTAGGGCCTAATATGGAGTCATATACCTCTCCATATACTTCACATCCATCTGAAACAATACTTGTTTTTACACGAGCATCTGCTCCAGTATATTGTGGTGGTTGATGGTCTGTATTTGTATAAATTTTCCAAAAATCTTCATAAAGATTAAAATCAGGTAATGTTCTGATTAATTCCATATTCGCCTGCCAATAAGACTCTATTGTTCCAACATCTTTCCAATAGCCTTTGAAGCGATAAGCATACATTGTTTGTCCTTCTTCCAGCATACGTGGAATAATATGATTACCAAAGTCACTATCTGGGTGAATTTTGCTATCTTCAATTAATGCTTCTCTTAAACGACTCCATGTAAAAATGTATATACCCATAGATGCCAAATTGCTTTTTGGTCTTTCAGGTTTTTCCTCAAATTCATAAATTTTATCGTCATCTCTTGTATTCATGATACCAAAGCGACTCGCTTCGTCCCAACCTACTTCCAAAACGGCGATAGTTGCTGCTGCCTTTTTCTCTTTATGAAAATCTAACATTGCTGCATAATCCATTTTATAAATATGGTCACCAGAGAGTATGAGCACATATTCTGGATTATTGCTTTCAATATACTCCAAGTTTTGATAGATAGCATTTGCTGTACCCATAAACCATTCGCCAGAATCGCCACCGCCTTTTACGTGTGGAGCTAATATCGTAACGCCGCCTGATTTACGGTCCAAATCCCAAGGAATACCAATACCAATATGCTGATTTAAACGCAGAGGTTGATATTGTGTTAATACACCTACTGTATCTACACCAGAGTTGATGCAATTACTTAAAGGAAAATCTATAATTCTATATTTTCCTCCGAATGTAACAGCTGGCTTTGCTACATTTCTTGTTAGTACACCAAGACGGCTTCCTTGTCCACCTGCCAATAACATGGCAATCATCTCTTTCTTACGCATGTCTTATAACCCCCAATACTTTTATAATTTTTTTATAAAACTGAGACAAGCATTTGGCACAGATAAAATTGATATCTATACAAAATGATTATTGTATAATCATATTATAGCACATCTTTTTTTCATTGTAAAATATCAAATAATTTTTTTATTAGAATAATGATTTTTTAACAATTTTAACTAACTTATTTTGTAAAAATAGAAATGTTTCTTCATTTTTTTAAAAATTTTTATACATTTTTGACAATTTTTTGATTATTTTTTATCAAAATAAACAACTCTTTTTTCATATGTTATTATTTTCCATTCTATAACTTATTCTTTTCTATAAAAAATTGCTGTAAAATACCATTTTTACTTTCTTTTTTAATACTTTTTTTTATTCATTTTTTGATTGCTATTATTTTTTGACTGTACTATAATAAAAAAAATCAATAATAGTATTACCAATATTTTGAAATATGCGAAATCTAAAACATATTTTTTGTTATTTTCAACATAATATTTATAACAAAATAATTTTATTACTTTATAGTAAAATCTTCTGAAATTATCTACAACTTCATTACATTATAATTATTTTGAAATAGAACAAGCAAAATTTCACTTTTATAATGATAAGCATTACCAAATTAAGAGATATTTACTAAATTTAACATCAAAATGTACTTTTTTTGTTACACCATCATTCAATATTGTTAAAGAAAATGGGGCGATTTATTTATGAAAAAAGATTTTTTAAATCAATATCAATCTGTATATTTTATTGGCATTGGTGGCATCAGTATGTCTGGTTTAGCTGAAATACTACTTTCTAAAGGTTTTCAAGTATCTGGCTCAGATATGAAAGAGTCTACAGAAACTCAACATTTACGCAATATTGGCATAAAAGTAAACATCGGACACAAAGCAGAAAATATTACAGATGATATACAACTTGTTATTTATACCGCAGCAATTCAACAAGACAATACAGAATTAATTGCTGCAAAACAAAAAAATATTACTATTATTGATAGAGCACAACTTTTAGGTATGATTATGCAGCAATATCCTTATTCTGTTGCTATTTCAGGGACTCACGGTAAAACTACTACAACAGGTATGATTTCTGACATATTACTTTCTACCAATGCGGACCCTACTATTACAGTAGGAGGTATTTTACCCACTATTCATAGTAACACAAAAATTGGGGGGAATTCTTATTTTATAGCAGAAGCTTGTGAATATTTTGACAGCTTTTTACAATTCTATCCCCTTATTGGTGTTATATTAAACATTGAAGCGGACCATTTAGATTATTTTAAAAATTTAGACAACATCAGAGCATCTTTCCACAATTTTGCTCAAAATATTGCACCAAATGGTACATTAATCATAAACAATACCATACCTCAACTACAGCAAATTACTGAAAATCTCACTTGCAATGTAGAAACAGTTGGGTTAGAAGGTAATGCCAACTGGAAAGCACAAAATATTACTCACGAACCAGATGGTAGAAATAGTTTTGATGTGCTTTATAACAATGTATATTTAGGTCGTGTACATTTAAATATTCCAGGTGACCATAACATTACAAATGCACTTTCCGCTTTTGCTGTTGCATACACACTTTCATTCTCTACAGAAGATATTATAAAAGGACTTGAAAAATTTCACGGCACACAAAGACGCTTTCAAAGAAAAGGAGAAAAAAATGGTATCATTGTTATTGATGATTATGCACACCATCCTACAGAAATCAAAGCGACATTATCAGCAGCTAAAAAAATTCAACATAATACTACTTACTGTGTTTTTCAGCCTCATACCTACTCTCGCACTAAAGCACTTTTTGACTCTTTTGCAACTTCTTTTACAGATGCAGATGTGATTATTATAGCGGATATTTATGCAGCTAGAGAAAAAGACAACGGCACTATAAATGCTCAACAACTTGCAGATGAAATTACACGTCATAACAAAAATGCTCTATATTGTGGCAATTTTGAACAAATTACATCTTATCTAAATGCTCATTGTCAAAAAGGAGATTTATTACTGACAGTAGGTGCTGGCGATATTTATCGTGTTGGTGAAATGTTTTTAAATGAATAATATGATTTTTTATAAATTTATCCACAAAGTTATCCACAGGCTGTGGATAACTTTGTGAAGTTGTTTTCACTATTACTTTAATATTATTTCGATAGTTCTTGCTGTCTTTTGTAAAAATACACTTGTTTGTCTCTTTTTTTGATATATTGTAAATTTACCATATTTTGATTATTTTTATTATAAATATAATAGATATTGTATTTTTAAAAAATAATTTTGTATATCCACTTTTTATTTCTTATTTATTATTTTTCCAAAATTTAGTATGTTTTTTGTACTTTTCCACAGAAATTTTGAGTTATCCACAGAGTTATCCACAGAAATTTACTTTTTTAATTATTTATAATACTAACATTTATTACACATTTTAATTTTTTTATACAATATTTTTTATATTTATTCATAATTTTTAAAAAAAGCTTCTATTTCTTTTTTACTGGATTGTATTTTTCCTTGTATCATCTCTTTTGTACCACCTCCATTACATTGTAAAGCAGCAGACAGTTTTTGTCTCAATTCTTTCATATCTTCTTTTTGGCTTATAAGCACATAAGTATATCCTATTTTATCATCACCAGAAAATACTGCTGCAACGTCTGCTTTCTGACACAGCAAATTTGCAAAATGCTGCAATGTTTTACTATTTGACACTTTTTCAAATAAAACCACCTTTTTACTACCCTGTTCTACTGTTTCTACAATTTTCTCTAATTTTTGTTTTTCTAACAAATTTAATTGATATTGTAATGTATCTCTTTCTTTTTTCAGTTTTGCTACTGCTTTTGAAATATCCTTTACTGGTACAGAAAGCATATGAGAAATATTTTGTGCTTCAACACTTTTGTTATAATAGTCAAACAATGCTCTTTCTCCCGCAACCATACGTATACGAGTACCTCCCTTATAGGGTTCATAAGAAAGTATTTTGACACAGCCAATTTCTCCTGTTGACTTTACATGAATACCACAGCAAGCACAAATATCATATTCTGGTACTTCTACAATTCTAACAATTCCTTCTAATTCCTTTTTACTTCTATAATCTATTTTTTCTAATTCTTCTTTTGTAGGGTAATATATTTTTACTTCCTTATTTTTCATAATTGCTTTATTTGTAAATATTTCTAATTTTAAAATATTATGTTCTGACAATTTCCCATCAAAATCTATTGTAATAAATTCTTTTCCTATATGAAAACCTATATTATGAAATCCATATATTTTATATACTAGTCCTGAAAATATATGCTCTGCAGTATGGTTTTGCATCAAATCAAAACGGTATTCCCAGTCAATTTCTCCTTTTATAACCGTTCCTGCTAAAATTTCATTTTTTACAGTATGATATATTATTCCTTCTCTTTGTTGCACGTCCAATACTTCCTGTCCATTTAATTTCCCTTTATCTGCTGGCTGCCCTCCTCCCTCAGGATAAAAACAAGTATCTTCTAATACAACATCATACCCCTTTTTGCTTTTTATACATTCTATTACTTTTGTTTGTATTTCTCTTTGGTACCCATCACGATAATATGCTACATCTGTTTTCACAACATTTCATTCCTTTCTATAAAAAAAGCAGAGATGTTATCTCTGCTCAAAGTATCAAAAAAACTTGAGAACTAGCCCTCAAACTTCCACTTCTTTTTATTCACATTCTGTCAATGCTTTATCTAATATTTCAATCATAGCATCAATATGTCTTTCTTCTGCAATCAATGCTGGTACAAAACGAATAACATCATGTCCTGCCCCTACTAAAAGCAATCCTTTTTCTATACACCTGTTTATGACATCTGCTGTTGGTATGCTTAATTCAATGCCTTGCATAAACCCAATACCTCTCACATCTGTAATACAACTATGTTTTTGCTGTAATTTTTTCAGTTGCTCTGTCATATAAGCACCAGTTCTTTTTACATTTTCAAGTAAACCATTTTCAAATAATTCTTTCATTACTGTCAATCCTGCTGCTGTTGCAAGAGAGTTTCCTCCAAATGTAGAAGCGTGGTCACCAGGCTGAAATGCTTGTGCTACAAAATCTTTTGCCATCATTACACCAATAGGTATACCACCAGCAAGACCTTTTGCAAATGTTGCAACATCTGGTACTACTCCTATTGTTTGATATGCAAACAAATTACCAGTTCTTCCTACACCACACTGTACTTCATCAAACATAAGTAATATATCTTTTTCATCACACAGTTTTCTTACTTTTTGCAAATATTCTTTATCTGCTGGCAATATACCACCTTCGCCTTGTATTGGCTCTAATAATATCGCACAAGTTTTATCTGTTACTGCATTTTGCAATGCTTCAAAATCATTAAATACAACGTGATTTACATCTGGCAAAAGCGGCTCTAATCCTTTATGATATTTCTCCTGTCCTGTTGCTGTTACTGCACCATATGTCCTACCGTGAAAAGAATGTATCATAGTAATAATTTCATTACCTGCTTTTTCTTTCATTTTAGCATATTTTCTAGCTAATTTTAATGCACTTTCTATAGACTCTGCACCACTATTACAGAAAAATACTTTATCAAAATCGCTATTTGCTACCAATTTTTCTGCTAATTCTATTTGTGGTTCTGTATAATACAAATTAGAACAATGAATTAATTTCATTGCCTGTTCTGCAATCGTTTTTTCTAATGCTTCACTTGCATAACCTAAGCTATTTACTGCAATACCTGCAACAAAATCAATATATTTTTTTCCTTCTATATCCCATACATACATACCATTGCCACACTCTATTGTAATAGGAAAACGATTATATGTTTTCATCACTACTTTATTTCCTCTTGCTATGAGTTGTTCCATTTTTTCTCCCATTTACTTTCACCCTTTCTTATTTTTCAATCATTGTACCAATACCTTCTGGTGTAAATATCTCTAATATTAAACAATGTTCCACTCTACCATCTAATATATGAACATTGTTTACACCTTTTCGAATTCCTTCCATACAACATTCTACTTTTGGTATCATACCCCCTGAAATTGTACCATCTTCTATTAATTTTTGTATTTTTTTAGAACTAATAAAGCTCATAATAGAATTAGGGTCATTAATATCTCTCATAACACCTTCTACATCTGTCAAAAATACTAATTTTTCTGCTTTTAGAGCACCTGCAATCGCCACTGCTGCATAGTCTGCATTAATATTATATGTTGTACCATTTTCATCTTTTCCTATTGGTGCTATGACAGGTATAAATTCATTATTTATTAAAGACTGTACCAATGTAGGGTCTACAGAAACAATATCTCCTACACAGCCATAGTCAATACCATCTTTTTCTATTTTTTTAGCTTTAATAATACCGCCATCTTTTCCACTGATACCTACAGCTTTTACACCTTGTGTTTCAATTTCTGTTACAATATGTTTATTTAGTTTTCCAGATAATACCATTTCTACAATTTCCATTGTCTTTTCATCTGTTACTCTCAAGCCATTTATAAATTTTGACTCTATATCCATTTGCTCTAAAAATGCATTGATATCTGGTCCTCCACCGTGCACAATAACAGGGTGCATACCTACTAATTTCATAAGAGCAATGTCCTGTATTACTGTTTGTTTAATATTATCATTGATTAAAGCACTTCCGCCATATTTTATTACAACTGTTTTGTCATAAAATCTTTTAATATAAGGCAATGCTTCCATTAATGTCTTTGCCTTATCTATATATATCTGCATAACATCTTTTTCCATATTATGATACCCTTTCTATATTTGCTATGCTGTTATCATTTATTTCATTATAGCAATTTATTTTTTTATTCTCAATACAAACCATTTTATTTTTTATTATCATTGAATATATTTGTTATAATGGATATTTCACACTACAATATCCATGCCATCATAAGCAAATAAAATATTATCAAGTTTCTTTTCTAATTCTTTATAATAACCATATGATTTTCCCCATATTTCGTCAATATGTGTTACAATCACTTTTTTAATTCTATAAAAATTTTTTATTTCTATGATTTCATTTAATGTAAATATTTCATCTTTAAATGGTGCATATTTTAGTTCTGTTCCATCGTTTAATATACCATCATCTGAAACCAAACTAATAATTAAAACATCTGCATCAAAATATGCCTCATTATGATGAAATGGTTTCGCATTACAGCAGGCATATATCACTTTTTTTTCATATTGTTTTATCACATAAAATGTAATATTTCTGTTTGGGTTATTATTAATCAAATCAATATCTATATTATCTATGCTAATATTTGCTGTTTCATTTACAGAAATGCAGCCAAGTACATCACTATAATATTTTAGACAATCACAGTTCATATAGTTAATATCTTTAATTACTTCAGGCAGAGCATAAAAACTGATAGGCATACTTTTCTCTTTTATAAAATCATATGCTATTTTTTCTACAATTCTAATCCCTTTCACGTGGTCAGGGTCACTATGTGATATAGAAATATGCTTTACCTTCGTTATTTTTTGTTTATTGCAGGCTACTGCAATATCTTCTGGAGTATCAATTAACATTTTTATATCATCAATATACAGACTTGGCCCTAATCGTTCATATCTTCCGCCTTTTTGCCTTGCTTCTTCACATATTTTACAATTACAAAATGAACTTGGAATAATTGACATACCACCACTACCAACAATTTTTAATTTCAATATCATTTCACCATCTTAACAATTATTTCTATTCTGTCACTCATACCTAATCATTACTCTTTATTAAGAACGATAATCTCCGTTAATACTTACATATTCATGACTTAAATCACAGCCCCATGCCGTTGCTTTTTCATTTCCCTCTTGTATTCTAATTTCTACTGTAATTTCTTTTTCACTTAATATTTCTGCTGCTTTTTCCTCATCAAAAACAATAGGACTGCCCTCTATCATTAAATCAATACTACCTTTTTCACTATAATAAATAATATCCACTTTTTTGGTATCAAAATTTACACCAGAATATCCCATAGCACACAATACACGTCCCCAATTAGCATCTTGTCCATACATAGCCGTTTTCACTAAATTAGATGTAACAACAGACTTTGCCATTATTTTGGCATCTTGTTGTGTCTTTGCACCAGTTACATTTACTTCTATAAATTTTGTAGCTCCTTCTCCATCTCTTACTAAATCCTTTGCTAGTTTTGTATTTACAGTATGAAGTGCGTTTTGAAATGCTTCATAATCTGTATTTTTTTCTGTAATTTCAACATTTCCTGCCATACCATTGGCAAGTACTATCACTGTGTCATTTGTACTAGTATCTCCATCTACAGAAACCATATTGTACGTTGTTTGTATACTTTGTTTTAGCATTTCATCAAGCAATTCCCTTTTGATACATACATCACTTGTAATAAAAGCCAGCATTGTAGCCATATTAGGGTGTATCATACCGCTACCTTTTGCCATACCGCCTATTGTAACTGTTTTTCCTCCAATTTCTAATTGTATCGCTATTTCTTTAGAATACGTATCTGTTGTCATAATGCCTTCTGCTGCCAAATGTCCGTGTTCTAATGTTTCCCCTAATTTTGGAAAAAGCATAGTAATACCATTTTTTACTTTTTCAATAGGAAATGTTGCACCAATAACACCTGTAGATGCTGTTAATACCTTTTCTTGTCCCACATTTAAACACTTTGCTAATGTTTCAGCCATTTCTTGATTTGCCTTTTCTCCTTCTATTCCTGTACAAGCATTAGCGTTACCACTATTGATTACAATACCTTTTATATATTGTTTCTGCTCCATAATTTCCATATTACGCAATACAGAAGTTGCTTTTACTACATTTGTTGTAAAAGCCCCTGCTGCTACTGCTGGTACATCACTTATCAATATTGCCATATCTTTACTATCTTGTTTAATGCCTACTGCACCGCCTATTGCTTTATATCCCTTTGCTGCGGTAACACCGCCTTTTATTTCTTTCACTTTTATTTTCTCCTTTCATTTCTACTTTCCCACAATAACAACACTATTGTTACTGCTATAATCATATGCAACAGTAATAAAAATTCAAACCACGAAATACCTGAATGAAGTAAATATACTGTCAATAACCATACGAAACAACAAACTATTTGCAAAATCAATGCAACAATCATTGGTATTTTCTTTTTTAATATTATTGATAATAACAACAATAATACACATTGAAACAATATTATAAAGTAAGGCTTTAACAATAGCAGCATAAAAAGAGAAGCAAATCCTGCAAAATACATATATTTATTGGTTTCATATATTACAAATGCTACATAACCCAGCGTTATAATGCTAAGTACAATATCAATACATAAAAATGTTTTGGTATATTTTGTATTTTGTTTCTGCATTGCCAAACCTCTCAATATAACACTTGCTTTATCATTATGTTCTCAAACGATATTCTCCATTTATTCTAATATACTCGTGTCCCAAATCACAACCCCAAGCTATTGCTTCTTGTTCTCCATCATACAATGTAATGTGTATAATAATATCTCTTTCTGCAAGTATTTCAAGTGCTTTTCCTTCATCAAATAAAATAGGACTTCCCTTTTTCATAAGTGCTAAATAACCTTTTTCATTTTGAAATGCAATGTCAACTCTTTCTGGATCAAAAAATCCTCCTGAACCACCCATTGCTGCCAATATACGTCCCCAGTTAGCATCTTCTCCATACATAGCTGTTTTGACTAAATTATCATTGATAATTGCCTTTGCCAATTTTCTAGCATCTTGTTTTGTTTTTGCACCTGTTACAGCTGCTGCAATGAGCTTACTTGCTCCCTCTCCATCGTGTATTACTTGTATTGCTAACTTTTGATTAATATACAATATGGCATCTTTAAATTTTTTATAATCTTGACTATCTTCTGTAAAAGGCTCATTTTCAGCCATACCATTTGCCAAAAGCAATGCCATATCATTTGTACTTACTGCACCATCTACAGAAATCATATTATACGTAATTTCTACAGCATCTGAAAGTGCTTTTTGAAGCAGTTGCTGAGAAATTACAGCGTCTGTTGCTATAAATGCCAACACAGTAGCCATATTAGGGTGTATCATACCACTGCCCTTTGCCATAGCACCTATTGTAACTGTTTTTCCTCCAATTTCTAATTCAACAGCAACTTCTTTTAAAAAAGTATCTGTTGTAATAATGCCTGCTGCTGCTTCTTTAGCACTCTGTCTGTCCCTTTTTAACTGAGGTGTTATTTTCTGAATACCTTGTTCTATTATATTGATGGGCATTTGTTTTCCTATAATACCTGTTGCTGCAGTCAATACTTCTTCTGAGCTGACTTGAAGCATTTGAGCATAAACATCAGCCATTTTTTGATTGTCTAATAGTCCCTGCTTTCCTGTACAGGCATTGGCATTGCCACTAATCGTAACAATTGCTCTTACTTTTTTTTCGTTTTTTATTATCTGTTCATTTCTCACTACAGGAGCTGCTCTGACAATATTTTGAGTAAACATACCAGCAGCAACGGCTGGTTTTTCACTATACAAAAGAGATAAGTCTTTTTTTATTTTTTTAATACCTATATGTGCACCTGCCGCTAAAAATCCTTTTGCTGCTGTAATGCCTCCATCAATAATTCTCATAATGGCTCCCCCTTTTTATTTATGCTGGAAAAATAGGTGCTTGACAAAGTCCAGTATCTTCTTTTAATCCAAATACAATATTCATATTTTGCACTGCTTGTCCTGCTGCCCCTTTTACCAAATTATCTATCGCCCCTATTACTATAATTCTTTTTGTTCTTTCGTCTACTGTAAAGCCAATATCTACAAAATTAGAACCTTTTACCCATCTTGTTTCAGGAAAAACGCCTTGTTTTGTTACTCTCACAAAATACTCTTTTGCATACCATTTTTCATATGCCTTTCTAACATCTTCTTTTATTACGTCTTGTTTTAATGTAGCATAGCAAGTTGCTAATATTCCTCTATTCATAGGAGTTAAATGTGGTGTAAATGAAAGTGTTATTTTTTCTCCAGCAATATAAGAAAGTTGTTCTTCAATTTCTGGAGTATGTCTATGAGAAGCCACTTTATATGCTTTCATATTTTCATTTGCTTCACAATACAAACTTCCTGTAACAAGTCCCCTACCTGCCCCACTTACACCAGATTTTGCATCTATAATAATACTTTTGTTATCTACTAATTTCTCTGACAAAAGCGGTATCAATGACAATATACTGCAAGTAGTATAACAGCCAGGATTTGCAATCAATTTTGCCTTTTTAATTTTTTCTCTGTTTACTTCACAAAGTCCATACACTGCTTGTTTTAAAAACTGTTTTCCCTCGTGAGGCAAACCATACCATTTTTCATAATCATTTACATTTTGTAATCTAAAATCAGCACCAAAATCTATTATAACTGTTTTCTGCAATATTTCCTCTGTTACTTTTTTAGCAGCTACGCCATGAGGCAATGCCAAAAATACTACATCACATTGTTCTGCCATTTTTTCTATATCTTCTTCTTCACAAATTAATGTATTAATCTCTCTATAGTTTTCATATACCTCACTAAACTCTTTTCCAATATATCTTTGAGAAGTAAGTGTTTTTAATTCCACATTAGGGTGCTGCATTAATAACCTTACCAATTCATTTCCTGCATATCCTGTTGCACCAATAACTCCTGCTTTTATCATAAATTATTCCTCCGTTCTTTAATGTTATAATTATACATAAGCTATCATAATTATGCAAGTAAAAAATATTTAAAAATCACAATTTTATATTTTTCATCACAAAAATTATTTTTTATTTATACATATTATATGAATAAATATAATATCAGTCATTGCTTCTATTTATTTTACTACATTTTACTGTTGTAATATTTGCCAAAATCTTTATTTTGTTTCACAAAATTTCAGCAATATACATAAAAAAATCCCCTGTAAAAAACAGGGGATTTTTCACTATTTGTTTAGTTTGACACTTTAATATCTTCTGTACACACCATTCTTTCACCAGAAGAAGTATATACAATCGCTCTAACTGTTACAGTACCTGTATTTGTTGCTCTCAAGAGATTGTTATTTACAATTCTTGCATTTGTACCACTATCATCTACAATTTCCCAATCTACATCTGTATACTGTTGTCTTGTAGATTTTGAAACTGCTCTCAAAGGAAGACTAATTCCTTTTTTACATTCTCCAGAAAATTCTATACTTACATCTGAATTAGATATTGTACTATCTAAATTTCTTTCATTTTCTGTATATGTTGTTGTTTTTGATGATGCACCACCACCTGCTGAATTTGTTGATGAAGTACCTACTTCTGTTGTACCTACAGACACTACTTGTTTTCCTGATGCCTGTATTGTATTAGCAGGCATTTGTTGCACTGGTGTTGTAGTATTTGTGTTAGGTGTTGTTGTACTAGGTGTACTTGTACTTGGTACATTTGTAGTTGTATTTTGTGGAGAAACTTGTATTGTAATTCGTTTTACAAAATCAACACCTTCTCCCAAACCATCTTTTACAACTGCTGACACTGTAAATGTACCAGAAGCATTTGTTCCCAATGTCAATTTATTTGTTGTGTTATTCAATACACCAATTTTTCCAGATGGTATCATATTAATACTTCCTGGTGTAGTAGTTGCAATAGGAGAACCTTTTTCTACACTCCATTTTACCGTTTTGTTTGTTGCATTTTCTGGGAATACTTTTACTCCTGTATGCACTGAAACACCATTTACAGATGTAATACTATCTGCCAAATCCAATATAGTCTGTTTACTCTTGTCGCTTGTAACAGCATAGCCTCCTGCGATAGGCTGCAATCCTGCTATATCATTAAAGCTGATGTCTGTTACTGCAACAAAACCACTTTCATCTGGAACACCTGTTGTTATTTGGTTATTTGTATTACTTCCAGTATTTGGCACTTGGTTTGTATTGTTTGTTGCTTGATTTGTGTTATTTTCAGTGCTTGGTAATTGGTTTGTGTTGTTTTCGTTGTTCACTGTTTCGTTTTTGTTTGTTTGTTCTGTATTGCTTTCCTCTGGAGTTGTTGTAGCATTAGAAGCTGGTGGTTTTTGTTGTGTACTTTGTTCTGTTGATGGTGTTGTCGTTCCACTTCTTGATGGCTCTACTGGGTCTGTTTTTTCTATTGTAATTGTTAAGTGTGCAGTAAAATCTCCACCTTTTATACCATTTTTTACTATTGCTGTTAACTCAATCTCTCCACCCATATTACCTTTTTCTGGTTCATTTTTCGGTATGATAAAATTATATTGCTTATCAAGACTAGCTACTCCTTCAGGAATTGTTCCAGACCATTCTATTTTTGTTTCTTGTATACCATTTACACTAGCATCTACAGGCAAAATTTTAGCCTTAGCTAAATTAATAATCAGTTGTTTTTGTGCATAGTCCTCTTTTTTTATTTCATATTTGTATTCTGTAGAACCAGCAGGATTAGGTTGTAAATCTCCCATCACTGTATCAGAAAAATCTATACCTGTTACTGGTATATAAGTATTTATTTTGATGTCTTTTACACGACTTTCAACAGCTGAAAAAATACCATTATTGTAATCACCATTTTTTAAAGAAGCGCTAAAATAGATTTTTCTATCTTTATCTGTTTCTATAGTATCTTCATCTGGTAACTTATAAACATAACGATTACCATCTTTTGTAGTAGTAATGTAGTCATCATTTCCTGTTGCATTTGTTCCCATTAACCACTGTACTTTATCATCACCTTCATAAGTATGATAAGTTGCATTTAAAGGTTTTACATCACCAATTATTAAATCTACTTCATCTTCTGGTGCAGCAGTACTAATAGATTTACCACCTTTTTGCACATCAATAGTAATATCTGTAACTTTAACAAATGTATTAGTAATAGTAAATGTCGTTGTTCCTTTTCCTTCTACTGTTGCAGTCAATTCAATTTGTTCATTTGGCTGTCCTTTCAAAGTCAATACTTGTTCTTTGCCCTCAGTAGGTGGGGCAATTTCTGCTATAGAAGGAGCGTCATTTGGTGCAATAGCCCAAGTAATTTTTGTATGATTATCTAATTCATATGGCAATTTTATTTTATCATATCCTTGAATAGTACATTCATTATTGCTATTTACAGTAATAGTGTTACCTTTACCCTCTTTACCAATAACTGTCTTATCTGGCAATTTAACTGCTTGTGCTTTACAAGCTACACTAATTGCATTTGAATAAGTTACATTTTTTACATCTTGTTCTGGTGCATTAAGGTCTTTATCATATTCTACAACTGCTCTAAAATATACTGTTTTAGGAGTATAGTTATCGTTATTCAAATCTCCTGTCTGTACTATATATCCTGTACTATAAACACCATTTTCATCTGGAGATATTATATCATAGTTATCTGCATCTTTATTTGTTAAACATTCTGCAGCAATATCATTCCATCCATCCTCTCTTGGATTACCACTGCTATCTACAGAAGTATTTTTTTGCCATTTTACTATCTTTGTATATGGTGTTTTATCAGCATTTGTTACCTGTGCAGAAAGTATAATAATATCACCTATATCTGTTCCATTACTGTCGTCTGCTTTATTCATAGTAACTTCAGGTTCTACTACTCTAACTGTTACTGTAACTAATTCTTTTGTATTTGGATCATCAAAATCTTCATCTTTTCCTTTACCATTTTTAATATATGGTCTTAATACAATCTGTCCAGGATAACCTGTTGTAACAATTTTAGTATTTGCACCATTTTTGCCTGCTTGTATTGTTGCAGTACCTCCATCACCACGAGTATCACTCTTAATTTTCCATTCTATTTGCTTATAAGTTGCATTTTCAGGCAAAATTTCTATATTTTTTGTAATTGCTTCTGTATCTAAATCTACCTCTTGTATACCCGTTATTTCTATTCCATTTGTTTTTAGGTCATTAGAAAGGAGAATTTGCTTTACTGGTATTATCTTAGTACCTATAAATTGGATGGTAAAAGGTTTTTCATAAACTTCCATTTTCCCACGTCCATTTGGTATGGTTGCCAAAATTTTTACCTTTCCTGTAGGAGTTGCAAATGTTTGATTAGCAATACTGCCCTCTTGTCTATATGTTTGTTTTACAACTAATGTAGGCACTGTTCCGCCATTTCCAGTTTTTGTACTATCAATTCCTACATAAAGACCTTCTTGACCTTCTAATTGACCCTCTATTTCATCAATGTCATAATCTACTACTTTCCATTGAATATTTTGTCTGTCATTTGCCGCTGTTGCTTGTGATGGTACATAAATAAAGTTTTGTGGTGACAACATATATTGATTGCTTTGACAATATAATTCATCAGAATTAGAAAGCATCAATCCTGGATCTTCTGACAAAGGTACATCAACGTGTAGCTCTATGACATCTGACTGATAAACTGGTGCACTAATATTAGACTCTTTACTTGTATCATATACCTGCACTCTCAACATTACCGCATGACCATCATTTTCTGTTGTTTTTAATATACCTACTTTACTACTATCTTCCTGTGTCAAATTAATGTTCATATCTGTAGTAGTATTTACAATAGCCCATTTTGTTTTTAAAAATTCCTTATTAGGGTCATCTGTTTTCAATTCTGACATAATTAATTGTATTGTTTCTCCTGCAATACAATAATATCTTCCTGTGGTCTTATCACGTGTTACTGAGTTTCCATTTAAATATGTGAGCAATGTAGTTACTTCATATTTATAACCACTTGGTTTTATCACAGCACTATCTTCTTGGTCTGAACTAATAGATGTTTCTGTTGTACCTGCTCCTGCCTTAAATGTAGCTGTAATGGTATGATCTTTTATTACATTTTTAAATATATATGTCACTTTGTTATATATTCCGTCGCTAGTGCTTATTCTGAGCAAGCTCTTTTCTTCTGGTGTACCTGCGTCAATAGTAATATCATCAATATGGTAACCACTATTTGCTGTAAATGTAACAGAGCCGTCTTCTCCCTCTTTTACTTTAATCATATCATTATCAACGCCTCCGCCTTTACCATTTACTATTGCGGAAATGGTATAGCCATCTTCAGATGGAGTATTGTTATTATCTCCGTTATTTGTACCATTGCTTGCACTTCCTGTACCATCTGTACCTGCTCCTTCTGCAAATGATACAATGATTTCGTGATTTGCTTTGACATTGTTAAATGTATAAGTAAATCTGCTATAATATTTACCACCTAAATTTAACTCTCTACCATCTACTACTATCGCTGCTACATGATATGCACTACTTGGTGTAATGCTATATTCTTTAGAAGAACCATTTGCTACTGTCTGTGCCCCTAATGGTGAAATTGTACCATAATTACTAGAATTTGCAGCTACAGAAGATGTTATAGTATAGTTTGCAGCTGCACCATCATCTCCTACATCACCAGTTTCTCCTACTGTAATACCTGTACTGATAGTATTATTTTGATTTGTCAAAAGTTTATCTATAGTACCTGTACCATCTATTTTTACAGGAGAACGTGCTGTCAATGTAGTAAATTTTCCACCGTCCATTGTAATACTAACATCAGTCAAACCAGAAGCAATTTCTCCATTTGTTATGGTTTTACTTCCTCTCAGCTGTATATTATTATTATAATTTACAACTAATTTTTCTGCTTCTGCTTCCATTCTAAATGCTTTTGACAATGCCTTATTGAGTGTAACAGTATTTAATTTTTTATTAGACTCTAGTATCGTATCTCCTGTTACAAAAATATTTCCTTTTACAGAAGTATCTCCTCTTAATTTAATTGCTACAGCTTCGTCATATCTTCCACTTGTATTTTTTCTGGAATAAATATGTCCCTGCAATGTACAATCTTCAAATATAACAGAGCTATCTCCTCCGCCTTCTATGTATACATCGCCTTTTACGGTAACATCTTCTATCCTAATCGTGCTATCTCCTGCTGCACTTGTTACAATCAAGTCATCATGTGCTGTCAAATCTGTTACTGTAACATCTTCTGCTGCAATTCTAACTCTATCATAATCTTCTCCATCGCCATCAAAATCTTCATCATCATCGTCAATGGTCAGATTTTCATAATCGTCATCATCATCATCATCTTCATCTGTATAGCTAAAGTTTGGCTTTTTAGCACCATCTTGTTGTATTAATCTTCTAGGTTCAATTTCAGAACGAACACCAGAAACATATACTGTCATAGTATCAATTTTTCCTTTACCAGAAATACGTACTTTATCATATATCTGCATCTCTGATACTTCTGAGTCTTCTCCTAATTTAATTTTTGCTTTATCTGCATTTTTTGTTATTTCAAACAAATCTATATTTGCATTAGCATACAATTTTACATCTACATCTGCATCTAATGTTAATGTATCTACATCTGCGTCAATGATAACTTCTGATACGCCATCATCATCTATCAGAACATTTTTATATCCTTTGCCATCAATACGACCTGACTGTTCAAAATATACTTCCTCTACATCAGAACTACCATTATTTTTTAGTACAGCATTGGATTTGTCCATTACTACTTTTGTAATATTACAATTTTCTAATGTAATATTGCTGCCACCTTCTACATACAACGTTCCTTTTATTCTTACATTTTTTAATGTAACATTTTGGCTTCCTACACTACGAGGTATCAACAAATCTCCTGATAATGTTCTGTTTTCCATTCTTGTGCCATCTAAAACAGTAGCATTTACATAATTATCATATGTACTGTTAGAACGAGAAGTAGTGTTAGTATTTATATTTGAATTTGTACTAGAACTAGATGTTGATGGCGTATAATTATTTGTGCTTGTACTCATATTGTAATTATTATTTGTAATAGTACCTGTATTACCAAAACTATTTGAATTACTTGCAATTTTTTGTAATGCTGCTACTGCTTCTGCTCTTGTCAAATCTCTTTGAGGGCGGAATGTTTTATTAGGATAGCCACTCATTACACCATTACGAGAAACTGCACCAATGGCACCTACTGCCCAATTTGCCATAGCCCATCTGTCTGTATAGCCATAAGATGCTGCCTCATCATCTTCGTATCCTCTCAGTCTTGCCAGCATCACTGCTGCCTCTTGTCTAGAAACAGCACTACCAGGACGAAATGTACCCGAAGCGTCACCTCGTACATAGCCCGCTGCAACGCCTTTTTGTATTTCACTATATGCCCAATAGCCCGCTTTTACATCACTAAAAGAAATCCCTTGACTACTTGTAAAACCAAATGCTTTATTTGCTATTGTTACAAATTCAGCACGACTAATAGCATTATTGGGGCGAAATGTACCATCTGGATAACCGCTAATATAACCGTTGTTTATCCAATTATTAATGCTTGCTTCTGCCCAATGTCCACTAGTATCTGTTGCAGCAGAAACCGTTTGTGGTGCACTCACAACAGAAAATACCATAGCTGCAGACAAAATCCCTGCTAAAAGTCTGCTTTTTGCCCTTTTCATAAGCATTTCTCCTTTCTAAATTTCTACTATATTAAAACGAATGAAAGACATTGCTTCATTAAAATAATATCGGCATAAATTCCAAAAAATAAAGAGTAATATAAAAAGAACTTGAGAGGTTTTCCCCTCAAGTCATCTTTACAATACTTGCTCCAATTTTTTGCAATTTTTTTTCTATATTGTAATAACCTCTTTCAATATGATAAATATCACTAATTTCTGTTTTCCCTTCTGCGGCAAGTGCTGACAATATCAGTCCTGCTCCACCCCTCAAATCCATAGCTTTGACTTGTGTTCCTGTCAATTTTTCAACACCCTCTATTACAGCACTTCTGCTGTCAATACTAATTTTAGCACCCATTCTTTGCAATTCTGTTGCGTGCAGAAAACGATTTTCAAACACAGTTTCTGTAATCACACTAGTACCTTTTATTACTGATAACAAACTCATAAAAGGGGCTTGCATATCTGTAGGAAAACCAGGAAAGGGCATTGTTTTAAGACTGACAGGCTGCAATTTTGTATTAGTATACACTCTAAAAGCATTTTCTTCGACCTTTTGTGTTTTGACATTTGTTTCAGACAATTTAGCAAGTATTGGTTTCAAATCTTTTTCTCTGACATTTTCCACAACAACATCGCCTTTTGTAATGGCGGCAGCTATCATAAATGTACCTGCTTCAATTCTATCTGGCATAACAGTATATTCTGTACCAGACAGTTTTTTTACTCCAGTAATTGTAATGGTACTCGTACCTTCTCCTGTGATGTTTGCACCCATTTTTTTCAAAAACTCTGCCAAATCAATCACTTCAGGCTCAGCGGCAGCATTTAATATAGTAGTAACACCTTTTGCGAGTGTTGCAGCAATCATAATATTTTCTGTTGCACCAACGCTAGGGAAATCCAAATAAATTTTATCTCCCTGCAATTTTTTTGCACAAATGTGTATGAAGCCGTGCGACTGTTCGGAGTGACAGCCTAGTGCATAAAATCCCTTCAAATGCAAATCTACAGGGCGGCTACCAATGGGGCAGCCACCGGGCAAAGGTATAATCGCCTCGCGACATCTTGCCAGCAACGCCCCCATTATCAAAAAAGAGGCTCTCATTTTCGCAGCTTTTTGATAATCGGTTTGTATGCTTTCAATATTTTTTGCACAAACACTAACACACTGTTTTTTTTGGTCAATATCCAAAAAAATACCCATTTCTTTTATCATACTGCACAATGCAATTACATCAGACAGTGGAGGTACAGCATTTATGACACATTTTTCCTCTGTGAGCAATGTCGCCGCCAATATAGGCAATATAGCATTTTTGCAGCCACCCACCGCAACATTTCCTTCTAATTTCCCCTTTTTTTCAATCACAAATTTCGACATGGCAATACTTTCCTTTCTGCAATCACAATTTCGCAAAAATAGTATAACCAAAATCAATCAAAACATTTATAATACAAGTACAGCCATATGAGCAAGTGTATTGCTTTCTGTTTGTTCAAGACGTCCTTCCAATTTTTCTATAAAAAGCATACTATGAAATGCCCATCTGCTTATTTTAGAAACATAATCCATAAAATCTTCTTTTGTACTATCTTTTTCTATAGTACAAGTCATAAAAAACAAAAATGTACTATATACTATAGCCATAGCACAATAATTTTTCCATATACCGCCTTCTACCCAAAATGGCAATCTATTAAATAAAAACCCTTCTAACATAACATTTTCTATCCAATATTCTTTGCCTTTTATAAATTCCTTAAAATCTTCTATTGCTTTTTGATATTTTTCTATATCAAATTTCATATCTTTTTCTACTTCATAACCTCTTTCACTTTTTTTTGCTTTTCTCATATCAATAGTCATTGTATAATTTATTCTTTTTTGCATTTTTTCATATAATTCTGCATCATTTATGCTAATACAATAAGTTAATACTTGTACTGCCCTTATTTGTCCACTTCTATCTACTTTTTTAAACAAATTTGTATACATTTCTTTATTTTTTTCATCATAAAATTCTAATATAAAATTTTCTATGTATTCTGGTATTTTATTTATTTGTCCATTTTTTGCCATTTCATCAATTTTTTTCATGGCAATGCCCAACACAACCATTCTTTCTCCAAAATCATATTCTCTATTTTGAAGTATACCAAATAACAACTTTTTAAACTCATTATAACACTGTAATATAGGTCTTTGTTCTACGTATGCAGCTGAGCAAATATATATTCCCTTCTTTTCTGCATCACTTAATTCTCTTTCCACCCATTCCAACTGTATACCATCTTTTTCTTCTGTAAGCAATCTAACCACTTCTTCACAAGCTGGAGATAAAAAATATTCATAGTTTTCTATGTAATATAACCCTTTCCTTGGAAATAATTTACATATTTGTGACATATTTTCAGAGCCTACTTCTGTATACATTTTACACAAACCATTTTCATCTAAAAATTTACAATTTTCTTTTTCATCTAATTTTGCAAAAAATTTTCCTTTTTCTTTATTATATACAAAAGCCTCATCATATATCTTTCTAAATTCCTCTGTATGTATTTTCCTTTTTACATTTTTAAATTCCTCTTTTGTAAAATCAATATCCCAACTATGACAGCAGTTATTGACACAACTTCCGCCTATACATTCAAACTCTTTGTAAAAACTTGGCTGTAATACAACTTTCTTCATATTCTCCTCCCCCTTATTATTTCAACAATACTTTATAGAAGTGAGGAAACACCTCACTTCTTTTTTTATGAAATAAAAAAACTGTTTATTTTCTATTATTTTTTGCAAAAACGCTAGTTTTTGCTTTTAAAGTTCTTTGTCAAACTTTCTTTCAATAAAGTTTGCAGGGTGTGGGACAGCGTCCCACATATTTTTTGAAATAAAAAAGGCTGACCATTGCCAGCCCTTTTTAATTTTCGCTTTGTTTTGTTTATTAGAGAAATTTGTACCAATAAATACAAATTGATTGTTATTATTGTAATAACTGAAGAACGCCTTGTGGCAACTGATTTGCTTGAGCAAGCATAGCTTGAGAAGACTGTACCAAAATGTTGTTCTTTGTATATTTCATCATTTCTTTTGCCATGTCTGTATCTCTGATACGGCTTTCAGACTCTGTCAAGTTTTCTGTTGTTGTTTCCAAGTTGTTGAGTGTATGGTCTAATCTGTTTTGAGTAGCACCCAATTTTGCTCTTACTTTAGAAACTGTGTCAATAGCATCTTTAATTTTAGTAATACCCTCTGCTGCACTCTTTTCTGTAGAAACGTCAATGCCTCCTACACCCAATGCTTTTGCGTGGCAATCTTGAATACTTACTTGTATTCTGTTGAAATCATCAGCAGTATCACCAATTTGAAGACTCAATCCGCCTCCGGCTTTTGAGCTAGTGATTGTGCTTGGACGGAATAAAAGCTGTACATCACCAGCAGTTTTACTTTCAGTAAATGAGTTTTGAGCACCACCATATTGACCAGTTGCTCCATTAAATGTACCTTGTGTTACTTCCACACCAGCTTCAAATTTGATTTTGTCAACCATTTTTTCAATATCAGCACCATCAATAGCACCTGTGTTTGCAACTGTAACAAAGTGTTCAACACCTGCGTCTTTTAATTTTTGTAAATTCTCTGCTGTATTTTTATCTTTATCAATAAATACAAATTTTTCGCCATTGATTTCAAATGCTGCTTTGTCTAAATTTGTTCCATCATATACAGTTAATTTAGACATATCAACATATTGTCCTGCATCTTCTGCCGTGTGTGTTGATGTAGCATTAAATGATTGTACATTATCTACACCTGTTTTAGCATTTGTAACAACTAAGTTGATACCTTCAAATTTTAATTGGTCAGTACCACCTGTTTTGTTGTCTACTGCAACAGTACCAGCAGTAGTTAAATTCACTTTAAAGTTCTCTTTTATTGTTGGATTTTTCTTCAATTCTGCTTCCATTGCAGCAGTTAATTTAGCTTGAGCAATTTTACCTGTTGCAAAACTGCCAGCATCTGTTAATGCTCCATTTAATTCATATTCTGTACCATCAGATGCAATCAGTTTATCAAATTCTTTATTTGCTACACCAGCTTTAACTGTAAATTCTATATTGTGTGTTTGAGAGTTGCCTTCTGCATCTTTAAATTCAAATCTAAAAGTTACTTTATCGCCCTCACCAAGAACGCCACCAGTACCACTACCACCCTGTGCTCCTTCTAATTTAGCAGAAAGTAAAGCACCTGTAACACTGTATTGTCCTCTTACAGCCTCATAGTCTTCTACTGATATGCTGGAATGGAATTTCATTTCCAAACCTGAAAGACCTGATTTTGTTGTACCTTCGGTTGCTAAGTTACCATTTAACAAGTCAATACCATTGAAGTTTGTAGAGTCTGCAATTCTATCAATTTCATCTTGCAGTTCTTTAATTTCATTCTGATATTTTTCTCTGTTGCTGTCGGAGTATGTTCCGTTTGATGCCAATGTAGAAAGTTCTACCATTCTGTTTAACATAGAGTGAACTTCTGTCAAAGCACCCTCAGCTGTCTGTACCAATGAAATACCATCTTTAGAGTTTTGTTGGCAAGCTTCCAAACCTGTGATTTGAGCTCTCATTTTTTCAGAAATTGCCAAACCTGCTGCATTGTCAGCTGCACTATTGATTTTGTAACCAGATGACAATTTTTTCAAGTTGCTAGCTACTGCTTTGTTGTTTGCACCTAATCTGTTATAAGAATTTAAAGCTGGAATATTATGTTGAATAATCATAAATACGACCTCCTTGAATTTGACGGGGAGTATCCTTTCTCCCCCATTGTTTTTATTTTTTTATTTTCGTTTTCTATTTGATTGTGGGACACTGTCCCACGTTATATTTCAATCTTTGTAGTAAAGGGGCCCTCTCTCCTACATAGATTAAAACCACTTTTTAGCGCTTGCGTTTTGCTCCACCTAATGCTCTTGTTCTTTTGATACATTCTGGTACGTCGTGCGTCTTTTCGTAATTTTCCCCACGCTCAATACTCATTTCTTTTGGTGCATCTATCGCTAATCGCAAGCAGTTGTCTATAGAAACAACCTCTACAATAATGTTATCTCCTATGACAATGTACTCTCCGGGATTCCTTCCTACTGATAACATAAATAGTCCTCCTTGAATTTGAAATAATAGTAATACTATTGTTAAGGGGTAAAAAAAATTGCTTAAATTTTACTATTTTTTTCCCTCTTGCTTATTATATCGGCTTACTATTTTAAAACTTAATAGTTTTACTATTATTTTTTTAAATAGTTTTACTATATGGTGAACAGCTCTATTTTTTTATAAAATGTTCACAATGGGGGTGAATTATATTATGTCATTTTCATTCAGTCAAAAAGAAATAGGTAAAAGAATACGCGACCAAAGGCTTAAAAATAAATTAACTATAGAAAAGCTTTGTGAACTCTTAGACGTTTCTCCTTCCTTTATTGGTTTGGTAGAACGTGGTACAAGCGGCATAAGTATTGAAAAATTATGTCGTCTTTCTGAAATTTTTCATGTGTCCACTGATTACCTTATTAAAGGTATTCAAGACATTGAAACATCGCCCCAACAACAAAATAATTCTGCTTTAGATGCCCTCAATGCCTATTTGTATAATTCTACTGAAGATGAAATTCTTTTTATATTGTCTTTAATTAAATTTATAAAACCTCGTGTCGAAATAAAGCAGACAGACAAAAATTGACACCAAAAAGGCTTTTGCATTTATTGTCAAAAGTCTTTCTTTTTTTATAGTAACACACTTTTCCCTTAACACGGTAACTATATAAAGGAGGTGAAAACTACTTTTTAAATGCCGTGCTAAATATTTGTATAGCACAAAAAAAGAAAGGAGGGCAGCATAGTTACATGGTAATATTACGCAATACAAATATTAGAAGGGAATTGATATTTTGGGAGAAAAGGAATTCGAGCAAAAATTAGAAAAATTTGTAAATGAGTACATAGCAGAGAAAATACATCAAATTCGTCAACAGAATAAAGACTTAATTGCCAAAAAAGCAGCCATTGCTGAACAATTACAGTCTAATGAGGCATTTTTTGTTTATGAAGAACTAGAAACGGATTATATTATATTGTTAACTGAGGGAATTTATAAACAAGCTATGAGAGATTTTTATTTTTTTACAAATCACTATTTAAAATAATGTAATAAAATAAATAATGTAATTTTTCTCTGCCTCTACTGGCTTTTTTTTTACCCAGTCTGGAGGCACTGAAAAAACTCCAGACTGTGGCTCCAGTATAGCTTTTTTATTGCATATTTGCTTTTATTTTGGTAGAATAATACAAATGTTTTTCATAGGGGGTATTTCTGTTGCATAATGACGAAAAGATGAATTATTTCTGGAAAGGTGTTACATTATTTGGTGCAATTTCTGCTTCTATATTGTTTTTCTTTTTCCTTTTTAAACTCCAAAATATTTTTTATGGTATCAAAATTATATTAAATATATTGTCGCCCATTAGCTATGGCTTGATTTTGGCTTACCTTTTGACACCTATTTACAACAAAATTGAAAAACGAATTGAGCCTTTTTTGATACAAAAAATGTCAATAAAAAAAGGAAAACCACTTGCAAAAGCTCTCAGTACATTTATTACACTATTTTTTATGATAACTGTACTAACAGGTTTTTTTTGGATGGTTGTACCCCAGCTTTACAAAAGTATATTAGGTATTGTGGATTTAGTACCTGAAAGTATCGACAAAGTATATTCTTGGCTAGATACCATTTTTGAAAATAACCCTCAAGCAAGAAAAGTTTTCTCTGATTATTACAATCAAGCTAGCCAAAATTTACAACAATGGTTTGATACTTCTTTAATACCGACCATACAAACAATACAGACGCTTGTTTCTAATGTTTCTACAGGTGTTTACAGAGTATTTTCTTTTTTGAAAAACTTTTTAATAGGCATTATTGTTGCTGTTTATGTACTCAACTGCAAAACAACATTTGCTTCACAAGCAAAAAAAATAATATACAGTATATTTAACAAAAAACTCGGCAGTGCCATAATACACGAAATTCGCTTTGTACATCAAGTATTTGGTGGCTTCATTATAGGCAAACTCATCGACTCTTTAATTATAGGCATACTTTGTTATATTTGTCTTACATTAATGAAAATGCCTTATACTATGTTAATCAGCGTTATTATTGGTATTACAAACATTATACCATTTTTTGGTCCTTTTATAGGTGCTGTACCCAGTTTTATATTGCTTTTGCTTGTTTCTCCTATGCAAAGTTTATATTTTATTATATTTATATTTGTTTTACAGCAATTTGATGGCAATATTTTAGGTCCCAAAATATTGGGCGACTCTACAGGATTAAGCAGTTTTTGGGTATTGTTTTCCATATTGTTTTTTGGCGGTTTAATGGGATTTTTTGGTATGATAATAGGCGTTCCCTTCTTCGCTGTAGCATACCATCTCATTTCTCAAGCTGTAAACAAAGCACTACAAAAAAAGGAACTTTCTACAAACACTGACGATTATAAAAACATACCATAAAATTAAAAACATTGAGGACAATATCCTCTTTAAAAGTATTGTCCTCAATGTTTGGCTTTTCTATTATTTTGTTGTTTTTTGTTTAATTATTTTGCTACAGAAGGCACAAATGCTTCTTTATTTGGTCTACCACCTTCTGCTGCTACATACGTCATCAATTCTTCATATATTATTTTTGCTTTTTGTATCGCATCTTCTGCTATAGCAATACCTTGTTTTGTAGTATATTGTGCTGCTTGTTGTGGACTTTGTGCATACAGTTCTAATACTTTCTGATCCACTTTTTGTTGATTATCTATTAAATTTTGTTGATATTGTGTCCAATATTCCCTTACAGAAGCACCGAATTTTTCTCTATCTAATTCAGCAAGTGTGGCAACACTACGGAATATCCAATAAGCACAATCTGGGCTATAGTTTAATGAACTTGATTTATATGCTTGATGTGTATCTATGATATTTCCATAAGTTGGCAAATAAACAGAATGTTCTGCATTTCCCATAGCAAGCCACATAATACCACCTAATTCTGCTGGATATTCTGGTTTTATTTGCAATATATGACATTCTGCTTGTCTTTCTGTACCAATTTCTCTTACTTCTGTATTTTTTGCTAAATTTGCATCATATTCTGTACCTTCATAACGATACTTTTGCAGTTCCATAACATCTTGTAATGATACTTTGTCATCTGGTGTCATAAACAAATCAAATACTTCTGTATTATAAGAAATGTTTTTACTAGGTGCTAAAAAATTTTGTCCTCCCCAAAGTCTTTGTCTATTCCCTTCTGATAATTCCTCTGCATAAGAAAGTGCTGCGTGGAATGTTCCATTATGCTCTTTATAAAAACCATTTTCTTGTGCAAATGTAATTAAATCTTCAGAAGCCATCACATTTTCTTTATCTTCTAAATTTACTTCTCCCAACATAAAACAGTTTGGAAATACCATACAAGCATCATCAGGTACTTTTATCGCTGCATATCTATGTCCTGTATAAATTTCAATATACCATACTTCATTACTATCCCCTATTACAAGTATATTTCCCTCTGCTGCACCTTTTTCCTCTACTATGGAAGCAACTAATTCTACACCTTCTCTTGCTGTTTTTACTCTTGGTAACAGTATAGAAACCATATTTGCCTCTCTAAAACCATCTTCCACAAAAGGGTCTGCATTTTCTGCTTGTTCATTTGGATAAGCAGAAATTGTAGCATCTACATACACACCAAATTCATTAAAGCCAATTTCACCATAAATGCCATCTCCTTCTACATCTGCATCTGGCACATATGTATATTTATAAGCATTTGCTGGCTGCGGATAAGTAAATCCTGTATTTTTATCTTTAAATACTGCACCTTGTGCATATTGCATTGCTGGTTGCACTAAATAACGTTTTGTATGTCCTCCTCCTATGTCTTCTGTTCTTGCTACAAGCGTTGTACCATCTTCAGACATATTCTTTCCTATAATTGTACCTGTGCAAGCAAATGCACTTATGGTGCTAGAAAGTGCAAGCACTGTTGTAAGTAATAAACTACATACTTTTTTCTTCATGTATATTTCCTCCTCAAAATATAATATTTATACATAATGTTATTAAAACACATTTCTTTATTATTTTCAATAACTTATCACAAAACCATATATTTTCATATTCTATTTATTTAAGGCATATACATAATTATGATAAAGTATAGAGGAGTGCTGATTTTTGAAAACATATATAGAAGAAAGGGCTGTTGAAATTGCAAATTTTATGATACATTCTAATGCTACAGTAAGAGAAACTGCTAAAAAATTTGGTATTAGCAAAAGTACAGTACACAAAGATATTACAGATAGAGTAGAAAAAATTAACCCTGATTTAGCAAAAGATGTACGTAGAGTATTAGAAATCAATAAAGCGGAAAGACATATCAGAGGTGGTTTAGCCACAAAAGAAAAATATCTTCATAAATTAAAATAAAACAATATTTTTACATCAAAAAGAGATGCAGTTGTATATTACTGCATCTCTCTTTTTTAACGTAATGATTTATATAATAGGAGGTTTTTTATAGCATATAATACGATACTCATTTATTTTGTAAGGAGTGATATTGTTTAATCTAATTTTATAATTGTCATATTTAACTCTGCATAATCTGCACTTGTATTACCTGCTACTAATGTAATAGTAGAAGGTGCTGTTGCTACAGTAACAATAGCATTACTTGCCAATGTTGCTGCTTGGTTTGCTGTAGCAATTGTTGCAGAAGAAGAGCTTCCTTGTATTTTAACGCCATCTTGTTCTAAACTTAGTGTCGCTATAATAGGTGGTGTTGTTCCTGCTGCATCGCTTGTTGTAGTATCATAGCTTATTGCATAAGTTCCTGTTTCATTTAATACAAAATCTCCAGTACCTGCAGTATGTTGTATACCTGTACCTACTATCGCTCTATTTGTATTAAATACTAAAGCTTCATTTGCTGCTGCTGGTGTCTGTTCTGCACTATTAATAGCACTCAATACATTTGTTGCAATAACGCCTGTTGCTCCCGTTGCTCCTGTTGAAACATTCATTTATACAAAATATTTTATTCTATTTTTTGAATATATGGGTTAGTAAAACAAAATACAATTTCTATTTTATTATTTTCATATATTAAAATTTTTTTTACTAGTTCTACCAATATGCTACGATTTAAACTAGTAATATTTTGATATTTTAAAAATGCTTTTTTATAATGTTGATTTTCTTCTAATTCTCTTTGAACAGTATTACTATTTTTTAAAATATTTTGTATACTTTGTTCTATTTGCTTTATCTGTATTTCATATTTTAACTTTAATCTATGATATTGTTCATAATCAATATATTTCTTTTTCCAGTCTTCATAAAGTACGTCAATGGCATCATTTACTTTTTTAATATCCTTTTTTTTCATTTCTATTATATTTTGAGTATGTGCTATATGATATGGTGTTGTGGTATGTATTGCTTTTGTAATTTCTTCCATATTATACAGCAATGAAATCTGTTTTTGAAGCACTGTCAAAACAACTTTTAATATTGTTTGTTCTTTTATACTATGTTTTGTACATAGTTTTTTTGATTTTTCTCTATATGTTCTACAATAATAATATACATTTCCTTTTGTTTTTTGTCTTGTCATTGCTTTTTGACAATCTGCACAATATACAAAACCAGCTAACATATGTACTTTTTTATTTTGAGGAGAAACTCGTGTATCTCTTAATTGCAAATATTGTGCTTTTTGAAACAATTCTTTTTCAATAATTGCTTTATGTGTATGAGGTACAACATACCAGTCTTTTTCTGGTACAGAAATTACATTATGTACTTTATAGCTTATGACTCTCTGTTTTCCTTGCACCATAGTACCAATATACATTTCATTTTTTAATATTGCTGAAACAGTAGAAGCACTCCAATAAACATCAGACATTTCTTTTTGAGGATTATAATAATGCAATCCTTTATTTCTCTTATATGCTGATGGATTTAATACTCCTTGTTCATTGAGATATTTTGCAATGCCCTGTTTACTCATACCATCATAAACAAACCATTTATAAATATTTTTTACAACAGCCGCTGCTTGTTCATCAATGATAAGCTTATTTTTATTTTCTATACTTTTTTGATAACCATAAGGAGCAAATGCACCTATAAATTCTCCTTTTCTTCTTTTTGTATCAAAAGTATCTCTAATATCACGAGAGGTTTTTGCTGCAAAACGGTCATTCATTAAGCCATTTATAGGAATTTCTAAACCGTTCAGTGCTTCTGGATATAAAAAACTATCTATTTTAGGTTCACTTACTGTAATAAATCTAATATTATGTATAGGAAATACCTTTTCTAAAAAATATCCTTGGTCAGAATAATTTCGGAACATTCTGGATAAATTTTTACAAATAACACAATTAATACTACCTTTTTCTATATCCTGTATCATTCTTTGAAATTCTGGGCGGTAATAGTCTGTGCCTGTCAAGCCATCATCAATATAATAATCCATCAATGTATATTGTTCTTTTAAATTATTTTCCAAATATTCTAATACTATCTTTTTTTGATTGATTACACTTAAACTTTGTTCGTTACCATCTTCTTTAGAAAGCCTAATATATATACCTATATTCCAATGTTGTTTTTGTTGTTTTTGTTTTCTAATACGTGCCATATTTTCCCTTCTTTTTGTCATTATTGTCTGTTCATATATTTTTTTAGTAATTCTGAAAGCTCCTCTCCCTTCTCTGAAAAAGAAATTGTTACAATCACATCATTACATAAAAAGCAATATGGATTTTTTATTTGTTTTAAATAATTCTTGATACGAGTATCATAATCTAATTTTGTATCAATATTTACATCTGTAATTTCAATCAAATCTTTTCTTTTAAAATTATTATTTTGTTTTAATTTCTTTTCATCAAACATAGCTTTTTATTCCTATCATTATTATTGTTATTACTAAAAATATGTAAAATTATTTTTTATTATGAATAGCTATTGACAAAAACAATATTGTTATTATAATAAAATATGAACATAATTACATTATGTGTTATATGTGCAAAAGGAGATATGTTATGGCGAAAAGTGACGATAGGTTTTTAATGAGAGTAGCGGATATGTACTACCAACAAGAAATGCTTCAAGACGAAATTGCTAAAAAATTAAATGTATCTCGTACTACAGTTTCCAGAGCATTAACAAAAGCAAAAAAAGAAGGCTACATCAAAATTATAATGGATTTTCCGTCAGAAAATGTAATTGAGCTAGAAAAAGAACTAGAAAAAAAATATCAATTAAAAGAAGTGATTGCTGTCAAATCAGACAATGAAAAAGACAGAGAAACTTTTGTAGCAAAGCAAGCTGCATATTATATTGCAAGAATACTAAAAAGTGATATGACATTAGGCATTGCTTGGGGCTATACTATGAAAAAAATGATTGAGGCTTTTGAATTATATAAAATAGGAAATCAAATCAAATGCAAAAATATAGAAATTATTCCATTATTGGGTACAATGATACCAGAAACTGCACAAAACAATGATTTAAGACTAAGTTATGCAAGTCTGTTGTCTTCTAAACTAGCAGAAGCAATAAATGGTATCAGCTATCATTTTGCTGCCCCTATGTATGTCAAAGATATCGCTACTAAAAAAATGCTTTTAGAAGAACCTCAAATTAAAGCAGTACTTCAAAAAGCAAAAAACTGCCAAGTAGGTATATTTGGTATAGGTGCTTTAGTAGAAAATTCTTCTATTGCAGCATTAGATAATCAAAAAAAAGAAATACTTTTAGAATTATCACAGCATAATGGTGTAGGAGAAATATTAGGTAGAGTGTTTGACAAAAACGGAAATACTGTGGAAAGTGAATTTAATAATAGAATAATAGGACTTACATTAGAAGAAGCGAAAAAAATACCTATTAGAGTGGGTGTTGCTTTTGGAGAAGAAAAAGTAAAAGCAATAAAAACGGCTATTTCTACAAATATCATCAATGTACTGATTACAGATAGCATTACAGCAGAAAGTATATTAAATAAAGGGGAGTTTTAACATGGTAAAAAGTTGGCTGAATTTAGAAGAAAAAGTTGTTATTGTAACAGGTGGTGCAAACGGAATAGGAAATCACATTGCAGAAGGTATTAAAAATTGTGGTGCAAAAGTAATTATATGTGATTTGAATGTAAAAAACAGACAGAAAATTAATAACATAGAATGTATACAATGTGATGTTACGAAAAAAGATAGTGTTGATACTATGGTTGAAACCATTTATCAAAAATACGGGAAAATTGATGCACTTGTAAATAATGCTGGAGTAAATAAACCTCAGCTTATTGTAGATATTTATGAAAAAAATCCCATATATGAAATTGATGAAAAATCATTTGATTTTACATTTGATGTAAATGTAAAAGGGGTTTTATTTTGTACACAGGCAGTAGTAAAAAAACAATTAAAACAAGGTAAGGGGGTAATTATTAATATTTCTTCAGAGTCTGGTATGGAAGGTTCTGCTGGACAGAGTATCTATGCTGCTACAAAAAGTGCAGTAAATTGCTTTACTCGCTCTTGGGCAAAAGAATTGGGAATTAAAAACATTAGAGTAGTAGGTGTTGCTCCAGGTATTATGGAAAAAACAAATATGCGTACAGAAAAATACAATGAAGCATTAGCTTACACAAGAGGCATAAAAGTAGATGAAATTAGTACAGATTATACAAAATCAATCCCTTTGGCAAGAGCTGGAAAACTTAACGAAGTTGCTGATTTAGTAAGTTATTTAATTTCAGACAGAGCAGATTATATTACAGGAACAACAATCAATATTACAGGTGGAAAATCAAGAGGTTAATATAGTATTTAGGAGGTATTTTAAATGGATATTTATTTAGATAGTGCAAATTATGAAAAAATAGCAGAATATGTAGAGGCATATAACATTAAAGGAGTTACAAGCAATCCTACTATTATTGTAAAAGACAAAGCAGACATTTTAAAACTAGTAGAAGCTGTAACAAAAAACAAAGAACTTTTTTTACAAGTAATATCAGATGATGTAGAGGGCATTATTTCAGAAACTAAAAAATTAATGTCGTTATCTAAAAACATTATTGTAAAAATTCCTGCCTCTTCAAATGGCTTAAAAGCAATTAAAAAATTAAGTGATGAAAGTATCAAAACACTTGCCACAGGCATTTATTCTGTAGAACAGGCATTACTAGCTGCAAATTGTGGTGCAGCATATGTTGCACCTTATGTAAACAGAATATGTGACTTAGAAATAGATGGTGTAAAGGCAGCTTTAGAAATACAAAAAGCATTCAAACTAAATAACATAGACTGCAAAGTTATTGCAGCAAGTTTTAAAAATTTAATGCAGGTAAAAGAACTTTTAATAAATGGTATAGATGCTGTAACAATTAGTGCAGATTTAATGGAAAAATTAATATACAACAAAAATACTGCATATGCTGTAAAAGACTTTGTAACTGCTTGGAAAGATTATACAGGTAATGATACATTAGGTTTATAACAAAAAAGCGGAGAACAATTTGTTTTCCGCTTTTTTATAATTCTTTATCCATACTATCATAAAACTTATATTTTATATGGTCACTATCTTTACATTCTTCATTATTAATAAAAATAACACTAGGACATTTCTCTATTATAAATTTTTGTGGCTTTTCATTGTTTTTACTTCTATAAAAATAAGCTAAATACTTATTACAGTTGAACAAAATATCATAGTCATGCCCTTTATCATATTCATCAAAATAGTAAAAAGAAAACAAAGCAATTTCTTTGTTATGGTGATGATATTGTATGGTATGAAATTGATAGTGTTGTTTTTGTTTCTGAAAAGTAATTATTCCTAGAGTATTATTTTCACGAAATGCTATAATTTTATACTCCTCTATTATTGTAGTATCTATAATTTTAATATCTTCTTTTTTAATATTTTCTTTCATTATACAAATAGTATTTTTAATGTTTTCTACATTATCTCCATTGTAATGATTTTGTATATATTTTAAATACATTGTTACTAAAGCACATAGCAATATAATTGTTAAAAATAAAAATTTATTATATTTTTTTTACTATCATATTTTATTCCTTTGTCTTCAACAAATAGATTAAATTAGTTATTTTTCTATGATTTTTAATAGATTTTCATATTTTTTAAAATTCACTCTTGTTTTTGTGTTAGCTAAAATTTTTAGAGTCAACCAAAGCAATTACTTTCTTTATAAACTTGAAATTATTAATTAATTTTTTACTTTTTATTTGGTTTTCTTTTCATTCTCAATAACCTGATAAAATCATCAAACAAAGAAGTATCTATTGGCTTAAACATCATCCATTTCCCATCATAATAAGTTTGAGTTTCATCATAAATTTTTTGAACTTCTTTGGAATAATTTTCTCTATCTTTTTCAAATTTTAAACATTCCTCTTTTCCTAAAATAATCATAAATCCTATACAGTTTTCTCTTGCATATAATGCACATAAAGTTTTACCACCTCTACGATATTTATATTCATATGTCCACTTTTTTCCACCTTTATTCCACAAACAATCCATATCATACTTTTCATCAATTAAAACACATAATTTATTCCATATCTCATATAAAGATTTTCCAACTAAATTTGTCATTTGTTCTGTGCTAGGTATTATATCAAGCATAATAACCTCCTCTATAATTTCCAACTTATCTATTTTATGATGCTACTTCAGTAACAGCATAAATACAAATTACTTTTTCATTTTCTATAAAAATATAATATCCCTGTTTTGTCACTTGTTCTTTTTGTTTATCCCTCATAGAAAGTATAACATAATTTTGTTCTTTTTTTACTAACCTTGCAGCATACTGATTTCTATCAAATTCTTCATCAATATTGTCTTTAATATATTCTGCAATAGTATATAATTCTTCTTTTTTAAAATGATAAAACATTTGCTTTTTCACAGTATATTGTATGATATGGTATGGTTGATTACTTTCCAAATATAATTGTTTTTTGAGTGCAGTATTTACTGAACCTAAATCTGTAATATATTGAATGTTTTTGACATTTGTAATTTCCATAATATTTTTCTTTTTTTCGTCTGTCCATTGTTTTGCCATTACTTTTAATCCATTGTTTATAGTATCTATAGAATATGCTGTAATATCTAAATTTTCTCTATTTTCTCTCAATATTTCAAAAGCAGTATTTAATTCCTCTAAAGAATATACTTTTGCTTCCTCTATTACAATATCAACTGTTGCATTTTGTTTGATGTCTGTTATTGCTTTAATACTTTTTTCTGTATTCAATGGAACAATATGTAAAATATTATTTTCAATATACACTCCACTATATAATTCTGGTATAGTTTCTAATTCCTGTATAATTTTTTGATATTCTATGTCATTTTGTTTTGACAACGCAAATGCTGTAGTAATGTTTATATTTATAATACTAAAACATAATATCATAGCAACTATTTTTTTCATAATTATTTTTCTCCTTTACATTGTCGTTGTTTTATACAAATTTCTCTACCATATAAATAAATTATAATACTACATATCATAATACACATTGTAATAAGAAATGCAATTTTTACACATGGCTCTGAAAAATATCCAAAGGGGGTATGGCAGAAATCCGTACCAGAAGATTTATCTATTACTTGTATGAGCTGTAAACCATAAAATTCCAGTGAAAACAGCATTGTAGTAAATAACATACCTACTATACCAATACATTTATATTGCATTTTTATAATTTCTCCTTTCATTCTATTTTCCCTGCTAATTGCCCATAGCTAAAATATTCAGAATACTCCGACTTAAGTATTTTATCTGCATAATATTCCAACCAATCTAAAAAATTCATTGTTGTTTTACTAACAGTGTCAATAAGAGGAAACATTCCTGCATCATTTGCTATATCACAATACCAAACAGTACCATAAGTATTTTTATCATCTGTATTCACAATTAATATACTATACATACCACAGCCCTCATGACATAAATAAATATATCCTGCATCAAAAGTAACTTGTTCTTCGTCGTCTTCTTCAAATAATTTGTCATATTCTTCATCAGAAAGTTCTGCAATATTTAAAGGTTTTCTCACAGTATATTGAAACTTTTTATTGATAGCGACTTTTTGCTGTATTTCTGAAACAATGCTGTATAATCCATAAAATGGCTGTGTTCCACTACTTGCTGTTGTCGTAATAAATGTTTTATAATCCTGAGGTAATGTAATATGATGTATTTTTTCAAATGCTGAAACTTGTTTTTCTGTGAATGGTTTTTCCCATACTGGAGGGAATTTTCCGCCAGAAAATCGCAGCTTTTTATCAGAAAGCTTGTCTATTTTTTTCATAACATTATCAATTCTTTGTTCTATATTCATATTTATTTCACTCCTTTTATAATATTATACTACTGATATCATACAAATTCAAATATAAATTGTTTTTATTAAGTTTGTATAAATGTATGCAGCAGTTGCTCCCGTTGAGCCGGTTGCTCCTGTTGGGCCCGTTGCTCCTGTTGGGCCTGCTGCTCCTGTTGGGCCTGTCGCTCCCGTTGCTCCTGTTGCTCCTGCTAGTCCTGTTGCTCCTGTTGGGCCGGTCGCTCCCGTTGCTCCTGCTGGTCCCGTTGCTCCTGCTAGTCCTGTTGCTCCTGCTAGTCCTGCTGCTCCTGTTGGGCCGGTCGCTCCCGTTGGGCCCGTTGCTCCTGCTAGTCCTGTCGCTCCTGCTGGGCCTGTTGCTCCCGTTGGTCCCGTTGGGCCGGTTGCTCCTGCTACAGAAACAAGTTGAAAATCTGCTGAAGTATCTGGTGTGCCTGAAGGATTGTTTATCTCAGAACGATATAAAGAACCATTATAGAACAATAAATCTCCTTGTGCATATGGTGTACCTGCTACAAAATTTGTAGCAGTTGTTAATCCAGGACCCATAGCGCCTGTTGGGCCTGTTGGTCCTGCTGGACCTGTTGCTCCCGCTGGACCTGTTGCTCCTGCTGGACCTGTTGCTCCCGCTGGACCGGTTACTCCTGCTGGACCGGTTACTCCCGCTGGACCTGTTGGTCCTGCTGGACCTGTTGCTCCCGCTGGACCGGTTACTCCCGCTGGACCGGTTACTCCCGTTGCTCCTGTCGCCCCTGCTGGACCGGTTTCACCTGTCGTTCCCGTTGCTCCTGCTGGGCCTGTTGCTCCTGTTGGGCCTGTTACTCCTGCTGGGCCCATTACTCCTGCTGGACCTGTTGACCCTGTTGGACCTGCTGGTCCTTGTGCTCCCTGCAAACCTTGTACGCCTTGTGAACCTGTTGGACCTGCTGGTCCCGTATTTCCTGTAATACCCTGTGGGCCTTGTGGACCTTGTAAGCCTCTTGGGCCTTGTGGACCTGCTGGTCCTACTGGACCTTGTGGGCCTTGTGGGCCTTGTGGCCCAGGACAAACAATACTACCTGTACAACTACTATGATTTCCACAACAGCAACTAGAAGTATTAACACAATATCTGTTATTATTGTAATTTTGCATATTTCTTTTTCCTCCTTATTAAGAGATATTATACTTGTAATATATGTACAGGTTTTAAAAGAGTGACAACCATTTTAATTTTTTTGCAAATCAAAAACACACTATTTCACGCAAAAACAGTGTGTTTTACTTAACAATAATAAAAACTATTTATCAACATTTATTTTATCATAATAATGAACAAAAACTATATATTTACAATTTTATTTACCATTAATTATATTGATGAACTGTCCACTATCTAAAGCTATTGGAATTACAGTAAAATCTTTTTGAGAAGGATTTCCTTTTGTCATATATACTTTATTTTCTGTCAAATCATATATCACAGACCATATAGTATCTATGCCTTCTTTTCTATCATATTGACACAAAAATCCTTTTTTTCCTGAAAGCAAATCCATTGCAAACGATACAGTATATTCTTTTTGGTATTCAAATGCTTTTTGTAATGTTTGTAATCTTTTATGTGAATAACAATCATCTTGTCCTTTATACTGATACACACACATTTCTCTTGAAACAAAGTGATTTGTTGCAAAAACAGCATTTTTATTATCTGAAGGTTTTATTACAGTAACTTTTTCACAATTACATTCTACAACTACTATTTTTCCTGTTTTATCTGCTATTGTAATTGTTTGTGCTGAAGCAATAGGCAGCTTTTGTATTGCTTGTATCGCTTGTTGTGTATTTTGACATTTTTCTAAAATATAACGTAATATCATACCTCCATTCAATCCATACCCTATTTTTGTAGGATATACAAATGTCAAAGCTACAGCAAGTCCACATTCATTCATACCATCTTCTATTTCTGTCCATGCTGTAGTATTCCCTATAAAACGATAACTTCCTTCTATGTCATAGTACACACTATCCCATACATTTTCTACAAATGTTAAAAAGTCACTATTTTTACCAAGTATTATTTTATCATTATTACAAAAGGCAAAACTAGAACATCTATTTTGCACGTCAAAACAATACATACAAAATAAAAATGCTGCAACATTTTCCCAATCTGTAGAAATACCCTTCGCAACTCCCTTTATTTCTTCCAATATTTCAGGATAATATTTTTGATATAATGGTATACAATTTTGTGTAAATGCTCTTTTTTCATCACTTAACATACCATTTACTACATCACTAACAACAAAATGACTACCATAATCTAAACCTGCTTTATAACGATTTCCTTTCCATACATTCATAATCATTCTCTCCTTTTTAATTTTACTAAATTACAGCCAAAAAGCTAGTATATTAAAAATTTTTTGTCAAGTATTTTTTTATAAAAAACTGCTACCACTTTTCAAACATTTTGTTATTTTGTTTTTCACTACAATACTCTTTTCAATGTAGAAATTTTTTTATTGACATCATTTTTTAACAGTGCTATAATTTAATGCAACAAAATAAGTAAAACCGTTGATGCGAAAGTAAAAACAAAATTTGCACTTACAGAGAGTTTGGGATGCTGGAAGCCAAATAGTACGCAGTTTGTTAAATGGGTCGCTGAGGGTGTAGTCAAAAACAGTTTTTACTGTTGAGTATTCTACAACGTAGGACATACGTTAGTTGTCGGAAATATGATAGTATTTCGCAGAGTGTACAGCTTTTGCAAAGCATTCATAATCTAATATAATGATTACTTTATGGTATGTTAAGAATGTCTTTTATTGCTGTAAAACAAGGTGGTACCACGGACAAATTGCCCGCCCTTGACAATATTTTTTTATTGTCTTGGGCGTTTTTTTATTTTTCAATATCAATTTAGAGAAAAGGAGTTTTTTACTATGTTTTATCCATCATTAGAACAAATACAAAACTTAATACAGCAAAAACAATATAAAAGAATTCCTATTAAAAAAGAATTATATGCAGACATTACGACACCTATTGGTATACTTAATATATTAAAAAATGTCAGCAAACACTGCTTTATGCTAGAAAGTGCAGAACGTTCTCAAAATTGGGGCAGATATACTTTTTTAGGTTTTGATCCTACATTAGAAATTACTTGTCAAAACGGTGACTTAAAAATAAAAGGAAGTGTGACAATAGAACAAAAAACACAGCATCCTAAAACAATAATTCGTGACATATTAAAACAAAATACAGCACCTCAATTAGAAAATATGCCCCCTTTTACTGGAGGACTTGTAGGTTACTTTAGTTATGATTATATAAAATATAACGAACCTAATATTTGTTTAGATGCCTGTGATAAAGAAAATTTTAAAGATGTGGATTTAATGCTCTTTGAAAAAATAATTGCTTTTGATCACTACAAACAAAAAATAATACTCATTGTGAATATGCTTTCAGAATATGGCGAAACTGCCTATCACAAAGCCTGTGTAGAACTTGATAATTTAGCAAAACTTTTATATATAGTAAAACCATCACCAAAAAAACCTCTTACTATTACATCTGAATTTAAACCTCTTTTTGACAAAAAAACTTATTGTAATATGGTAGAAAAAGCAAAAAAATATATTTATGAAGGAGATATTTTTCAAGTAGTGCTTTCAAATCGTTTAGAAGCAGACATACAAGGCAGTCTTTTAGATACTTATAGAGTACTTAGAACAACAAATCCTTCTCCTTATATGTTTTATTTTTCGAGTGATGACATTGAAATTGTAGGTGCTTCTCCTGAAACACTTGTTAAATTACAAAATGGTACATTACACACTTTTCCTCTTGCAGGCACTCGTAAAAGAGGAAAAACACCACAAGAAGATTGTGAATTAGAAAAAGAACTCCTTTCTGATGAAAAAGAAATTGCAGAACACAATATGCTTGTAGATTTAGGTAGAAATGACATAGGAAAAATTAGTAAAATAGGCAGCGTTTTTGTTGAAAAATATATGTCTGTTGAAAAATATTCTCACGTAATGCACATTGGTTCTACTGTAAAAGGAGAAATTGCACCACAATATGACGCACTAGATGCTATAGATGCTATATTACCTGCTGGGACATTATCTGGTGCACCAAAATTTAGAGCTTGTCAAATTATAAATGAATTAGAAAACAACAAAAGGGGTATTTATGGAGGTGCACTAGGATATTTAGATTTTACAGGAAATTTAGATGTCTGTATTGCTATTCGTATTGCTTTTGCTAAAAATGGTAAAGTATTTGTTCGTTCTGGTGCAGGTATTGTTGCAGATAGTGTGCCTGAAAATGAATATCAAGAATGTATTAATAAAGCTAAAGCAGTGATAGAGGCACTTGAGCAATCACAAGGGGGGATTGATTATGATATTACTAATTGATAATTATGACAGTTTTTCTTATAATTTGTATCAGCAAATTGGTAAATTTTATAGTGATATTGTTGTTGTTAGAAATGATATGATAACAGTAGAACAAATAGAAAAAAGCAATCCTTATGCGATTATACTCTCTCCAGGTCCAAACAGACCAGAAAATGCAGGTATCTGTATACAAGCAATACAAAAACTGCATCAAAAAATACCTATATTAGGTGTCTGTTTGGGGCATCAAGCAATTTTTGAGGCCTTTGGAGGTACTGTCAGCTATGCCAAAAAAATTATGCACGGCAAAACTTCTATAATAAAAATAGAAAATAAAAGTAAACTTTTTCAGCATTGTAATATTACAATGCAGGTAGCAAGGTATCACTCTTTAGTTGCAATAAAACAAACACTTCCTGATGTACTTCGCGTTACAGCAGAAACAGATGATGGAGAAATTATGGCTATAGAACATAAAACATTTCCTATCTATGGCGTACAATTTCACCCAGAATCCGTTATGACACCAGAAGGCGACACAATTATTCAAAATTTTTTGGAGGGAATAACGTTATGATTAAAGAAGCAATATTTTCACTCATTCAAAAAAAAGATTTATCATTTGAACAATCAAAACAAGTTATGAATGAAATTATGAGCGGAGAAGCAACAGAAGTGCAAATGAGTGCTTATTTAACTGCTCTTGCTCTTAAAGGTGAAACAATAGATGAAATTACAGGCTCTGCCTCTGGTATGAGAGAACATTGTATCAAACTATTACATGGCAGAGATGTTTTAGAAATTGTAGGAACAGGAGGCGACAATTCTAACACATTTAATATTTCAACTACTGCTTCTTTTGTCATATCTGCAGCAGGTATTCCTGTTGCAAAACACGGAAATAGAGCTGCCTCCAGCAGGTGCGGTGCAGCAGACTGTTTAGAAGCACTTGGTGTAAACATTACAATACCACCTGAAAAAAGTGCTCAGTTGCTTGAAAAAATAAATATTTGTTTTCTATTTGCTCAAAATTATCATATTGCTATGAAATATGTTGCTCCTGTAAGAAGGGAATTAGGTTTTCGTACAGTATTTAATATATTAGGACCTCTTTCCAATCCTGCTGGTGCAAATATGGAGGTTATGGGAGTATACGACGAATTATTAGTAACTCCTCTTGCCCATGTTATGGCAAATTTAGGCGTTCAAAAAGGTATGGTAGTATATGGAAAAGATTGTATTGATGAAATTTCAATGAGTGCAGAAACAACAGTTTGCGAAATCAAATCTGGTCAATTTATTAATTACACTATAAAGCCAGAAGATTTTGGTATGAAAAGATGTCACAAAAAAGAGTTAGAAGGAGGGTCGCCAGAACAAAATGCTATGATTACAAAAAAAATATTAAATGGTCAAAAAGGTGCAAAAAGAGATGCTGTTGTACTGAATGCTGGTGCAGGCATTTATGTGGCTGGCAAAACAAACTCTCTTTCAGAAGGCATAGCATTAGCACAGCAGCTCATAGACAATGGAAAAGCAAAAGCACAACTAGAAGCATTTATAAAACATTCTAACGAATGAGAAAAAATAATATGAGGTGATAAAACTATGGAAAATATTTTAGAAGTTATTGTAAAAGCAACTAGAACAAGAATTACAGAAACACAGAGAATTTGTCCTCTTGCAGAATTAAAACAAAAAGCAGAAGCTATGAATACTAACACAGGCTTTCCTTTTTACAAAGCATTACAATCAAAAGATATGGCCTTTATTTGTGAGGTCAAAAAAGCATCTCCTTCCAAAGGTGTTATTTCAGAGGAATTTGACTTTTTAGATATTGCAAAACAATATGAAAAAGCAGGTGCAAATGCCATTTCTTGTCTAACAGAACCTTATTACTTTTTAGGCAGAGATGAACATTTAAAACAAATCGCTCAAAATGTTTCTATTCCTGTACTTAGAAAAGATTTTACTGTTTCTGAATATATGATTTATGAAGCAAAAGTATTGGGTGCTTCCGCTGTACTGTTAATCTGTTCTATATTAAAAGAAGGACAATTAGAAGAATATTTAGAATTAGCACACAGTCTAGGACTTTCTGCATTGGTAGAAGCTCGTACAGCAGAAGAAGTTAAAAAAGCAGTAGAAGTTGGTGCCAAAATTATAGGTATTAACAACAGAGATTTAGAGTCCTTCCACATTGATATGTCACAAAGTCAACAACTTAGAAGTCTTGTACCAGACAGTTGTATATTTGTTTCTGAAAGTGGTATACAAACACCACAAGATGTTACAAAACTTAAAGAAATTGGTACAAATGCTGTATTAGTAGGTGAAGCACTTATGAGAGCAGAAAATAAAGCACAAACATTAAAATTGCTGCGTGGAGAAGCATAATTATGACAGCAATTAAAATATGTGGATTGACAACACAGCAAGATATACTTTCTGTAAATGAAGCACTGCCTGATTATATTGGTTTTGTATTTGCTCCAAGCAAAAGACAAATTTCACTACAAAAAGCAGTACAGTTAAAACAAATGCTTTCTCCTTCTATAAAAGCAGTAGGTGTTTTTGTAAATGAAACACAACAAAACATCACTTCTATTGTACAAAAAGATATCATAGACATCGTGCAGCTTCACGGGCAGGAAACAGAACAGTATATACAAACACTTAAAAAAAGCATTACTGTACCCATTATTAAAGCAATTTCTGTTAAAACAAAACAAGATATACTGCAATGGCAAACTACTTGTGCAGACTATTTACTTTTAGATAATGGTATAGGAGGCAGCGGAAAAACATTCGACTGGTCAATTATTGAAACAATACAAATACAAAAACCATATTTTATAGCAGGCGGATTAAATATACAAAACATTATTACAGCACTACAAAAATGTCCTTTTGCACTTGATGTTTCAAGCGGTGTAGAAACAAATGGACAAAAAGATAAACAAAAAATACTTGAAATTACAAAATGCGTAAAAAACTTTTAAACTATCATACCAATATAAAAGGAGAGAGAATACAATGTCTAAAGGACGCTTTGGTGTACATGGAGGTCAGTATATTCCTGAAACACTTATGAACGCCATTATAGAACTGGAGGAGGCTTATAATCATTATAAAAATGATGCACAATTTCAAAAAGAATTGTCAGATTTATTTCAAAATTACACGGGCAGGCCTTCTTTATTATATTATGCCCAACATTTAACACAACAATTAGGTGGTGCAAAAATTTATTTAAAAAGAGAAGACTTAAATCATACAGGTGCTCATAAAATTAATAACGTATTGGGACAAACACTTTTAGCTAAAAAAATGGGCAAAACTCGTGTGATTGCAGAAACAGGTGCAGGACAGCATGGTGTTGCAACTGCAACTGCAGCAGCACTTATGGGTATGGAATGTGAGATATTTATGGGAAAAGAAGATACAGAACGTCAAGCACTCAATGTGTACAAAATGCGTCTTTTAGGAGCAAAAGTACATAGTGTTACTTCTGGCACAGCTACATTAAAAGACGCTGTTTCAGAAACAATGAGAGAATGGACAAATCGTATTGATGATACACATTATGTATTAGGTTCTGTTATGGGTCCTCACCCTTTTCCTACTATTGTAAGAGATTTCCAAGCTGTTATTTCAAAAGAAATGAAACAGCAAATACTTGAAAAAGAAGGAAGACTTCCTGATGTAGTATTAGCTTGTGTAGGTGGAGGCTCTAATGCCATAGGTGCTTTTTATCACTTTATAGAAGATACTTCTGTAAAACTGATAGGTTGTGAAGCTGCTGGCAGAGGTGTAAATACAGCAGAAACTGCTGCAACAATCGCAACAGGCAGATTAGGTATTTTTCACGGTATGAAGTCCTATTTCTGTCAAGATGATTATGGTCAAATTGCTCCCGTATATTCCATTTCTGCTGGATTAGATTATCCTGGCATTGGTCCAGAACACGCTTGGTTATATGATACAGGCAGAGCAGAATATGTTCCAATTACAGATGAGCAAGCAGTAGAAGCATTTGAATATCTTTCTCGTGTAGAGGGTATTATTCCTGCTTTAGAAAGTGCTCATGCTGTAGCTCACGCTATGAAAATCGCACCAAATATGGACAAAGATAAAATTATTATTATCAATATTTCTGGACGTGGTGACAAAGATTGTGTATCTGTTGCAAAATATAGGGGGGAAAATATCAATGAGTAATATAAAAAAAGCATTTGAAAAGGGCAAAGCATTTATACCATTTATTACTTGCGGTGACCCTTCTATTGAAGTCACAGAACAACTTGTATATACTATGGAAAAAGCAGGAGCAGATTTGATAGAATTGGGCATCCCCTTCTCTGACCCTACTGCGGAAGGTCCTGTAATACAAGCAGCAAATTTAAGAGCATTAACAAATGGTGTTACAACAGATAAAATATTTGATATGGTGGAAAAAATAAGGCAAAATACAAACATTCCACTTGTTTTTATGACATATGCTAATGTAGTATTTAGCTATGGTTCTGAAAAATTTATTTCTAAAGCATCACAATTAGGTATTGATGGCTTAATACTACCTGATTTACCCTTTGAAGAAAAATTAGAATTTTTGCCTTTATGCAAGCAATATAATATAGATTTGATTTCACTTATTGCACCTACTTCTCATAAAAGAATATCTATGATAGCAAAACAAGCAGACGGCTTTATATATTGCGTTTCTTCTATGGGAGTAACAGGAGTACGCTCTGAAATTACAACAGATGTTTCTGCTATGATAGAACTTGTTAAAAAAGCTCAAAATATTCCTTGTGCTGTAGGTTTTGGTATTTCTACTCCAGAACAAGCAAAACAAATGGCAAATAAAGCAGATGGTATTATAGTAGGCTCTGCAATTGTTAAAATTTGTGAAAAGTATGGCGAAAATTGTATACCCTATATAGAAGACTATGTAAAACAAATGAAACAAGCTATATTGTAATAAACAACTTCATTATAACAAAATAAAAAACACAGCCAATAGCAATAAATTGACTGTGTTTTTATTTTTATAACGCTTCTGTTCCTCTTTCTCCTGTGCGTATACGAATGACTTCACAAACATCATATACATATATTCTGCCATCACCGTGTTTTCCTGTACGTGCCAAATCCATAGCTACCTGTACAATCGCACCTACTTGCTCATCTTTTACTACCATTTCTAATTTTATTTTTTGTACTGTTTGGAATTTGCACTCTTTTCCTCTATACTTTTGTATATAACCCTCATCTTGACCATATCCTGCAATATTGGAAAGCATAATACCTGTTGCACCCATTTGATATAATTTTGTTTTTACTTCATCTACTTTTTCACGGCGAATAATGATTTCAATTTTTTTCATAATTCATATCCCTCATTATTTTTAGACTTTTTACCTTTTTTATCTTTTTTCTTTTCTCTTGTATCTGGTTTCACTTTATCCTCTGGTATTTTCACAGAAGTATTAAATTTGCTATAGTCTTGTTCTTCTCCATCATACATATCTTTAGGAGGTTTTTTTCTTCTGAATTTATTTCTAAAATTAGTAATTCCCAAATACAATACAGGTATCAGAACCAATGTAACAATTGTAGATATTGCCATACCAAATATAATTGTAATTGCCATAGGTTTTTGTGTTTCTGTACCTTCTCCTACTCCTAATGCCATAGGAAGCATACCAATAATAGTTGTTAATGTTGTCATTAATATTGGTCTTAAACGGCTTGGTCCTGCCTCTACCAATGCGTCAAAACATTCCATACCTCTTTCTCTTAATTGATTTGTATAGTCTACAAGAACAATCGCATTATTAACAACCATACCAACCAACATAATAAAGCCCATAAATGAAGTAACTGTGATAGTATTACCTGTTATCAAAAGTCCTAATATACCACCTGTAATTGCCAAAGGCATAGAGAACATAACAATAGTAGGATAAATTAAAGACTCAAACTGTGATGCCATAATCATATATATCAATACAATAGCAATAATCAATACTAATATAAGTTTTGTAAATGCCTCTTGCATCTGTTCTGTTGTACCACCATATTCATATTCATAACCTTCTGGAAATGGATAAGATGACAGCTTTTCATCAATTAATCTTTGTGCTGTATTTGTGTCTATATCTTTTGTATTTGCACTTACACTTACATAATTTTTTTGATTTTCTCTATTGATTTGTAATGCACCATCTGTAATTTCTACATTTGCTACTTCTGTTAATGGTATAGAAGCACCTGTATTAGAACGAATTGTAATATTTGTTAAATCTGTAATATAATTCATTCTATCTTGGTCATATCGTATTCTGACATCAATTTCATCATCATTCACTTTATATTGTGTTGCAACAGAACCAGATACTGCCGTATTTAATGTATTTGCTAATGAAGAGGTGGTAATACCATATTGTGACGCTTTTTTTCTATCCAATACTACACGTGCTTCTGGTACAACATCTTCTGAAGAACCTTCTACATCAACCAATCCTGGCACCGTAGAAAGCAAATCAACTATTTCATTTTCTACTTCACGCAATGTATCAGAGTCGTATCCTGTAATATTAAATGAAATATCTGAGCCACCAAAAGAACCCATAGCATTGCTAGAAGCACTCACTATAATATCTGCTCCTGCAATATCAGAAATTAATTCTTTTATTTCCTCACAAACTTCATCTGTACTTCTGCTTCTTTGTTCTAATTCTACTAAACTAATCATAACAGTAGAGGAGTCTGTGCCACTTGAAATCATACCAGAGCCAACCATACCATAATAATAATCAATTTCTGGTATTGTTTCTATTCTCTTTACTACTTCATTTGTAATGTTTTGTGTTTGCTCTAATTTAGAACCCTTTGGAAGCTCTATAAAAATAGAAGCAGAACCCTCATCTGTTTCTGGCATAAAGTCAAATCCTGCAAGAGGAGCACAAGCTAATGTTGCTATAAAACAAGCTACCACAAGCACTATAGTTCTTTTTTTATGACGAAGCACCCACACAAGCACTTTTCTATAAAAATTATCTAATTTTTCAAGACCTTTTCCCCAAGCATCTAATATTTTTGTAATGAAGCCTTTTCTTTTCTTTTTATTTTTTTCTCTTCTATTTAAAAGTTGTGCACACGCCATAGGCACAAATGTTAATGATACAATTAATGAAGCAAGCAATGCAAAACATATTGTAAATGACAAATCTTTAAACAACTGTCCAATCGTACCTTCTACAAATGTTAAAGGTAAAAATACTGCTACTGTTGTTAATGTAGATGCTGCAACAGCCATACCAATTTCTTTTGAACCTATCATTGCTGCCTCTTTTGCAGAATAACCTTTATCCCAATATTTAAATACATTGTCCATAACAACAACAGAGTTATCTACAAGCATACCTATACCAATTGTAATACCACCCATTGATATAACATTTAATGTCATACCAGAAAGATACATTAAGCCAAATGTTGCTAATATAGATGTTGGTATAGATACCCCTATAATCAATGATGTTGTTGGATTTCTCAAAAACAAAAACAATATAATAACTGCTATAATCGCACTCTGAAATGCAGTTTGCGTAACATTGTTGATAGACAATTTAATATATTCTGCTGTATCTGTCAGCATTAATATGTCTAGTTCTGGATATTCTTTTGATATTTTGTTTAATGTTTCTGTAATCAAGTCACTAACTTCTACTACATTCGCTGTAGAATTTTTATCAATAGAAATCAGAATACCTTGTTTTCCATTTACAAGTGTGTAAGAGCCTCTCTCTTTTACTACTTCTTCTACTTCTGCAATATCGCTCAATGGCATTACTGCACCTGTACCTGTAGTAATCATAACATTTCTAATATCATCAAGTGACTTAAATTCTCCCATTGTTCTAACTTGTAATTTGCTATCACCTTGTGAAATACTACCAGAAGGCAAATTTAAGTTTTCAGCAGATAATGCTTGTGCTAACTGTGGTGCAGTTAAGCCATATCCATCCATTTTATCTGGATTTAATGTAATTTGTATTTCGTTTTCATCTCCACCAGAAAGACTAACAGCAGATACACCTTCTATTCTTTCTAAACGATTTACAATATTTTCATCTAACAAATCATTTAATTGTGCTAAATCCAAATTATTACTTGTAACACCTACATAAATAGGCTGTGCATTAATGTCCATTTTCAATACCATAGGGTCATTAGCATCTTCTGGCAAAGAACCCTTTATCATATCAATTTTTTCTCTCATATCGATTGCTGCCATATCAATATCTGTACCATCTTGAAATTGTACTAACACAATAGAACTATTGGAAGAAGATATTGATGTAACAGTATCTACATTACTAATAGAAGATAATGTTTCTTCTATTGGTTTTGAAATCAATGTTTCTATTTCATTTGGTCCAGCACCTATATATGTTGTACTAACCAATGCAATCGGTATGTCCATTGTAGGCATCATTGCTAAGCTCAGCCCACTATATCCTAATATTCCTCCCAATATTACCATAAGCAATATCATTACTGTTGTAACAGGGCGGAGTATTGATATTTTCGATAAAGAACCCATTCATTATTCCTCCTTTTGGGAAGCACTCTCAGCAGAATTCTCTTTTTGAGGTATTGTATATTGTTGTTCTGTGTCTGTTGTGCTGTCTATAGCATTATCTGTATCAATATTATCTTCAGTGCTATCATCAAAAGCAATTTGTACTGCATCTCCATCGTTCAAATATGTTTGTCCTCTTGTTACAACATTCATACCTTCTTCAAGCCCGCTTGTAATTTGTATGTTTTCTCCTGTATCAATACCTGTTGTTACTAAAACTTTTTTTGCTTTTCCATTTTCTTCTATGTATACATAAATCTCATTATCTTTTTCTATGACACAGCTTCTTGGTAACACTATTGTATTTTCTGCACTTTCTTTTGTAAAAGATACTTCTGCTAACATACCTACTTTTAATACACCATCTGAATTATTTAATTCAACTTGTACATCATATGTTCCCTGTACATTTGCTACAGGATTGATTGTAGTAATTGTTGCCTTAAAAGGCTCTTGTGATATTGCAGAAAGTACTACATCTACTTGTTGCCCTACAGACAATGTATTTATAACTTGTTGTGTTACTGCAACATCAATTTTCACTTTACTCATATCTGTAATGACATAAGCAGGACTTGCCTGAGAAAGTACTGTACCTGAAACAATATTTTTTGTTGTAATAACACCAGAAATCGGTGCTGTTACAGTAGCATCTGATATTGTTTTTTGTGCACTTTTAATTTGTGCTTCAATAGATGCTTTTTGTGCTACTGCAGAATTGTAAGCATCTTCTGCCTTTCTTTGATTTTCTGCTGGCATTTGATTTGCTACTAAATCATAATTCTGTTCTGCTTGATTATAAGCTACTTCTGCACTGTCATAGCTAAGTTGTATTTGGTTCATTTCTGTTTCGGATAATATCCCAGCCTCAAAAAGTACTTTATTATTTTCATAATTTGTTGTTACATTATCTAAATTTAATTTTGCATTTTCTAAAGCAGTTTTTGCACTTTCTATTTGTGATTGCATTGTTGCACCATTTACTAATTCTAAATTTGTTTTTGCAGATGTAATACCTGCTTCCACTGCTGTTAAAGAAGCTCTTAATACATTGATTTGATTTTCTACATCGGCTGTATCCATACGAAACATTACTGCACCTTTTGAAACATTTTGCCCTATATCATAATTTGCCTGTGATACTTTTCCTCCCACAGTACTTAGTACATTTGCTTCCTGATTTGGTGCAACTTTTCCAGAATAAGTATATTCACTTGCAATAGAGGTATTTGAAAGTGTCATTACTTCTATGGCACGTGCTGTCTGTTCTGGTTCTGGCATTTCAGGTACTGTTTTTTTGCCGCAGCCCATTATTGACATTGTAAGTGTCAATGCCAATAATAATGCTGTATAATTCTTTTTCATAACAATAGCTCCTCCTTTAACTGTCTTTACTTAAAACACCACTTAATTTTTCTATACCTATCTGTAAATCCTCTCTTTGCTGTTGAGAAAGGCTATCACAATACTCTACAAAAAACTGCAATGTTTTTTGTTCACTCTCTTTTAAAGCAGAAATTCCTTTTTGTGTAACACATAAATAAACTTTTCTGCCATCATCTCCTTTGGGAGGAGGCATCTTTTGTAATAAACCTTCCTTTTCCATTTTAGAAAGTGTTAAAGAAAGACTGCTTTTACTCAAATTTAACAAACACGCCATTTGTGAAACAGATTTTATATCCACTCTATGTACTAGCATTAGTATAATAAACTGCTGCAATGTTAAATTACTATTCCCTTTACCATTAATATTAAATACTTGATTTACCACACTTTTATTCCATTGTCCCCATAGTATTTGGAAATTAAGTATTTTTTTTGCTAAATCTTGGGACAAGTCCCCTTTCATGTGCATACCCCTTTTATATATATATTATGAAAAACAAATATTATTTTATAATAAAACTGTTTTACTGTCAATTCTATTATAGTATTTTCACAATATATATCTATACAAATTTTACGTAAAAAAATGAGATATGTTTATCAATATTTTTAAAAAAATAATGCTTATGATAATGTCATAAAAATTTTAAGAAAAATGTAATATATTATTTCTTAGCTTTAATAATTATGTAACAAAATTAATTTATAATGATAGTAATTTTTTGTACCTGCAAATACTTCAAAATAATCCTATTTTTTTGAAACATTTTTATGTTTTTATTCGTCTTATATAAAAGGAAGAAAGGAGGTACTTTTATGGCAGAAGCAGTTATCAAAATCAGAAATGTCAAAAAAATATATCGTATGGGAAATGAAAAAATACCAGCAATAAACAATTTAAGTTTAGATATTTCATATGGTGAAATTTGTTGTCTTTTAGGAAAATCTGGTTCCGGAAAGTCAACACTGCTTAATCTTATTGCAGGACTGGAAAAACCTACAAAAGGCAGTATTATATTTAATAAATGTCATATGGAACGTATGAATGAAGACCAATTAGCAAAATTTAGACAGCAATATGTTGGCTTTGTATTTCAGTCTTATAACCTTCTTTCTACACTTACAGCTCTTGAAAATGTAACATTACCTTTAATATTTCGAAAAGTACCTACAGCAGAAAGAAACAAAAGAGCTATGAAAATGCTTGATGCTGTAGGACTTTCTGAGCGTGCCAATCACAAACCTTCTGAAATGAGTGGAGGGCAGCAGCAAAGAGTAAGTATTGCAAGAGCTTTTATAAATAGTCCTCAAGTTGTTTTTGCTGATGAACCTACAGGAAATTTAGATACTAAAACAACATATGAAATGATGGATTTAATTACTGACTTAGCTCAAAAAAATAAACAAACACTTGTTATTGTAACGCATGATTTAGAAATTTCAGAATATGCAAACAGAATTATACATCTTTCTGATGGAAAAATCGAAAAAATAGAACACAATCAAAATAGAAGACAGTCAAAGCCTAACCAAGAGAAAGGAGAACAATAAAATGACAAAAAAAATTACAAGCATTTTTTTAGCATTGTTTATTGCATTACAAATGATAACATTCCCTGTTGTTGTTTTTGCTGATGACGATGACGAAATTATAAATCCTAGTGCAGCACAACCAGAAATTATACTAATAAATGGCCCTGTATATGAGGTAACACCAGGCAAAACAAACACCATCAAAATTAAATTAAGGAATGGCAGTGCTTATGGTGCAAAAGCTATTGTAATACAACCTACATTTACAGATATTGACAACACTCCTTTTACGGTAGGTTTTGCAGGAGAAGAAAATAGAATTTCTTCATTAGCTCCCAGAAGCGAAACAGAAATTGAATTAACAGTAGATGTAGAGAGAACTGCCGCTACTAAAAATTATCCTGTAACATTAAATTACAGCTATTTTAATACTTATAATATTAAATTTACAGGAAGCAATACAATATACTTAAAAGTAAATAATTTATCTGGTGAGCCTGATTTTAAATTTGAAAATGTAACAATTACACCTTCTGAAATAGAAGCAGGTGAAACAACTACAATATCTGGTGAAATTGTAAACAACAATTTCATTACTATGCACGAAGTAAATTTGACATTAGAAGGTCTTTCTAGTGATGGTATTAGTGTAAATAACAGTTTAGACAGTCAGAATTTTTCTCGCATTTCTGCAGGTGCTACACAACAATTTTCTTTTCCTCTTATTGCAGGAAAAGAAATTGCTGGAGGTACTTATCCTATTACATTAAAAATATCATATAAAGATGAGGCAGGACGTTCTTATGATAAATCCCAAAATTACTACATCAATGTAGGAGGAAGTAGCAGCACAGAAAAACCTAGTTTAGAAATTAGAAATATGGAAGAACCCACAGGAACTTATGTTGTAAATCAAAATTTTGAAATTGCTTTTGATTTAGTAAATATTGGAGAAGGAGAGGCAAAGAATATTAAAGTAAGTGCTTCAGGTATGGGAGAAAGTGGTGCCGTTGTACCAAAATCCACAAGCATTAAAAATGTAAAAACATTATCTCCTAATGAAACAAGCCACTTTTCATTTACATTTGCAGGAACTTCTTCCGCTTCTACTCAAAATTATCCTGTAGAATTTACTATAGAATATGAAAATGAAGCAGGTACTGCAACAACATTTAAACAATATGCAGGTGTAAATATTTCTAATCCTAAAAAAGATAAAGAAGACGAAAAAGATGATGAAGATGAGAAAAAAAGCAAACCTAAAATTATTGTAAGCGACTATGTTTGTGACCCTATTATTGTTATGGCAGGAAATGAATTTGATTTAACTATGACACTTATGAACAGTCATAAATATAAATCTGTTCACAATATCAAAATGTTTTTAACTATGGCAGAAGAAACCACTTCTGATACTGCAAAAACAGGAAATATATTTACACCAGTAGACAGTAGTAACACATTTTATTTTGATGATATTGTTCCAAAAGGAAAAGTTGACAAAGCACTTAGATTATATGTTGTGCCAGATGCTCAACCTAAAACATATACATTAACAGTCAATTTTGAATATGAAGACCAAGACGGTAATGAGTATACTTCTCAGGAACTTTTAGGCATTAATGTAAAACAAGTAACACAATTAGATATAGATGATTATACATTACCACAGCAAATCGAAATGGGTATGCCTGTTACAGTAAATTTCAGTTATTATAATACAGGAAAAGTGACACTTAACAATTTAATGATACGAATTGAAGGAGATGTCGAAACAGAAAACAAAAATACATATATTGGTAATTTAGAATCTGGTTCTAGTGATTACTATGAAGCAATGTTTACTCCCACATCTATGGGAAAACTTCCTGTAAGTATTGTGGTAAGCTATGATGATGCTAGTGGAGAAACAATAGAAGAAAAAAGAGATTTTGTATTGAACGTAATAGAGCCTATGCCTATGGAAGATATGATGGGTATGGAAGATATGGATAACGGAAGCGGTATATCAAAACCCATTATAATAGGTGCTGTTGTTGGTATAGTAATTATTATTGCTATTATTGTTATAGTAATGATATTAAAACATAAAAAGAAAAAAGCAGAAGAAGCATTCCTAGCAGAAGATGAAGAAGAATACGACGACTTTGCACCAGAAGATGTAGACTATTATCAGCAAATGCCAAATCAAAATACACAAGGACGTGATGACAATGAGCGTTTCTGATATGATAAAAATGGCATTACGCAATTTATGGAAAAGAAAACTTAGAACATTTTTAACAATACTTGGTGTTATTATTGGTACAGCATCTATTGTTGTTATGGTATCTATTGGTATTGGTATGAATGAAAGTTTTCAAAAACAAGTAGAACAATGGGGTAGTTTACAAGTTATCAACGTTTATGCTGTAGGCAATAACAGTTATTATTATGACGATAGCGAAAGTGCAAATATTAATAAAAATGATAAAAAAGCGACAGAAATTACAGTAAATACTATAGAAGAATTTAAAAAAATTCCTCACGTGGAAGCAGCAACACCTGTTATGAATGAATATATGTATTTTATTGCTGGAAAATATGTTGCAGATGCTTCCATACAAGGAATAGACCCTGCAAGTATGGAAGCTATGGGATATAAAGCAGAGCAAGGGCGTGTATTGCAAGAAGGCGATAGCAAGACAGTTGTATTTGGTGCAGATGTTGTAAGCAATTTTTATAATCCTAAATTGAGTTGGAGAATGAGATATGACTCTCCTTCTCCAGAAGTAGATATATTGAATGATAAAGTTATGGTAACAACAGATTGGAATTATGGTACAAAATATGCAGACAAAACAATAAAACCGATTAAAGTAGATGTTGTAGGAACAATAAGCAGTGGAGGAAATGATGGCTATAATGTATTTATGCCTATCAAAGAATTAGAAAAAATTAAAATAGCACAATCAGAATATGAAGCAAAAAAATATAACAATAGAAATGCAGAAAAAATTAAAAAAGGTGTTTATCAAAATGCTATGGTAAAAGTAGACAATATGGACAATGTAAAAGAAGTACAGGAAAGTATCAAAAATATGGGATTTAGAGCTTCCAGTTTGACAGATGAGTTAGAAACAATGAAAGAAACTACAAAAATGCTTCGTATGATGTTGGGAGCGATAGGAGCAATTTCACTTATTGTTGCAGCAATAGGCATTACAAATACTATGGTTATGGCAATATATGAAAGAACAAGAGAAATCGGTGTTATGAAAGTAATAGGTGCTTCTTTATCAGACATTAAAAAATTGTTTTTAACAGAAGCTGCATTTATAGGATTTGCGGGTGGTCTTGCTGGTATATTAGTTAGCTTAGGTGCTTCTAAAATTGTCAATATATTTGCTATCAGTACAAATAGCAATATGCTTTCTTCTATACCTCTTTGGCTGTGTGGTGCTTCTCTTGTGTTTGCTACATTTATAGGTATTGCTGCAGGATATTTGCCAGCAAAAAGAGCAATGAAATTAAGTGCATTATCTGCAATTAAAACAGAATAAAATGTGAAGGCTTTTAAGCCTTCACATTTTATGTAAAAAAGTGGATTTATAAAAACTGTATTATTTTATAATTTATTTTCTATTATTGTATTGGAGTTACGCGTCCATCACCTTTAACATATTTTGCTGTACCAGAATAATTACCATTTGCTGATATTTCAAAATAATATTTTTTTCCTTCTGTTACACTAAAAGATTTAGACACTGTTTTTCCGTCACAATTAACAGTGAAAGACTTTCCAACTTTTACACCTGCTGATGTGCGTAATGTTACAGTAAAAGTATCTGATGTTGTTAAAAAAGTATTATTATTACTATCCCAAACTTTTCCTGCTATAGAGATAGTAATTTCATCGCTATCTGCTGTAAAAGTATCTGATTTTAGCAATGATCTAATTAAAAAATCAAAAGTACCATTAGAATTTATCCTAGTATTAGAATTGTCATAAAATCTAATATATTCGTCAGGTGTTGAAGCAAAAGCAACAGAAATACAGCTGAACGAAAGCATTACAGAAAGTAATAACATTAATAAATTTTTTCTTTTCATTTTAATTTCCTCCTTTTTTTAATTTATAATTATATATATAATAATACAGTTTTTTTGTAATATAATACCCCAGACTAAAGCCCAAACAAGACAACAATATTTTATCTATATCAAAAAATCCAATTAAAAGTACTACTCTAAAGAATGAAATTACTGTAACAACTAAAAATATAAACAGCAAACTTTTTTTAAAATTTGCTTTACTATCTGCAAAAAAATACCCCATAGGAAGCCATAAAATAATATAAAATATAACATTTTGAAATAAATATTCATAATTTCCTACTTTTCTACCAGTATTTAAACTATAATAAATAATATTTTTAAGAGGTACAAAATTAAACATTTCTATACTATAAGTACTATGAAAATTATACACATTTTCTACAAAAGAACCATTGTCCATAATAAATAATCGTATTAAAAAATAGAACATTGCTAAAACCACAATATAAACTATAAATATCATTGTTTTGAGGTTCTTCAAAAAGCATCACTCTCCCTTTTTATTACATTGTTTCAAATTTTGACATTATTTTAATTTTTCTACTGCTTTTTACTACTTTTATATTGTACTACTATGTAAAATAATAGTCAATATGTGAAATATTATAATAATATTGTAATATTTATTGATATATTGTCCAAAATAGCCAAAATAAAGCATAAAAAAGACGCCGATTACTCGACGTCTTTTTTACTATTATTTATCTTTATTCATGAAGTTATTTATCAAATCCATTACTTCTGCTATTGTACTTTGAATACAAATTTCTTTTGCCAATTTCTGACATTCTTTGTAATTCAAATTACGAACATTATATCTTGTAGAAGCAATTTCTGTTGCCGTCATACTAAATTCATCTAATCCCATACCCAAAAGTACTGGAAGTGCTTTTTCATCACTTGCAAATTCACCGCACATACCTACGATTTTACCATATTTATGTCCAGACTCTATTACTTTGTTTATTGCACGCATTACTGCTGGGTGGAAGGAATTATACATTTTAGCAATTTTTTGATTTCCTCTGTCAACAGCTAACAAATATTGTGTCAAGTCATTTGTACCAATACTGAAGAAATCAACTTCTCTTGCTAAGTCATCAGAACACATTACACTTGCAGGTGTTTCAATCATAATACCTGTTTGTATACTGTTATTAAATGGTATGGAGTCCCTTCTGAGTTCTTGTTTACATTCTTCTAATATTTCATTTGCTGCTAAAAATTCTTCTACAGAAATAATCATTGGATACATTATTCTGATGTCACCATAAGCACTTGCACGAAGCAATGCTCTCAACTGTGTTTTAAACACATCTTTTAAATCCAATGAAATACGAATTGCTCTCCAACCCAAAAATGGATTTTCTTCTACATCAAATTTGTAGTAAGAAAGTTCTTTGTCACCACCAATATCAAGTGTTCTGATAATAACAGGTTTTTTGAGTGTTTCAACAGCAGCTTTATATGTTGTAAATTGCTCTTCTTCCGTTGGAAATTTTGTATTTTCCATATACAAAAATTCACTTCTAAACAAGCCAACGCCTTCTGCACCTTTTGCAACAGCATTTTCAGCATCTGGAATATTACCAATGTTAGCAAACAATTCTACTGTTCTGCCGTCTACTGTAGTAGCAGGCAAACCATTCATACTCTCCAATTTTGCTTTCATTTCTTTATATTCTTCTGCTTTTTTGATGTACTCTTGTTTTGTTCTTTCATCTGGATTAATAATAATTTTTGCTCCTAGTGCATCTAATATAATGTAATCATTATTTGTCACTTCACTTCTAAATCCAGCTACACCAACGATTGCAGGAATTTCTCTGTTTCTTGCCATAATAGCAACGTGGCTTGTTACACCGCCGCCTTCTGTAATAAATCCTCTTACAAATTTAAAGTCCATATTTGCCGTATCAGAAGGTGCTAAATCTTCTGCTATTACAATCGTTTCTTCATTGATGCCTTCAAATGGATTACTTCTAATGCCTTTGAGATGACACATAATTCTTTTGCCAACATCTTTCATATCAGCAGCACGTTCTCTCAAATATTCATCATCAAGATTTTCAAACATTTCTACTGTTGCATCAATGTATTCTTCCAAAGCTAATTGTGCATTTTTTAATTCATTATTGATTTTATCTACAACGGAGTCGTGAAGGTCAGGATCGCTTGCTACATCCATATGTGCTGCAAATATTTCATTATCTTTTGCCAATACCTGTAAATCCGCTACAGTATCTTTTACCGCTTTTTCAAATTTTTTTACTTCGATTTCTTTTTCACTGTCACGTATTAATTTTTTATCTGCTTCCAAATTTTGCTGTACTACAAGGAATGCTTTCCCCATAACAATACCTTTTGAAGCAGCTTTTGTCACAGAAATTGTTTTCATTTATAAGCCTTCTCCTTTCTTTTGTGAGAACCACTTTTAAAACCTGCTTATTAATTACTACTAACTCATGAAAAAATTCATGAGTTAGTAGCACATTTTATCATTCTTTTAAATCAGCAATGTATTTTGCAATTTCTTCTACTGCTACGGCTTCATCCGCACCATCAGCAACGATTTCTAATTCTGTTCCCTGTTTTGCTCCCAATGTCAAAACATTAATAATACTTGCAGCGTTCGCTTTCTTTTCACCATTGATAATTGTTACTGTGCTTTGGAATTTTTTTACAAATGCTACCAAATTGGAAGCTGGACGAGCATGTAAACCTGTTTTGTTTGTTAATGTTACTTTTTTAGATACCATAATTCTTTTCTCTCCTTCTCTTATTGAAATTATTATTTTGTGTCAATGTTACACATATACATATTATACACCATTCTATATGATTTTGAAAAGAAAAAAGGGAAATATTTATGCTTATTTTATAAATTTATAACATCTTGATAAGATTTCTCTATTTTATCTAATAAATCTTTGTCAGATATGCCAGAAATTTCTGCCATAGCGTCCCTTACACCTAATTTTGAAATCTTTTCTTGTAATTCTACACTTTGTTTATCCTCTTTATTATCATAATGCAATGCTGCACCAATACCTGTAATAATATGGTCTACTGGTAAACCATAACCTACTGCTGTCATAAGAGGTTTTACAAGTCTGTCTGTTTCACTAAGTTTTCTTAAAGGCTCTCTGCCTACTCTTGCTACATCATCTTTCAAATATGGATTTTTAAAACGACCTATAATTTTGTCAATATATTTCATATGTGCCTCTGCATCAAAACCGTGTTTTTTGATTAAGCCGTTTCCACTTTCTGTCATAGCTGCTTTTACTATATTATATATTTTTTCATCTGCAATACTTTCATCTATAGTATTATATTTTTTCAAATATCCTAAATAAGATGTAATACAATGGCCTGTATTTAATGTAAATAATTTTCTTTCAATATAAGCCATTAAATTATCTGCTAAATTCATACCTTTGATTTGTGGAATTTCTCCTTTAAAAGATGCTTGTTCTACATTCCACTCATAGTAGTTTTCTACTACAACATCAACAGGATTTTCACTTCTTACAGGAGGTACAATTCTGTCAACAGAACAGTCTGGGAAACCTACATATTTATCAGCATATGCTTTTGTAGCATCATCTAATTGACCATATACGTGTTCTTTTAATTGAGAACTTGCTTTAATTGCGTTTTCACAAGCAATAATGTTTAAATAACTTTCAGAGCCTTCTTGTTGTCTGATTGTAATACCTTTTGCGATAGTTGGTGCAATACGTGGCAATATTGTTAATCCAACTGCTGTTGTAATCACTTCTGCCTCTTTTATTTCCTCTAAAACAGCATCTGTTGTAGAGTCTACACCAGAGATATTCTCAATTTTCAAGTCAGTACATTCTACATCCATAATATGAACGGTATATGTTTTATCTTCGTTAATTTTGTTTATCATATCTTTATTTACATCTGCAAATACGACATGATAACCTGCTTGTGATAACAATGCACCAATAAAGCCCCTACCAATATTACCTGCACCAAATTGTATTGCTTTTTTCATATGTGTTTCCTCCTCTTTTATATTATATCATTAAAAATCCCACTTCCTCAAAAGAAAGTGGGATAACTACATTTATTGGAACATAGCCAAAACTTCTTCTGGACTTGTTACTGTTTTTAATTTTTCTAATTGTGCCTCTTCTTCAATAATACCACCAATTTTTGCTAAAAGGTCAAGATGTTCATCACCTATACCTGCTATACCAAATACAAGATATGCTTTTTCTTCTCCAAAAGATACACCATCTGGATATTGCAGCATAACAATACCTGTTTTCTTTACTTCGCCTTTTGCTTCTGCTGTACCGTGTGGTATTGCTACACCAAGTCCCATATATGTACTAACTGTTCTTTCTCTTTCTTGCATTGCTGGAATATAGCTTTCATTTACATAGCCTAATTTATGTAGCAATTCTCCGGCTGCTTGAATTGCTTCTTCTTTTGTTACACTAGGCAAACCTGTTTTAATACCTTCTTTTATAATTACATCTGTTTTTGCTGGTTTTGCAGGCTCTGCTGCTGGAGCTGGTGCTGCTGGAGCAGGTGCTGCACCACCACCATTTGCTCTTTGTTCTAATGTTTTATAAAGAGCATCTAAATTAGGGTCAGCTAAGAAATTTCCTATTGTAATAATATGTGCTTGTGGCCCTGAAGCTTTTGCTCTTTCTTGTAATACTTCCTGACATACAACGATGTCTGCATCAGATGGTACATTATCAACTGATGTATTGATAACAGTAATACCTAAATTTAAAGGTTTAATTCTATTTCTAAATTTTGTAGCTCCCATAGCACTGGAACCCATACCAGCATCACAAGAGAATACAATTTTCTTTACTACACCAGGAATAGCTCCTGTATTGATTGGAGCAGAAGGAGCTGCTGTACCTTTTGCTTCTGCTTTCATATTTTGCATTTGAGAAGTTGCTTCTTCCAAGTTTTTCGCACCAGACATTTTGATGATAGGGGAAGCTACCAAGAAAGAAACTGCTGCTGCAATTAAAACACCAAGTAATACTGTAATTTGTTCTCCTTTTGGTGCTACTGCTAAAAATGCAATGATAGAACCTGGAGAAGATGGACCTACTAAACCTGCACCCATCAATGAATAGAATAATATTGCTACAACTGATGCACAGATAGGAGCAATCAATACCACTGGATTCATCAAAACATATGGGAAATAGATTTCATGAATACCACCCAAGAAGTGAATGATGATTGCACCAGGTGCAGAAGATTTTGTTGTTTTGTCTTTTGAGAATAACCAATAAGCAATCAAAACACCTAAGCCAGGACCAGGATTTGCTTCAATCATATACATAATAGATTTTCCTGTTTCCAATGCTTGTTCTGTACCAATTGGTGTAAATATACCATGATTGATAGCATTGTTGAGAAACAATACTTTAGCAGGTTCAATAAATATACCAACCAAAGGAAGTAATTTGTGGTCGATTAAGAAACCAACGCCACCAGAAAGGAATGCTAATACACCTTCCATAACTGGACCAATTACATAATAACCAAATATTGCTAATATCATACCAATAATACCAACAGAGAAGTTGTTTATAAGCATTTCAAAACCTGCTGGTATTTTTCCATCTACTGCTTGGTCAAACTTTTTAATTACCAAACCAGCAAAAGGACCCATTAACATACCACCTATGAGCATTTTGGCATCTGTACCGCATATAACACCGACTGTCGCGATTGCTGCCATAACAGCACCTCTGTCGCCTCCTACCATTTTACCACCTTGATATGCTATCAATATAGGCAGCAAATAGGTAAGCATAGGACCTTGTATGCTTGCAAGTTGTTCATTAGGAAGCCAACCAGCTTCAATAAATAATGCAGTGATAAGACCCCAAGCAATAAATGCACCAATATTAGGCATAACCATTGCACTTAAAAACTTACCAAACTTTTGGACTGCAGTTTTCATAATATCTCTCCTCTTTTATAATATTTTTTTGGGCTGATGCAATGTATCAAAACATTTTTGATAATACTGTCCTAAATATTGCTCTAATGTAATAACAAAAGCTTGTTGGTTAATACTATGCAAATAAGTAATCAATTCCTCGCTTTCCACTAAAGCACCACTAATTGTACTCATTACTTCCAAACAAATTTCTGTTTCATATTCAGGCGTCAGCATTACTACAGCACCTTTTACCCACCCTGTACCATCTTTTCGACAGAAAGGTTCTCTTAAACCAATGTAACCAAAACGACAGTGTTTAACTACATCTGTTTTGCAATGAAAAAGCATAATTTCTAAATTAGAAATATATGTTTCTGATTTCATTTCTCTGCTTTTTAGTGCCATTACGACCATATCTGTCATTTCTTTTTCTTTTGTAAACATTCTGCCTGCTAAGGGAAGAATATCCCAAGTATTGGCTATTCGCTGTATCACCAAAAACCGCAAATTATTTAATAATTGTATTATTTCTATTCCTATATTTGTTATGTATATAATATCTTGTTTTGTTGTATATTTTGCGGTATTTGTAAATTTTACAGTTGCTGGTTTTTTTTCTTTTGTTTTTTGTACTTTTTTCATAATATCTGTTAAAAGTAATTTATCTTGCTCTGTCAATATAGGACTAACATAAGCATAAGTATAATTCACATCTAACTCTACAGTAGAAACAATAAAATCAATTCCTTCTTCTGCAAGCTTTTGTGTGTCAATATGTAATGCAGATAAAATACAACAAATTTCTAAATTATGAAATTCTTTTGCTAAATTTGCTGCCAGCATACGGGAAGTTCCCATACCTGTTGGACAAACAACAGCAATACAAAACTGTTTTTGTTTAGAACGCAATTTTTCTACCGCTGCACCAAAGTGCATAGCAATAAAAGCAATTTCTGTTTCTGGTATTTCTTTTACAGAAGTAAATTCTTTTAACAATTCACAGGCTTTTTCTGTCGCATCAAAAATGTCTTTATAGTTTTCTTTTATTATTTGCAACTGTGCATTTTTAATATACACATTCATAGATAAACGGCTTATAGCAGGAAGAATATGTTGTACTAAATCCTCATAAAGCTCCTCGTTCTCTTTTAACGAAACCCCCAATATTTGCTCTACAATTACAATCATATTCTTTACAAGTTCTTTAACATTACTCTTTTTATCAAAAAGCATTGTGTCATCATCTGAAAACCAAATTTTAGCACTAAGTAAGTGCATTGTAATAAATCCAATTTCATCGACAGGAATTTCTATATCCAACTGCTCTGAAAGTCCTTGTGCAATTTCTTCTGCTACAGAACATTCTGGTGTGAGCAAAAGTTTTTGTAATTTTTGTTGTTCCATTTCTATTTTTTCTAAATTTTGTATCCTCTTTATCGCAAGAGAAATGTGAACAACCAAACCAATATATGCACTGTCTGTATATTTAATTTTCAGTTTTTGTTCTGTTTCGCTTAAAAGCTGCTCTACTACTTTTACAATTTTTTCATCTAAGAAATGAAGCAGTTTATTGTGAGAATATATTTCTATTTTTGGGGTATCTTCGGCAGCCTGATATCCACTTAACAAACTGAGTATTTCTTTTTCTTCCATAAAATCATAAACTACATTTGCTATTGCCTGCCTATAATTTTCTTCTGTTCCTTCCAGATAAATACCTAAGCCTTGTTTACGTATGATTTTGATTTGATAAGTAGAAAGCCATTTTCCTAATATATCTAAATCATTACTAAGTGTTCCGTCTGAAATTTTAAACTTTGATGTAAAATAAAATGATTTTCTTGGTTCTTTGGAAGCAAGAAGTTCTCCTAAAAGAAATTTACGTCTTTGTTCTTTAGAATATACTTTCTGTATTACTTCTACATCTAAAAGTTTTAATATTTTTTTCTGATTTTCAAGGCTTTCGTCTAATACTAACCCAACACCTGGCTTCCTAATAAACTTAAATTCATTTTCAGAAAGCCAACGTTCAATTTGAGGCATCTCTCTTAATATAGTACGAGAACTTAATTTTAATTTTTCTGAAATGGTTGAAATTGTAACAGGATTTGTTGCTGTAAATTTTGTTAAAATCTCAATGATGGCTTTTTGTCTTGCAGTCAAATTTGTTTTTCTATTTGCATTTTCATTTGATGGTGACATTTTTAAAAACCAACCTTTCGATGTCATTATTATGCTATAAAATAAACCCACTTTCAACTAATTCATATTCTATATTTGTCTGGAATAGTTAGTGACATTTTTATAGAATGAAATCTTTTCATAAAAAATTCAAAGCATTTTTGTGAAAAAAATCATATGTTTTATAGGTATATATTTATTGTTATCGTTCTATAGATACAAAAACAAACAACTTTTAGTAAAAATATATAGTTTTATTTTCAATATTTTGTATATTATTTCAAGTATTATTGATGACAAAATTGAAAATGTATAAAAAACAATACTTTATAGCAACATACTGACAAATTTATATATTAAAAATCAAATCAATACTTTGAAAACGTTTTTATCTGTTTAATTTATAACAAATTACTTTTTCTTTTTGGGAAAAGGTAGTTCTTGCCAAGTAACTTCTACCAAATTTTTTAAAAAATTTTTATCCTCCAATTCACTTACAAATAGCATAGGTTTTGCCCCTTTATAAGGCAACTGCTCCTCAAAATCTTTACAAAGCTGTTTTCCTGCCTTTGTAATTTTTATCAAAAAACGATTGTCATATACCCCTCCAAATACTTTCCCTTTATAATAAAAAGCGTATTCCCCAAACATTTTTCTATAAGAAATTTCTTCTAATTCTGATAATTGCTCTGCTATAAATTTTACATATTCCAATGATGACGCCATAATTTTCCTCCTATTTTTTCAAAAATACAAAAAAAGAAGTCATAAAACATATTTTCATATGAAATGATTTCTTTTTTGCATATACTACTTTCAATATAATTATTTTCTTCTAGCAATCCATTTATCTTTTTCTAGCACAGCATCAAATGCTTTTACAAGCGTACTTTCAAAACCATTTTCTTCTAATGCACATATTCCTTCTATTGTTGTGCCACCTGGAGAACATACTTGGTCTATCAGTGCCCAAGGGTGTTCTCCACTTTCCAATATCATTTTTGCACTTCCTAAAACAGTTTGTGCTGTAATCTCTAATGCTTGTTTTTTTGGCATACCTGCCTTTAATGCTGCTCTTGATAAAGCATCTATATACAAATACGCAAATGCTACAGAAGCTCCTCCTATCACACTAAACATAGAAAACTGTTGTTCTGCAATTTCCGATACACTACCTATTGTAGCAAACATATTTTTTGCTGTTTTAAACTGTTCTTCTGTTACTGCATTATTTTTACAGATACCTGTTGTAGATGCTCCAATTTTGCCATTAATATTGGGCATTACTCTTACAATGGCAGTATCTTCTCCTAAAAAAGATGCAATATATTCCAATTTTTTTCCTGCTGCAATAGATATCACAAGAGGTTTTTTATTTTGAATATATTGTTTTATATCAGGTAAAATTTCTGCTAAAATATTTGGCTTTACTCCCAATACCAATACATCTGAATGTTGTATTACTTCTTGTGCTGTTTTGCAATAGTGTGCATTGCATTGCTCTGCTAATTTTTGTGCTGTAATACCAGATTTACTTGTAATATAAATACAATTTCCATCATAACTTTTTGTACCTATTGTCATACCTTTTACTATAGCACTTGCCATATTGCCTGCACCTATAAAACCAAAATTCATATTATTACCTCCTTTTATAATAAATACAGAAACATACTATGTATATTTTATCACTTTTTTATTTTTTAAAAAAGAAGTTTTTTATTTTTTACATATTTGTGGTAGACTATTATTGACAGCCAAATATAAAAGTGCTATTGTTATTAAAATAAATCATATGAAATTAGTATGATTAGAGTGATAAACAAAATTATTTTTTATAATAATAAGGAGGACTATTATGCAAAATCAATATCGTTTTGAAACATTACAACTTCACGCAGGGCAAGAAACCGCTGACCCTACTACACACTCTCGTGCTGTGCCCATTTACCAAACAACTTCTTATATATTTGACAACTGCCAGCATGGTGCAGACTTATTTGCTTTAAAACAAGAAGGTAACATTTATAGTCGTATGATGAACCCTACAACAGACGTTTTTGAAGCTCGTATCAACGCTTTAGAAGGCGGTGTTGGAGCACTTGCTTTGTCTTCTGGTTCTGCTGCTGTTACTTGTGCAATACAGAATATTACACAAGTAGGTGACCACATTGTTTCTGCAAATACACTTTATGGAGGTACATATAATCTTTTTGCTCATACATTGCCTAAATGTGGCGTTACAACTACTTTTGTCAATCCAGATGATATTTCTAATTTTGAAAAGGCAATACAACCAAATACAAAATTAGTATATATTGAAGCAATAGGCAATCCAAATGCTAGTATGATTGACATTGAAAAAGTTGCTGAAATTGCTCATTCACACAATATCCCTCTTATTGTAGATAGTACATTTGCTACACCATATTTATTAAGACCTTTTGAGTATGGTGCAGATATTGTAGTACATTCTGCTACAAAATTTATAGGTGGTCACGGTACTTCTATAGGTGGTGTGATAGTAGATAGTGGTAATTTTGATTGGGAAGCAAGTGGAAAATTTCAGCATTTAGTAGAGCCAGACCCTTGCTATCACGGTACTAGCTTTACACAATTTGCAGGAAAAGCTGCTTATATTACAAGAGCAAGAGTAGTATTGCTTCGTGACACAGGTGCTTGTTTAAGTCCTTTTCATTCCTTTTTATTTTTACAAGGATTGGAAACACTTTCTTTACGTGTAGAACGTCACATTGAAAACACATTAAAAGTAGTGGAGTATCTTGCAAAACACCCAAAAGTTTCAAAAGTAAATCATCCTTCGCTACCTGATAGCCCTTACCATAAATTATATCAAAAATATTTACCAAAGGGCGGAGCTTCTATATTTACTATAGAAACAAAAGGTACAAGAGAAGATGCAAACCGTTTTGTGGATAATTTAAAACTATTTTCTCTTTTAGCAAATGTTGCAGATGTAAAATCTCTTGTAATAAATCCAGCAGGTACAACACATTCTCAAATGACAGATGAAGAATTAGCTGCTTCTGGTATTTCTCCAACTACAATACGTCTTTCTATTGGTACAGAACATATTGACGATATTATTGCAGATTTAGAACAGGCTTTCGAAAAGATGTAAATACTAAATTTTAATAAAAAATAAAAAAAGTCGTTGACAGATAATTTATTTTGTGTTACATTTGTTTTTAATAAAAAGAATATCATATAAAACACAGTGATAAGAAGTAGTAGGTTTTTGAAACGATACAGAGAGTTATCGGTTGGTGTGAGATAACAAGATGGATAAAACTGAACTGGTCTTGGAGTGGTTCGCTGAACAGTAGTAGGCGATAACGGGCGTTCCCCGTTACAGGAACAGGATATTAGGTTATACCAGTATCTGTATGAGAGTATCCCTTTTGGGGATAAATTAGAAGTGGTACCGTGGAAGGAATACGCCTTTCATCTTCTTTGTGTAAGAAGATGAAAGGCTTTTTTAATGTATTTTATAATATAGCATTTTATTTCACTAAAGGAGAGTAATATAGTATGAAAAATTATAACAGATATCAAGTGTATCCCACAGTCAATTTAAAAGACAGAACATGGCCAAATCAAAAAATTACAAAAGCACCTATGTGGTGTAGTGTAGACTTGCGTGATGGCAATCAAGCATTGATTACACCTATGGGATTAAATCAAAAATTGCAATTTTTTCAATTTCTAGTAGATATGGGATTTAAAACCATAGAAATTGGTTTTCCTGCTGCTTCTGAAACAGAATATGAATTTACAAGAGCACTGATTGACCAAAATTTAATTCCTGATGATGTTACAATACAGGTTTTGACACAATCCAGAGCAAAAATTATTGAAAAAACATTTTCTGCTTTAACAGGTGCTAAAAATGCCATTGTGCATTTGTATAATTCTACTTCTACATTGCAAAGAGAAGTTGTTTTTGGCAATTCCAAACAAGAAACAGTTGATTTAGCTGTATTTGGTGCAAAAATGATGAATGACATTGCTGCACAGTACACAGAAACAAACTTTACATTTGAGTATTCTCCAGAAAGTTTTACAGGAACAGAAATGGATTTTGCCGCAGAAATTTGTAATGCGGTAATAGATGTATGGAAACCAACACCAGAACATAAAGCAATTATCAATTTGCCTTCCACAGTAGAAATGACATCACCAAATGTTTATGCTGACCAAATTGAATATATGTGCCGTAATTTAAAAAATAGAGAAAGTATATTAGTAAGTCTTCATGCACATAATGACAGAGGTTGTGCCGTTGCTGCATCAGAATTAGGATTGATGGCTGGTGCAGACAGAGTAGAAGGTACATTATTTGGAAATGGCGAAAGAACAGGTAATGCTGATATTTTAACAATAGGTATGAATATGTTTACACAAGGTGTTGACCCTGAATTAGATTTTACACATATGAATGATATTGTAAGTATTTATGAAGACTCTACACAAATGAATGTACACCCTCGTCACCCATATGCTGGAGAACTGGTATTTACTGCTTTTTCTGGTTCTCATCAAGATGCTATCAAAAAAGGTATGACAGCAATGAAAACACACCCAGAACATTGGGAAGTGCCATATTTGCCTCTTGACCCCAAAGATGTCGGCAGAAGCTATGACCCTATTATCAGAATTAATAGTCAATCTGGTAAAGGTGGCGTAACATTTATATTAGAACAAAATTATGGCTTATATCTTCCAAAGGCATTCCAAAGAAATGCAGGAGATGTCATTACTGGTGTTTCAGATGAATTACAGTCTGAATTAACACCAGAACAAATTTATGACGTATTCCAAAAAGAATATATTGATATTAGAACACCTTTACAATTAAACTACTATAAAACACAAAGTGTTGACCAAGATTGGGATTTAGTTTCTATTGCAGCAGAAATTGAATTTAAAGGTAAAAAATATTATATTGAAGGAGAAGGTAATGGTGTTGTATCTGCTTTTTGCCATGCAGTAGAAGAAATTATTGGTATACCAGTAGATATATTAGATTATAGAGGACATTCTATGGAATATGGTACAAAAGCAAGAGCTATTTCTTACATTGAAGCAAGAGGAAAAGATGGTAAAAAATATTATGGTGCAGGTACTTCAAGCAGTGTAGGAAAATCATCATTGCGTGCTGTAGTAAGTACAATAAATAAAATGTTAACATCTGCAGATGCTTAAATATTATTATAAATAAATGTTTTTTAACGAAAATAAGTAACAAATTTCCCACTTTTATAAGTGTGATGTAATTCGCTAAAGCAGAGTAAATTATTTTAAATAAAAACTCTGCTTTAGTAAAAAACAAATAAATTCTGATATAAATTTTCAATTTTTTTAATAAAGGAGGAGTATTATAATGGGAATGACAATGACACAGAAAATACTTGCTGCACACGCTGGTATGGACTGTGTAAGTGCAGGACAGTTAATACAATCAAAATTAGATATTGTTATGGGAAATGATATTACAACTGCTGTAGCAATACCAGAATTTAAAAAAACAGGTGCAAAAGAAGTATTTGATAAAGATAAAGTTGTCGTAGTATTAGACCACTTTACACCAAATAAAGATATTAAAGCCGCAGAACAATGTAAAAGTTGTCGTCAATTTGCTTATGATACAGAAATTAAAAACTTTTTTGATGTAGGAGAAGTAGGCATTGAACATGCATTACTTCCAGAAAAAGGGATTGTTGTGCCTGGTGATGTAATTATTGGTGCAGATAGCCACACTTGTACTTATGGTGCATTAGGTGCTTTTTCAACAGGTATAGGTAGTACAGATATGGCAATCGGTATGGCAACAGGAGAATGTTGGTTTAAAGTACCTTCTGCTATTAAATTTAATATTATTGGCAAACCTTCTAAATATGTCAGCGGAAAAGATGTCATATTGCATATTATAGGAATGATTGGTGTAGATGGTGCATTATATAAATCAATGGAATTTACAGGAGAAGGTATCAAAGAGCTTTCTATGGATGATAGATTTACTATTGCAAATATGGCGATTGAAGCAGGAGCAAAAAATGGTATTTTTCCAGTAGATGAATTGACCATTGCTTATACAAAAGAACATTCCACAAAACCATATACAGTATATGAAGCAGATGCTGATGCAGTATATGATGAAGAATATACCATTGATTTGAGTACACTTCGTCCTACAGTAGCATTCCCTCATTTACCAGAAAATACAAAAACAGTTGATGAGGCTGGTGAAGTAAAAATTGACCAAGTTGTTATTGGTTCTTGTACAAATGGCAGATTTTCAGATATGAAAATTGCCGCAGATATATTAAGAGGCAAAAAAGTAGCAAAAGGTGTTAGAACAATTATTATTCCTGCCACACAAAAAATTTATTTAGATTGTGTAAAAGCAGGTTATGTAGAAGATTTTATAAATGCTGGAGCGATATTTTCCACACCAACTTGTGGCCCATGTCTTGGCGGTCATATGGGTATTATGGCAGCAGGAGAAAGATGTGTTTCTACTACAAATAGAAATTTTGTAGGACGTATGGGACATACAGAAAGTGAAGTATATCTTGCAAGTCCAGCAGTTGCAGCAGCATCTGCTATCGCAGGAAAAATTGCAAGTCCAGAAGAATTGGAGGGTTAAGTTGTGGAAGCAAAAGGAAAAGTATTCAAATATGGAGATAATGTAGATACTGATGTCATTATACCAGCACGTTACTTAAATGTATCCAGTGGAGAAGAATTAGCAAAGTATTGTATGATTGATATTGACCCTGATTTTGTAAATAATATGAACAAAGGCGATATTATTGTAGCAACAAAAAATTTTGGCTGTGGTTCTTCCAGAGAACACGCACCTCTTGCTATAAAATGTGCAGGGGTTTCTTGTGTCATTGCAAGTACATTTGCAAGAATATTTTATAGAAATGCCATTAACATTGGTATGCCAATATTAGAATGTGAAGAAGCAGCAAATGATATTGAAAATGGAAATGAAGTATCTATCAATTTTGATACAGGTGTCATTACAAATATTACTAAAAATAAAACTTATCAAGCACAGGCTTTCCCTGAATTTATTAAAAAAATTATGGAGGCTGACGGACTTGTTCAACAAACCAAAAAAAGACTGTCAAATTAACAAAAATATCAAAAAAGAGCTTCTTTATTGTTTATTATAATACCTGTTTTTATACTGCTTTGTTGTTGTGCCAAAGGCGGAAATGTCAGTCAAGTGACGCAAACAATAGAAAATTCTAGTATTTATACAGAATAAGATATCAAAAATGCAATGAATGTTGTAACAGATTATTTTAAAAATGCAGAAGACTTTCAATATTGTACATTAACAGAGCTATGTTATAATGAAGCTATATCTTCTAATACAAGCGAAGTATTGGCTGAACAGTATGAAGCAGAAGAAGCAATTATTTTGATTTCTAGTTTTGATGTTGGTGCTGAAAATAAACATAGTGGATTAGATGCAAATAGAACTTATAACAATTTTAAATGGATATTAGTACGTTCCAACGGCAGAGCATGGACATTAGAAACTTGGGGATATTAAAACATAAAAAATGAAAGAGGAGAGAAGTTATGTCAGAATTTCATATTGCTGTAGTAGCTGGTGATGGCATTGGTCCAGAAGTAACAGAACAAGCTATAACAGCATTAAATAGAGTAGGAGAAATATTCCATCATACATTTCATTTTAATAAAGTATTAGCAGGTGGTTGTGCTATTGATGAGGTAGGAAAATGTCTTCCTGATGAAACATTAGAACAGTGTAAAAAAGCAGATTCTGTATTATTAGGTGCAGTAGGAGGCCCAAAATGGGATACTGTAGCAGGTGACCAGAGACCAGAAAAAGCATTACTCGGTTTAAGAGAAGGTTTAGGCCTGTATGCTAATTTACGTCCAGCCATTATACACAAAGCACTTTCAGATGCTTGCCCTCTCAAACCAGAAATTACAGGAGATAGTCTTGACATACTAATTGTAAGAGAATTGACAGGCGGTATTTATTTTGGCGAAAAAGGTTATAGAGAAGGAAAATATGGACAAGAAGCATTTGATGTAGAAGCATACAGTGAAATGGAAATCAGAAGAATTGCAAAAAATGCTTTTGACGTTGCTATGCAGAGAAACAAAAAAGTTACCAGTGTAGACAAAGCAAATGTTTTAGAAAGTTCTCGTTATTGGAGAAAAATTGTAACAGAAGTAGCACAACAATATCCAGAAGTAGAATTAAATCATATGTATGTAGACAATGCTGCTATGCAGTTAGTCAGAAATCCAAAACAATTTGATGTTATTGTAACTTCTAATATTTTTGGTGATATTCTTTCTGATGAAGCAAGTATGATTACAGGCTCTATTGGATTATTGCCTTCTGCAAGTTTAGGACAAACAGGTGCAGGTATGTACGAACCAATACACGGTTCTGCACCAGATATTGCAGGAAAAGATATGGCAAATCCTATTGCAGCAATACTTTCTACTGCTATGATGTTAAAATATTCTTTTAAATTAGACAAAGAAGCTGATGCAATAGAAAAAGCAGTCACTTCTGTATTAGAAGCTGGTTACAGAACAGCAGATATTATGAGTGAAGGTATGAAAGCTGTTGGCACCAAACAAATGGGAAAATTGATTTGTGATGCTATACAATAACATTGTATAAAAATACAATTACTATTATTTACTACATTAATAAAACAAAAAATCTGTTAATTTTTTTTCAAAAAACTATTTACAAATTGCTAAAATAGGTGTATTATAATGAAAAATTAAATATGATTTTCTTCAGGGCAGGGCGTAATTCCCGACCGGCGGTATAGTCCGCGAGCGAATAGATATTTGCTGATATGGTGTAATTCCATAACCGACAGTATAGTCTGGATGGAAGAAGGAAAAACAATAATATAATTTCTATGTTTTGTTTGTGTAGCATAGAATGATAATGATGTTATAAATTTGCCCTGAGATACGTTTGTATTTCAGGGTTTTTTGTTATCGTTATTACTATAAAAAGGTATATCAAAAAAATTTTTGATATGCTGTTATCTCGTTATAATTTTAACGATAATATATTGTATTTTTTTGCCCTGTATTTTTAAATATACAGGGCTTTTTTATTTGGAGGTATTTTTTATGGTTGAAAAATATATGAATATTGCATTAACACTTGCAGAATTAGGTAGAGGGCATACTAATCCTAATCCTATGGTTGGTAGTGTAATAGTAAAAAATGGAAATGTAATAGGAATGGGCTATCATCAATATTGTGGCGGTCTTCATGCCGAAAGAAACGCCTTTGCTCATTGTACAGAAGACCCTTCAGGTGCAGATTTATATGTTACATTAGAGCCTTGCTGTCACTATGGCAAAACACCTCCCTGTACTGACATTATTATAGAAAAAAATATCAAAAGAGTTTTTATAGGCTCTGATGACCCTAATCCCCTTGTAGCTGGAAAAGGTATTGAAAAATTAAAACAAAATGGTATAGAAGTATACACAGGAATATTAAAAGCACAATGTGATAAATTAAATACCATATTTTTTCATTATATCAAAACAAAAACACCTTATGTTGTTATGAAATATGCTATGACGGCAGATGGCAAAATTGCCACATACACAGGAGATAGTAAATGGATTACAGCAGAACAGTCAAGAAAACAAGTACATCACATCAGAAATGCTGTTTCTGGCATTATGGTGGGTATTGGTACAGTATTAGCAGATAATCCACTGTTAAATTGCCGTATAGAAGGTGGAAAAAATCCTATTCGTATAATTTGTGACAGTACATTAAAAATACCTTTGGACAGCCAAATTGTAAAAACAGCAAATGAAATCAAAACAATTATTGCTTTTGCACAAAAAGACGAACAAAAACAAATAGCATTACAAAAATCTGGTATACAATTATTGTATTTGCCTAATGAGCAAAATAAAGTAGACTTAAACGCCCTTATGATAGAATTAGGAAAGCAAAAAATTGACAGCATATTGTTAGAAGGTGGTGCAACATTAAATGAATGTGCATTACAGTGTGGTATTGTAAATAAATTGTTGGTATATATTGCTCCTAAAATATTTGGAGGAAGTGAAGCAAAATCTCCTGTAGCAGGAAAAGGCGTTGCTATGGCAAGTAAGGCATATAATTTGTATTTAAAAGAAATTAAAACAATAGGACAAGATATTTTATTAGAATATGATGTCAAAAAGGCAGGGGAATAAAATATGTTTACAGGTATTGTAGAAGAAATAGGGCAAATTGTTTCCATACAAAAAAATAATCAATCTGCAAAAATTACCATTTCTGCAAACAAAATATTACAAGACATACATTTAGGGGATAGTATTGCTGTAAATGGTATTTGTTTAACAGCTTGTAATATCACTAAAAATCATTTTACAGCAGATGTTATGGTAGAAACAATGCACCGCAGTAATTTAGGTAATTTACAAAAAGGTAGTATAGTGAATTTAGAAAGGGCAATGTCTGCAAATGGTCGTTTTGGTGGTCACATTGTTTCAGGGCACGTAGATGGAATAGGTACTATTATTGATTTAAAAAAAGAAGAAAATGCTGTTTGGGTAAGTATTAAAGCAAATAAAAGCATATTAAAATATGTAGTAGAAAAAGGCTCTATTACAATAGACGGTATTAGTTTAACAGTTGCTTATATAGATAATAGCTGTTTTAAAGTTTCTATTATTCCTCATACAGCACAGCAAACAATACTTTTGCACAAAAAAGTAGGGGATACTGTCAATTTAGAATGTGATATATTAGCAAAATATGTTGAAAAACTGCTTTTTCATACACAACAAGAACAAAAAACACAAAAAGGCATTACATTAGAATTTTTACAAAATAATGGATATTAAAAGGAGTGAAATAATATGAGTGAATTTGTATTCAATACTATAGAAGAAGCACTTCAAGATTTAAGAGAAGGCAAATGGATTGTAGTGGTAGATGATGAAGACAGAGAAAATGAAGGAGATATTATTGTAGCTGCAGAATTTGCTACCACAGAAGCAGTTAATTTTATGGCAAGTTATGCCAAAGGCTTAATTTGTATGCCTATGACAGAAGAAATAGCAGGAAAATTAAATTTTCATCCTATGGTGAAAAAAAATACAGACAATCACGAAACAGCATTTACAGTTTCTATAGACCACATAGATACTACAACAGGTATTTCAGCATATGAAAGAGGTATTACAGCTAGAAAAGTTGTAGAAGATGATGCAAAACCAGAAGATTTTAGACGTCCAGGACATATGTTTCCTCTTGTTTCAAAGCCTATGGGAGTATTTGAAAGAAACGGACATACAGAAGCAACTGTTGATTTAATGAAATTAGCTGGATTAAAACATTGTGGGCTTTGTTGCGAAATTATGAGAGATGATGGTTATATGGCAAGATTGCCTTATTTAATAGAATTTTCACAAAAACATCATTTAAAAATTATTACAGTTGCTGATTTAATTGCTTATAGAAAAAATCATGAAAAATTAGTAGAATGTGTTGCAAAAGCAAAAATGCCTACTATATATGGTGATTTTACAATACACGGCTATATTAATAAACTAAATGGAGAACATCATGTTGCATTAACTATGGGAGATATTTCAGATGGTAAACCTGTATTATGTAGAGTACACTCTGAATGTCTTACAGGTGATGCACTTGGCTCTGCTCGCTGTGATTGTGGGCAACAATATGATGCTGCTATGAAAAAAATTGCACAAGAAGGTAGAGGCGTATTACTTTATATGAGGCAAGAAGGTCGTGGTATTGGCTTAATTAACAAAATAAAAGCATATGCTTTACAAGATGAAGGTTATGATACAATAGAAGCAAATATTAAATTAGGATTTCCTGCTGATATGAGAGATTATACTATCGGCACACAAATATTAGCTGATTTAGGTATTCGTAAAATGCGTTTGATGACAAATAATCCTAAAAAAATAGAGGGATTAGCAAATTATAATTTAGAAATTGTGGAAAGAGTACCTATACAAATGGAATTGAGAGAACAAGATGCTGCATATTTAAAAACAAAACAGCAAAAAATGGGACATTTATTAACTTATTAAGGAGGAAATATTATTATGAAAATTTTAGAAGGTAATTTAGTAGCACAAAATATCAAAGTTGCATTAGTTGCATCTAGATTTAATGAATTTATTGTTTCTAAACTGATTAGTGGTGCTGTTGACGGATTAAAACGTCACAATGTTGCTGATGATGACATTACACTTGCTTGGGTACCTGGTGCATTTGAAATTCCTTTGATTGCTTCTAAATTAGCAAAATCTGGAAAATATGATGCAGTTATTTGTCTTGGTGCAGTGATAAGAGGTGCAACTTCTCATTATGATTATGTTTGTAATGAAGTATCAAAAGGCGTTGCTCACGTTTCATTAGAAACCGGTATACCTGTATTGTTTGGTGTACTTACAACAGATACAATAGAGCAAGCGATTGAAAGAGCTGGTACAAAAGCAGGCAATAAAGGGTATGACTGTGCGTTATCTGCTATTGAAATGGTAAATTTAAGCAGAGAAATATAATATTTAAAAAGTAATGTAGAAGCTATTTTCGTATATTATAGAAAATAGCTTCCATTTTTTTATTTTTATTTTTTTCATTTTTATAAATCGTGTTACTGTTTATTACAGTAGAAAGGCAATCTATGAAAAATATAATTTATGCAGTAAAAGATTTATTCTGTAATTTTTTGAATTGGCACGGCAGACTTTCTAAACAAGGCTATTGGTATGCGTGGCTAGGTGTTTTTATTGTCAATATACTATTATTACTTCCTCTTAATGATTTAGATGTATTACAAACAAATAAAATTTTTTTCTGTGCAATACGTTTATGGAATGTAATTACTTTTTTTCCTATGCTTTTTGCTGCAATGAGAAGATACCATGACATAGGAAAAGCTGGCTGGAAAGTAATTATTTTTAGTGTATTTGGTAAAATTAGCTTTTTCACGGGTATTATACTTACTTGTATGACATTACTTGTATTTTTGTTTTCGGCAGGAGCAGATGTTAATATGTCAGGTTTTTTTAGACTTATGATTTTGAGTATATTTTTGCTTTTGATAGGAGGTGTTCTTTTTATTATAAATATTGTATTTCTTTTACGTCCTTCAGATAGTATAGAAAATACTTATGGAAAACCAAAACCTTTTTGCTCTAATAAATAATTAAAAAATAGTTAAAAATTATTTTAATTGTACTTATCATAATTGTGTATTTCTATTTTATAAAATTGCATTTTTATACGATTATTTTTGTTTTATTTTGCATTTTTTGTATTATTTTACTATAAAACAGAATAATATATATTATTTTACCATCAAGACATTGACATTTTACACAATTTCAAATATGATAATAGAAGGAATTTATTATATTTTTTAAAATAATAATAGACAGGAGGGTAATTATTATGAATATATTTGATATTTTAGGTCCAGTTATGGTTGGTCCATCTAGTTCCCATACCGCTGGTGCAACTAAAATTGGTTTAACTGCAAGAAAATTGTTGGCAGAAAAACCTATTAAAGCAGATATTTATTTACATGGCTCTTTTGCTGCTACTGGTGTAGGACACGGTACAGATAAAGCACTTATAGCAGGTATATTAGGTATGCAGGCAGATGATATGAGAATACCGCACAGTTTTGAAGTAGCAAAAGAAGAAGGTTTAGCATTTTCTATACAAAATAAAAATTTAAAAGAAGCTCACCCAAATACAGCACTAATTGAAATTGAAGGAGAGCAAGGAAGAACATTAAAAATACAAGCGTCTTCATTAGGCGGCGGAAGAATTATGGTAAATAAAATTGATGATATTGATGTAAATTTCAGTGGTGAATACAATACATTAATTATACATAATGTAGACCAACCAGGTCATGTTGCAGAAGTAACATCTCTTTTAGCTCATAAAGGTGTAAATGTTGCAAATATGCACTTGTATCGTGACAGACGTGGCGGTTATGCTTGTATGGTAATTGAAATAGACCAGCAAATGCCACAATCTGGACTAGATTGGCTTAAAAGAGTAGAAGGAATTATAAAAGTAACATATTTTAATAGGGAGGTCGATTGATATGTCCTATCACGCAATAAAAGAATGGATAACTATAGCAGAACAAAAAAACTTGCCTTTATGGGAAGTTGTACTAGAAGATGATATGTCAGAAAGAGCAGTTTCTAGAGAAGATTCTTTAAAAGAAATGGAAAAAATATGGGACGCTATGCTTTTATCTGCGGAACAATATGATGGAACATTACGTTCTAACAGTGGTCTTGTAGGAACAGACGGACAAAAATTAGAAGATTATGGTAAAAAAGGAAATACACTTTGTGGTGACTTTATAAACAAAGTAATGACAAGAGCAGTACAAGTAAGTGAGTCCAATGCCTGTATGAAAAGAATTGTTGCAGCACCAACTGCAGGCTCTTGTGGTGTTATGCCTGCAGTATTTGTAACATTATATAAAGAACAAAAAGCAACAAAAGAACAAATTATACAAGCATTATATGTTGCTTCAGGTATTGGTAAAGTTGTTGCAGAAAGAGCATCCATTGCAGGAGCATCTGGAGGTTGTCAAGCAGAAGTAGGTACCGCTTCCGCTATGACAGCAGGTGCATTAGCTGCATTACATGGTTGTACCTCCAAACAAATAGGAGATGCCTTAGCCATTGCATTAAAAAATCTTTTAGGATTGGCTTGTGACCCTGTTGCTGGTTTAGTAGAAGTACCTTGTGTAAAAAGGAATGTAATCGGTGCTGTAAATGCCGTTGCAGCAGCAGATATGGTATTAGCAGGTATTGAAAGCGTTATTCCTCCTGATGATGTCATAGATGCTATGGGAGAAATTGGACACGAAATGTCATATAAAATAAAAGAAACTGCTTTAGGAGGTCTGGCAGCAACACCAACAGGACAAGCTATTGCAGATAGAGTATTACAAAAATAATAAAAAAAAATCTCCTTGTATAAATTGATATACAGGGAGATTTTTATATACTTTTTTTATTGACAATACGTATATACGCTCCTGTACAACAATACATTACCACTGCATTACAAGTATAATAATTCAAATTATTATGTTTTATTTCTGCTACAACCCCTTCTAACAATACATCAAATAATTCTATTGCCTTTTCCATTCCTATTATTGATGCAGCAGACACTAATGTATCCATAGTTCCCTGCCAATAATATACATTATATTTTTTAATATTTTCTATATTTAACAAATGTTTTTCTGTTAAATAAAAAGCATTTTTTGGTATAAAATTTATTTGTTCTGTTATATAAAGTATTCTTTTTTCCATAGGACACTCCTTATTTATTTTAATGCACATTAAATTATTTTTTATAACATTATAAAATAATAAAGAAATATTGTCTATCTATATTACAAGTATAACACAACTTCTTTTTTTTGATTTATTGTATTTTTATGCTAATATTGCTATAATGAAGTAATATAAATTTACAATAAGAAAGGTGTTTTACTCTATGAAAATAAAAGATATTATATGCAAGAAAAGACCTACATTATCATTTGAGATTTTTCCTCCCAAACCTGGAGCGGCATTTGAACCTGTTAAAAAAGCAGCAGAGGAAATTGCAAAATTAAAACCAGATTTTGTCAGTGTAACATATGGTGCAGGAGGTGGAACAAGTAGTAATACCATTAAAATAGCCTCTTATGTACAGCAATTAGGTGTTACTGCATTAGCACATTTAACTTGTGCTTCTTCTACAAAAGATGAAGTTGAAACAGTATTACAAGAAATCAAACAAAGCAGTATTGAAAATGTATTAGCACTCAGAGGCGATATACCAGAAGGAAATAATTTCCCTCAACCAAATCAATATCGTTACGCTAGCGAGTTAGTGGAGCATATTAAAAAAAGCAGTGAACTTTGTGTTGGTGGTGCTTGTTATCCAGAAGGACATACAGAGTCTGCTACAAGAACAGAAGACATTAGCCATTTAAAAGTAAAAGCAGATATGGGTTGTGACTTTTTAACGACACAAATGTTTTTTGACAATAATATATTGTATAATTATTTATATCATATTAGAGAAGCTGGTATTACTACACCTGTACTTGCAGGTATTATGCCTGTTACAAATGGAAAACAAATCGCAAGAATTTGTCAGCTTTCTGGTACAATATTGCCTCAAAGATTTCGTTCTATTGTAGATAAATTTGGTGATAAACCTGAAGCAATGAAACAAGCAGGCATAGCTTATGCTACAGACCAAATTATTGATTTAATTGCAAATGGTGTAAAAGGTATACACGTATATTCTATGAATAAGCCAGATGTTGCTTCAAAAATAATGGAAAACCTTTCCGAAATTATAAGGTAACTGTTATGGAATTAAAAGATATTTCACAAAAAGAAGTATTTCGCTATTTAGGCTATCAAAATAATGTCGCAGATAAAACTACACAAAATATTGCCATAGAATGTACTACAGAATTATTAAATTGCTGTCGTATGAATTACACCTATAAAACATTTTGCTGTGCTGTAGAAAATGGAAAAGTTATTATTGACAACAGAATTATAATAGAAAGTAAAAATCTTTCTAAAAATTTAGCAGAGTGTAACGAATTAATACTTTTTGCAGCAACACTAGGCACACAAGCAGACATATTAATACAAAAATATACTCATTTGGATATGAGCAAAGCTGTTATAATGCAGGCAGCAGCAGCAGCAATAATAGAACAATATTGTGACCAGTGTCAAAATAATATTGAAACAGAACTACAAAAACAAACTCTTTTTTTAAGACCTCGCTTTAGTCCTGGTTATGGTGATTTTGATTTAAAACATCAAAAAGACATCATAGCACTATTAGACTGTAATAGAAAAATTGGCTTGACACTAACAGATAGTTTATTGCTTGCTCCCTGCAAATCTGTAACTGCTGTTATGGGAATTTCTAATCAAAACAGACATTGCAATATAAAAGGCTGTGAAGTTTGTACAAAAACAAATTGTACATTTCGGAGAGGATGATACTATTTGAGCATATTGGAATTATTACAAAAACGTATTGTTTTTTTTGACGGTGGTACTGGCACACTTTTGCAGGAAAAAGGATTACAAGCAGGAGAATTGCCAGAACTTTGGAACATAGAAAAAAAACAAGCACTCATTGAAATACACAAAAATTACTTTGAAGCAGGCAGCGATATTGTTTTAACAAATACATTTGGTGCAAACTGCATTAAATTACAAGGTATTTCTTACAGTATAGAACAAATCATTACTGCGGCAGTGGAAAATGCTAAAACTGCAGCAAATCAATGTTGTAAAAATAAAAAAGGTTATGTTGCATTAGACATTGGCCCTACAGGAAAACTACTTCAGCCCTTAGGAGATTTAACATTTGAAGCCGCTTATGAAGCATTTCAACAAATGGCAGTTGCTGGAGAAAAAGCTGGAGCTGATGTTGTTGTAATAGAAACTATGAGTGACATTTACGAAACAAAAGCGGCTGTACTTGCTGCAAAAGAAAATACAAATTTGCCTGTATTTGTAACAGTAGTATTTGATGAAAAAGGAAAATTATTAACAGGCAGTGACATTGCTTGTGTAGTAAGTATATTAGAAGGACTTGGAGTAGATGCCATTGGTATGAATTGTGGTTTAGGTCCTCATCAAATGCTATCTCTTTCAGAACAAATGCTTTGTCACAGCTCCATACCTGTTATTGTAAAACCAAATGCAGGGCTACCTAGAAGTGAAAACGGCAAAACAGTATTTGATGTAACACCTGAAGAATTTGCACAGGAAATGGTAAAAATAGTAGACAAAGGTGCTTGTATTGTGGGAGGCTGCTGTGGTACTACACCAGCTCATATCAAAGCACTTTATCAGTATTGCAAAGACAAAAAACCTTTACCTATTATTCCTAAAAACAAAACACTTGCTGCTTCTTATACACATACCGTCGAAATAGGTAAAACACCTGTTATTGTAGGAGAACGTATTAATCCTACTGGAAAATCTCGTTTTAAACAAGCACTTAGAGAAAAAGATTTTGATTATATATTGAGGGAAGGATTTTCACAACAGCAAAAAGGAGCACATATATTAGATGTCAACGTTGGTCTACCTGATATTGATGAAATAGATATGCTTGTTTCTGTTATAAAGCAACTGCAAAGTGTAATTGATTTACCTTTACAAATAGATACTTCAGATACTGTTGCTATGGAAAAAGCATTGCGTATTTATAATGGTAAAGCAGTTATTAATTCTGTAAATGGCAAAAAGGAGTCTATGGAAGCAGTATTTCCTCTTGTCAAAAAATATGGTGGTGTTGTTATTGGACTTACATTAGATGAAAATGGCATTCCTACCACAGCAGAAGGTCGTTTTAAAATTGCACAAAAAATTGTAAAAACGGCAGAAAGCTATGGCATTTCTAGTAAAGATATTATAATAGATGTGCTTGCTATGACAATTAGTTCTGATCAATATTCTGCATTAGAAACATTAAAAGCATTAAATATGGTAAAACAAAAATTAAATATAAAAACAGTATTAGGTGTTTCTAATATTTCATTTGGCTTACCTCAAAGAGAAATTATAACAGCAAACTTTTATACTATGGCATTACAAAATGGTCTTGATGCTGGTATTATCAATACAAATTCTGATGTAATTATGCAGTCTTATTATGCTTATAAAGCATTAGCTGGATTAGATGATAACTGTATGGACTATATCAACCAATATAGCGGACAAGCGCCTGCTATAAAAACAGCAACAAATACTTCCTCAAATGATATTTCATTAGCTACTGCAATAGAAAAAGGATTAAAAGAAAGAGCAAAACAAGCAGCAGAACAAAAACTCGAAAATACAGAACCTTTAACTATAATAAACGAAGAACTTATTCCTGCATTAGACCATATAGGAAAAGGATTTGAAAAAGGTACTGTATTTTTACCTCAGCTTTTAATGAGTGCAGAAGCAGCAAAATTTGCTTTTGAAGCAATTAAAGTGCATATGAACAAAAATGGTGTAGTACAAAATAAAAAAGATAAAATTATACTTGCTACTGTAAAAGGAGATATACACGATATTGGAAAAAATATTGTAAAAGTACTTTTAGAAAATTATAGTTATGACGTTTTAGATTTAGGAAAAGATGTTCCTCCAGAAAAAATAGTAGAAACTGCAATCTCTCAAAATATCAAACTAGTAGGATTAAGTGCCTTAATGACAACAACAGTTACAAATATGGAGGAAACCATAAAACAATTAAGACAGAAAAAACCAGATTGTAAAATTGTTGTAGGTGGTGCAGTGCTTACACAAGAATATGCAGATATGATTGGTGCTGACCATTATGCCAAAGATGCTATGGCTACAGTATATTATGCTCAAAAAATATTATCTTAATGTTCCACGTGGAACAAAAAGACATTGAGAACAATGCTCAATGTCTTTTTTAATTAACTTCCTAATGAATTTTTATTTGATTTTTCATTCAAAGAACTATCTTCTTTTGTAATTGCAACTGCATTTTTAATTGCTTTTTGTACTGCTGTTTTAATTTCTTGTTCTGCTGAAATTACCATTTGTTCATCATCAATCTGTTTATTTATCGTCTGGTTAAACTGTTTTTGTTGTTGTTCTGTTTTCTGAGCAATTCTTTCAATAATATCTTCTACGGAATTAGAAATAGCATCAATATTTTTTTCTTGTTTATTTTCTACGTTATCAGAAGATATTTTTTCTATTTCTGATATAATTTTAAATTGCTCTGTTTCAAACGGTTCTGGTCTATGATATTTTTTTACTTTATTTTCTGCTGTATTTTTTTCTGTCAATAATAATACCTGTTCTTCTAATCTGCGTACTTTTTCTTCTGTTTCACTTTGCTGCGTTTCCTTTTCCATTTGTATGGTTTCTTTTACTAATTCTTTTACAGTTTCTTTAATATTTTCTATTTCTGCCTTTTTCTTTATAATTACAGTATTTTCAGAAATTTGCTGTGCAATTTCTTCTTCTGCCATAATAGAAGCCTCTTCATTTGTTGTTACATCGCCTATCATTTCTATTTTTTCCTTTTGCTGTTCTGGCTCTGTTTTTTGTTTTGTTTCAAAAAGTGGCTTATCTTTCCACTTAAATATTTTTTTCGGTTTTACTTTTACTACTTTTTCTGCTTTCCTTTTATAAGCATTTTTCTGTGCCATTTCTACTGCCTGCAGTTCTTCTGTAGAAAGCACATAAGTACTAACACCCATTTCAATAGGTTTTGCATAAGTAAAAGAACCTGTTCTACTATGAATACCATTTAACACAACACCATTATCTTTAGCATCTAATAAAGCCAATGCAAAACAAAGATTTCCTCCCATTTCATCAAAAGGATTATATCTAACAATGCCCACTTTTTGTATGTTTTCAGACATAATTGCGTCTATATCTGTAACCATATCTAACAACTTTCCATATTTCTGTTCTATTTCTTTTACACTTTCAAAATAAGCATTTATTTTCATTTCTAAATTCAAATCAGGTCTGCGGCTTGTACCCATAAAAATATCATATCGTTTTCTTTCTCGCCCAATTTTTAAAAACAATACAATACACATTGAAAAAAGTATTATTACTGCTATAATTAAACCTGCTAATATAAAAGGTAAATAAAATTGTATTATTTCATTGATTATTTCCACCCATCACACACCTCGTTATCTTTGTATTGCTTTAAATAAAGCGAGTATTCTGTCTAAATCATCATTAGAATAGTATTCAATTTCAATTTTTCCTTTATTTTTTTTATTGCTCAATTTTACTTTTGTTGCAAAAAGCGTTTTTAAATCATTTTCAATAGAATGATAAGCACTTGTATCGAAAGAAACAGCTTTTTGTTCTGTTTTTTGTGTTGTATTTTCATTTTGCTGCAAAGACTTTACTATTTTTTCTGTCGTTCTAACACTCAAATCTTCCTCAATTATTTTTTCTGCTAATTCATATTGTACAGCATTATCTGAAACAGACAACAATGTTTTAGCGTGTCCAGCAGATAATTTATTTTCTCTTACGAGTTCTATTACTCTGCTATCTAAATTTAATAAACGCATAGAATTTGAAATAGTGGAACGACTTTTTACTACTTTATTTGAAATTTCTTCTTGTGTCAATGAAAACTCTGTTTGCAGTCTGTAAAAACTTTCTGCTTCTTCAATAGGGTTTAAATCTTTTCTTTGTAAATTTTCTATCAAAGCTACTTCAAATGCTGCAACTTCATCTAAATTTTTGACAATAGCAGGTATTGTTTTTAATCCTGCAATTTTTGCTGCACGAAATCGCCTTTCTCCTGCAATCAATTCATAATAGTCTTGTACCCTTTTGACAATAACAGGCTGTATCATACCATAGCTTTTTAAAGACTCTGCTAATTCCAAAAGGCTTTCTTCATCAAAATATCTGCGAGGTTGGTTTTTATTTGGTTCAATTTTATTTATATCGATTTCTAACAAATTCTCTTGTGAAAAACTTCCTTTTCCATAATTCATTGCTTTGGTATTAATAAGAGCTTCTAGTCCTTTTCCTTTAGAGCCAAGTCCCTTTTTTACAGATGCCATACTACTTTCACTCCCTTTCCAAAACTTGCTGTGCTAGTAGTTCGTAACTTTCTGAACCTTTTGATTTTGGGTCATATAAATGAATAGGCAAGCCGTGACTTGGTGCTTCTCCTAAACGTACATTTCTTGGTATAATGGCATAATAATCTACTTTTATATTTAATTCTTTTACAATATTTTTTACTGCTTCTACTACCTCAGGGGATAAATTTGTTCTGGCATCATACATTGTAAATACAATGCCTTCTAATTCTAAATCTTCATTTAGACCCTTTTGCACTAAATCAATGGTATATATCAACTGTTGTAATCCTTCTAGTGCAAAATATTCGCATTGTATAGGCACAAGCACAGTATCAGAAGCTGTTAAGGCATTTACAGTAATAATATTTAAAGAAGGAGGACAATCAATAATAATAAAGTCATATTGTTCTTTTATATTGTCTATTTCTTTTTTTAGTATGTATTCTCTGCCATCTTTTCCTATCAACTCAATTTCTGCACCTGTCAAATTGATATTTGCAGGCACTACTTCCAATCCTTTTACACAAGTTTGCAGTTTTACATCAGAAAGAGAACATTCCTCTAACATTACATCATAAATAGTATTTTCAATACTATTTTTGTCTAATCCAATGCCACTTGTTGTATTTCCTTGCTGGTCAGCATCAATAGCAAGCACTTTTTTTCCTTTATTTGCAAGCCACGCAGACAAATTAATTGCTGTTGTTGTTTTTCCTACACCACCCTTTTGATTAGTAATGGATATTACTCTTACTTTACTCATATGTATTTGTCACTCCTAACTCAGTAATTTCAATAAAAAAGCTACAGTACATCAAAAAATAGGTTTGATGTTTCTGTTTTAGTCATCGCTTTTGGCTGTCTGACTTTTTGTTATGAACAAAAGGAGTTTAACAGTCTAAAAAATATATATTTGTTTTTATTATACTAATAAAAGAAAATAATTGCAATAATGTTCCACGTGGAACATTATAAAAAAGGTACCCTTTTTTAGGTGTACCTTCTCTCATAAAACTATTTTAAAATTTTCCAAATATAGAAAGTCTTCTTGGTAATACAGAAATATCTAAAGGCATATCAGGGCCTTTTTCACCATCTATTGTTGTTGTTTGAAATTCAGAATGTTCTGTATCTAAACATTCAATTTTAAACCTTTTTTCTTTTAAATAAACAACACCACTATCTTTTACAAATTCGCCATTAAATATTTTTAAAAATAATATAGGTAATTCAATTACTGGTTTTGCCTTAATTCCTACAAAATCAAACATACCATCTGTAATAGAAGCAGAAGGTGCAATGTGATTAAATCCTCCTGTTCCTGCACTATTCAATACTAAAAATAAATATAAATCCTCTTGAAGCACTTTATTTTCTGTAGTAATACGAAATGGTATTTTTCTAAAATTAGCAAGCTGTTCTATTCCTTTAATATAATAAGAAAAACTTCCTAAAGCAGATTTTAAATCTTTATCCACATTTTGAGAAACATTTGTAAAAAGTCCGCCAGCACAAACATTTATAAAACACTGTCCATTTGCAACACCAATATCAATTTTTTTAGGTTTTTCTGTTACAATGATATGGCAGGCTTCTTCTACCTCTCCTGTTTTCAAACCTAAAAATGTAGCAAAATCATTTGCTGTACCAGAAGGAATGACACCTAATGGAATATCAAGTTTTTTTTCTATCATTGCATTTACAACAATGTTAATTGTGCCATCTCCTCCTGATACAACAATTAAATCATAATCAATATCCATATTTAATATATGCTGTTTAATATCTCCATTTTGTATACTTCGAAAAATATGCACTTCATATCCTGCTTGCTGAAATATAGAAAAACAAATATCTAAATCAAATTTAAATGTTTTACTTCCTGAATGGGGATTATATATCAGTTTGCATTTTTTCATAGAATATTCTTCTCCTTTTTTTTGCAATTTGTTCCACGTAGAACATAAAATAACTCTATATTACATTTGTTCAGGAGCTTTTATTCCTAACAGAGCTAGTCCTTTTTTTAGCACTGTTTTTACTGCAATAACTAATGCAATACGTGCCTGTTTTGTTTGTTCTTCACTTGTCAATATAACATTATCATGATAAAATTTATTAAATGCCTGTGATAAACTAACAAGCTGTCTTGTTACGATAAATGGTTCTAATTTATCTGCTGCTTCTTGTATTTTTTTAGGGAACTGCTCTAAAAGTTTACATACTTCCATAGAAGCATCATCTGTTAATTTACTATAATCAATATTTTGTGCTAAGCTACACTCTCCCTTACGCAATATACTGCAAGCACGAGCGTGTGTATATTGTACATAAGGACCTGTTTCACCATCAAAATTTAACATTCTCTCCCAAGAGAAAACAACATCTTTTATTCTGCTATTATATAAATCATTAAATATTACCGCACCAATACCTACTTGTTGTGCAATTTCTTTTTTGTTTGGCAAATCTGGATTTTTTTGCTCTATAATTTTTTGTGTTTCTAATATTGCCTGATTTAAAAGTTCTTCCATAAGCACTACATTACCATGTCTTGTAGAGAGCTTTCCACTATCTAAACTAACTAAGCCAAAAGGTACATGAATTAAATCCTTCCACCAATCATAGCCCATTTTTTTGATAACAGCAAACCATTGTGAAAAATGCAAATTTTGGTCAAGTGCAGTTAAATAAATACATTTATCAAAATGATACGTATTTTTTCTATAAAGTGCTGCTGTAATATCACGAGTTGCATACAATGTGCCACCATCTTTTCTAATAATCAAACAAGGAGGCATTTTTTCTTCTTCTAAATCTACTATCATAGCACCTTCGCTCTGTTTTAAAAGATTTTTTTGTTCTAGTTCTTCTACAACTGCTGCCATTTTATCATTATAAAAACTTTCTCCTGTATAGGCATCAAAATGCACCCCTAACATATCATAAACTCTATTAAATTCTTTTATACTAATATTGTAAAACCATTTCCACAAAGAAAGTGCTTCTTGTTCTCCATTCTGCATTTTGACAAACCAACTTCTTGCTTCATCTTCTAATGTAGCATCTTTTTCTGCTTCTTCATGAAATTTTACATAAATTCTCATAAGCTCTTGTATACCATATTGTTCTACTGCTTCTTTAGAACCCCATTTTTGATAGGCAACAATTAGCTTACCAAATTGTGTTCCCCAATCTCCTAAATGGTTAATACCTTCACAATGATACCCCAATGTTTCAAATATTTGATACAAAGCATTTCCTATTACAGTAGAACGTAAATGACCTACATGAAATGGTTTTGCGATATTGGGAGAAGAATAGTCAATTACAATCGTTTTTCCCTCTCCTACAGTACTATTACCATATTTTTCATTTTGGCAAAGCACTTGTTCTAATACTTCTTTTACATATACACTTTTTGACACAAAAAAATTGATATAAGCATTTTGTACTTTAATTTCTTCTATAAAATCTGGTTTTACTATTTTTTCACTTAACTCTTGTGCAATAAGTGCAGGTGCTTTTTTAAACTGTTTTGCCAATTTAAAACAAGGGTATGCAAAATCACCCATATGTTTATTTGGTGGCATTTCTATAGCATTTACAATTTCTTGCTGCTGTACACCAGTTACTTGCTGTAATAAATAAGCAATTTCTAATTTAAAATTCATTTGTTTTCCCTCCAAATGTTAAACTCTTAAAAAGTATTTTATACAATATTATAATATATTTTTATGGTAATCATTATATAGTTTGCAATATTTACTTTAAACAATTTATCACAGCAGGGAAAAAAATGCAATATACAAACTGTTAATAAATAACAATAATACTATCAAAATTAGTATATTTACTTTATTTTTATATAAAATCATAATGTTCCACGTGAAACATTATTTAAAAAGGAAACAAAAAAAGTAATTTTCGAAAATGCTCATATGCAAAATTTAATACCAGCATTAAAGAGGTAACATATCTAGCAAAAAAAATAACTTTAGAATAATAGTTATCTCTTTTACCAGAAAGCAAAACATCTAATATAGATTGTATACAAATAATCATAAATATTTCAGCTGATAATCTCAAAAAATCCTGCATATTTTTTCACTCCCTTTTTAAAATTTATGAATATTTTTCTTTTCAAAGAACCGTTTTTGTATCATAATATACTTATAACAATATTATGATACAAATGACTAATAACAAAAACAGCATTACAAAAAAAGGAGTGAAAAACAATGAAACAAAATAAAAAAAGAGCTTCATTATTCTGTGCTGTAATAGCAGTATTTGCTTGTACATTGAGTGCAGCACAGCACATACTATTTTACATTGCAAACAAAAAACAAAATACACAACAAATGCCTCAAAAAGTATATCAAAGCAAAGAGGGTACTATAGCTTATAGTGTATATGGTACAGGACGCCCTCTTTTGTTACTACACAATACAGAAGTTGGTGCAAGTGGTACAGAATGGCAAAACAATATAGAAAGTCTTAGCCGTATGTATCAAGTATTTGTACCAGATTTACCCGGTTTTGGAAATTCTCAAAAATCGAAAATTACCTATACTGCTTATCAGTATGCCCTGTTTATAAACCATTTTATAGAAAATGTAATACAACGCTCTGCTTTTGTTGTAGCATCTTCTGCTTCTGCTGATTTTGCAGTAATGGCATATGCTTTAAATCATAACAATATTAGAAAGTTGGTATTAATTTCTCCTACAGCATTTCAAAATGCTATACCAACTGATAAAGAAAATAAAAAAAGAATATTATATCAATTACCTTTGTTAGGCACACAAATTTTTATATTGTCTGCTTCTAAAAAAGCAATCAAAAAAAATTTGACAGAAAATTTATTTTTCAGTAAAGAAATGGTGACAAAACAATTAATAGAAAACTATTATACTATGGCACATAGGGGAAATGAAACAGCTCGTTTTTCGTTTGCTTCTGTAGAGTCACAATTTTTATATACAGATATACAAAAAACATTAAAAGAAATGAAGATACCTCTTTGTGTTGTATGGGGAAAACAAAACAGATGTAATACTTATGAACAAATGAACAATATACAAAATATCAGACCTCACGATACCTATTTTTTATTCGAAAATACAAGAATGTTACCCCATTATGAAAACAGCGAAGTATTTAATGAAAGTATACACAGTTTTTTACAATAATGAAAAGAAAGGAAAAATATTATGGAAGCACTATGGAAAACAGAAACACAAAAAGATATGGAGTATTGGTTTCAAAAAGTTTTAGAACCTGAAGCCTATGTACTCAAAAAAGGAATTATAGCTAGTATGAACCCTCAATTTGTACAATGCAGCTATGAACAAAAAACGCTTACTATAGAATTTATGGTACAACAATGGCAATTAAATCCAGAGGGTATATTGCACGGAGGTGTTCTTGTAACAGCATTTGATACTGTATTCGGATTACTTTGCCATTATTACAGCAAACAAAATATGATTAACACTATAGAAATTAGTACCACATTTTTAAAACCTGTACCAGAAAATTGCAAATATTGTATTACAGTAACGGCAAATCACATAGGACGAACTATCACTTCTATGACAGCAGAAGCACGTTCTTCTGAAACAAAATTACTTTTAGCAACTGCTTCTACCTCTTTTATGAGATTAGAACAAAAATTTGTAGATATATTACCTAAATAAATAAAAAAAATACATTTTATTAGACATCAGTAAGCCCTCTGTCTTTTTTAAACAGAGGGTATTTACTAAATATTTTTAAAAGATGTGCAAATCATTATTAATATATGCTTGTACATTATTTTTTAACACGTATTGTAATTTCAAAACCATCTTCTTTAGGTGTATTTTCATAAAAAACAGTCATACCTGACTTTTTTATAATATTAATAGATTGTCTAATAGAATTTGTAAAAAGTCTTATATCTGTAATATATCTTTTTTCTTTTTGAATATGTCTTTGCTGTTTTGGTTGACACATCTGCTTCATTGTTTCTGCTATTAGTTCTTCTGTTTGTTTTATTGTTAATTCTTTTTGTACAATATGCTCTAGTAATTCTAATTGTATTGTTTCTTCTGGTATTTTGGATATTGCTCTACCATATTTTTCTGTAAGCTGATACTGCATTATTTTATTTTTAACTTTATCACTTAATTTCAATAAACGCATTTTATTAGAAATAGAACATTGTCCTTTACATACTTTGTTTGATAATTCTTCTAATGTCATATTATAATATTGCATAATATTTTGATAGCCCTCTGCTTGTTCTAAAAAATGTAAATCTTTTCTTTGTAAATTTTCAGTCATACTTATTAAAGCACTTTGACTGTCATTTATATTTAATATCACAGCAGATATTGTATGATATCCTGCCAGTTCACACGCTCGCAAGCGTCTTTCCCCTGCTATTAATTCATAATAAACACTTCCCACTTTTCTTACTATAATAGGTTGCAACAAACCATATTGTTTGATAGAAGCTGATAATTCTTCCAAAGCATTAAAATTAAAGTACTTCCTTGTTTGATAAGGATTAGGTCTAATTTTATTAATAGGGAGTGTTTGTATTTTTGTATCTTTTCTGAAAAATGTCATATCAGCAAATTTCAAAACTTCCATAAAGAAGCCCCCTTTTATTACAACAAATAAATTTTATTTTCCAAATTATACCATACAATACTATGTTGACGCTATTTTTTTGAACGCAAAAAATTTGATTTGTTGACAAAAAAACAAAATACACTACCTATTTTATTTTTTATTGATAATTACATAAAAAATGTTCATTTTATGCATCAAGTCCTTTTTATACTAAAATGAATTAAAAATTTTGATATCAATAAATTTAGTTAAAATATAGTATCCTACAATGATGAAAAGTTATTAAGATAAAATGTTTTTTGTGAGAAAAGAAACAAATTGAAGCAACATACTAAAAAACTAGAGCAATGAATAAGCAATATAGAAACAAAAATTGATGTTATAGCTGGTGATATTACATTAAATAAAAAAATAATACTATTAAAATAACTTCCATTTTTTATATTTATAATTGTTTAAAAAAAGTACAATAATATCAAAACCCCTTCTTATTTAGAAGGGATTTGATTTAATATATCATATGGTATTATTTATTGTATAGGACTTTTAACTGGTTTTCCTGCTTTTCTAGGATATTTTGCTGGTGTTTGTGCTATTTTTTTAATTAAAACAATTTTATGTTCTAAATCAGTATGAGGTATTTCAATTTGTTTTATTTCAATCAATTCTCCTCCTAGCAACTGTATTGCTTTTTGAGATTGTTCTACTTCTTTTTGAGCATCTCGTCCTTTGAGTGCAGCAAATATACCTCCTACTTTTACAAAAGGCAGACAATACTCCAATAATACATTCATATTTGCTACAGCACGGGAAACACAATAATCATATTGCTGTCTATAGTGATTTTCTTTTGCAACATATTCTGCTCTTTCGTGAATACAATTTACATTTTGTAAAGAAAGTTGGCTAACTACTTCTTTTAAAAATGTTACTCTTTTTTGAAGAGAGTCCAAAAGTGTTAAAGAAATAGAAGGACATACAATTTTAATAGGAATACCTGGAAATCCTGCTCCTGTACCTACATCTATTACAGACGCTTGTTCAGGTATTGTAATATGAGGTATAACACTAACACAGTCTACAAAATGTTTTAATATCACTTCTCTTTCTTCTGTAATTGCTGTCAAATTTATATTGTTATTCCATTGTAATAATAATTTTTGATAGAGCATAAATTGTTGTATCTGTATATCATTTAATACAATGCCCATTTTTTCACAACTCTCATATAATAATTTTTCCAAATGTTTTCCCCCTTATGTTACAGCATAACATATTAATTATTTGTCTTGATATTTTCAGTAATTGCAGCATTTCCAGAAACATTTAATGCGCCTAAAACAAACACACCACCATATTCTGCTGTATTTTGACTTATAGTACCTCCTGTCATAATAAACGTACTATTTTCTACAAATACACCTCTTTTTTACTTCCAGTAATTTTGCCGTTGTTTTTACAGTCACACAATATCAATGTTGCACCATTTGTTACAGAAACAGCAGCATTTTTATCACTACTAATAATACTATGGCCATTTAAACAAAGCGTCACTTCTGTATTATTTCCTGTAATAATAACAGAACTAGTATAGTCTTTATTCAAATAATACTTTCCACTATTTTTAATTTCGTTCACACCATATTCTAAAGCGACATAATCAATATGAATTTTATTATTGTTTTGTTGTGATTGTATGTGATGCTGTTGTTGTATCCATATTTGCTGCTGTGCAAAAACTATTGTAGTAAATGATAATGTAAGCATACAAACTATAATAATATTTAACAACAAAATTTGTTTTGTTTCTTTATTCATTTTGACACTTCCTATTATCAAAAATCAAAAAATATATAATTTTTGATATTTTGCAGTAAAAGCTCTTTTTTATATTAAACACTTTCTGTTTTTTGTCTTTTATTTTGTTCCATATAAATCAAAAGTACTGAAATATCCGCTGGAGAAACTCCTGTAATACGAGAAGCGTGTCCTATTGAAATGGGTCTGATGTCATTTAATTTTTGCTGTGCTTCAATTCTCAATCCTTTTATAGTAGTGTAATCTATATTTTCAGGCAGCTTTTTATTTTCCATTTTTTGAAACTGTTCCACTTGTTTCATTTGCTGTTTAATATATCCTTCATATTTGATTTGTATATTAACTTGTTGTTTTATTTCAAAAGGTAGTTCAGGGCGTTGTATATCCAATACAGACAATTTTTCATAATCTAATTCAGGACGTTTTATGAGTTCTGAAAGCCTTACTCCTGTATGAATTTCTGTGCTGTGATATTTTTCAAGCAACTGCTGCACTTGTTTAGAAGGTGCTACTATAATAGAAGAAACTCTTTTGATTTCATTTGCAATTTCTTTTTGTTTTTTTAAAAGTACATCATATCTTTTTTGTGAAATCAAACCTAATTCATATCCTAAAGGTGTCAATCTTTGGTCAGCATTGTCTTGTCTTAGCAACAGCCTATATTCTGCACGTGATGTCATCATTCTATATGGCTCTTTTGTACCTTTTGTAACCAAATCATCTATCAATACTCCTATATAAGCATCTGAACGCTTTAATATCAATGATGGTTCTTTTTTAATATACTTTACTGCATTAATACCTGCAATTAAACCTTGCGCAGCTGCTTCTTCATAACCAGAACTGCCATTTAACTGCCCAGCACTAAACAATCCCTTTATATTTTTAAATTCTAAACTGATTTTTAATTGTGTTGCATCAATACAATCATATTCTATGGCATAAGCATTTCTAGTGATTTGACAGTTTTCAAGCCCTGCTATTGTTCTGTACATAGCAACTTGTACATCTTCTGGCAAAGAAGAAGACATTCCTTGTATATACATTTCTTCTGTATTTTCTCCTTCTGGTTCTATAAAAAGCTGGTGTCTTTGTTTATCTGCAAAACGAACTACTTTGTCTTCTATAGAAGGACAATATCTAGGGCCAGTACCTTCAATTACACCAGAATACAGTGGAGAACGATGTAAATTTTGTTTTATAATATTGTGTGTTTGTTCATTGGTATATGTCAGCCAGCAAAGCACTTGTTCTCTTTTTATGTCTTCAGGTGTATTTTCAAATGAAAAAGGTACAATATTTTCATCTCCATATTGTGGCTGCATTTTTGAAAAATCTATAGAATTTTTATTCATACGTGCAGGTGTACCTGTTTTAAAACGATATAAACGAATACCTAAATCTTTTAAACATTGACTGAGTTTTGTAGCTGCCATTAAATGATTTGGACCACATTCTGTAATAACATCACCATATAAACAACGTGCTTTTAAATATGTTCCTGTACAAAGAACAACCGCTTTACATTCATATATGGTATTGCCATTTGTTTTCACGCCTTTTATAGCACCATTTTCTATCAATAAATCCACAATTTCGTACTGTCTAATTTGTAAATTAGGCGTTTTTTCTAATGTATGTTTCATTTCTGATTGATAACGCACTTTGTCTGCCTGTGCTCTTAAAGAATATACAGCAGGGCCTTTTGCTGTATTTAGCATTTTTGTTTGAATATATGTTTTATCAATATTTTTACCCATTTCACCGCCAAGTGCATCAATTTCTTTTACAATATGTCCTTTGGAACTTCCTCCAATACTAGGGTTACAAGGCATCATAGCAATACTGTCTAAACTAATTGCAAACAATACTGTTTTCATCCCCATGCGTGCTGCTGCAAGTGCTGCCTCACAGCCTGCGTGTCCTCCGCCTACCACTACTACATCAAATTCATCTATTATATAGGACAATACGATACCTCCTTTATTACTTTCCTAAACAGAATTTTGTAAATATTCTATCTATAATTTCCTCATCTACTGTATCACCTGTAATTTCTCCTAAAGCCGCATTTGCCTGCTGTAAATCCATAGAAATAAAATCTTCGGGCATATGTGTTGTAATGGTTGTCAATGCTCTTTGCATTGCTTCTTTTGCTCTATAAAGTGCATTAGTATGACGAACATTTCCTAATATGCCATCATCAGCAGTAATGACTTCTCCATCGAAAAATAATTTTTTTAATTCTTTCGTGAGTTGTTCTAGACCTTTGTTTTGTTTTACCGATACAGATAGTATTGCAGTATTTTGTATATATTGTTTTAAGCTTTCTGGTGTTATTTTTTGTTCTAAATCTGATTTATTTAAAAGTATTATTGTTTTTTTATTTTTGATAAAGGAAAGTATTTCTTTATCTTCATTTTCTAAATTATGAGAACTATCTAACAAAAGCAATATCAAATCTGCTTTTTCTGCATAACTTTTTGATTTTTCAACACCAATTTTTTCTACAATATCTCCTGTTTGTCGTATACCAGCAGTATCTACTATTTTCATAGCAATACCTTCTATATTTACATATTCTTCTACAGTATCTCTTGTTGTGCCTGCAACATCTGTTACAATTGCTCTTTCTTCTTCTAAAAACCAATTTAATAGTGAAGATTTTCCTACATTCGGCTTTCCTATAATTACTGTTTGTATGCCTTCTCTTATGATTTTTCCTTTGTCTGCATTTTTTAAAAGCTGTTCCATTTCAGAAATCATTTCTGTTGCTTTTTGTTCCATTTCAGTATAAGTATCTTGTTCTATATCGTGCTCTGGATAATCAATTACTGCTTCTATTGATGCAATCATATCTAACAACTTAGAACGCATTTTTGTTACTTTTTGGTGAAGTCTGCCTCCTAATTGATTTACTGCGGATTGTCTGGATATATCTGTTTTTGACTGTATTAAATCAATTACTGCTTCTGCCTGTGACAAATCAATTCTGCCATTTAAAAAACTTCTTTTTGTAAACTCTCCTGGCTCAGCTAAACGAGCACCATTATTTAGCACCAATTCTAATATTTTTTGAAGTACAATCATACCTCCATGACAGTTAATTTCTACAATATTTTCTTTGGTATATGTGTTTGGTGCTTTCATTACTGTAACTAACACTTCATCAATTACATTACCTGTTTCGCTATCTATAATATGACCATAAGATAATGTATGACTTTTTTTCTCTAACAAAGAAATATGATTTTTAGATTGAAATAATTTATCCACAATAGAAATACTGTTTTCTCCGCTAATACGTACAATACCTATACCACCTGTACCACCTGTAGATATTGCTGCAATAGTATCTTCTAATTCTACCACTTTCATTGTTTTTATCAATCCTTTCTATTGAAAAAAACCGATATAGCAATATATCGGTTTCCATATTAATTATTTCAATGTAATTACTACATTACGATAAGGTTCTTCCCCTTCACTATATGTTGTTACATAGCGGTCATTTTGCAATGTGGAATGTATAATTCTTCTTTCATATGGGTTCATAGGCTCTAAAACAACATTTCTTTTTGTTTGTTTTACTTTTTTTGCTAAATTATAAGCCAAACTTTCTAATGTTTCTTTTCTTCTTTGTCTATAATTTTCTGTATCCAATAGTATACTTACATAAGGTGAATTTCCTTTATTCACAACAAGGCTAACTAAATATTGTATAGAATCTAATGTTTGTCCTCTTTTTCCAATCAAAATACCCATTTCATCACCGCTTAATTCAATAGCGAGTTGTTTCTCTTTTAAACTTGTTTCAATAGAAACATTCATTTTCATAGCCTGAAACATCTCTTTTAAAAAAGTAACAGCAATTTTTTCTGGATTAAATTTCTTAACAACTTGTATCACAGCATCTTTTGCACCAAACATTCCTAAAAATCCTTTTGCGCCTTCGTCAATTATGGTAACTTCTACTTCATCTCTGGAGGCGTGAAGTTCTTTTAGTGCTTCATATAATGCGTCATCAACTGTTTTTCCGCTTTTTGTTATTTTATCCATTTTGCTGTGCCTCCCCTTCAAATTTCTTCCTGAAATACTTCTTCAACAATAATTGCTGTACAATAGAAATCAAATTACTAACCACCCAATAAAGCCCCAAAGCGGCTGGTACACTAATTGTCATAACTCCCATCATAATAGGCATAACATAAAGCATTGTATTTGTCATAGAATTTGTCATAGCCGCTGCTGGGTCGTTAGGGTCTGTTGTGTTATTTGTTAACTGCTGCATAATTTTAGATTGTCCCCACGTTGTAGCTGCTGCCAATATAGGTACAAATATACCAGGAAATGACAATCCTGGATTGTTAATTAACGAAATACCTAAAAACATTTCAATTTCACTTTTTTGCTGTAATAAAACCGGTAAATTTTGTATATGCTCTCCCAATGTATCTAATACATATGTCCAGTCAGCAGATTTAAAACTATCAATCAGTGCAAAATTTTGTATCATATTTGCATCATAACCTGCTTTTGAAAAGCCTTCTAATGCTTTTGTTAACATATCACTTTGCCAAAATTCTAAATATGGCTGGAATACCGCAGTTCTAACTGTTTCTGGTGCACTATTTAATACATTTGTAATTTCTGTATAATTTTGTGCAATAACATCTACATATAAATATGCTTGTTGGAAAATATAAAATAACGCATATAATATAGGTAACTGTATTAACAAAGGTAAACAGCCACTTAACATACTAATGCCATTTTTTTTCTGAAATTCTTGTAATTCCAAAGCCATTTTTTGTTGTGAAAGCTGATCCTTTTTATCTTTATATTTTGCTCTAATTTTATTCATTTCTGGCTGTAATTGTTGCAATTTAAATGATGAACGTTGTTGTTTAATCATCAAAGGAAACAATATAAATTTCACAATAATCGTAAACAATATAATGGCAATTCCTAAACTACCGTTTGTAGAAATACCATATATAAAATTAAATAAAGCATTATAAATAATACCTAAAATGTTTGCAATGGCACCAAAAACAAAATTCGGTTTTCTCAGCACCAGCAATACTCCAGTATTCATAAATAGTTTTTCCTCCTTAATTGAGAAGCAATATAGCGAAAATTACACTTCGAAATAAAGTTTCTAATTTCAATTTTTATTCTTTTTTTCTGGAACAGGGTCATATCCTCCCTTATGAAAAGGATGACATTTTAATATACGTCTAACAGATAAATATATACCTTTCAAAACTCCAAAACGACAAATAGAAATATAAGCATACTCTGAACAAGTAGGGCTAAAACGACAATGAGCTCCAATATAAGGTGATATAGCCATTTGGTAAAATCTGATAACAATTAAACATAATTTTTGTAGTATATTACTCATTTTCCTTTTCCTTTTCTGCTATTCTTTGCAATAATAAATTATGCTTTTTTAGTAAATGTTTTAAAGAATGGTCTATTTCCTGAAAAGAAGCTCCATTTGCAAAAACACGAGCAATTATTACAATATCATATCCTTTTGCAATCTGTTGCTCTCTCAAACGATAACTTTCTCGTATTAATCTTGTTACACGAGAACGCACTACACTTTTTCCTACTTTTTTACTGACAGAAATACCAATATGGTTAATTTGCTTACCTGTTTTTACAACATACATCACCAAATGACGGTTTGCTAACGACTTGCCTTTGTTATATACATAGCGAAATTGAAATTTCTTTTTTAAAGATTGTGTCTGCTTCACTTTTTTATCTCCTTTGTGAAAAAAAGAATTACGCTACATACAATAAAAGGCCACAATTTGCGGCCTCATGCTACTGCAGGTAAATTCTAACTAATATTATGCAGATAATACTTTTCTTCCTTTTCTTCTTCTAGCAGCTAATACTCTTCTACCATTTGCTGTACTCATTCTTTTTCTAAAGCCATGAACTTTACTTCTTTGTCTTTTTTTTGGCTGAAATGTCATTTTCATAGTAACTTGCACCTCCTTTTATTACATACCTATCCCTGCACACAGGCAAGCACTGAAAATATTATATAAAAAAATAGTAATCACGTCAAGAAAAAAATAGCTTTTTTCTATTATAGCAACATTTTTAAACTTATTAATAATAGTATTCATTACAAAAAAATCATCTGTAAGAATATTTTTAATTTTTTCAATACAAAATTACTATTTTAATAGTTTAATCAAAGTTTTTATTAAACTTTTTATATCATTTTTTTGAAGCTTTTTTATTTTTTCAAAATGCTCTACAAAATCTGTTGATAACTTTTTATTCTTTTGATATACTAAGTTATCCACATTTCCACATTATCCACAACTTATTTTATCCACATTATCCACAGCTAATAAAAAATGTGGATAACTCTGTGGATAACTTACAAGTTATCCACATTTTATCCACAACCTTATTTTTATTTATTGATTTTTCAACGTTTATAGCTTGTGGAAAAATATAAACATATTTCTGTGGATAATGTGGATAACTTTTATTTTTTGTTTATATAAAAAAGTTATCCACATTTTATCCACAATATTTTTACAACTTATCCACAATTATGATACGATTTACAGGGGGAAGACTATGGACGAAATAAAACAATACTGGAACAGAGCTTTAAAAATATTAGAAGAAGAAAGTTCTTCTCCTGTTAGTTTTGAAACTTGGATTTTACCTATTGTTCCTTACAAAATTGAAGAAAACTCTTTTATATTAAAAATAAAAGATGATTTTTATCGTGATATGATACAAAAACGATATTTATCTTTAATTCGTAGTGCTATAAAAACTGCTACAAAAACAGATTACAAAATTAAAATGATAACAAATGCAGAATTACCTAAAGAACCACTATCTATACCTGAAAATAATATTACAGCTACAACTGAAATGACTTCTGTTGATAGTAATTTAAATCCTCGCTATATTTTTAGTTCATTTGTAGTAGGAAACAGTAATCGTATGGCACATGCTGCCTCTTTAGCTGTAGCAGAGGCTCCTGCTGAAGCCTATAATCCTTTATTTTTATATGGAAATTCAGGACTTGGTAAAACACATTTAATGCACTCTATTGCACATTATATTTTAGACAAAAATCCTTCTACTAAAGTACTATATGTTACAAGTGAAACATTTATGAATGAGTTTATTACTGCTATTCAAAACAATAAAAATGAGGAATTTCGCAATAAGTATCGAAATATTGATGTTCTATTGATAGATGATATTCAATTTATATCCAAAAAAGAAGGAACACAAGAAGAATTTTTTCATACTTTCAATGCTTTACATGAGTCAAACAAACAAATTATTATATCTAGTGATAGACCTCCTAAAGAAATTAAAATATTAGAAGACCGCTTAAGAACACGCTTTGAATGGGGATTAATTGCTGATATACAGGCTCCTGATTATGAAACTCGCATTGCTATATTACGTAAGAAAGTAGACGCAGAACGTCTTCCAGTAGGAAATGATGTTATGGCTTTTATTGCTAAAAGTATTGTTTCAAATATTAGAGAATTAGAAGGAGCTTTAACACGTATTGTAGCCTATGCTGCATTAACAAACCAAACTGTTTCTATTAAGTTAGCAGAAACAGCCTTAAAAGATATTTTTAACGAAAATGCTTCTACACAAATTACGGCAAATTTAATACAGCAAATTGTTGCAAATTACTATAATATTCATGTAGAAGACATTCAAGGCAGTAAAAAAACAAAAACAATTGCTTTTCCAAGACAAGTTGCTATGTATCTTTGTCGAAAATTTTTAGATATTTCTTTACCCAAAATAGGAGAACAATTTGGTGGTCGCGACCATACAACAGTAATTTATGCTGTTTCAAAAATTGAGAAGTCTTTAAAAAAAGATACTCTTTTACAACAAGAAATATTTGAACTAGAAGAACAAATTAAGGAGTATTAAGCTGTGGATAATATTGTGGATAACCCTGTTGATAACTTTTGTTATTTTGTGGATAACTTTGTACTAATTTTATATATTATAATACCTGTGGATAACTAGGTGGTTTATCCACAGCTTATCCACAATGTTATCCACAGGCATTTTTATTGTAACTACACGGCTTTCAAGAGTTATCCACAGTATCCACAGCCCCTACTACTACTACTAATTAATATTAATTATTTATTTATTAAATTTTAAAAAAAGGAGTTGTCCACAATTATGAAATTATATTGTTCAAGAGAATTATTATTAAATGCTCTCACAATTGCTAATAAAGCAATATCTAATAAAACGACTTTAGAAATATTAAAAAGTGTTTTACTAACAGCAGTAAACGAAAAATTTATTGTAACAGCCACTGATTTAGAGATAGGTATACAGTCAGCTCCTATTAAAGCTACAATTGAACAAGAAGGAACAATTGCCCTTGATGCACACCTCTTTACAGAAATTATCAGAAAAGTAAATGGAGATAATGTTTTAATACAAACAAATGAAAAATATGAAACATCTATTTCATGCGGTTTTTCAGATTTTAAAATTATGGGACAAAATGGAGAAGATTTTCCTGTACTACCTGAAGTTGAAAAAAAACAAAAATATAAACTATTACAATCTGATTTAAAAAATATGATTAGACAAACAATTTTCTCTATTGCACAAGATGAGTCTAAACCTATATTAACAGGAGAACTATTAGAGTTAAAAAAAGATTGTATACAAATGGTGTCTGTAGATGGATATCGTATTTCATTTAGAAAAGAGAATTTATCTGAAAGTGCAAAGGAAACAAAAGTTGTTATTCCAGGAAAGACACTTTCAGAAATCAATAAAATTTTAAGTTCAGAACAAAAAGAAGTTTCACTGTATATAACAGATAAACATATATTGTTTGATATTGATGGAAATATTGTAATTTCTCGCCTTTTAGAAGGAGAATATATAAAATATGAACAAAGTTTTTCTGATGATTATAAAACAAAATTTTATGTTAATACAAATGATTTTTTACAAACATTAGAAAGAGCTTCTCTTGTTTCAAAAGATAGTAGAAAAACACCAGTAAAACTTGACATTACACAAAAAAAATTAAGTGTAAAAGCACAAGCTGAAATTGGTACAGCATATGAGGAAATTGAGATAGAATTAGAAGGAGAAGCATTACAAATTGCCTTCAATCCTAAATATTTAATAGATGTACTACGTGTAGTAGATGAACAAAGAATTTCTATACAATTTACAACGTCGCTAAGTCCTTGTATCATCAGACCAATACAATCAGAAGCATTTCGCTATTTAATATTACCTTTACGTTTATAAAACATAGGAGGAAAATAATATGAATGAAATTATAATTAAAACAGAATTTATAAAATTACAACAATTATTAAAATTAGCGGGAATAGTAGGACAAGGTTCTGATGCAAAGTTGTATATTAAAAATGGTGAAATAAAAGTGAATGGCATTACAGCAACGCAAAGAGGAAAAAAAATATATCATGGTGATATTATAACAATACGAAATATAGGAGAATTGAAAATACTTCAAAAACAATAAAAAACTTTACTTAACTGGTCATCACTAAATGAAAGTGATGACCTTAAAAATAAAATTATTTTTGCATTTATTTTAGGAAGTGAATTAATGTACATACAAAAGGTATCTTTAACAGGTTATAGAAATTTAAAAGATATTACACTGTTTTTAAAAAACGGTGTTAATATTTTTTATGGAGAGAATGCACAAGGAAAAACAAATTTTTTAGAGTCATTATATTTATGTTCTTCTGGTCGTTCTTTACGTACAAAAAACGATAGCCAACTTATAGAATTTGAATTAAAAGAAAGTCATATACAAGTGCTGATAAAAAAGCAAGATAGTACAGATAAAATAGATATTCACCTAAAAAAAGAAACAAAAAAGGGCATTGCTGTAAATGGTATTGCTTTAAAAAAATTAGGAGAACTATTTGGTACTTGTCATGCTGTTATATTTTCACCAGAAGATTTGAATTTAGTTAAAAATGGTCCTGTAGAACGACGTCGCTTTATGGATATGGAAATTTGTCAAATGAATGTAGTATATTACTATGATTTACAAAAATATTACAAAATACTAAAACAAAGAAATCATTTACTAAAAGAAATACAAAAAAAGCCTATACTAAAAGATACTCTTTTTGTATGGGACAAACAATTAGTAGATACAGGAAAACGCATTATTGACACCAGAAGCGATTTTTTAAATCAGTTGAATAAAATAGCAAGTGAAAAACAAAATAAGCTTACAGGAGGCAAAGATGCCCTAGAAATCATATATAAACCAAACAGTACAACAAAACAATTAGAACAAAAATTAACTAAAAACTATCAAAGAGATATTTTACTAGGAACAACACAATCAGGCCCTCATAAAGATGATATATTATTTTTAATAAATGGAAAAGATGTCAAACAATATGGCTCACAAGGACAACAAAGAACAACAGCACTTTCTGCAAAATTAGCAGAAATTGATTTAATACAACAACAAACAACACAAAAACCCATATTGCTTTTAGATGACGTATTTTCTGAATTAGATAGAAATCGTCAAAATTTTTTAATGGAAAATATAGGACATTTACAAACAATATTAACTTGTACTGGAATAGAAGATGTAATAAAAGAATATGTCAAACAAGCATATCTTTTTTATGTAGAAAAAGGAGAGATTAAAAGAATAAAATAACAATTATGTCGAATGGTTATTTCGTAAAAGCCTTGAAATAAAAGGCTTTTTTTTACTTGTGAAAAAGCAAAAAAAATGATATAATATTATTTATTATCAAATAATGGCAATGATATTGATACTGTCATTTCTGTTAATATAAATTGCCAAATATTAGGGAGTGTTTAAGTACCCTACAGGCTTTTTATAGCCTGTTATTTTTAAGGAGAGAATGAATATGTCATCAGAGTACAACGAAAATCAAATACAAGTTCTAGAAGGCTTAGAAGCTGTAAGAAAACGTCCTGGTATGTATATTGGCTCTACCAGTACGCAAGGACTGCACCATCTTGTGTATGAAATTGTGGATAATGCAGTAGATGAGGCACTAGCTGGATATTGTAATGAAATTTCTGTTATAATACACGAAGATAATACGATTTCTGTAAAAGACAATGGACGTGGTATTCCTGTAGGGATACAAGCACAAAAAGGAATTCCAGCAGTAGAAGTTGTTTTTACAATACTTCATGCTGGCGGCAAATTTGGCGGAGGAGGATATAAAGTTTCTGGTGGTTTACATGGTGTTGGTGCTTCTGTAGTAAATGCTTTGTCTGAATGGTTAGAAGTACAAATCTATATAGACGGCAAAGTGTATCAACAGAAATATGCCAGAGGCCATGTTATAACAAAATTGCAAGAAATAGGAGAAACACAACAACACGGAACATACATTCATTTCAAGCCAGATGCAGAAATATTTGAGGATACCGTTTTTCAATTTGACATTTTGAAAAAAAGACTAAGAGAAACAGCATTTTTAACAAAAGGATTAAAAATCAGCATAGAAGACCAAAGAGAAGGAAAAAAACAACAAAAATCATTCCACTATGAAGGTGGTATAAAAGAATTTGTTGCTTACATCAATCAGCATAGAGATGCACTTTATGACAATATTTTTTATGCAGAAGGAGAAAAAGACGGCATATTAGTAGAAGTGGCATTTCAACATAATGACAGTGCTGATGAAAGCATACACACATTTGTAAATAACATCAATACTTCAGATGGTGGTACACATTTAATAGGATTTAAGTCTGGTATGACAAAGACAATAAATGACTATAGCAGAAAAGCTGGTATACTGAAAGAAAACGACAAGAATTTAACAGGTGATGATGTAAGAGAAGGTTTAGCAGCAATTGTTAGCATTAAAGTTGCAGAACCACAATTTGAAGGACAAACAAAATCAAAATTAGGAAACAGTGAGGCAAAGGGTGCTGTAGAAAGTGTTATCAATGAGTATTTAAGCTATTTTTTAGAAGAAAATCCAGCAATAGGAAGACTGATAGTAGAAAAGGGTATACTTGCCTCTAGAGCAAGAGAAGCTGCAAAAAGAGCAAGAGAATTGGTAAGAAGAAAAAGCGTTTTAGAAACTTCTCGATTACCTGGAAAATTGGCAGACTGTTCTGATAAAGACCCCCAAAACTGTGAAATATATATTGTGGAAGGAGACTCTGCTGGTGGTTCTGCAAAAGGAGCAAGAGACCAAAGAATACAGGCTATATTACCGCTAAGAGGAAAGATACTTAATGTAGAAAAGGCACGTATGGACAAAATATTAAACAGTGACGAAATTAAAAATATGATTACAGCATTTGGTACAGGTGTAGATACTGATTTTGATATTACAAAATTGAGGTATCATAAAATAGTCATTATGACAGATGCTGATGTAGATGGTGCTCACATCAGAACATTGCTTCTAACGCTGTTTTACCGCCATATGCCGCAATTAATTAGAGCAGGGCATATTTATATCGCACAACCCCCTTTGTATCGTATAGAGAAGAATAAAGAGCATTATTACGTATATGATGATAAAGAACTAGAAAATCTTTATGCTAGAATAGGACGAGAAGGGATAAGAGAAGTACAACGTTATAAAGGTTTGGGAGAAATGGACGCCGAACAGCTTTGGGATACTACAATGGACCCTGAACATAGAATATTGAAACGAGTGGATTTAGAAGACGCTGTTTCTGCTGATGAAATATTTACTAGACTAATGGGAGATAAAGTAGAGCCACGACGAGAATTTATACAGGAATATGCAGAAAAAGTACAAAATTTAGATATATAATTTAATAATTCAGTAAAATGAATTTTTATTGAAGTGTATAATTTTGATGACTTAAATTTTGTAACATAATGCAGAAAGGACGTTAGTATTGTTATGGATAATACAAATAAAATAGATAAAATAGTTGGAGTTAACATAGAAGAAGAAATGAAAAACTGTTATATCGACTATGCTATGAGTGTTATTGTATCTCGTGCTTTGCCAGATGCTCGTGATGGATTGAAGCCAGTGCAGAGGAGAATATTGTATTCTATGGGAGAGATGAATTTAGAACCGAATAAACCCTATAAAAAATCAGCACGTATTGTAGGAGATACTATGGGTAAATATCATCCTCACGGCGATAGTTCTATTTATCAAGCTATGGTTCGTATGGCTCAAAATTTTTCTATGAGATATGTTTTGGTAGATGGACATGGAAATTTTGGTTCTGTAGATGGCGATGGAGCAGCAGCACAGCGTTATACAGAAGCAAGAATGTCACGTATTTCATTGGAGATGCTTGCAGACATTGATAAAAATACAGTAGATTTTGTACCAAACTACAGCGAAGAAGTGAAAGAACCTACTGTATTGCCTGCAAGAGTGCCCAATCTTTTAATCAATGGTTCTTCTGGTATTGCTGTTGGTATGGCGACAAATATACCTCCTCACAATTTGTCAGAAGTAGTTGACGGTGTTGTGAAAATGATTGACAACTATGTACAACAAAAAAGAGAAACTTCTGTAGAAGAATTGATGGAAGTGATAAAAGCTCCAGATTTTCCAACAGGTGGTATTATTATGGGAAAAAATGGTATACGTTCTGCTTATCGTACAGGTAGAGGAAAAATACGTGTCAGAGCAGTTTCTGAAATAGAAGCTATGCCAAATGGTAGAGAACGTATTGTTGTAACAGAAATTCCCTATCAAGTAAATAAAGCGAGATTAATTGAAAAAATTGCTGATTTAGTAAAAGAAAAAAGGGTAGAAGGTATTAGTGATATAAGAGATGAGTCTAACCGAAAAGGTATGAGAATTGTCATTGAATTAAAAAAAGATGCCAATACAGGTGTAGTATTAAATAATTTGTATAAATATACACAATTAGAAGACAGCTTTGGTGTTATTATGATTGCATTAGTAAATAATAAACCTGAAATATTAAATTTAAAACAGGTACTAGAACAATATTTAAAACATCAAAAAGAAGTTGTCACAAGACGTACACAATTTGAATTAGACAAAGCAGAGAAAAGAGCACATTTGTTAGAAGGCTTACGTATTGCATTAGACAATATTGATGAAGTCATACGTATTATTAGAAATAGCTATGATAATGCAAAATCAAAATTAATGGAAAGATTTGGATTGTCTGAAGTACAAACACAGGCAATATTAGAAATGCAGTTACGTCGTCTGCAGGGATTGGAATATGAAAAAATTGACAAAGAATATAGGGAATTGATGGAAAAAATAAAAGAATATAAAGCAATACTGTTAGACGAAACACTTTTGTATGGTGTGATAAAAGAAGAGATATTGATAGTAAAAGCAAAATATGGAGATAAAAGACGCACTCAAATTATGCAGCACGTAGAAGTGATAGAAGATGAAGATTTAATTGACGAAGAAACAAGTGTATTTACATTATCTCATTTAAATTATATTAAAAGAACCCCTCTTATGACATATAAAAGTCAAAAAAGAGGTGGTCGAGGTATTATGGGTATGAATACAAGAGAAGAAGACTTTGTAAAAGACTTGTTTTTAGGTTCTACACACGATTATATATTGTTTTTTACAAATAAAGGCAGAGTATACCGCTTAAAGGGGTATGAAGTACCAGAAGCAGGAAGAACTGCAAGAGGAAATGCCATTGTGAATTTAATTGAAATTTCAAATGAAGAAACCATTACAGCTATGATACCTGTAAAAGAATTTACACAAGATAGTTATTTAGTGATGATAACAAAAGAGGGTATTATAAAGAAAACAGATATGATGAGCTTTTGCAATATTAGAAAAGGTGGTTTAACAGCACTTGGTTTAAAAGAAGAAGATAGTTTGATTTCAGTACTTGTAACAAATGGTGACGATGAAATACTTGTTGCCACAAAAAATGGTATGGGAATTAAATTCAATGAAAAAGATGTTCGCCCTATGAGTAGACAGGCAATAGGAGTAAAAGCAATTACACTCAAACAAAATGACTATGTTGTTTCTGCAGTTAAAATTGCAGAAGGTGCAAAAATTTTAAATGTTACAGAAAAAGGATATGGTAAAAGAACAAGTGCAGAAGATTTTAACGTGCAATATAGAGGTGGAAAAGGTGTCAAAATACATCAGCTGACAGAAAAAACAGGACTTTTAACAGGCGTTCTTGTGATAGAAGAAAAAGAGGAATTGATGCTGATTACTTCTGAAGGTGTAATAATACGTTTGAGAGGAAATGAAATTTCGTCACTTGGCAGAGTGTCACAAGGTGTAAAACTAATTAATCTAAATGAAAATGTAACTGTTGTAGGTGTAGCAAAGATTTCAGAACAAGATATACAAATGGAAGAGGAACAAATAGAAGAAATAGAACAAACAGAGCAATAATAAAATATCCCTCAGTATATTTGGCTGAGGGGTTTTTATATTAAAATAATTTTAATATTTTTTAAGACTTTGTTACTTGTTTTTACGTTATAGATAATATAGTATAAAAAATGATAAATATATAGTAATATATGGAAAGGAGATGTTTTATGAAAGACTTAACAATAGGAGAACACCCTCCTTTTGATTTTAAAAAATTAAATCCAGAAATTATAAATAGCCACGTTAGAGAAACAAAAGAAATGATGTTGATGTATGACTGTGGTATAAAAGAAGTCAAAACAAAATTAGAAATATTAAATAATGAATTTCAAATACAAAAAGAAAGAAACCCTATTGAATATTTAAAAAGTCGTGTAAAATCGTTAGAAAGTATTGTAATGAAATTACATAAAAAAGGATATGCACTTTCTGTAGAAAATGCTATGAAACACCTGCACGATATTGCAGGAATTAGAGTGATATGTTCTTTTATAGATGATATTTATAGCGTAGCAAATATGTTAAAAAAACAAGATGATATTACAGTAGTATTAGAAAAAGATTATATTAAAAATCCAAAACCAAATGGTTATAGAAGTTATCATATGGTTTTAGAAATACCTGTATTTTTTTCTCAAAAAAAGCAGTATGTAAAAGTTGAGGTACAAATTAGAACCATTGCTATGGATTTTTGGGCAAGTTTAGAACATAAATTATATTACAAAGAAACAGACGTCACATCAGAAGAAATTACAGCAAGGTTAAAAAAATGTGCTGATATTATTGCTGCAACAGATATAGAAATGCAGTCTATAAGAGATGTTGTGGAAGAATGGGAAATGTTATCCCCAAAAAAAAACACATCTGTAGACAAAATTGTGGAAACTGTGGAAGATTTTGTGGATATTGTAAACAAGTAAACACAAATTTATTTTTTGTTGATAAAAAAGATACCCATCAAGCACAAAATAATACCGAAGAATTGTTGCTTTGTCATTTGTTCACGATAAACCAAAATACCAATAAACAAGAGTATGATACCTAGCAATACACTGCAAATAAGAGAACAAACACTGATATTCCAGCCAAAACGATAGGCTTGTATATAACCAAATTCTAAACCAATAATAGCAATGCCTAATACAAAGCTAGCCCAGTTAAGCTGTGTAAATGTGTGTAAAACCGATTTGAAATGGGTGTTGATAAGTAATAATATCAATGTGATAATGGCAGCTACAGAATATGTCACAAAAAGAGAAGCAAAAGGATTTGCGTCTTGTGCTGTAGATTTAGAGGAAATGTGATAAAAAGTGTTTGATAAAACGACTATAATGACAGGTAAAAAATGTGTTAGCATACAATAAACTCCCTTTCATTTGTTAGATTAAGTAAAACATTTTTTTATTATTTTGTCAATATGATTTATGAATAAAATGAGAGGGTGTCTAAAATAGAATTTATAATGGAATTAATAGGTAACGTTGTAGAAATATGCGTTGATATTGTAGCGAATTTTATCAAAAAATATAGGAGAAAATAAAAATGAGAGAAATATCAGTTGAGTTGATTACAGACACTATTGCACAGATGTGTATAGAAGCAAATTGTTGCTTGAATGAAGATGTACATACTGCATTAGAAAGGGCAAAACAAAAAGAAAGTTCCCCTATAGGGAAAGAAATACTTTGTCAGTTAACAGAAAATGCAGATATTGCATTACAAAAGAATATGCCTATTTGTCAAGATACAGGTATGGCGATTGTATTTTTGGAAATAGGACAAGAAGTGCATATTACAGGGGGACTTTTGGAGGACGCTGTAAATGAAGGTGTTAGAAAGGGATATGAAAAGGGGTATTTGAGGAAGTCAGTAGTAGAAGACCCTTTTTTGAGAGTAAACACAAAAGACAATACACCTGCTATATTGTACACAAAAATAGTAGCAGGAGATAACATAGATATTACAGTAGCACCAAAAGGTTTTGGTAGTGAAAATATGAGTCGTGTTTATATGCTCAAACCTTCTGATGGCATAGAAGGAGCAAAAAAAGCCATATTGGAAACGGTAGAACAGGCAGGAGCAAATCCCTGCCCTCCTATGGTAGTAGGTGTAGGTTGTGGAGGTAGCTTTGAATATAGTGCTTATTTGGCAAAAAAGGCACTTTTACGCCCTATAGGAAGCCATTCTGATAAAAAACATATTAGAGAAATGGAACAGGAACTTCTTCAAAAAATGAATGATACAGGGATAGGTCCTCAAGGATTGGGAGGAAATACAACTGTATTAGGTGTGAATATAGAAAGCTATGCAACACATATTGCAGGTATGCCTATTGCAATTAATATTAGTTGTCACGTAACACGACATTGCCATAAAGTAATATGAAAGGGGAAAAAGAAATTGAATGTTTCAGTACCATTTACAGCAGAACAGGCAAAAAAATTAAAAGCAGGTGATGTGGTAAATATAAGTGGTGTAATATATACAGCAAGAGATGCAGCACATAAAAGAATGTTAGAAGAATATGATAAAACGGGAAAATTTCCTTTTGATATATACAATCAAATTGTATATTATGCAGGGCCAGCACCAGCCAAACCAAATGAAGTAATAGGCTCTGTAGGCCCCACTACATCATACCGTATGGACGTATATTCTCCCGTATTACTACGTTTTGGATTAAGGGGTATGATTGGTAAAGGCATTCGAAATAATGAAGTGATACAGGCAATGAAGCAGTATACAGGTGTGTATTTTGGTGCAACAGGAGGAGCAGGTGCATTACTTGCAAAACATATTGAAAGTGTAGAAGTAATTGCTTATGAGGATTTAGGAGCAGAAGCAATTAGAAAATTAGTGGTAAAAGATTTTCCTGTCATTGTGATTATAGATAGTGAAGGAAATAACTTATATGAAACAGAACCAATAAAATATAGAAAATGATAAATAAAAAAGAGTCACTGTTTGTATTTAGTGGCTCTTTTACTATTGTTAAATATCAGCCATATTTTACAGTTAAATTAACATAAGAAATATGTTCCCTCATAACAGAATAGGCTGTTTGATAATCTTGCCTTTTAATAGCTTCTAATATTTTACCGTGCAAATCTATTGTAACATCAATTACACGAGGATTTTTTGTTAAAGACTGACGCATAGCGACACGAATGCAACGTTCAAAGGACTCTTTTGCTGCAATCATTGTGCTGATAAGTAATTTATTGTGTGTAGCATCAGAAAGAAGCATATGAAATTGAGAGTCATAATCTACAAATAAATTAACATCATCTTTGTATTCTATCATATGCTGATAACTTTCAGATATTTTTTCAATGTCTTCTGGCGTAGCACGTTTTGCGGCATAGCTTGCTGTTTCTGCCTCTAACATAAAACGAAATTCTAGTAAATCATTTAAATCTGAATTTTCTACTGTAATGCTAAAAGGTGCAATATTAACGATATTATCAATATTGTTTATAAAAGTACCCGCTTTAGAACGTCTGATAAAACCAAACACAGCAAGAGCAGTATAGGCTTCTCTTAGCGTACTGCGACCTATGCCTAATGCACTGCTGACTACATTTTCATTAGGTAACATATATCCTTCTGGTAGTTTTCCAGTTAAAATTAATTCTTTAAATTTTTGAAAAAGATTTTGAGAGATATTTTTCCCTAAATCTGATTTCAAGAAATCTACGTTTTCTAATAATATGTCTTTTTGCACGATAATCCCCACCTTTTGATTTGTAGATTTTTCAGTTGAAATCGTTTGAATATTCCAATACAATTTATAGTGTTAAGTCGAAAACAGATAATTATTTTTTGTTAAAAATAGGGAATTATAGTATTTGCTCCCCTTTTGTTGTTATTATTTTTCGACAGTTTATGATAGATAAAACAAAAATTTCATATACATTCTACTATATATCGAACACTTTTGCAAATAGAAATATGACATTTTTTTCCACACTAATTTTTTTTATAGAAAACAGAAAAAAACTGTTTCTTTTTGAAAGTAAGAAACAGTTTTTTTAGGCAATATGACGAAAAATTGTTATACAACACTGTCACTAATGCTGTTAGCCGTGTTGTTTTGTCTGTTAGCTTTTCTATTTTTGGCACATTTGAGTGTTAATACAGCCCAAACGAGTGTAAAAATAGCTCCACAAACATAAGCAATGTTAATAGGTACATTCAAACCAATTTTAGCATTGATAATGAATGTGGATATAATGAAAGCATAAAACATACCTGGTATTAAACTAATAATATAGTTTTTACTTCTTTCATAGAGATAAACAGTTATCATAGCAAATGCAAATATTGCTATAGTTTGATTTGCAAATGCAAAGTATCTCCATAAAATATTGAAACCGCTTGCACTTACTTTTGCAAATACAAGTATTGCAGCACAAATAATAAATATAATACCAGATAATGTAACACGATTAGACTTTTTGGATTGGTCATAATGTAAATATTCTGCTACCATCAATCTAAGAGAACGAAGTGCTGTATCACCGGAAGTAATTGGTAGTACAATGATACCAACAATGGCGATGATACCACCTATAGAACCTAATAAATCTCTTGCGACAAGAGTGATAACAGAAGCAGTACCTGCTACACTCATATCTACACTTGTAATCGCACCATTTTGTATTTTAGCATAAATACCCATAGAAGCAGCTGCCCAAATCATAGCAATGAAACCTTCTAATATCATCATATTGTAAAATGTCATTCTGCCTTCTCTTTCACTTGTTACAGAACGTGCAATCAATGTTGCTTGTGTAGCATGAAAACCAGATGTGATACCACAGGCTACTGTAACAAAAAATATAGGTAATATTGGAGAACCATCATGTAATGAAAAAAATGATAATGTTTCTGAAGTCAATGCAGTTAATTCATATCCCTGTACAAATATACCAAAAAATACACCAATAGCAGAGAGCAAAAGTATAATACCAAATATGGGGTAAACTCTGCCTATAATGGCATCAATAGGGAATAATGTTGCAATTAAGTAGTAAATAAAAATAATAGCATATACAATCCATACTACAGGATTTGTAACAACATTTTCTGTACCAATTAAACCAACAATTAAATCACCTGGTGTGTAAACAAATACAGCACCAACTAAAAGCATAAGTAAACAAACAAAAACATTGTATACATTGAAAGTTTTGTTACCCAAATATTTATGTATTAAAGCAGGCATTTGTTTACCGTCTTCACGTAAACATACCATACCACACATATAATCGTGTAAAGAACCAGAAAGCACACAGCCAATAGGAATAAGCAAAAATGCAATAGGTCCAAACAATATACCTTGTATTGGGCCTAATATTGGTCCTGTACCTGCAATATTGAGTAGTTCAATCAATGAATTTTTCCATTTGTTCATAGGAACGAAGTCTACACCATCGTTCATAGTGATGGCAGGGGTTTCTCTGTCATCAGGGCCGAATACTTTGTCACAATATTTTCCATAAAAAATACCGCCTACAAAAAGTATTACAAGACCGATTAAAAATGTAGTCATAAAAATACTCTCCTTTCTTTTATTAAGTGAGTACTTTTTGAAATTTTTCAGTATAAATAATGTTATGTATATTATAATTTCTTTTACTACTTACTACTGAAAGAAAGTACCTCACTGTCGTGCTAAAGTATAGTACCCTAAAAACAATTTTTCAAGTTCAAAATTGCATAAAAATGAAAGCTGTTTTTTATCATAAACAATATTATAATATGTTAAAAATGCACTATATATTAAACAATAAAATAATAATATTTGTAGAAATTTTGTTTGTTTTTTTATAAAAAATAGCAGAATAAAATAAAAAATATTTTTTTTGCGTGAAATATAATATAAATAAAATTTTATTTTGAATAATTTATTTATGTAATATACATAGTGAAATAATAAAGTAGTCAAAGTAATTATGTTAATAAAATATAAAAAATATATTTTAAAATTGTATTTGTCAAACAATAAAATATGGTAAACAGTATGTATGCAGAAATAGAAAAACTGTAAACATTTTCGTAAAAAATGTATGCAGAAAAATTATCAAAATGTAATGTAAAATAAAAGTAAAAATGCCATTATTGCTATAAAAAACAACACTTTGAGGCTATGCAAACAATCAAAAATGGATAATAAAAATCTCTTTGTGTGGAAAAAACAAAAAAAGAAAAAAGAAAAAGAACCAAAAAGAAAAAAGAAAAAAAGAAAAAGAAAAATATATAAAAAGAAAAAGAAAGCCCAGTCGGGTGACTGGGAGTGTGTTTTTCAATATGAGACTTTTTGAGACTTTACTGCTTCTATACTAACAATAACTTTACTTTACTTTTACTAAAAACAAATTGATATTGTACACAACAACAGAAATACTACGGAAAAGCATTGCATAGTACAAATAGAAATGATATAATTTTTCAAAAGTGTTTGTACTTTCTTTACTAGACAAATAGAGGAGGGCATCAAATTGGAGAAAAAACGTATTATTCAGGTAGAAGAAAAGGTTCCGGTATCGTTGTTAATCCCACTAAGTATACAACATATGTTTGCTATGTTTGGGGCATCGGTGTTAGTACCTTTTCTTTTTGGAATTCATTCTGCTATAGTGTTATTTATGAATGGTGTAGGAACATTGCTTTTTATATGGATAACAAAAGGAAAATCTCCTGCCTATTTGGGTTCTAGTTTTGCATTTTTAGCACCAGGTGCAGTAGTTATTGAACAGTTTGGTTATCAATATGCTTTAGGTGCATTTGTAGCAGTAGGATTTTGTGGTTGTATATTGTCTTTTATAATATATAAATTTGGTTCTGATTGGATAGATGTGGTATTACCTCCCGCAGCAATGGGACCTGTTGTGGCATTGATAGGCTTAGAATTGGCAGCTACGGCAGCGAGTAATGCAGGGCTTTTGCCAGCAGAGGGAGAAAGTATTTCTTCAAGTAATGCTATTGTGTTTTTTGTAACAATAGTAGTAGCAGTGTTTGGCTCGGTAATGTTTAAAAAATTTTTGTCAGTAATACCTATATTGATAGCAATGCTGTGTGGATATGGTGCAGCGATTGCCACACATATGATAGATTTTGAAGCAGTAAAACAAGCACCAATATTTGCATTACCTCATTTTACTACAGCAAAATTTGATATTAATGCCATTATGATAATGTTGCCAGTGCTTTTGGTAATTAGTTCGGAACATATTGGACATCAGATTGTGACAGGAAAAGTAGTAGGAAGAAATTTGCTCAAAGAACCTGGGTTGCATCGTTCTCTTTTTGCAGATAATTTTTCAACAATGATTTCAGGTTTGATAGGTTCTGTACCCACTACAACATATGGAGAAAATATAGGCGTTATGGCAGTAACAAGAGTGTATAGTGTGTATGTCATTGCAGGAGCAGCAGTGCTTTCTATTGTATGCTCTTTTATAGGAAAATTGTCTGCACTTATTGGTACAGTGCCTGGAGCAGTAATAGGAGGCATTTCTTTTTTGCTGTATGGTATGATAGGCACATCAGGTATACGTATATTAGTAGACTCTCATGTAGATTTTTCAAAATCACAAAATTTAATATTAACTTCTGTAATATTTGTAACAGGGCTTTCTGGTGTCACAGTGAATTTAGGGAATGTACAGCTAAGTGGTATGATATTGGCTTGTATTGTAGGTATGATATTAAGTTTATTATTTCATATGCTTCATAAACTGCATATGACAAATGACGAGGAGTAAATGTTATTATGGACTATGTAAAACAAAACTGGACAAGCAAAGAACAAAAAGAATTAAAATGTACATTGCAACAAATGGCGGAGCCTAAATATAAAGAATTTAATGAAAAAATTGTAAAAGGCAAATTGAAAATGCTAGGTATTAGAATACCTGTATTAAGGAAAATTGCCAAAGAGATTGTGAAAGGTAATTTTAAAGAATTTATAAAAACTTGTATTCCTGTATATCATGAAGAATTGCTTTTGTTGGGTATTGTAATTGCATCAAGTGATATGGAATATAACGATTTTAAAATGGAAATGAATGATTTTGTAAAAAGAATAGAAAATTGGGCAGCCTGTGATACATTTTGTAGTAGTATCAAAAAACAAATAAATAAAAATAAAAAAGAATATTGGAATGATATGACATTGTATTTGCGTTCTAAAAATAATTGGATAATAAGAGTAGCACTAGTGAGTATGTTGCAATATTATTTAGAAGAAGAATATATTCAAAAAGTGCTGCAACGTTGTGATAGTGTAAAAAGTGATTTTTATTATGTAAAAGTGGCACAAGCGTGGTTAATTGCAGAAGCATATATAAAATGTAAACAACAGACAATAGTGTATTTAAAAAAATCTTCATTAGATAAATGGACATTTAATAAAGCAATACAAAAAATTTGTGAGTCAAATAGAGTATCTATAGAAGAAAAAGAAGAATTAAAAAAATTAAAAAAAGAAAATAAGGAGTAAAAAAATATGAAAAAAGTAGTTGCAGCTTATTTTAGTCCTACAGGAAACTCTAAAAAGTATGTAACATTGTTAGCAGAAAAAATAGATATACCATTTGATACATTAGATTTCACTAAAAAAGAAAATAGAAGAAATGATGTTGTATTTTCAAAAGAAAGTATTGTACTATTTTCTGCACCAGTATATGCAGGGAGATTGCCTAATATAAATTTGTTTGATAATGTAAAAGGAAATGGAGCATATGCTGTTTGTATAGTAACATATGGAAATAGAGAATATGATGATGCTCTTTTAGAATTGAAAAATATTTGTGAACAAAAAGGGTTTCAAGTAGTTGCAGCAGCAGCTTTTATAGGAGAACATACTTATAGTGAATATGTAGGAGCAAATAGGCCAAATGAACAAGATGATTTAAAAATAGAGGAATTAGCAGAGTATATTAAAAGTGGTATATCAAAAAATTGTTTTGAAGGTAATAAATTACAAGTAAAAGGAAATGAAAAATATTGTGAGCATAAAGCGATACCACTTATACCACAACCGAATGAAAAATGTAGTCAGTGTGGAAGCTGTGCTAGAAAATGTCCTGTAGGAGCGATTGATGAAAAAACATTACTGTCAGACAGTACAAAATGTATTAGCTGTTTTGCTTGTGTAAAGTGTTGTACGAAAAAGGCAAGAGAAGTAAATAATAATATGTATTTTCAATTAGTAAATATGTTAGAAAAAAATTTAAAAGATGTAGAAAAAGAAGCAGAAATATTTTTATTAAAGTGAAAAAGGGAAAGTGTTATGAAAAAATATGTTGTGATTATCAATGGTAAGGGTGGTGTAGGAAAGGATACATTATGTGATATAGTTTCTAAAAAATATTGTGTAAATAATGTATCTTCTATTACGCCAATAAAACAAATTGCTCAAATAGGGGGCTGGAAAGGGGAAAAAGAAAATAAAGACAGAAAGTTTTTGGCAGATTTGAAAAAATTGTTTGTAGAGTATAATGATTTGCCTTTTTGCTATTTAAAGGAAGAAATGAATTTATTTTTGCAAAAAGAACAAAATGTGCTTTTTGTACATATTAGAGAAATAGAGGAAATAAAAAAGTTTTTAGAATATGCTTTGAGCAAAGGTGTGTTGTGTAAAACGCTTCTTGTTACAAGAAAACAAGAACAAAATAAAATTTATGGCAATGAAGCAGATGATATGGCAGAACAGTATTCCTATGATGCAGTGTATCATAATGATATGCCTTTAGAACAAGCAGAAAAAGATTTTATGTTATTTTTTGAAAAAAATGTATTACAATGCTAAGAAATGTGCATACTGATGATAGATAAAAATTTTTTAAAAAAATGAAAAAAAGTGTTGCAAAAGCAAAAAAGATGTGGTATAGTATAAAACGTTCTTGCTAAGAGAGCAGGAAACTGCTGGGAAGCAGAAAAAATGATTTAAAAAAATAAAAAAATGCTTGACAAGCAGAAAAAAGAGAGTATAATAAATACTCGTGACTGCCACAAAAGCAGCAAACAAAAAAGCACTAAAAAAATATAAAAAAAAGTAAAAAAAGTGCTTGACAAAACAAAATATCAATGATAAAATAATTGATGTCGATTTCGAAAGAAGTCGAAAAAAGGAAATAAATTGATCCTTGAAAACTGAACAGTTAAGAAATAAAACACAACCCAAGTCTATTCAAATTTTTTGTAGATTTTTAGAAAAAAATCTAATATAAAAAAGTCAGAGTAATCTGAGACGAGGATTTTAATATAAGAGTTTGATCCTGGCTCAGGATGAACGCTGGCGGCGTGCTTAACACATGCAAGTCGAGCGAAAATAATTGAGAGCTTGCTTTTGATTATTTTAGCGGCGGACGGGTGAGTAACGTGTGGGCAACCTACCTTTTACTGTGGAATAATCGTTGGAAACGACGACTAATACCGCATACGGTTCTTGGAAGGCATCTTCTAAGAAAGAAAGGATTTATTCGGTAAAAGATGGGCCCGCATCTGATTAGCTAGTTGGTGAGATAATAGCCCACCAAGGCAACGATCAGTAGCCGACCTGAGAGGGTGACCGGCCACATTGGGACTGAGACACGGCCCAAA
>CAJTDC010000002.1 GCA_910575055.1 Clostridia bacterium
TTGTTTTAAAAAATTTTTTCAGATATTCGCTTTTGTTTGTATGCCTTTTTTTGACTGTATTTTTAAAAGTCTTTTCTGTATTTTTATTTTCATATTAAGTTAACAAAACCCGTCAGAACCTCGGCTTGCGCAATGTTTTTCATTTTTTTACTCATAACAGTCACCTCCTGCAATATAATTTGTTTTTGTCTGTCGGATATATTCCAAAAACTGAAGAACCGAATCAGAGGTTATTCCAGAATCTTTCCATCAATCGAGATAGTGACCACCTGCCAGGGAATGAATTTTCCGCTTGCCTGCAATGCTTTTTTAGCAGCTAACTCCAGTCCGCCGCAGCAGGGAACTTCCATCCGCACAATGGTCACGCTCTGGATATTGTTGTTTTGGATAATCTGCGTCAGCTTTTCGCTGTAATCCACGTTGTCCAGCTTGGGGCAGCCAATCAGCGTAACCTTCCCACGCATAAAATCCTCGTGCATTCTGGCATAGGCATATGCGCTGCAATCTGCCGCAATCAGCAACTTGGCTCCTTCAAAATAGGGGGCACCTACTGGGACCAGCTTAATTTGGCAGGGCCACTGCCTCAGCTGTGACTCAGCCTGCATCGGGGCAGAAGGAGCAGATTCCTGCGAATGCTGGATTCGCTGCATTCGGCTGCCCGGGCAACCCGCATGAACACCAACGGAAGGAGAATTCATTCTGTTCTTTTTTCTCATATTTTCCTGCACAGCCTTTTCGTCATAGGCAGCAGCTTCCCGTTCCACAAAGGAAATCGCACCGGTGGGGCAGGTGGGCAGGCAATCGCCCAGACCATCGCAATAATCGTCCCGCAGGAGTTTTGCCTTCCCGTTTACCATGCCGATAGCCCCTTCATGGCAGGCTTCGGCGCAGGCCCCACATCCATTGCACTTTTCTTCGTCTATCTGAATAATTTTCCGAATCATGTTTGCTTCATCCTTTCTCTTGCGTTTCTGGATTTAGTATACTATAATATGAAATGAAAGTCTGTTGTTATAACAACAAGGAGTGAAAAATATGAATTTATCCAATACACAACTGTTTCGAGGACTGGAAGAAGCAGAGATTACATCTCTTTTGGGTTGCCTGAATGCCACAACGCGTAGTTTTCAAAAAGGAGAGGTAATCCTTTCAGAAGGAAACATCACGGAAAATATCGGGATCTTGCTGTCCGGCCTGGCGGTGATCTCCTGCAACGATATCTGGGGCAATACCAGTATTTTGGGTCATGTTGCGCCCGGCTCTGTATTCGCCGAGGTGTATGCCTGCATTCCGGGGGAGCCGATGTTGGTTACGGTGTCCGCTGCGGAGGATACATCCATATTGTTTATGAATGTGGGGCGTGTCCTGGCTACTTGTACCAATGCCTGTCCATTCCACACAAGACTTGTCCGAAATCTGCTGACTGTCTGCGCTCACAGAAACCTTCAGCTTTCTCAAAGAATCCAGCATACCAGTTCCAAATCCATTCGGGGGCGGTTGATGTCCTATTTTTCGGAATGCGCCAAACGCGCCGGGAGCAATTCTTTCCTGATCCCCTACAACCGCCAACAGTTAGCTGATTATCTGAATGTGGACCGCAGTACCATGTGTAACGAGCTTTCAAAAATGCAAAAAGACGGAATTATTGAGTACAGCAAAAATCAATTTTTATTAAAAGATAGCTTGATGTTTCAATAGAGAGTATGAGTGATTCATTGTATGTTTTCTGATGATCTATTTTATCAAAAAAATACTTTTAAGTGTCCTTCAAAAATCTCTCAAGCTGTTATATATCAATATGTTATACCTTTCCAATACATGGGAGTCATAACTTCTGCAATCTCTGGCAGAGTGACATCCCGCAAGGTCCATCGTTTGAACTCCTCAAAACCAGTACGGTCTACAATGTAGCCAATATGCTCTTTTCCGCCGGGAGCATTGGGGTCGATGTACTCCTTCACATAGTCGTAGGTATTGAGAATGATTTTGATAATACTGTCTTCGTCCACCCACTTGATGAAATCTTCACCCAGACGCGGGTTCTTTTTGCCAGTTCTACCCAGCAAAGTAAGTCTATAGTATTTCTTTTCACTACGAGTCCATGCAGCACTCGGACAGGCCAAAACACATTCTCCACAGCCAATGCATCGCCGCTCATCTCGTTGAGAACGGAAGTTGACTGGCTTCAGAGCCTCAACAGATTTCTTTTTGCAGGCTTTTACACAGGCCCCGCAGCTAACACAACGATCAGACTCAAGATGAGGTACTGTCATACCCATGATGCCAAAGTCATGCATACGTACTTTGGCACAATCATTGGGGCAACCAGTCAGAGCAATCTTAAAGTGGAGATCGTTGGGGAAAACAGCTTTTTCAATACGCTGGGCAAGCGTAGTGGTATCATAACAGGCGAATGGACAGACACGGTTGCCAACGCAAGCGGTGATATTTCGGGTTCCAGCAGCAGGATAGCCGCAGCCCACTTCATCCTGATTGATCTCCAAACCGTCAATCAGGCTTTGAAGGGCAGCATTAACCTCTGGCATCTTTTCAAAAGGAATACCAGGAATCTCAAATCCCTGTCGGCTGGTAATATGAACTGTGCCATTTCCGAAAGTTTCTGCAATATGCTGAATTTGGCTCAGATATTTGGCATCCAGATGACCATCGGGAACACGGATTCTGGAAGCAGTCATACCACGTTCTTTAGTGACACGAAACGCATTCTTTTTTAGTATTTTTGTGTTGATATCCATGTTACCCCTCCTTAATCTACTAAAAATTTCCCTTTGGTATAGTTAAATACTGGACCGTCCAGGCAAACATAGGTGTCCCCAATCTTACAGTGACTGCACTTGCCCAGACCGCAGCACATTTTCCGTTCCTGAGAAATCCAGACATTTTCTTCTGGAAGTCCAATATCCAGTAATCCCTGCACGGAAAAGCGCATCATGGCAGGAGACCCTACTACAACAGCCACTGTGTTCTGCACATTATCCAGTTTGATTTGAGGGATGTACTGAGTAACAAGGCCCACATGACAGGCAACATCCTCTTCTGCACAATCTACCGTAAGGATGATATCCATGTTTTTTTTCCAGAGCTTCAGATCGTTGCGGAAAAGAATGTCATGCGACGTTTTGAAGCCTGCAATCAGAGTCATATGCCCCCGCTGCTCTGGATGATTGAAAAAGTAATCCACCACTCCTCGAACAGGCGATAGACCAGTTCCGCCAGCCATGACGATGATGTCCTTACCTGCATAGTCTGATACATCGAATCTATTCCCATAGGGACCACGCAGCAAAAGAGTATCACCCACATAATGTTCAAAAACTTCATTGGTAACCTTGTCCACTCGACGAATGGTTAGATCTACGAAGTTGTCTCCAATACCACTGACTGATATAGGAGCTTCTCCATATTTAGGAATCGACACTTCAAAAAACTGTCCCAGCTTAACATCTCCTTGAAACTCCATACGGAACGTATACTCAATTTTTGTGTGCCGAATTACTTCCAAAATTTTGGATGGGAAAGGAATATAATCATTTTTCATCATTGTTCAGTCACCTCCGTCATAGCACTCTGCAATTTGTTGATGCAACCTGAAAATGAGATATACTCCGGACAGATATCGTCGCATCGTCCGCAACCCACACACATGTGATAGCCATTGCGTTGTTTGTAGTCCAATACCTTATGCAGTACCTTGAACCGCATCCGTTCTCCGTTTTTTTTCCGATAACTGCCGCCACCGGCCACATCGGTAAAGCCATCTACCATACAGGAGGCCTAGATACGACGGCGCTCTCCAACCTTGCCATTCTCACTATAAAAGAGATCCTGCATAGTAAAGCAGGTACAGGTAGGACAGACAAAATTGCAACGTCCACAGTTGATGCAGCGGCTGTCGTATTCCTTCCACATAGTGCTTTTGGACACCTCTGCGGTCAGATGTTCCGGGATTTGCACGGTGACATTGTTTTCTTTCACATGGCTCGGAATAACCTCCAACCGAGGGACCTCCGTAGCTTCCAACTGCTTCGCCCATGTTTCATCTTTGCAGTCTACCAGGTAGGTACCATCGGGTTGGAAATCAATGCTCATGTCATAATTGGTGCTTACATTGGTGCCCATGCTGACACAGAAGCAGTTTTCAAAAGAGTGAGCACAGCCCATTAGAACAATTTTGATACTTTCCCGTAGGCGCTGATAGTAGTAATCAGCAGGGCCGTTGTGCAGGTACATATCGTCCAGTCGCTTGAGCACATGGAGATCACAGCTGCGCAGGAAAATGACCGCCCCTTTCTTGGGAACATCTGCTTCTTTGGTTTCTCCTTCTGTAAAGAAAAACAGGGTTTGGGAAACAGGGGTCAGAATTTCCTTAAAGGAATAATCAGATTTTTTATCAAACACGATTTCATCAGCATGTTTGATCTCACCGTAGCGAACACAATCTGTATCAGAAAAACGCCCGCCGCCAGAAAACTTGCGGGGAGCATAGATATGGTAATTTGTTTGCCATGTCTGAAATAATGCGTTCAGTTGTATGTCGGTAACATGAAAGCCCATAGATTTTCCTCCTTATACTTAAATCTGTTTATAACGATCATGAAAAGTGTACCATAAATAAAAAAAGAGCCATGTTGCATACGCAACGTGGCTCTAAATTTGTGATAGAGTAGTAATTATCCAATAGAAAGTTATAATGCCTTAGAAATGCAGGTTTACTCTTCCTTTTTAAGATAAAAATTTTCTAATTTATATAATTACTTATAGCAACAGAAAGGTGTTTTTTTCATAAGAAATCAGTCCGTCCTTTTGCATATAAGATAGTTCCCGAGTCAATGCACTACGGTCGGCGCAGAGATATTCAGCCAATTCTAATCTTCCTAAAGAAATAGTAAAATGTTTACTACTTTGTTCTATTGACTGCTGCTGCAAATAGGTCATAATTTTCTCACGCAATGTCTTTTTTGAAATTATTTCGATTTTATGCATTAGTTGAACATTTTTGTCACCAATTAATCGAACCATATTTTCAATTAGCCGATGATGAAATGTACAGCTCATTTTACAAGAGTGAATAATTTTGTAAAAAGGTAAGAATAGTATGGTGCAGGGGGTGGCAGCTAAAAAGCTGACATGTGCATCAAGATGACTGCCACAAGCAAAAGATTCTCCAAATAGTTCCCCATTTTTCATTGTAACAAGAAGAGTTGGGTATCCTTCTACATCTTCTTTAATCATATGAACTATTCCAGATAATATAATACCAACGTTTCGTACTTCATTGCTCTCTAAAAGAATAATTTCATCTTTTTGATAGTCTTTCTGAAAACTTCCCAGACAACTCAACATGGCAGGCAAATCTTCTTGACAGATACCGGTAAATAGTGGTAGCAAAGCAAGCTGTTGAAAATCAAGTTGCATATGTATTTCTCCTTTTGACATTAAGTATATCATTTTATTCAATGCGTTGCAAGCGCAACATAAAAATGTTGTAATTTGCTATATCATAAAAAAATATAAGAATTATTTTAGGAAAGGATACTTATTAAGGTGATCAATAACGAAGCTTATCTTTTATATAATGTACTGTGCTATGAAGATGGTCATTCCAGGCGCACACAACATATACTCAAAGTTTATGCATTGGCTAAATTGCTTGGTGAACGAGAAAAAATTTCAGTTGAAGAACAACAGATTTTACAAGCAGCAGCTATTTTACATGATATTGCTATTAAGTACTGTAAGGAGCATTACAATGGGGATGCCAGTCAAGATAAACAGAAGCAGGTAGCTCCTTTCCTTGAGAAACGCTTTTTGAAGGCAGCCAACTATCTTCCATCTTATGTGCCTAAGATTATTGAATTGGTTAATTGTCATCATGATTATGATAAACCAAAAAGTAGGCTTTTACAACTTTTAATCGAAGCAGATCTCATCGTGAATTGCTATGAAAATCGACCTGATCACGAAAATATGAAACTTATTAAAGAAATTTTTCAAACAAAAGGAGGGACAAAACTATTGGAACTTTGCTTGAAAGAGCAAATGGAGTAATAGGAGAAATTTATGAATCAGATAGAAAAAATTGATATGCTGGAACAAGAAATGATACATTTTAATCGAAATGATCCTAAACGTATTCAGCATCTAATGAAGGTACATCGTTTTGCACAGATAATTGGACGAAAGGAGCATTTGGATGAGCATACACAGTTCTTAACCTAATGTGCAGCATTGGTTCATGATATTGGTATTCGACCGGCAGAGGAAAAGTATGGAATTTGCAATGGGAGATTACAGGAGCAAGAAGGTCCTCTTTATGCCCGCAAAATGCTGGGAGAGTTGGGATTTGAGGAAGCAGACATCGATCGAATCTGCTATTTAGTAGGACATCATCATACTTACACAGATATAGACGGTATTGACTATCAGATTCTTGTGGAAGCAGATCTTTTGGTAAATTTTTATGAAGATAATCTGGAAAAAAACATAATAGAAACCACATTGCAGAAGATTTTTCAAACAGAGTCAGGAAAAACACTGTGCAGACTTTGTTATTTCGGTCACTGAGGAAATATGGCTATGGCGAATAAAAAGCAAACTCAAATTTTATTGATCAATGATATAGCAGGTTATGGCAAGGTCGCCTTATCTGTCATGATTCCTGTTTTATCTCACTTGAAATTTGAAACTTTCAATTTACCTACTGCACTTGTTTCCAACACTCTGGATTATGGTCAGTTTGATATTCTGGATACAACAGAATATATGGAAAATACGCTTCTGGTATGGAAGAAACTCATGTTTTCTTTCGACGCAATCTGTACCGGATTTATTGTGTCGGAAAGGCAGTCATCTCTTGTATATGAATACTGCAAGGAACAACAAAAATCAGGTACTTCGATTTTTGTTGATCCAATTATGGGAGATGACGGAAAACGATACAATGGTGTAACAAATCAAGTAGTCACTTACATGAAACGGTTGTGTTCTATTGCAGATGTGATTGTCCCCAATATTACGGAGGCGTGCTTTTTATCCGAATACACAGTTAAACACACTTACTCTGAACCGGAAATTGACGTAATCGCAAATCGACTACATACGCTTGGTGCTAAATCCGTTGTGATTACAAGCGCAAATATCAATGGAAGAATGTTTACTGTTGTAAAAAGCTCTCCGAAAAATTCGTGTATCTTGCTTCCTTATGAAGAAATACCGGTGCGTTTTCCAGGTACAGGGGATATTTTTATGGCGATTGTAGTAGGGCATTATTTAAAATCAAGCCAGATTTTAGAGAGCGTACAAAGTGCAATGAGACAACTCGAAAAAATTATTTATGCTAATCTACATGATACTGACAAATACAAGGGAATTCCCATTGAACAATTTTTGGAGGAAATTAACGATGAAAAAGCCTAAAATTAAAATCAGTTTAATAGATCAAAAGGGACAGATGGGGTGCCATCGTGGTCATCGAATTGGAGATACCTTTGACTTTGATACCGAAAGAGGCGCTCTCTGCCCAATGGCCATGCACGTGGCTTTCCCTTACATTGACATTCTGCGGTATGGGGGAAAACTCCCCAGCCAATCAGATGGCTCAGTTGTTTTTTGTTGCCCAGATGTAGATGTGATTAATGTTTTTAGAATCGAAGTAGAGGAAGCTGATTAAAAAAATCTTATATAGACCAAATAAATTTGCAGAGATAGCAATAAGAGTGGGGGGGATATATTCTGAGTAAAAGTATTTTAATAATAGATGATGATCTAACTCTATATCATAAAATAAAAGAGGCAATGCAACATGAATTCTCTGAAATTTACTGTACAAATTCATTAGTTCAAAGTTTCTCTATTTTATCAAAACATGATATTTGCATTGTTATTATGGATGCCTTTTTATCGGAAATAGATGGTTTAAGATTTTTAAAATATATTCGGGAATATAAATCGGTTCCTGTTTTAGTTATATCATCCTCCAACAACGATAAAGTAGAAGCATACAAAGCAGGTGCAATAGGTTTTATTAATAAGCCATATTGCTTAGAAGAATGTTTAGCTCATACTGAATCAATTATGCGTTTATATTTAGAATTACAAACTAAACAAACATCCCATCAGACATTGGATTTCGGAATGAAACTATTAATTGATTCTGAAAAACATCGTGTGGTATTAAATGGAAAGGTTGTAAAATTAACTCGAAAAGAATTTGATATTCTTCTCTGTCTTGTAAATCATGCAGGACAAATTTTAAGTAGAGAGCAGTTATATCAAATGGTATGGAAAGAAGATATTTCTTATAATATAGATGAATTAGTTAAGGCTCACATCAAATCTTTGAGAAAAAAATTAGCTTTTGGTGGAAAAGAATATATTAAAAATGAGTGGGGAGTAGGATATAGATTCCTTTTGGATGAAGAACAGCTGTAACTATTATAGCTGTTCTTTTCATTATAAAAATAAAAATTCCCGAAATCCACCTTGTTTTTTCCCTGAAAAATCCCGACTGTTTGATAAAATATTTTTATAACAATGATTATTACCCGTCAAAAAAAACGGTATCTTGACGGGCTATAAAGACACGCCCATATCCATCCCCCCTTCAAGCTCCGTTTGAGCAAGGAGGGGTGTTTTTATGTGTTGGGATACTATGCTGCTGATCCGAAGTAGCACCATTTATTGAAACCGGATACTCATATAATGGTGATTGCTTAAAAAAAGCGACTCCCTGAAATTGGGATATTCCGGACAACAAAAGGAACAATTAGAACATGAAAAATACGAATTAAGCGTCTGTGTAGACTTTTATGTCTATGCAGGCGCTTTTTTGCGTTCCGGCAGAACTTTATGCCGCTGCCGAAGTCCGCCGCTTGTCCTTCGTTTTCGCATGAATTCGAAAAGGAGGACAAGCCTATGGCAAAGCCATATAAAATCCCAGACTTCAGAAAATTATATCCGGAAGCCAGCGAAGAAGTAATTGCTGTTTTAAGAACGACAGAACGGAAAATGCAGTATCAGGAGTATGACTTGAAAACAGAAAGAACCATAATCGACCATAAAACGCAGACCGTTCAGGTTATTCCGAGCCGTGAGGATTCTTATGAACGTCTGTTGGAACAGGAAGTGCAGTTTGAGGGGGAAAATCAGACAGAGGAATCGGTCATCCGGAATATGCAGCTGGAACAGCTGTATAAGGCCCTTTCCCTGCTCTCCGAAGATGAACAATATCTTATCAGACAGCTGTTTTTTGAAGAACGGACGGAACGTGATCTGGCGGAAGAATTGAAGATTTACCACAATGCGGTTCACAAACGAAAAAACCGTATCCTGAAAAAACTCAAAAATATTTTAGAAAATTTGTGATTCGGGGTGTGCAAAAATTTCCGCCAACGTGGAAGTAAGTGAGAGGACTTGTTCTCTCATCTGTTCTTTGAAAAAAACTGCTGACAGGCAGTCATATACGGCAGCACAGATACATTAGCTGTTCAGCCCGAAAGGAAAAGCACCGGAAGGATACGCAGGAACCGCCTGCAGGTGGAATACACCTGTCAATACGATCGCATCAAAGGCGCAAAGCGGGAAATATCCGTTCCAAAGCAGCCTGCGGTGGGCTGCCTGCCATGACCTGAACAGCCTACAATGATACTTCCGTCCAGTCACAGCCCCGTGAAAAGCGGGATCACGCAATGAGGGCGGCTCGGAGAGATCCTCGGAGGGGTGAGAATCCCATGACGGTCCCTGACCAAGACCGGTCTGTGTCTGCTGCCCAGTGACGTGAAAACATCCGGCTTCGGGGAGTAGTGTCGAATAGAAGCCAGAGAAAACGAAGAACAAGTCGTTTTTCATAACAGAAACTACGGCGGCAGTTCCCTGTATTCCTGATGATACAGGAATTGTAATGAATCGGAACTGCCGCTGTCCTTGTGTTATGAAAACGAGCAAAAATAAAGGAGGAAAGCAGTATGAATCAGAAAGAAAAGCAAATGGTGGAGCGGATCATGGATACGGAAGCAATCGGATACGCTTATTTGTATCCTTCAGCCGGAGGGCAGCGTAAAGAATACTTGATTTCGACCACACCGGAAAATCTCGCAAATTTTGTCGGCAGCCATTTCATGGATGCCCGGCAGATGATTGTAACGGATATGCTGGACCGGCTGATATTGGATACGACCGGCGGATTTTTGAATCGGTGTCCGAATCAGAATCTCTGCCGTGAAATCTTAAAATCCCTTGCCCCGATCCAGATGAGAGGAGCAGAGCCGGGAGAAATTCTTGTCGTAGACAGAGATACAGCAGACGAATATTTTATGGAAGAAGATCAGGCAGTCACAATGGCGGAGCTGTCTATGCAGTAAGAGGTGATACAGATGCAGATAAGAAAAGGTGATATTTTCTATGCGGACCTCTCCCCGGTTATCGGGTGCGAGCAGGGCGGCATCCGTCCGGTTTTGATCGTTCAGAATAATACCGGCAATAAATACAGCCCGACGGTGATCGTGGCTGCGATTACCGGACGCAGGTTCAAGCATCCTCTGCCCACTCATGTGGCTTTGTATCATGTGAAAGGGCTTCGGTACGGATCGGTCGTACTGCTGGAACAGATACGGACCATTGACACTTCGAGATTAAGAGAGCACCTCGGAAGAATCAACCGAAAGGAAATGGCAGAAGTGGAGCAGTCTTTGGCAATCAGTTTTGGAATGGAACAGCGATTAAGAGAAAAATAAGCACAAGATATCAACAGTCAGGAGGGATGGTTATGCATCAGGAACCAAAAGCATGGATTTACTGCCGTATTGATGCACCGGAAGATGTGCATGGTATGTTGAAAGTACAGAGGAAACAGCTGATGGATTATGCGGAGCAGATGGGATTTCAGGTGAAGGGATCTTCCACCGATCTGGCAGCCGGAAACAGTGACATTCTCCCCGGATGGGAATACTTTTTGAAAACCGCCCCTTTGCAGCAGGTGGAAGTTTTACTGGTACATAACCTGTCACGGATTCATCGGGATACCTGTCAGGCACTGAGGATACTGGAACAACTTCAAAAGATGGGGATTGCGGTTTATTCTCCGTTGGAGAGAAAACTGAATTTCGGATTCCAGCGTATCATCGGAAGAATGGAGGGTATATAGTGAGTGAACAGAGAGAAACCAGAGAAATGCAGTATCAACTGTCCAGAAAACTGCTGGATCTGATGCTGAAAAACGGCTTTTTGGAGCCGGAGGAATATGCATAAATTGATGCCCTGAACCGGTCAACATTTTCTCCGGAACTGGCGGAAGTATATGCGTAAAAACACTGGATATCTGAAAAAAGGTGTGGTATTGTGTTGTGCTGACAGGAGAGAATACTCCTGAGAAAGGAGGAAAAACATGGGCAAGAAGATTACAAAAATAGAGCCTGTGAAGCAAAAACAGGCCATCGGATATGCCGCTCCCAAACGGGTATGCGCCTATTGCCGTGTCAGCACCGGCAGTGCGGAACAGAAAAATTCCTTTGAAGCACAGGTACAGTACTACACCCGATTTATTGAGGAAAAGCCGAATTGGATATTGGTTGGAATCTATGCGGATGAAGCGCGAAGCGGTACAAAAGTGAAAAGTCGTGACAGATTCCAACAGATGATACAGGACTGCAGGCAGGGAAAAATTGACCTTATCCTGACCAAGTCCGTCACCCGCTTCGCAAGAAATACGGTGGACAGTATCCATACCATCCGTATGCTGAAAGAACTTGGTATAGAGGTTTACTTTGAAAAAGAACGAGTCGGTACGCTGTCTCAGAAAAGTGAACAGCTGCTGACTATCCTAAGTTCCATCGCACAGGGCGAGTCGGAGAGTATCTCTACAAACAGCAGGTGGTCTATCGTTCGACGGTTCCAAAACGGGACGTTTATCATCAGTTCGCCCACCTATGGATACCGGAAAGATGAAAACGGCAATCTGATCATTCAACCGGAGGAAGCTGCTATCGTCCGCAGGATTTTTGATGAATATCTCGGCGGAAAAGGTTCCTATGCGATTGCAAAAGAACTGCAGGCAGAAGGAATTCCTACCATCCGGACAGCAAAATCATGGCAGGACAATGTTGTGAAATGGATTCTTCAGAATCCGGTATATGAGGGCGATCTGCTCTATCAGAAAACATATACAACGGAAGGTGTTCCATTCACGAAAAAACATAATCACGGAGAATTGCCAAAGTATCTGGTATCGGATAATCATGAACCGATTATCAGCAGAGAAGAAGCGGAGGCGGTTCGGCAGATTTATGAATATCGCAGGCAGAAACACCGCATGGATAATGTAGAGATTTATCAAAGCCGCTATGCGTTCAGCGGTTGGATTATCTGTGGGGAGTGCGGCAGTACATTCCGCCGGCAAAAAATCTATATCGGCAAGCCATATGAAAAGATTCAGTGGAGCTGCCGTCAGCATATCGCGGATATTACAAAGTGCAGGCAGAAACCAATTCGGGAAGATGTGATTCGGCAAATATTTGTGAATATGTGGAACAAGCTTGCCGGGCATGCGGAAGATGTCCTGATTCCCCTGCTTGCGGTGCTGAAGGCAGTGCCAAACGATATGGAACAGGAGCAGGAACTGCTCACATTGGAAAACAGAATACAGGAACTGAAACAGCAGAGCCATTGGTTGCAGAAAGTCCTCTCGGACGGCGACATAGGCTCTGCTGTTTTTATAGAGCGACGGAACCAGCTGGATACCGAACTGGAAGAAATCAGCCGCAGGCAACAGTTTTTAAAAGAGCAGAACCTGATGGAACAGGAAATCGCACAGACCGAGTATCTGCTGACGGTCTTCCGTAGCCGACCGGTTATGATAGAAGAATTCGATGAAGAATTGTTCCGACTGATTGTTGAAAGGATCAGAGTGCATCCCAACAGGCTGTGCTTTGAACTGAAAAACGGGCTGGAACTGGAAGAACACTATGGAAAGGAAGTGTAATAAATGCAAAGGCGTACACCACTTGGGTATTATATTCAAAACGGCAAAGCCGAGATCGAGCCTGAGACCGCAGAATTCGTGCGGGAGATTTTCAGCACATACTTGGCAGGTATTTCTACATATCGAATCGCAAAAGATTTTACACAGCGGGGAATCTTAAATGCAAGTCATAAATCCTCTTGGAACCACGGATCTATCGGAAAGATTCTGGAGAACCGAAAATATATAGGAGACGAGTTCTACCCTCCCCTGATTGAACAAAGTATATTTGAGCAGGTACAGAGCAGACGAAAACAACGGGTGAAAGATTTGGGCAGAGCCGTCCAGCCGAACAGCTTTGCGAATCAAAGCGTCTGGAGCAGCCTGCTGGTCTGCGAAGAATGCGGACAGCCCTATCGCAAATACACAGAAAAAGGAAAACCCCCAAAGTGGAGGTGCAAACATTACATCCATCACAACCGTGTACACTGCCGTAACCGGTTTTTAAGCGAAGAACAATTGGAACAGGCATTTGTGCGGGTGATCAATCAGGTAATAGGAAACCCTGCCTATCTGAATCCGGACTTTAAGGAATTGCCGCTGACGGAAAGCCCAACCGAGCGAAAGCTGACCACTCAGATCAACAATCTGCTGGCAGAACCGAGTTGTGATGTGCAGGAAGTCAAACGGCTGGCATTACAAAGGGCTGCGGAACAATATCGGAATATCCGTATCGATGACAGAGCCTATCAGAATGAGAAAACAACAGATGCTCTGAGAGGTGTTGGAATACAGACTGCATGCGACCTGACATTGCTGGAGAGAACCATAGGAAGAATTGTGGTGCAAAAACATACCGGTCTGGAATTCTATCTGAAAAACGGCCGGAGCATTACCATACCGATAAAGGAGGAAACATAAATGGCACAGGCAAAAAAGAACATATCGGTCATTCCGGCCACGGGAACGTATGACCGCCATATCCGACCACAGATGAAAGCCTTGCGTGTGGCTGCATACTGCCGTGTCAGCACCCTGCAGGAACAACAGGAAAGCAGCTATGAGGCACAGGTCAGTTATTATACAGAAAAAATAAGGAGCAATCCCAACTGGAAATTGGCAGGCATCTATGCCGATGACGGAAAAAGTGCGACCAGCACGAAAAAACGCTCGGATTTTCAGGCAATGATCGATGACTGTATGGCGGGAAAAATTGGTATGGTACTGACCAAATCCATCAGCCGTTTCGCCCGCAACACAGTAGATGCACTGATCAATATCCGCAAACTGAAAGAAAAGAATATTGCGGTATTCTTCGAAAAGGAAAGCATCAATACGCTGGAAGGAAGCGGCGAGCTGCTCCTGACCATTTTAAGCAGTCAGGCACAGGAAGAAAGCAGGAATATCAGTGAGAACTGCCACTGGGGAATCGTCCGGAAATTCGAGGACGGCAAGGTGATCGTCAATCACAGTAAGTTTATGGGGTACACCAAAGACGAGAACGGAAACCTTGTAATCGTACCGGAAGAAGCGGAAGTGGTACGCAGAATCTTCCGGCTGTATCTGGAGGGGAACAGTAGTTACCGGATCAAAAGGATTCTGGAAGCGGATGGCGTTAAAACCGCAACCGGGCAGACAACATGGTATGCAACCACTATTGACAAGATGCTCTCAAACGAAAAATATATGGGAGACGCCCTGCTGCAGAAAACCTATACCGTGGATTTCCTGACCAAGAAGAAAGTGAAGAACCGGGGGATTGTGCCACAGTATTACATTGAAGATGATCATGAACCCATCATCCCCAAAGAATTGTTCCATCGTGTACAAGAGGAAAAGGCACGCAGAGCCGGCATCTACCGTCCGGCATCCCGTAAAAAGGATGCGCCACAGAAAGGAAAATACAGTTCCAAATATGTACTGTCGGATATCATGGTCTGTGCAGAATGCGGTCAGCCGTATCGCAGGCAGGTATGGTCAAAGTATGGACAGAAACAGGCGGTTTGGCGCTGTGACAACCGTTTAAAGCATGGTTCCAAGCGATGCAAACATTCCCCTACTCTCAAAGAAAAAACACTCCATGAAACGATTATGACAGCCATCGGCAGCGTGGTGGAAGATCAGGGAGAATTTGTACAGGCATTCCGTGAAAATGTGATCCGAGTCATCGGCAGCTACTCCGCATCTGCAGAGCCGACAGAATATGATCAGCAAATCGAAACACTGCAACAGAAAATGCTGGAACTGATCGAAGAAAGTGCCGGAAAGCAGACTGCAGATGAGGATTTTGATAAAGAATACCGTGTGATCGCAGACCAGATGAAGGAACTGAAAAAGCAGAGGACAAAAAAACTCAAAGAGCGCCAATTGGCGGATGCGTATGAGCAGCGCGTGAAAGATATGGAGCAGTATATGAAAAAAACGGGTTATCTCAAACGGGAATTTGATGATGAACTGGTGAGACGACTTCTGAAAACAGTGCGAGTTATAAATGAGAATAAAATAGAGATACAGTTCCAATCAGGAATAGTGATCACACAAAGCATTGATTTCAATGTGTAAGTAGTGGCAGGAACTGAAGGATAGTTCCTGCCGTACAAAACTGATAAGAATAAAGTCCTCAGATAGACTGAGGATTTTATTCTTGACAGTTGCACTCGTATGTAGAAAACATTTGTTTAATTTGTTATAATTATCCTAGATAATATTTATGATTTTGGGAATGTAAGTGAGGTATGGTATGTCAAAAAAACGGTCAAAGAAACAATCCATGCCAAAGGGTTGGAGATTGGAATTTATACTACAGATTTTCAGAATGAATTTATTTCGCTAACAGATATTGCTCGATATAAAAGTGATGAGCCAAATGATGTAATTAAGAATTGGATGAGAAACCGTGATACCATAGAATTTCTTGGTCTATGGGAAAGTTTGCATAATCCCAATTTTAAACCCATCGAATTCGACGGGTTTAGAAGTCAGGCAGGATTGAATGCTTTTACTATGTCGCCTACTAAGTGGATATCAGGAGTAAATGTCATTGGTATTGTTTCAAAAGCGGGTAGATATGGTGGTACATTTGCTCATTCAGATATTGCTTTTGAATTTGCCTCATGGATTTCAGCTGAATTTAAACTGTATATTATCAAAGATTACAAACGCTTGAAGTTAGATGAAAGCAGCAGGTTATCTTTAAATTGGAATCTTAATCGAGAAGTCGCAAAGCTGAATTATCATATCCATACAGATGCTATTAAGGAAAACTTAATTCCTCCAAAATTGACACCAGAGCAAATTTCTTATATATATGCAAATGAGGCAGATATGCTAAATGTGGCATTATTTGGAAAGATGGCAAAGCAATGGCGAAAAGAACATCCGGGAAAACAAGGAAATATGAGAGATGAAGCAACTATCCAACAGCTTTTAGTTTTGGCTAATATGGAGAGTTATAATGCCATTCTAATAGAGCAAGGTAAGACGCAGTCCCAAAGATTGGTTCTTTTGCATGATTTGGCAGTGAAACAATTGCAGACAATGGAGTCTTTGAATGTACAGCATTTTCCGCAGATTTCAGATAAAATATAAAACATTATAGTTAATAGATTAATATTAATAGAGGAGGGAGTAAGGTGTACCTATCATCAATACAAATTAAAAATTTTAGATGCTTTGATGATAATGAGCATGTTATTTGTTTTAATCCAGGTCTAACAATATTGGTTGGTGAAAATGATTCTGGCAAATCCACGATAATGGATGCCATAAGAATTGTTTTAGGAACTACAGATTTCAACTGGTTACGAATAGAAACGGACGATTTTCATAATGAAGATACTTCTTTAGAAATTAAGATTATATGTAAATTTTCTGCTTTATTTGAAGAAGAGCAAGCAGCATTTTTAGAATGCCTTACATATGAAGAGGGAGAAAACGAAGTGTATCCGTGTCTGTACTTACACTGGACATGTAATTATTTAACTTCTTTTAAACCTGCACGTCCAATCTCTTCAATTTCAACAGGGAAAGATGGAAACGGGGCGGTGCCTTCCGCAGAAGCACGTGAATTGCTTCGAGTTACTTATCTGAGAGCATTAAGAGATGCCTATAGCGATATGCAGTCGGGCAGACATTCTCGATTGTCACAGATTATCCATAATATACCTAGTTTAATGGATGGAGAAGATAAGTTTGTGGATGGTATGGATTTACATGAATTGTCCTTAGTTGGCATTACAAACCTATCAAACAGTTTGCTCGAATCTCATAATGCTATTAAAATAGTTAATAATAGTTTGACTGAAATTTTAAGTAATCAAATGCTTTTAAAGCAAGATGTTGTTAAAACAAGATTTGAAGTAGCTGGTGTAAATAGCAATGATTTGCAGAAAGTAATAGCATTATTAGAGAAACTAGATTTATCTGTAGATAAAGATGAAAGCGCTATGCAAGGCAGAGTTGGTTTGGGAACAAGCAATATTATGAGTATGGCTTGTGAATTGCTTTTGCATAGAGAAGCAGAAACAGTAAAAAAATCCTCTTTTTTGTTAGTTGAGGAACCGGAGGCACATGTCCATGCTCAAAGACAGTTAAAACTAATTCAGTCACTGGAAAATGAAGCAGAAAGTAAAAATCAACAGATTATTATGACAACCCATTCGCCTCTATTAGCTTCAGTAGTTCAACTGAAAAATATAATCATGCTAAAGAACGGACAAGTGTTTCCTATGGCTGAAGGTTACACTAAACTTGATCGAGGTGATTATAAATATTTGGAAAAATATCTGGATGCTACAAAGGCAAATTTATTCTTCGCAAGAAATGTTATTATTGTTGAAGGACCAGGAGAAGCATTACTCATTCCAACAATTTCAAAATTAATGAATCGGAATTTCATAGACTTTGGAACTTCACTAGTAGATGTTAGAAGTACAGGATTACGTCGTTATGCAAAAATTTTTCAACGCAATGATGATAGCAAATTGGATGTGAAAGTTGCATGTGTAACGGATAGAGATGTAATGCCTAATTGTGCGCCTAAAATTTGTATAAATGAAAACTATACTTTAGATCCAGCTACATGGCCGAAAAAAGAAAATCGGAACTGGAGAGCAGAAGCTGATTTTACTGAAGAAGAAGCTACATCTCATATCGATAAAATAGCACAAAAAGCCAATGGACAAAATGTATTAACATTTATTGCAGATCACTGGACATTAGAATATGACTTAGCTTTTACAGGATTAGTCTATGATGAAATGAAAAAGGCGTTGATAAAAGCATTAGTTGAAGTAAGTTATGCAGCGAAAAATTGGGAAAATAAAATAAAAACTATAACAGAAAATATTGACAGACTTGAAACGATACAAGAAAAAGCTTCGTACTTTTATAGTTTCTTTGCTAAAAATACAACATCGAAAGCTGATTTTGCACAACAGTTTTCTTTCGAATTAGAAGAAAGTTACAGCGGTCATTCTAGTGAATTAGAACAGGCATTACCTCCATATTTGGTAAATGCTATCAAATATGTTACAGAGGAATGAGAACATGGGAATTAAACGTTTAGAGCAAATACAAATCACAGATGAGGATATTGCATGGATTGAATCCATATTGGGATTTCAGTTTGATGATGATAGAATCAAAATCCTTAAAAATTTAGAGTCTAGAGATGTTCAGGCGTTTCCAGGCAGCGGAAAAACAACGATACTTGTTGCAAAATTAGCAATTTTGGCAAAAAAATGGCCATATGTTAATTCGGGGATATGTGTTTTATCTCATACAAATGTGGCTAGAGAGGAAATAGAGGATCGCCTGGGAAATACCGATATAGGAAAAAAACTTCTTTCGTATCCACATTTTATAGGAACAGTACACTCATTTTTTGATACCTTTGTTGCATTACTGTGGCTTCGATCAAAAGGTTATTCCATAAATCTTATTGATTCTGATTTGGTAAAAAAATCTCGCTGGTTTATGTTACCTTTTGGAACAAGGGATTTCTTAGAAAGAAATCACAAGGATGAACAAATTTGTGGTTACAATGGAAGTATTGGTCTTATTCAATGGGATAAGGAATGTAAAACCAAACAATACATTTTAGATGCAATAAATAAATCGCAAAAAAATGGTAATTTTACATTTGACGAAATGCTACTGTATTCAAAGCAGGCGCTGGACGTAAGTGAGTCTCTGGCTATAGGGCTTCAACAGAGATTCCCCATAGTTTTTGTTGATGAAGCACAGGATACTAATTCTTTTCAATTAGAATTACTCAGTAAAGCTTTTCCACCAAAAAGCAATTTAACAATTGTACAGGGATTTGGTGATTGCAATCAAGCTATTTATAATTATGTAAATGAAGCGGTCGAAAAAATAGAGTTTCCAAGAGAAGGGCCTCTGATATTGAAAGAGAGTCAACGGTTCGACAATAGGATAGCCAAACTTGCAAATACAGTAGCTGTTTCTGCAGATCAAATGTGCGGAATAGAGAATGTTTTTTCTGAGAGAAAAATTGATCATACAATTTATTTATTTTCGAAAGATAAGGCTAAAGAAGTAATTGATCAGTTTGGTCAATTAGTTTTGGACACATTTTCAGATGAGGAACTGTTAAAATACAGCAAAAATGGTTGTTATGTTGTGGGGATGGTTCATGTCAAAAAGGATGAATTGACTCCTGAAAAACAATTTCCTAAAGGGATATTTGATTACTGGAAAGAATATGAAGCTGATAAGGCAAGTAAGAATCAGAATCCAAATCGTTTGATAGAGTATTTCAGAATAGCACATAAACGATTTAAAGAATCTAGCGAGATGTGTGTGTTTGTAGAATGGTGTGCAAAAGGTATTAGGCGGTTAATCAATAAGGCAGCAAATCAAAACTTAGTAGAAGCAACTAACAATCCATTAAAATCAATAATTAAGCAACTTCCAGCGGAAAAAGAAATGTTGATAAGGGGATATTTTTTAAAATTTTCAACTTTACCAATAACTACAGAAGATGATTGGAAGCAAATTATACCTGTTTTTGAGGACATCTTAAATGAGTTTGAATTAAAATTCAATAAAGCTACGAACAAGTTTTTGTCTTGGGTAGCGGAAATAAAATTATCTCAAGAGTGTATACCTGCAAGTACAAAAGCGTCACCCAACCATTACATATATAAAGATAATACTAGTGCTCGATGTGTTGATTTGGAATTTGGAAGTATTCACTCTGTAAAAGGAAGGACACAATTGGCAACACTGGTTTTGGAAACATATTCACGAACACATAATATAAAGTCAATACTCAAGTATTTGTGTGGCAAACCTCCCAAGTCTATTGGAACAAATCAAGGTCGTTTAAAGTGTCAATATGTAGCAATGACAAGAGCAAAAGCATTAATATGCCTGGCCATACCAGTCGATTTTGTAAGTGAAAAAGAACAATGTATGTTGCGTGATATGGGGTGGAAAATTGTAGTAATATAAAAACTTCTAATTGAACAGATTATATAGGCAGTAAGTATATATGAGTTTATATTTTGAAATAAAGAATATTATCCACTGTAAAATTAGTCAAAGGGTTTAGGCACTGGATTTAGATGCTATGGAAGGAGGAAATCAGAGAATATGGTTGATACAAAAGAAAGAATTGCCCGTTCAAATATATACAGTATTTTCGGGAAGTTGATGAATAGGCTTATTGATAACAACGACGATGGTGAGGTTATTCTTAAAAAAGCAGGGTTATCAGCATTTGTAGAAGAATACGAAAATAGATTATGTCCTTATTGGTATAATAGAGGCTATCAAAATAAAAATGACCAGTATAATCCAGAGTACGTTTGTATGGCTATTTGTGAAAAAATAGAATCGGATGAAGAAGCACTCTTAACATTTTTAAATACGATTTTAGATTGTATCCATGAGATAGATGAAAAGCAGTATGAAAAGTTGTCAAATTATCTTAATGTAATAGGTTATGAAATGCTAAAGACGGTCGAAGATGACGACTATTGTGAAACAATAAACTATTCTCTTATTCCTTCTTCTGGAGGTGCACACCAGAGGAATTCTGATATTACATATTTGCGTTCTATGTTGCTAACGCATCATTCGGATTTGGTCATTCTTTATGATGAAGCTATATCAAACTTTGGTGCAGGCCAGTATGTAAGCTGTATCGAAAACTGCAGATCGCTTTTTGAAAACTTCTTCAAAAAATTAGATACAGTTAATAATGATTATATAAAGGGAATTCTTGCTGCAACCGGTGAAATAATTACTGCAAATGGAACACAGCTTACATCGATAAAAAAGATTTATACATACTGGATTGATAATAAAAAAGGGGCAAATAGATTTCGTTTGTTTCAGACTATGTATAGCGTGATGTCTGGATTGGGAACTCATCACGAAGATGTAGCTAGCAAAGAAGATGCATTACTATTGTTGAGATATGTAGAAGATTGTTTACTGTGGTGCTTTAGAAAAGGCATCAATTGCTGAGCATTTGTTAACATTGAGGAAGAGGTGAAATCTATGATTTCAGCAGAATTAAAAGGAATAGTTGATAAGTTTCATGAACAAGGAAAAATGAATTTCCTTCCTGAAACTTCTGAAGAAAAAATTACTTTATTTGAGAAAGAAAAAAACATAAGGCTTCCGGAGAAGTATAAGGAATGGTTATTGTTCTCTGATGGAGGAGAGTTTTTTTTGCCTGCAGGCATTCAGTTATATGGTATTGAACATAAGCCGTTAATTAATATTGATAATAATGACAGACCTAGTGATGAGTATATTGTTATTGGTACATTGTCATCAGGAGACCCTATTCTCTGTGAAAAAGCTGGTGAGAAAATTATCATCTATAATCAAGAAGCTGGAAGAATCGAAGATGACGAAATCTATGATGATTTTATGGCTTTCCTGAATGATCTGTATGATTTGCTTGGCATAGGAGATTGATTCTATGTCAAGAAGAACAGCAGAATCTAACAAGGCAATTCTTGCGGCATGGAATAAAGAACAAGAACTTGTACGAGAAGGTAAAGGTACTAGAGAGTGGACTCCTAAACAACAGCAGGATATTCTTGAAAAAGGCAAAGCCTATGATGATGACGGAATTGCTTTTCAGGGGCAGCATATGAAAAGCGCGGAAATGTATCCTGAATATCAAGGAGATCCTAGAAATATTCAATTCTTGACTAGGGAAGAACATCTAGAAGCTCATAACGGAAATTGGAGAAATCCAACAAACTGGTACTTCAATCCGGTCACAAAGGAAAAAATTAACTTTGGGGATGGACCATTTATTCCATGTGAATCAATCCAATTACCTGAGCCAATTGTTCAAATAAATGTGTCACAAGGAAATAAGGTTGCCAAAGGATTAGAAGAAAAGAAAAACGAGATAAAGATAGAGAAACAATTTCAGACTAGCATAGAACATAAAGGAACTCCAATGATCAATAACCAGAAATCAAAACCTAAGCTTAAGAAAGGACTTGGTAACAGAGTTAGAAAAGTGGTAAATGCAGTTGTTGATTTTTCTAATTGTCATCCCGTTTTGACTAATATTGTAAAAATAGTAGGTGTTGTTGGTTTGGCAGCAGTCGCTGATGTGGCTTCAAAAAGTAGAAGTTTTGGTTCAGGAAACGATTCTGAAACTTATAACTATAATCCAGCAAGAGAAAATCGTAATAGTTCATTTGACGATGCTTATGGAGATGTATGTAATGATGATACATCAGACAATGACTATTCTGCAGAACGATTATCTCCAAAAGAACATACTGTTCGACCTCATGGACAACATTATTACAAAAATGGGGAGCGTGTGTGGATCGAAAAAGATTTATACTCTCGTGGTGGAAAAAAAGACAAATAATCAAAACAACTCTCACAACCATCATGGCTGGGATGGGGAGTTTATGCTTATCTATTAGATATGTAACAAAAAGTAGTCAATGATATTTTATGGTCTTCAGATGAGAAGCCGACAATTGGTCTGCTATTGGTAAAGGGAAAAAAATATAACCATAGTAGAGTATTCTCTTGCGAGATATCAGAATCCAATTGACATTGCAGAATGGAAAAATCAGATTGCGGAAGCACTGCCTGAAAAATTGCGAGAAGGGGTCTTCCGTCTATTGAGGAAACCGACAAGGAGTTGGAGTAATAGTGCGACGGATCGTTACACTATTATAGAGGGTGTGATTCATAGTTAAGTTTGACGTTCCGCCAAGAGCAAATTCTGCTTTGAGGGAATTTGAATTGCACACTCAACACATATAGAAACAGTATGTATTTTATGGAAAAATGATAAAAAATAATATTAATATTACATATCCCCTATATTATACTAGGGGATATGTATGATATTTTCCAAAATAGTCAAATGCTACATCATCTAATTGTTTTGTTATTATATTGAAATTCACATCCATCAATCAAATTATCAATAGAACCATTATGTTTTGGATTATAATCACTATTTAATTCTGTAGCAACATCTTTGTAGAGCTGATATTTATAAATATAATATTTATCTGGAAACATTAACCAGAGATATATGCTAATGGTATATATATTTTGATAGTGTTGTTTCCAGTTACCATCATCATATTTTTGTCTAATAGTTTCAGCAGCATTTTGAAATGTGATAATACGTTCTGAAAGAGCAATCTGTTCATCAAATAAATTATAAAACATTTGACGGGTAGCTTTATCATCAGCTTTAGCAAAATTTATTATCATTGCTCTAGGATAAAAGTATTTTGATGTAAGTAAATTTGCTGTTTCTTTTGTAGCATATTCAAACATTTCACTAAAATTTTCTGCTTCTATATTCCAATGAGATTGAAAATGTTTTATTGCTTGCCATTTATATTTTTCTTCATTCCAATGAATTTTAAAATGTTTTTTATATTCTGTAAGTATTGAATTTAATTTATTTATATCAATCATTTTATGTTTCTCCTAAAATAATATATATTTTTTAATTTCTATTAATTATAAAACCCTCTCTTTATTTATTGTAAAAAGAGAGGGCTTAATTTTATAATTATGACACAACCATTGCAATTTTAGTAAATATCATTCTGCCAGCTGCTGTTTGTAAAACACTTGTTACAACAACATTTTTTGTTTCACCAATAAAACGGTTGCCGCCTTCTACAACAATCATAGTACCATCATTCAAATAGCCGATACCCTGTCCATTTTCTTTTCCTGCTTTTATAACAGTTACCTGCATTTCTTCACCCGGTAATACGACTGGTTTAATTGCATTTGCTAATTCGTTGATATTTAATACACGAACACCTTGAAATTCTGCTACTTTATTCAAATTGAAATCATTTGTTACAACAAAAGCATCCATTTTTTCACCCATTTTTAATAGTTTTGTATCTACTTCTAATGCTTCTTTTGGGTCATAATCTACAATTTCTACTGGTACAGAAAGCTGCTTTTGAATTTCATTGAGTATGTCTAATCCACGTCTTCCTCTATTTCTTTTTAAAGAGTCAGAAGAATCGGCAATATGACGCAGTTCTTCTAAAACAAAATTAGGAATCAATATTTTTCCCTCAATAAAACCTGTTTGCAGTAAATCTAATATTCTGCCATCTATAATGACACTAGTATCTAATATTTTAGGTCTACCATATGCAACAATATTTTTTTTAGAGTCAGGATTTGCTAATACATTTTTTAAATTACTGACATTGATTTCGTCTTTCTTTTTGCGTGCAACACGAAAACCCAAAAAGCCAAGTACAATATTTAATAATATAATAATACCTGTTCCTAAAGGGCCAAAACCATTAAATGCAATACCGATTAAATTTGCTATAGCAAGTCCTATAATACAACCTAATAAACTGAAACTTAATTCTTTTAAATTCATTTTAACCAGTTTTTCTTCTGTCCTTGCCATTTGTGTCATAATTTTATTTGTGACAGCAGAGGAAAAAAGAAAATAAAAAATAAGGCCAAGTACAATAGAAATCACCACAGGCACATAAAATGGTACAATGTGGTTCATACGAAATAAGTCTAGCAGATACAACAAATGAAATATCGCAAAAAATGCTGCTGTAACAATCAAACTGATTACAATTCCCAATAATCTTTTCAACATATCACCTCCCCCATAATAGTGTTATTAAAATATTAACAATTTAACACTAAATTTGCAAGTAATTCTTCTGCTTTTTCTGTGTCAATTTCATAAGAGTATATAATTTCACTCAAAACAATTTGCTTTGCTGTATTTAATAACTTTTTTTCTATACTAGAAAGTTTTTTTCTTTTTTCTCTTTCATTTAAATTTTTTACAACTTCTGTAACCATATCTAATTTACCAGTTTTTAATTTTTCTAAATTATCTTTATAACGTAAACTCCAATTTTCTGGCATAATAATGTTTTTTGAACCAACATACTCTAATGCTTTTACTACCTCTTCTTTATTTGCTACTGCTCTTACTCCTAACTGTTCTGACTTATTTGCAATTAAACGAATTTTTAAATTATTTTTAGGAATTTGTATGATATAATACATTTCTAGTTTTGTTCCATGAAAATCTTGCTCTATATTTTCTACAACGCCAGCACCATACATAGGATAAACCACTTTTTCACCAATTTGAAACATAAAAAAATCTCCTTTCTTCATTTACTACTATTTTTGTTAAGTATATACAAAAACATTTTAAAAAATACAAAAAAGCAGTACAGTTTTACTGTTTACTGCTTAAAAACTGTGTGTAAATTTATCTTTTGTGACGGAAGGGCTTAGGACATTGTTTCAAATTTTTTGATTTTTATAAAAATAAATGGAACAAATCTCTTTTATTTTATCATACAATAGTTTATCAGATATTTGTTATTACTATAAATTTAGATAAATAAATAATAATTAAGTGTTATGAAAGGTCGTTTGATATGAGTAAATTATAAAATAAATTTACAATATTTTTGACTTCTAATGAACTGTTTTGTAGCAAAATAATAACCCACGTATAGTATTTACAAAAAATTGTAAAATACTAGATGTACAGTTTTACTGTTTCCTGTTTTTCTACATATTTCACATACTAATTAGAAAGCTTTCTTATATTTAGAATAACACAATTTTAAAAAAAATGCAAAAAAATTATTTTAACAATATTCTATAATAAAGTCAATATTAAAATAAATATATTTGTATTATTTCAATACAATACTGATAATATACAAAAAAGGATGCTTTTATAAAGTAGATATTGTTAAGTATTGACAAAAATAAATAATATTGTATATAATAAAAATAAATAAAAAATAACACATTTATAAAATAATAGCCCGTGTACTTTGTGCAGGGCTTTTGTTTTGGGGCAGTAATATAAAAAGTAGTGGCATTATTTTTATTTGTAAGGAGAATAATATGAGTATAAAGAAATATTGTACTGCAGTGATACCAGCAGCAGGCACAGGTATTCGTATGGGCACAAAAATAAAAAAGCAGTTTTTAAAATTAGGAGAAAAAGAAATTATAGCTTGTACTATAGAAAAATTTGAACAATGTGAAGAAATTGATGAAATTGTGTTAGCAACAACAAAGGATACTATGGAATTACTTTGGAGTATTGTAAAAAGAGAAGGCTTCCAAAAAGTATCTACAATAGTAGAAGGAGGAAAAGAACGTCAACATTCTGTATATGCTGGAATTTGTGCAGCAAATAAAAAAGCAGAAATTATAGTAGTACATGATGGTGTACGTCCTTTTGTAGAAGTAGAGGATATTAAAAAAACGATTATAATGGCACAACAAAAAGGGGCTTGTGTATTAGGTGTCAAAGCAAAAGATACCATTAAAATTTGTAATACAGAAAATGAAATTGTAACAACACCACAAAGAAATCTTGTTTGGTATATACAAACGCCTCAAACATTTCAAAAAGATTTGTTACTAAGAGCATTTGAAAGAGCAGAAAAAGAAAATTTTGTAGGTACAGATGAGTCTATGCTTATAGAAAGAGATGGCAATATTGTGTTTGTAATAGAAGGACACTATGAAAATATAAAAATTACAACACCAGATGATATTGTGATAGCAGAAGCATTTTTAAAAAAAGAAAAAGGCGAATTAGTAGAAAAAGAAAAGGAGAAATACTATTGAAATCAGTTACAATATATACCGATGGTGCATGCTCAGGTAATCCTGGTGTAGGAGGGTATGGTACAGTACTGTTATATGGCAGTGCAAGAAAAGAATTGTCACAAGGATATCAATTAACAACAAATAATCGTATGGAAGTTTTGGCAGTAATAAAAGGGTTAGAAGCATTAAAAGAACCTTGTGAGGTTACATTATATAGTGACTCTAAATATGTAGTAGATGCTATAAAAAAAGGTTGGCTAAAAAAATGGAAAGAAAATAATTGGAAAAGAAATAAAAAGGAAATGGTGTCAAATATTGATTTGTGGCAAAGATTGTTACCGTTATTGCAAAAACATAAAGTAACATTTATATGGGTAAAAGGGCATGCAGACAATGTAGAAAACGAAAGATGTGACTTTTTGGCAAGACAAGCTATTTCAAATGGAAATTTAAAAAATGATACAAATTATATCCTATAAATTAGAAAAAAAGATAAATATTGGAAAATATTAACTTTTTACAGAAATATTTATTGACAGAATGGAAAATATATGGTACTATTAAATACGTTATATAAGTAAGCATTTTTTATTTACGTAGGAGGATTTAAACATGAAAAAAGGTACAGTAAAATGGTTTAATGCAGAAAAAGGTTTTGGTTTTATTTCCGTACCTGGCGAAGATGATGTATTTGTACACTTCTCTGCTATTCAGGCAGAAGGTTACAAAACACTTGAAGAAGGTCAGGAAGTGGAATTTGAAGTTGTTCAAGGAGCAAAAGGTCCTCAGGCAGCTAATGTAACACGTGCTTAATCAATTATCGTATAGTTCATAGATGCTTTTGCATTGAAATATATATATAAATAGGTTATGCTCTTATTGCCTTTCATAGTAAATATGAAAGGCTTTTTATATTGATTTTGTGTTGCGGTTTTGTATACCGTGTGGTAAAATATAGAGAATTTTATACAATCATTATAGAATTTCCAATAATAAAGAGGAGCAATGAAGAATGGAACAAAAAATGGAACAAATTAGAAATGTTGCGATTATTGCCCATGTTGATCATGGTAAAACAACATTAGTAGACCAATTATTAAAACAGAGCGGCATATTTCGTTCTAATCAAGTAGTACAGGAAAGAGTAATGGACAGTGGTGATATTGAAAGAGAACGAGGTATTACAATATTGTCAAAAAATACAGCAGTGCACTATGGTGATGTAAAAATCAATATTATTGATACACCAGGACACGCAGATTTTGGTGGAGAAGTAGAACGTGTATTAAAAATGGTAGATGGCGTTGTGCTTGTGGTAGATGCTTTTGAAGGAGCTATGCCACAGACAAAATTTGTGTTAAGAAAAGCATTGGAGCTAAATTTACCTGTTGTAGTATGTGTAAATAAAGTGGACCGTCCAGAAGCAAGACCAAAAGAAGTCATTGATGAGGTATTAGAATTATTTATTGAATTAGATGCAAATGAAAATCAATTAGATTCGCCTTTTGTATTTGCATCTGCAAGAAGTGGTGTTGCTACATTAGACTTAGAACAACAAGGAAAAGATATGGTACCTCTTTTTGAAACAATTATAAAACATATTCCAGCACCAAGCGGAGATTTAGAAGCACCATTACAGGCTTTAATTTCTACAATAGACCATAGTGAATATGTTGGAAGAATTGGTATAGGTAAAATTGGAAATGGTACAATACACGTAAATGATGAGGTAGTTATATTAAATATTCATAATCCAGAAATGCAGAAAAAAGTAAAAATTACGAAATTGTATACATTTGAAGGACTGCAAAGACAGGAAGTAAAACAAGCAGGTGTTGGTGAAATTGTAGCAATTTCAGGTATGGAAGATATTATGATAGGAGATACTATTTGTTCTCCAGAAAAACCAGAAGCATTACCATTTGTAAAAATTTCGGAACCAACAATATCAATGAATTTTTCAGTAAATGATAGTCCATTTGCAGGAACAGAAGGAAAATTTGTGACATCAAGACATATTCGTGATAGATTGTATAAAGAATTAAATACAGATGTTAGCTTGCGTGTAGAGGATACAGATACACCAGAATGTTTAAAAGTTTCTGGACGTGGAGAATTGCATCTTTCTATACTCATTGAAACATTAAGAAGAGAAGGTTTTGAATTTCAAGTTTCAAAACCAGAGGTGCTTTTTCACGAAGAAAATGGCAAAAAATTAGAGCCTATAGAAAGTGTAACAATAGATGTACCAGAAGAATTTGTTGGAAATGTTATTGAAAAGTTGGGAAGCAGAAAAGGAGAAATGACAAATATGTATCCATCAAAAGGAGGATATACTCGTTTAGAGTTTAGTATTCCTGCAAGGGGATTGATTGGATATAGAAACGAATTTATGACAGACACAAAAGGAAATGGTATATTAAATTCTGTTTTTGATAGCTATCAGCCATATAAGGGTGAAATTCCCATTCGTTCACAGGGCTCTCTTGTTGCTTTTGAAGATGGAGAAGCTATTACCTATGGACTTTATAATGCACAAGAAAGAGGAGATTTATTTATTGGTGCAGGAGTAAAAGTATATGCAGGTATGATAGTAGGACGCAATGCCAGAGCAGAAGATATGGATATTAATGTCTGTAAAAAGAAACAGTTAACAAATACAAGAGCATCTGGTTCTGATGATGCTTTAAAATTAACACCACCAATACAAATGTCATTAGAACAATGTCTTGAATTTATAAATGATGATGAATTAGTAGAAGTAACACCACAAAATTTGCGTATGAGAAAAAAAGTATTAGATGCAGGATTGAGAAGAAAAATACGTATTCATGGATAAAAATGTATTATGATTGAGGTGCTTTTATGGTGAAGAAAAAAAGTGGTTCTTTTATAAAACAAGCAGCAATATTAGCTTTTGCAAGTATTATGGTAAGAGTGTTGGGTTTTTTGTATCGTATTCCTATGACGAATATGATTGGAGATACAGGTAACGCCATTTATAGTGCAGGTTATTATATTTATACATTTTTATTGATATTATCTTCAGCAGGATTACCTGCTGCCATTTCAAAAATGGTTTCAGAACGTTTAGCAGCAGGAGAATATCGTAATGCCCATAAAGTATTTCAAATTTCATTGATAATTTCTGGAATGCTTGGTTTTTTATTTATGATATTGATGATTGTATTTGCAAAAAGAATAGCTTTTTTTCTGAATGAAGAAGGAACAAGTTATTATTGTATATTAACATTGTCACCAACGATATTAATTGTAGCAATTATGTCTGTATATAGAGGCTATTTTCAAGGTATGAATACTATGCTTCCAACGGCTTTTTCTCAAATAGTAGAACAAATATTTAATGCTTTTTTTAGTGTATATTTAGCTTATGTTTTGCTAGGCTATGGGGTAGATAGAGCAGCAGGACAAAAAAATATTGTATTAGGAGCAGCGGGAGGTACAGCGGGTACAGGAATTGGTGCACTTGCTGGCTTACTTGTAATTATGTTTTCTTATGCACTTTTAAAACCAGTAGTATACAAAAAAACGAAATATGACAGAAATAAAGAAACAGCAGAAACAGGTACACAAATTGCAAAAATATTGCTTTGTACTGCTGCACCGATTATTGCAGGTACAGCAGTATTTAGTATGACAAATTTAATTGATATGGTTATGGTACAAAAGATATTGCAGTCTATAGGACATACACACGAACAGGCAGAAGCATTATATGGACAGTTGTCAGGGAAATATGTTACATTGACAACATTGCCAATATCTATTTCTACAGCGGTAGCAACAGCAACAATACCAAGTATTGCAGCATCTATGAAGCTGCATCAGAAAAAAGATGTTAGAAGAAAAATGAATATGACATTACGTGTGTCTATGATTATTTCTGTGCCAGCGGGTGTTGGATTGGGTGTATTGGGAAAACAAATTATACAAATGCTTTTCCCCAAAGCACCAGATGGAGGTATGCTTTTGATTGTGGGTTCTGTATCTATTATATTTTTAGCATTATGTCAAACTGTAACAGGGGTATTGCAAGGCATTGGCAGAGTAAAAGTACCTGTTGCGGGAGCAATATTAGGTGCAGTTGTAAAAGTAATATTAAATGCTTTGTTAATTAGAATACCTTCTATAAATGTTTTAGGAGCAGTTTTGTCTACAACAGGTTGTTATGCAGTTGCTTCTATATTTAATTTATGTATGCTTTCTCATATTATGAGGGTACGCATTGATTTGTTGGCTTCTTTATTTAAACCACTCGTAGGTTCTGTGGTTATGGGAGGGGTTTGCTTTGCTGCATATAAAGGTATGTTTGCATTTTTAGATAGCAATACTATTGCTACAGTTATTTCTATTTTTATCGCTGTGATAGTATATGGTTTGGTTATGCTTTTGATTGGAGGTATTAAAGAAGAAGATTTAAAAGCAATGCCTATGGGGAGAAAATTAGTACGTATATTTAAAAGATATAGTTTGATATAAAAAAGTTATATTTTTTAGTGAAAATAATAAAAAAGAAGATGATTTTTTATAAATTTATACTATAATATGAACATTTTTTTATTTTTATAATGTAATTTTTAATATCAGAGTATAAAAATGATTGAAATAAATTATGAAATATGCGATAATAAGTTACAACGATAATTTTGTAATGAAAAGTCATAGAGGAGGTGTTTTTTTTGCAAAGAGAGCAAGACAGACAAGCGAAATTAAGACCCTATGTTGAAATATTATCTTTTTGGGGAGAAAGCATAGAAGATTATTTATTTGTGTTAGATGTAGAACAACAACAGTTTTATTTTTCCTCTTGTATTTGGGAAAAATATCCTTTACCCTTTTTAGATATTTCTTTTGGTATGGAGGACTGGATTTCTGTAATAGATGTAAGAGATAGAAGTAGAGTTGTTGAAAAACTAGAAGAAATTAAAAATGGTGAAACAGACCAAATCTCTTTAGAACATCGTATGATTGATAGAAAAGGCGTATCTGTATGGGTAAATTGTATAGGGAAATGTGTTTCTTATGAAGAGGGAAAACCAAGTATTATTGCAGGAAGTATATCGGAAAATGTTGTAAGCAAAAAAATAGACCAGTTAACAGGACTGCAAAATCAAACTGTTTTAGAAAAAATATTTCAAGATGCTTTTCAAAAAAATGAAACAGGTTATTTTTTGATGTTGGGAATAGATGATTTTAAAAATGTAAATGATAAATATGGTAGAAAATATGGTGATGAACAACTAAAAAAACTTGCTGAAATTATAGATAAAAATTTAGATTATGATAGCCAGCTTTATCGTTTAGATGGCGATAAATTTGGTGTAAATTTAGTAGGATATACAAAAGATAGTGCAAAAACGTTTTATGATAGAATAAAAACAGATTTTTCTATTCAAACATATAGCACGGTTTCAGCAGGTGCAGTAGGCTATCCTATGGACGTAAATAATTATCATAATTTGTATCAGTATGCAGAAGACGCATTAAATCAGTCGAAACAACAAGGAAAAAATAAACTCTCTTTCTTTTCTATAGATAATTATAAAGGACACCTTTTCTTTATTGACTTAAAAGAAGAAATATTAGAAAGTATTAAAAATGATTTTGAAGGATTTTATATTTACTATCAGCCAGTTGTAAAAAATGAAGATGGAACACTTGTAAAATCGGAAGCATTGATGCGTTGGCGTTCTAAACAATATGGCGAAATTAGTCCAGTAGTATTTATTCCTATATTGGAACAGACAGGATTGATATTAGAAGCGGGTAAATGGATATTAGAACAAGCAACAAAGCAATGCTGTCAATGGAGAGAATTTTTACCTAATTTTAGAATGAACATCAATTTATCATACATACAATTAAAAGATAAAAAACTTATGGAAATTGTATTTGATGCTTTAAAAAAGGCAAATCTTCCAGGAAGTGCTATTATATTAGAAGTAACAGAAAGTATACAGTTACAAGACTATTCCTATTTTAATTTACTTTTTTATCAACTAAATAAAAAAGGAATACAAATTTCTATAGATGATTTTGGAACAGGTTATTCTAGTCTTGGTTATTTAAAAGAATTAAGAGTTGACGAAATCAAAATTGATAGATGCTTTGTAAAATCTATACAAGAAGGCGGATATAATTCTCATTTAATTAAAAATATGATTGAATTAGCACATAGTGTAAATATTCGTGTTTGTGTAGAGGGAGTAGAAACCATCGAAGAACGTACTGTATTACAAAAATTATGTCCAGATGTAATACAAGGATATTATTTTGGCAAACCAGAAACTCCAGATGTGTTTTATGAAAAATTCATTACAAAAGCAAAAGAAGGAAAGCCTATTGTTGATGATGGAGAAAGAAAAGTTGTTTCTGAAAAGAATAATTTATTGCAAAAGAACAGCCAAAATTATTTGAATTTATTAGACGAATTAGATGATATTATATATGTATGTGATGTAGAAACATATGAATTATATTATATCAATAAATTAGGTAAAAAATTGACAGGAGTTTATGATTATACGGGGAAAAAATGCTATGAAGTGTTTCAAAGAGAAGATGGAAGCTGTTGTGATTGTGAAAGAGATTGTTTAGAACAAGGAACATTCCATACAAAAATTAAAAAAGAGAAAAGTGTAGAATTTTTAATAAAAGAAAAATTAATTACTTGGAATGGAAAATTGGCACGTCTACAAATTGTAGCAGACAATGGAGAAAAAGCATAAATTTAAATAATTTTATAAAAAATTTTAATAAAAAAAGAGGTCTTTGAAAAAGACTTCTTTTTTTGAAATAAAAAAGGTGTATTTTGTACAATATAAATAAAATAATATCAAAAGAAAATATTGATATGTTATAATTTTTGTTATATTCTGTTAAATCTATGTTAATACTGTTGAATTTTATTAATAGAAATGGTAAATTGAATTTGTTTAATGGTATTTTTACAGGAATAAAAAGGGAAAAAATGGGGATTTTTACAAGCAAAGGAGGAACATATGAATTATATGAACATTATCATTTCATTTGTAGGTGGTCTAGCACTGTTTATTTATGGTATGCAGATTATGGCACAAGGTTTACAGAATGCTGCTGGTTCTAAAATGAAACAGCTTTTAAAAGCACTGACACAAAATAAAGTGATGGGTGTTTTACTTGGTACAATAGTAACAGCGATTATACAAAGTTCTTCTGCAACTACAGTGATGGTAGTTGGTTTTGTAAATGCAGGTTTAATGGATTTAACACAATCTATGAGTGTAATTATGGGTGCTAATATTGGTACTACCGTAACAGGTTGGCTTGTTTCTAGTGTAGAGTGGGCAAAATTTTTAAGCCCTGCAGTAATTGCACCAGTAGTTGTTATGGTTGGTGTTATCATTATGATTACTGCGAAAAATATAGCACATAAAGAAATATCGTCTATTATTATTGGTTTTGGTATATTGTTTATAGGAATTGAAATGATGTCTGATGCAGTACATCCTTTAAGAGAGTCAGAAGTATTTAAAACGCTTTTTGTTACCTTAGGACATAATCCTATTTTAGGTATATTAGCAGGTGCTGTTGTAACAGCAATTATACAAAGTTCTTCTGCATCAGTAGGTATATTGCAAACATTAGCAGCATCTGGATTAGTACCCTTTAATGCTGCGGTATATATCATTATGGGACAAAATATAGGTACTTGTATTACAGCAATGCTTTCAGGTATTGGTGCAAGCAAAAATGCAAAATGTGCTTCTTATATGCACTTATTGTTTAATATAACAGGTACATTTTTATTTAGTGTTTTGAGTATACTATATTTTAAAATGATAAATCCTCAAATGGGATTGGGTTCTATTTCACAAACAGAAATTAGTATGGTTCATACTGTATTTAATATTGCAACAACAGCACTACTGTTTCCATTTTCTGGTTATATTATTAGCATAGCGAAAAAGCTTAATCACGTAGGAAATGAAGAGGAAGAAGTAGACGAAAGTAAATTGGTACATTTAGATGACCGTTTGCTGGAAACACCAAGTTTTGCTGTACAAAGTGCAGTATTAGAAGTAGTTCGTATGGGATATATTGTAGAAAAAAATATTGATACTTCTTTAAAAGCATTATTAGAACGTGACCATGAAAAAATAGAAAAAGTACGAAAAAGAGAAGTAACAATCAATAATCTTTGTAATAGTATTTCCGATTATCTTGTAAAAATTTGTAATACCCATATTAATCAGTCAGAAAATTCAACGGTAACTTCTTTGCTGGCTGTTATTACAGATATGGAAAGAGTAGGTGACCATTGTAAAAATTTAGCTGCTTGTGCAGAAGCATTAGAAAAAGATAAAGTGTTTTTCTCAGACTCAGCAGTAGAAGAATTGCTTCAAATGATAGAAAAGACAAAAAAAAGTTATGATAGTGCTTTAAAGGCGTTAGAATATTCAGATACAACATATGCTTATGAAACAGTAAGAGCAGAAGATATTGTAGATGATATGGAAGATAAATTGAGAGCAGGTCATATTAATCGATTGGCAAATAATTTGTGTAATGTGCGTTCTGGAGTAAGATATTTAGATACATTAACTAATTTAGAACGTATTTCTGACCATGCAATGAATATTGCACAAGTAGTAATAAATGAAAGTAGAAAAGTACAGCATTTCCATGAAGTAACAGAATAACGTTTTTAAATAAAGTAAATACTATTGTCGAGGTGATGGCAATGGCAAAACAAAATAAATATAAAAGAAAAGCACAATATGATAATGACGTTTCAGGAAATGATTTGTATCAAATTCGTCAAAATTCTCAGTATGATTTAGAAACTGGAAAATCGGAACCAGATAATAATATTTTTTGGGAAGAGAGAAGTAATCCTTTAAGTAGTAAAGGAAATTGAAAAATACCCTCTATACTATATGTATAGAGGGTATTTTTATGAAATATAAAAAAATTTTTATAATAGTAAAATTTTATGAATAATAAAGACAATTTTTATTACAGTAAATATAATGAAATTTATGATATTTTTTCTTTTATATTGTATAAATTTGTTTGCTGTGGTATGATATTAATAATGATTTGCTGTAATATTTATTTACGGCATTTTTTCTTTTTAAAAAGAGTGAATGTATAAAAAATGGAGGACGAAAATGAACCAAGAATTAATTATGGTATTGGATTTTGGCGGTCAGTATAATCAGTTAATTGCTAGACGTGTCAGAGAGCATCATGTGTATTGTGAAGTTGTGCCTTGGAATAAATCTATAGAAGAAATTAAATTAAAAAATCCAAAAGGTATTATATTTACAGGTGGCCCTAATAGTGTGTATGAAGAAAATGCACCTCGTTGTTCAGAAGAATTATTTCAGTTTGGTATTCCTATACTTGGCATTTGTTATGGTTGTCAGCTTATGGCTTTTACATTAGGCGGAAAAGTTGGTAATGCTGGTGCAAAAAGTGAATATGGTAAAGCAGAAGTAACTTTTGATACTTCTAGTAAATTACTAAAAGGAATTAATGAAAATGAAATTTGTTGGATGAGTCATACAGACTATGTTACTGAATTGCCAGAAGGATTTAAAATAATAGGAAAAACAGCTACTTGCCCTTCTGCTGCTATAGAATGTGAGCAAAAAGGATTTTATGCGGTACAGTTTCACCCAGAAGTAAATCATACTCCAAAAGGTTCTCAAATGATTTATAATTTTTTGTATGAAATATGTGGTTGCACTGGACAGTGGACTATGACAAATTATATTGAAGACCAAATAAAATCTATTCGTAATCAAGTTGGAGAAGGAAAAGTACTTTGTGCTCTTTCTGGAGGAGTGGACTCTAGTGTTGTTGCAGCACTTGTTTCAAAAGCAGTAGGAAAACAGCTTACTTGTGTATTTGTAGATAATGGTTTGATGAGAAAAAATGAAGGAGATGAAGTAGAAGCTGTTTTTAGTGATTTGTTTGCTTCTAATTTTGTTCGTGCAAATGCTCAACAACGATTTTTGAATAAATTAAAAGGAGTAACAGAACCAGAAAGAAAACGTAAAATAATAGGGGAAGAATTTATTAGAGTATTTGAAGATGAAGCAAAAAAAATCGGCAAAGTAGATTATCTTGTACAAGGTACTATATATCCTGACGTAATTGAGAGTGGCTTAGGAGATAGTGCTGTGATTAAATCGCATCATAATGTGGGAGGCTTGCCTGACGTTGTAGATTTTGAAGAATTAATTGAGCCTTTAAGATTACTTTTTAAAGATGAGGTTCGTCAAATGGGTATAGAATTAGGATTGCCTGATACGCTTGTATGGCGACAACCTTTTCCAGGACCTGGTCTTGGTATTCGTGTTATAGGAGAAGTTACAGAACAAAAACTTGAGATATTAAGAGAAGCTGATGCTATTTTTAGAGAAGAAATTGCAAATGCTGCATTAGAACGTAGTATCAATCAGTATTTTGCTGTAATTACAGATATTAGAAGTGTGGGTGTTATGGGCGATTTTAGAACATATGACTATACTATTGCTTTGCGTGGTGTTACAACAACAGATTTTATGACTGCTGATTGGGCTAGAATACCTTATGAGGTTCTGGATAAGGTTTCTAGTAGAATTGTAAATGAAGTGAAACATATAAATCGTATTGTCTACGATATCACAAGTAAACCTCCAGCAACGATTGAGTGGGAGTGATAAGCCAATGAGAACAAACCCAGTGTTTATGCGGTTTGCAAGCAAATTTGCTTAGCGATTGGCAACAAAATGGCAACATTTCTAAAATTACCCACAGAATAATTTATTTCAAATTCATATAAAACCTTACTGATTTTCAAAAAGAGTTAGAAGTCAGTAAGGTTTTTTTATTTTCTTACTTGTCAATTTTATTATCCAATTCTGATGTAAAAATATCACTGATTGCCTGTGATGGAACTTTTGCCCAACGATTGGAGGTGTCAAATTTAGGGTAGTTGTATCTCCATTGGTCATATTGCTGTTTGGTAATTTTGCCCTGTTCCAATTTTGCAGATTGCTCCTGCCACACTTGAAACATTTGCAGTAAAGAAATATCGGACTTGTCCAAATGCAAACAGATTTCATCGTTTATAGTGGTGATTTTTAAACCGTATAAATCTTCTAAAGCAAAAAAAGTATGTAGAAGTCCTATATAGTTGTCTATATTTGGAACAGTAAGAGCATTTGGACTAATATCAAATATATTTGCCATTTTTTCTACTAGTTCTTGCTTGGGTATTCGTGCCTCTGCCTCATACTGTGCTATACGAACATCAGAAGTTCTTCCAAAAAATCCAAGCATTCTGCCAAATTGTTTTTGTGTAAATTCTTTTTTCTTACGAAAAAATTTGATACGTTTACCGATTGCCATAATGAGAACCCTCCAAAAAAATATATTATTTTTAGTATAGCATAAGAAAAATGAAATAGCAATGAAAATTAAATAAAAAAAGTTAATATATTTTCCTCCAACTTATTGACTTAACTAAAAATATTTAGTAATATACATAATATACTAAGCTATTTTATTTAATATATAAGGAGGAGAAAATATGGAAAATAGAAACTTTATGACAGTCGATGAAGTGGCAAAAGAATTGAAAGTGTCAAAATCCTATGCTTATAAAATCGTAAAGCAATTAAATGAGGAACTGAGCAAACTTGGCTATTTGACATTTTCGGGCAGAGTGAACGCAAACTATTTCTATAAAAAAGTTTGTTACACAGAGCAGTAGCCAAATGTAAAGCGAAAGGAGATGACAACATGGCTGTATACAAAGATGGTAACAAGTGGAGGGTAATTTATCACTATACGAATTGGAAGGGGGAGAAAAAACAGACACAAAAACGAGGTTTTGCAACAAAAAAAGAAGCTCAAGCCTGGGAAAGAGAAATCATGTTAAAACAGCAAACCAAGCTAGACATGACTTTTGCAAGTTTTTTCGAGATTTATGAACAAGACAAGAAAAAAAGATTAAAAGAAAACACTTGAGAGTCCAAAAGTCATATTATTCGTACAAAAATATTACCTTATTTTGGTGACAGAAAAATTGCAGAAATTGAAGCAAAAGATGTGATTGCTTGGCAAAACAAACTGATGGCAGAAGAAAAATATTCTCCTACTTATCTCAAAACAATACATAGCCAGTTGAGTGCTATATTCAATCATGCTGTAAGATTTTATCATTTGCCATATAATCCAGCACAAAGAGCAGGAACGATTGGCAGTGAGGAACACAAAGAAATGTTGTTTTGGACAAAAGAGGAATATATTAAATTTTCTGACGCAATTATGGATAAACCACTTTCATTTTATGCTTTTGAGCTACTTTATTGGTGTGGCATCCGAGTAGGTGAACTGCTCGCATTAACACCAGCAGATTTTGATTTTGAAAAAAAGACATTGACAATTAACAAATCTTATCAACGATTAAAAGGCAGAGATTTAATAACCAGTCCGAAAACAGTAAAAAGTAATAGAACGATAAAAATGCCTCAATTTCTTTGTGATGAGGTAAAAGAATACATTAGTATGCTGTATGAAATAAAAGAGAATGAAAGATTGTTTCCTGTTACAAAATCATATCTACATCATGAAATGGATAGAGGAGCAAAAGCAGCAGGTGTAAAACGTATCAGAATTCATGATATTCGTCATTCTGCAATCAGTTTGTTAATAGAGATGGGGTTTTCAGCACTTGCTATAGCTGATAGGGTTGGACATGAGAGTATTGATATCACATATCGCTATGCACATCTGTTTCCGAATAAGCAAACAGAAATGGCAGAAAAATTAAATTTGGAAGGGGGAGAACGCTTTGAATAAAAATTTAGACAAGCAAGGTAGATGGCGAAATAAAACGGTTTCATTCAGAATGTCAAAAGAAGAAGTAGCATTATTAGATAACCTAGTAGCTTTATCTGGTTTAACCAAACAAGACTATATTATCAAAAGATTGCTTTGTAAAGATATTGTAGTAGTAGGTAATACGAGAGTTTATAAGGCATTAAAAAATCATATGGAGCAAATTTTTACAGAATTAAAGAGATTATCAAACACACAAGAAATTGACGATGTAACACTATCGACAATTCAATTTATAGGTCAAATTTTACAAGGAATGAAGGAGGAAAAGCAATGAGTAAAAAAGAAAAGATTGTCCCTATTACATCTGCTGCAACAGAAAAGGAACAATCAAAAATCGTTAACAAAAGTATAGCAGAAAAACAACAAAAAAGCAATTTACAAGCCGCAGAAAATTTAAAAAATTTGGAACAGGGGGTGTTGGAAACGATTACAATGGAAGAATTGTATGACACAGTATATCCGCCAAAGGCTGCTGTTGTTGATAAACTGATTTACAACGGTACATATCTCTTTGTCGGTGCTCCTAAAATTGGAAAATCGTTTTTAATGGCACAGCTAGGCTATCATATCAGTATGGGTTTACCTTTGTGGAATTATCAGGTTAATCAAGGAAGTGTTTTGTACTTAGCGTTGGAAGATGATTATGCTAGAATACAAAAAAGATTATCCAGAATGTTTGGAATGGAAAGCACACCAAATTTTCATTTTGCTACAAAATCAAAAGCATTGAATGAGGGATTAGAAGAACAGCTTGCTAACTTTATGAAAGAGCATCCAGATACAAAATTGATTATGATTGACACTTTGCAAAAGGTAAGAGAAATCAATGGTGACAGATATAACTACTCTAATGACTATGATATTGTGATGAAATTGAAACAGTTTAGCGAAAAACATAATATTTGTATGCTGATTGTTCATCATACCAGAAAGCTACAATCAGAAGACTGTTTTGATATGATTTCTGGTACGAATGGACTTTTAGGAGCTGCTGATGGGGCGTTCATACTCCAAAAAACAAAACGAATTGACAACAAAGGAATACTTGATATTGTTGGACGTGACCAACAAGACCAAAAAATTTATTTGGAGTTTGATAGAGAAAAATGTTTGTGGAAGTTTGTTAAAATGGAAACAGAATTGTGTAAAGAACCCCTTGACCCAGTAGTAAAAATGGTTGGAGAAATAGTAACAAAAAATAAATCAGATTGGATTGGAACGGCTTCAGAATTAGCTGCCTTATTGCCAAAAGAAATATCACCAAATGCTCTAACAAGACGTTTAAACGTCAATGCAGAAAGATTGTTGGAAGAATTTAGCATTTACTATCAAACAAGCCGAACTAGGACAGGCAGACAAATTAAATTGACGTTAACGAAAAAATGAAAAGTGTGACGATATTTTGTGTAAATATCGTCATGCAAAAAGAAGAATATAAAATAGCTAAAAATGTTGAATTTACAAGGTTTTTAAAGCATATAGATAACAAAAAAATCATGAGTGTGACGATGTGACGGTATTTTAGATAGCAGAGAATAGATAAAAAATATCGTCACAAATGTTTTGAAAAGATAGGTTTAATTTTGATAGAAGCCTTGATTTTACTGGGGGTTATAGTAATTTACCTGAAAAGCCAAAGAGCTGATAGTGTGATGATATTTTAAAAAATGGCAGATATATAAAAATATCGTCAACATCGTCGCAGATGCAGAAAATATAAAATGGAACAGTAAGAAAACATTGATTTTACAGCATTTTTTGAATGTGGATTTTGAAAAAAGTGTGACGATATTTTAAAACCTAATAGACAAAATATCGTCACAAAATTAAAAAATAGAGGTATAAAAAATGAAGCAAGTACAGATTAGTGAAGATTTATTTTTATCACTTATAAAATACCATATTTTGGAATATTATAATGAAGAAGAAAAAATCGTAAATCAATTAAATGAAAAACTGGATAGAATGGTTAATAGAAATTTGTATACTAAATACAAGACTGCCCCAACAGAAGAAGAAAAGGAAAAAGCTAGGCAAGAGTATTTAGATAGAAAAGGGATTCATTCCAGTTTTCGATGGTAGGCTTTTTCCTTGTTTACTGAAAACAGAAACGTGACACGTTTCTGTTTTTTAGTTGACAAGAGGAATTGCTTTTTAAGTGCAAGAAGCAGTAGTTTGGAACAGATGTATATTACTGGTGTTCGGAAATGTTGTGTGTACAACGTTTTTAGAAATGAATATAAATAGAAGTATTAAAGCCAACAAAATAAAACAGACTTTGGAGGTGTTGTAGCTACAATATTCTGAAAGAAAATACAAAGATTCAGATTATTTTATAAATAATAGGGGGATATATAGTGTGTAGTGTGTATGTATTATTAATATAAGGGTATAGCATTTTTTAAGTAATATTCTTTCTTAATAGAAAAAAAGTGAGAAAAAATTTTTCTTTTCAGCTATTGAGAGAGAATTTTTTTTTGCAAAATTTACATGAAAATAGTTTTATTTTTTAATAATACTATTATATTATAGTATCAAAAATAGAATAAAAAATTTTTCTAAATTTTTTTATTTTGAACTGTTAATGAGGAATTTTTTTTACAAAAATTTTATTAAAAATGACTTTATTTTTAATAGCAAAATTTATACATAGTATAATAAAAATGACATTCCAAAAAAAGGAAAAGCCACGCCAAAGGCGTTTTGCAAATTTCAAAAAAATTTGCATTTGGGGTTTGGGGGAACACCAACAAGCGTGGAAAGGGATATCCCTTTCCCCTGCTTGCAGTCGATGTAGAATCATATTTGTATACAATTTCTAATTATTTCCAATTCATATAAATAGTTTTAAAATATACATAAAGAATAACATTATGAAAGAAGTACAAAGTAATAATTATAGAAAATATTTTATTGAAAAATTATAATAGTACATTTATGATTATATTAAAAAAGAGAAAATTTAACTTTACATATTAAAATAAATTTTATTTTAATATATTAGTGAAAAGGGAGGTTCATTATGATTGACAGTAAATTAAATGATATACTTAATTCTTATGACTGTAATGATTCAGCGTATGTTATTAGTGATTATATCAAAAAGAATATGAAAAAAATCCCTGTTAAATCTATTGGAGAAGTTTCTCAAGCTTGTTTTGTATCAAAAGGGCAAATTTCTAAATTTGTAAAAAAATTAGGCTATGAAAGTTATTCGGATTTTAAAGATGCTTGTATTGATTATTTAGAAGCACAAATACAAAAAAAACAAATTTTTATTACAGAATTTGATTTGAAAAAAAATATTACAAAATTTACTTTTGAATATACCAAAATGTTGCAATGGATAAAAAAAGAAATAGATTATGCTATTTTGAATCAACTGATAAAAAGCATTTCTAAACATAATGAAGTTTATCTTTTTGCGCAAGGAGAAGCACGATCTATTTGTCAAATTTTGCAGATAGAGTTAGGAAATTTTGCTATTCCTATAGGAATTAATAATACTGATTTTTCCAGACAATTTTGTTACAACAAGAATATTATGATACTTATTATCAGTATTAATGGAAGAAGTTTTGAATTTAATAAAAGTGTAATTAAGAAAATTTTGAATATGCCAAATGATACATGGCTTATTACTTGCAATAAGAGCATTGAATTTTCTAAAAATAAATTAATTGTTCCTACATTAAATACAGCTTTTAATGAATTTGCAATACGATTTGTAATAGATATAATTATTGCTGAGCTTAGAAAATACCAAACTGAAAAAATTGAAAAATAATAAAAAATATAAGTAGTTTCTAAAATGGAAACTTTCTCATATCAATTATTTAAAAATGCTATGATAAGTTTATGAAAATCACAAAAGGAGGGTTATAAATGAGCTTACCAGAGCATTTTTTTTGGGGTGGTGCAACAGCAGCAAATCAATGTGAAGGAGGGTATAGGGAAGGAAAAAGGGGAATTGCAAATATTGATTTACTTCCAATAGGAGAAGAACGTTTTGCAGTTGCTTCCGGCAAGGTGAAAAAACTTGAATTTGATGATAAATATTTTTATCCGGCACAAAATGCCATTGACTTTTATCATCATTATAAAGAAGATATTGCTTTGTTTGCAGAGATGGGATTTAATGTATATCGTATGTCAATCAGTTGGACACGAATTTTTCCAAATGGAGATGAGGAGCAGCCGAATGAAGAAGGACTTTTGTTTTATGAAAATATTTTCTTAGAATGTCGCAAATATGGCATAGAACCATTGGTTACAATATCACATTTTGATTGTCCTATTGAGTTAGTAAAAAAATATGGCGGATGGAAAAACAGAAAAATGATTTCATTTTATGAAAAACTGGCAACAACGTTATTTACACGTTTTAAAGATTTAGTTACATATTGGATTACATTTAATGAAATAAATATGATATATCATCTACCGTTTTGTGCAGCAGGTATTTATTTTGAAGAAGAAGAAAATCAAAAACAAGTAATTGCAAATGCAGCTCATTATGAGCTAGTTGCAAGTGCATTAGCAACAAAAATAGGACATAAAATTAATCCCCAAAATAATATTGGTTGTATGCTAGCAGCAGGTCCTTATTATCCTGAAAGCTGTAGACCAGAAGATTATTGGCAAGCAGTTTGTGATGATAGAGATGGTTACTCTTTAATTGATGTACAAGTAAGAGGGAATTATCCAAATTATTTATTGAAAAAGTATCAGAGAGAAGGAATACATATTCCATTTGCAGAAGGCGATAAAGAATTACTTCAAAAAAATACAGTGGATTTTGTAAGTTTTTCTTATTACAATTCTCGTGTAAGTAGTGCAGATACCAGCAAAAAAGACACAACAGAAGGAAATGTATTTCCTACATTAGTCAATCCATATTTAAAAGTCAGCGATTGGGGATGGCCTATTGACCCTTTAGGACTGCGAATAACATTGAATGTTTTGTATGACCGTTATCAAAAGCCTCTTTTTATTGTAGAAAATGGTTTTGGTGCAGAAGATATTCCGAATGAAAAGGGATTTATTGAAGATGATTATAGAATCAATTATCTAAAAAGTCATATCAAAGAAATGATAAAGGCGGTAGAAGAAGATGGTGTTGAGCTTTGGGGATATACCAGTTGGGGCTGTATTGATTTGATTTCTAATGGAACAGGGGAAATGAGAAAAAGATACGGTTTCATTTATGTAGACAGAAATAACAAGGGAGAAGGTAGTTTTAAAAGATTAAAGAAAAAATCATTTTATTGGTATAAACGTGTGATTGCTTCCAATGGGAAAGAATTGGATTAAATTAAGAAAGGAGATGGAAAAATGGCAAAGGATTTTTCAAAAATGTCCTCTGATATTATGAAATATATTGGTGGAGTAGATAATGTTATAGATATAGCACATTGTGCAACTAGATTAAGATTTCGTTTAAAAAATTCTGATATAGTAAATCGTGCAATGCTAGAACAAACAGAAGGAGTTATTAAAACTTTGGAATCTGGTGGTCAATTTCAAATTGTTATTGGAAATAAAGTTTCTTTGGTTTATGAGGAAATTTTAAAAAACAATAAAAATTTAACATTAGGACAAGAAGACAAGGACAGTGAAAAGAATAAAAATGTTTTTGATGCATTTATTGCAACTGTGGCAGCAATTTTTACACCTGTTTTAATGGTTATGTGCGGAAGTGGTGTATTAAAAGGAATTTTGGCAATTGCTGTATCAGCAGGAATGAGTACAGACAGCGGAACGTATATTGTACTTTATGCAGCAGCAGATGCTTTCTTTGTATTTATGCCTTTCTTGTTAGCATTTTCTAGTGCAAAGCGATTTGGTGCAAATCAATTTCTTGCAGTAACATTAGCAGGATCTTTAGTGTACCCTAATATTATTACAGCTATAAATAATGAGGTCACACTAACATTTTTAGGTATTCCATTGGTTCTTTTAAATTATCATAGTACAGTTCTTCCTATTATTGTGGCAGTATTTGTTTTAAGCAAACTTGAAAAGATGTTAAAAAGAATTATTCCTGAAGCAGTTTATTCTTTTATGATGCCTTGTATTGCATTGGCTGTTATGACACCACTTTCTTTACTTGTAATAGGTCCTGTTTTAACAACTGCAGCAAATGGACTTGCAACCGCATATGAAATGATAGCAGATATTCCAATTTTGGCAGGTATTATTGTAGGTGCATTTTGGGAAGTGCTTGTTATTTTTGGTGTTCATTGGACATTTGTTCCTATTATGTTGAATAATGTATCACTTTATGGTGCAGATACACTTAGCTCTCTTGTTGCCCCAGCTATTTTTAGCCAGGCAGGGGCTGCACTTGGAGTATTTTTAAAAACAAAGAAACAAGATGTAAAATCACTTGCAGGCTCTGCAGCATTGTCTGGGGTTTTTGGTATTACAGAACCAGCTATATATGGTGTTACTTTAAAATATAAAAAGCCATTTTATGCTGCAATGCTTTCAGGTGCAGTTGGTGCTGTAATTGCTGCATTTTCTAAAGCAGCAGGAATTGGAGCACCTATTCCAGGACTTTTAACGCTTCCATGTTGGGTAGGAAATGGCTTTATTATGTTTCTTGTAGCTTGTTTGGTAGCATTTGTAGGAGCAACTGTATTGACTTATTTGATTGGATATAAAGATGAAAATATTGTAAACGATAGTTCTACAAATGCAGAGGAAATTATGATAAATAAAAAAGAATTGAATAAATCTATACAAACAGAAAAAACAATTTATTCTCCTCTAAGAGGAAAAATGATACCATTAAATGAAGTAGCTGATGAAGTGTTTTCATCAGGAGCATTAGGACAAGGTGTTGCTGTTATTCCAGAAACTTCTGAGGTATATGCTCCAGTAGATGGTGAAGTTGTTCTTGTAGCAGATACAAAACATGCGTTAGCTTTTAATAGTAATAATGGTATGGAAGTTATGATACATATGGGGCTTGATACAGTAAAATTAGATGGGAAATACTTTGATATTAAAGTAAAAGTAGGAGAAAAAGTAAAAAAAGGAGATTTAATTGCTAGAGTGGATTTTGAAAAAATAAAAGAAGAAGGTTATCCTATTGTGACACCAGTGCTAGTTTTAAATTCAGATAGCTTTACGGAAATACAAGCAGAATCCCCAAAATTTGTTACAGAAAAGGATAAATTGCTAACATGCAAATGATAGGAAAAATCCTTAGATAGTGAACAAGAAAATATTATTTAATAAATTTTTATTATACAAAAAATAAAAATGATAATTAATAGTGGGGTTCATAAGAATTCTATTACATATTGACAAATAAAAAGAACTAATCTATAATTTTTCTTGTAAAATTTTCAGTGGACTTTTCCTGATTCTATCATCTTTTTGCCACATAATTATTGTATGGTAATTGTGTGGCTTTTTTGTTATATAATTTGTATTTTATTACAAAATTTTTATACAAAATTTTTGGAGGAAATAAAATGGACGAAAAATTTATGAAAGAAAAACCCATATTACCGTTGATATTATCAATGTCACTTCCTATGGTGTTATCAATGTTAGTAAATTCTTTGTATAACATTGTAGATAGTTTTTTTGTAGCTCAAATTAATGAAAATGCTATGACTGCATTATCTTTGGTTTATCCTGTTCAAAATTTTATTACCGCAGTTGCTATTGGTTTTGCTATAGGAATTAATTCAATTATCGCTTTTTATTTAGGTACAGAAGAATATTCGACAGCAAATACAGTAGCTACACAAGGTATGGTATTTGCTCTAATACATAGTATAATTATTACAATTAGTGGAATTTCTATCATTCCATTTTTTTTAAGAATGTTCACATCATCAGAAATTGTGATTGATTTTGGTGTTCGTTATTCTGTAATTGTTTTTTCTTTTACATTAATAATTATTTTAGGTGGAACATTTGAGAAAATTTTTCAAGCTGTAGGTAATATGAAAATAACTATGATAAGTATGATATGTGGTTGTATTACAAATATTGTTTTAGACCCTCTACTTATTTTTGGAATTGGTTTTTTTCCTGAAATGGGAATAGAAGGAGCAGCATTAGCAACAGGAATTGGACAAACAGTTACATTTTTTATTTATTTAGTTAACTATTTTATACATCCTATTCGTGTTCGCATTAGTAGTCAATATCTTACTTTTGATAAAAAAATAGTTTTCAAACTATATTTTATTGGTGTGCCAGCAACATTGAATATGGCTTTGCCTTCTGTCTTAATTTCATCGTTAAATGCTATTTTAGCAGCATATTCTGATGTATATATATTGATTTTAGGAATCTATTATAAATTGCAAACTTTCCTTTATCTTCCTGCTAATGGCATTATTCAAGGAATGCGTCCTCTTATTGGTTATAATTATGGAGCTGGAGAATACAAAAGAGTAAAGCAAATTTATAATATTGTCCTTTGTATGAGTAGTATGATTATGATTTTAGGTACAATTATCTGTTTACTTATTCCTGGTCAATTGATAGGTTTATTTACTAATGTTTCAGAAACAATTTTTAATGGAGAAATTGCACTTCGTATTATTAGTGCAGGTTTTATTGTTTCTGCTGTTTCGGTTACTTCATCAGGTGCACTAGAAGGATTAGGAAAAGGTATTCCTTCTTTGATTATCTCTTTATCTCGTTATATTATCATTATTATTCCAACAGCTTTTTTGCTTAGTAAAATTTTAGGAGCAGTTGGAGTATGGAATGCTTTTTGGATTGCAGAAGTTTTTACAGCAATTATTTCATTTGTTATTTATCATAAAACAATAAAAGAACATTAAGCATAAAAGATATTAATAATTATAGCATTTTTTTAAAAAAATATAAAATATAATAGTAAATATAATTGTTTTATTTGATAAATATGTTATAATAAACGTATAGAAACAATTTGACAATAAAAAATCAGTAAGTCAGAATAAAATATGGAATTGAGAGAAAATATCGGCAAAAATAATACAGAAATGAAGCATATACATTTAAGTTCTGTTTGAGCTTGCCGAGTGGGAGTAGTACCCAAAATTCAGAGGAGGCTTGAAATATAAGGATTTTTTGAACTGTTTTACCCTCTCTGATATTACTTTGATATTAAAAATTTACATAGACCTTTTCGTTGATTTGTATAAAACGAAAGGGTCTATTTTTGTTTTAGGAATTTCTCCATTGTATAGATGGTGTGAATTTTCCACCACCATCACAAGTATAAGGAAAGTTTAACTTCCATTCAAAGTATTCCTTTTTGGTAATTTGTCCATTTTTCAACTCTATTTTTCGAGTGAGCCATTCTGCTAGAAATTGGTTGACTAAATTATAGTTGAGAAAAATACCTACTGGTGCAGAAGCAGCCCAGACATCAGAATTTTTATATTCTACTTCTGTGCTAAGTTCTGGATTTTCAGTCATTTGAAATAGGTTGACTGTATTGGGATTTAACTCGTCCATCCAGAAAAAAGTTTGCATAATGTCCTCTGCACTTCCAGAAACTTCCACATAAAAGTTTAAGGAATTTACATGAAGTGCTTCAGCAATTTGATTCAAAAGTTCTTTTTTAGGGGTTCGATAGTTTGTTTCATATTGAGCAATGCGGTTTTCAGTCAAACCAACTGCAAGCCCTAGTTCTTTTTGTGTCATACCCCTAAAAGTACGAACACGCTTTATTTTTTCACCAACGATCATAAGATTTACCACCTTTTTTATTATTTTATGCTTATTATAACTGATATTTGGAAAATAGTAAATAAAAAAATTAACAAATATGTGAAAGAAATACTTGCATTAACAAAAAAGATAATATATAATGAGTATAGAAATTTTAACAAATAAGCGAATGGTAAAAGGTGGTTGGTAAGTATGAATAAAAATTTATTTATAAAAGCAGAAGAAGTAGCGAAAGAGTTAGATGTATCAAAACCATATGCTTACAAACTCATACGAAAACTGAATGAAGAATTGAAAAACAGAGGCTTTATCACCATTGCTGGAAAGGTCAACAGACAATTTTTTGAAGAAAAAATTTATGGACTGAGAAAGGAGGAAAGTTATGTCAGCTTACAAAGATAAAAAAACTGGGAAATGGTTTGTATTTTTCTATTATCGTGATTGGCAAGGCAAGAACAAAGGAAAAACAAAACGAGGATTTCAAACAAAACGAGAGGCACTAGAATGGGAAAGGGAATTTAAGCAAAGACAAGAAACAAACCTTGATATGAGTTTTAAAAGTTTTGTTGAGATTTATAGTAAAGATATGAAAGCAAGATTAAAGCTAAATACTTGGCTTACAAAAGAAAATATCATTCAAACAAAATTAATTCCTACTTTCGGTAGTAAGAAAATAAATGAAATCCGCCCTGCTGATGTGATTGCTTGGCAAAATAAAATGCTTGCTTACAAAGACGAAAAGGGTAACTCCTATTCAGAAACATATTTGAAAACGGTTCATAATCAGTTGAGTGCCATATTCAATCATGCGGTACGATACTATGAATTAAAATCAAATCCTGCTGCAAAAGCTGGAAATATGGGAAAGGCTCAAACAAAAGAAATTGAATTTTGGACAAAAGAGGAGTATCTAAAATTTTCAGAGGCGATTATGGACAAACCATTGTCATTTTACGCTTTTGAAATGTTGTATTGGTGTGGTATTCGTCTAGGAGAACTACTTGCGTTGACACCAGCCGATTTCGATTTTGAAAAAGGTGTAGTAACAATTAACAAATCTTATCAAAGAATTCAAGGAGAAGATGTCGTTACAGAACCGAAAACAGCAAAAAGTAATCGAACGATACAAATGCCTGACTTTTTGGTGGAGGAAATAAAAGATTATATAAGACTGCTTTATGGTTGCAAATCTACAGATAGAATTTTTCCAATTACAAAATCTTATTTACATCATGAAATGGATAGAGGAGCAAAAGCAGCAGAGGTAAAACGTATCAAATTGCACAGTTTACGTCACTCAGCAATCAGTTTGTTAATAGATTTAGGGTTTTCAGCAGTTGCGATTGCTGACAGAGTAGGACATGAAAGTATTGATATTACATACCAATATGCTCATCTTTTTCCTACGAAACAAATGGAAATGGCACAAAAATTAAATATAGAAAGGGGTGAGGAATTTGGAGAGAAATTTGGACAAGCAAGGTAGATGGCGAAATAAAACTGTTTCATTTAGAATGTCGAATGAAGAAATAAGATTATTAAATAACCTAGTTTCACTATCTGGATTAACTAAGCAAGACTACATTATCAAAAGATTGCTTTGCAAAGACGTTGTTGTAGTAGGCAATACAAGAGTATACAAAGCTCTAAAAAATCATATGGAGCAGATTTTTACAGAACTAAAAAGGTTATCAACTATGCAAGAAATTGATGATGTAACACTGTCGACAATTCAATTTATAGGTCAAATTTTACAAGGAATGAAGGAGGAAAAACAATGAGTAAAGAAAAAAAGATTGTCCCTATTACATCTGGTGCAACAGAAAAGGAACAATCAAATATTATCAACAAAAGTATAGCAGAAAAACAACAAAAAAGCAATTTACAAGCCACAGAAAATTTAAAAAATTTTGAACAGGGGGTGTTGAATACGATTACAATGGAAGAATTGTATGACACAGTATATCCGCCAAAAGCAGCAGTTGTGGATAAACTGATTTATAATGGTACATATCTGTTTGTAGGTGCTCCTAAAATTGGAAAGTCGTTTTTGATGGCACAACTAGGCTATCATGTTAGTGTGGGCTTACCTTTGTGGGGTTATCAAGTGAGTCAAGGGAGTGTTTTGTATTTAGCATTAGAGGACGATTACAGCAGAATACAAAAAAGATTATCAAGAATGTTTGGCATGGAAAGTACACCTAACTTTCATTTTGCAACAAAATCAAAGGCATTGAATGAGGGATTAGAAGAACAGCTTACTAACTTTATGAAAGAGCATCCAGACACAAAGTTAATTATGATTGATACACTACAAAAAGTAAGAGAAATCAATGGCGACAGATATAACTACTCCAATGACTATGATATTGTTATGAAGTTAAAACAGTTTAGCGAGAAACATAACATTTGTATGCTCATTGTTCATCATACTAGAAAACTGCAATCAGAAGACTGTTTTGATATGATTTCAGGTACGAATGGTTTGCTAGGTGCTGCCGATGGGGCGTTCATACTCCAAAAAACAAAACGAATTGACAACAAAGGAATACTTGATATTGTTGGACGTGACCAACAAGACCAAAAGTTGTATTTAGAGTTTGATAGAGAAAAATGTTTGTGGAAATTTATCAAAATGGAAACAGAATTGTGCAAAGAACCACTTGACCCAATCGTAAAAATGGTTGGAGAAATAGTAACAAAAAGTAAATCTGATTGGATTGGTAGTGCTTCAGAATTAGCTGTACTACTACCAAAGGAAATATCACCAAATGCTTTAACCAGACGTTTAAATGTCAATGCAGAACGATTGCTGGAAGAATTTAGCATTTACTATCAAACAAGCCGAACTAGGACAGGTAGACAAATTAAATTGACGTTAACGAAAAAATGAAAAGTGTGACGATATTTTGTGTAAATATCGTCATACAAAAAGAAGAACATCAAGCAGCTAAAAGTGTTGAATTTACAAGGCTTTTAAAGCATATAGACAGCAAAAAAGTGATGAGTGTGACGATGTGACGGTATTTTAGATAGTAGGGAATAGATAAAAAATATCGTCACAAATGTCTTGAAAAATAAATTTAGATGTATGAAAAGCCTTGATTTTACTGAATTTTGTGCTAATTGATTTAGAAAATAAAAAGGTGAAAGCGTGACGATATTTCAAAAAGTAATAGATATATAAAAATATCGTCAACATCGTCACAGAACTAAAAAAGATAAAATAAAACAACGAGAAAGCCTTGATTTTACAGCATTTTTTGAATGTAGAGTTTGAAAAAAAGCGTGACGATATTTTAAAATTCAACAGGCAAAATATCGTCACAAGATTTAAAAATAGAGGTGTAAAATATGAAGAAAGTACAGATTAACGAAGATTTATTTTTATTGTTAATAAAATACCATATTTTGGAATATTATAATGAAGAAGAAAAAATTGTAGAAGGATTACAGGAAAAATTTGATAGAGTAGTCAATAGAAGTTTATATACAAAATATAAAACAGCTCCAACAGAAGAAGAAAAGGAAAAAGCTAGGCAAGAGTATTTAGATAGAAAAGGGATTCATTCCAGTTTTCGATGGTAGGGTTTTCCTTGTTTACCTAAAACAGAAACGTGTCACATTTCTGTTTTTTAGTTAACAAGGAGGAATTGCTTATTCTGCTAACATGAAAAATGCAACAATTTGATGTGCTAAATAGGAACAAAAGTATCAAATGTCAATCAAAGAAAAATAGCCTTCAAAGGCATTGTATATACAATATTTTGGAGTATTTAAGTTTATTTTATTAAATGACATAAAGAAACCAAAGGGGGGATATAAAATATATATGTATGTATTATATATAGGTATAGATTGCATTATTTTATTATCATATTTCTTTCTTAGTAGCAAAAAAAGAAATATAACAAACTTCTTTTTTAGGCTGTTAAGGAAGATCTTTTTTACAAAATTTATATAGAAATAGCTTTATTTTTAATAATACTACTATTTAATAGTATTAAAAACGAAAGAAAAAAATTTTTTAAATTTTCTATTTTGAAGTGGTAATTTAAGAAGATTTTTTTTGCAAAATTTTAAGCAATGCAGGAAACTTTTTTATTAAAAATTTTATCAAAAGTAGTTTTATTTTTAGTAGTAGAATTTATATATAGTGCAATAAAAATGACATTCCAAAAAAAGGAAAAGCCACGCCGAAGGCGTTTTGCAAATTTCAAAAAAATTTGCATTTGGGGTTTGGGGTCACCCCAACAAGCGTGGAAAGGGATATCCCTTTCCCCTGCTTGCAGTTGATGCAAATTCTTCTTATATATAATATTTTTGCTATTTTTACTTATTTCCTAATTGATTAATTTACCAAAAAAATTTTTTAATAGATACAACATTCATTAACAATTTTTTTGCAATTTTAATACGTTCTTCTTATTTGCTTTCTGCACGTTCTAGCAATCTTTTTTCACTTAAACATTATTCTTCTTACTCAAATAATCTAATATTGACGAGGCAAAATAAATTTTTGATATTTTGTTTCAATATCTATTAAAAAAATATTCTATAGAAATTATATTTATACAATCCACTCTTCATTTTCGCATTCATTTTCTATGAGCGATTTTATTATTTTTAAACCATGTTCTAATTGTGCTGTTGTGCTAGGAGAACAAATTGCAATACGAATTGCAGAAATATTATTTGTATTTCCAACTGCAAAACGGTCAGAACAAAACACTTTTACAGCATTTTTTTCTGCCTGCATTTCAAAGCGATAGCCATTATAATTATTGGGCAGAGGCAACCACTGAAAAAGAGAATACATATTATTTAGTTTTGGAAAATACTTTTGATAAATTTGGTTTCTTTTTTCTGACAACATACATTTTTCATGGATGATATGATAGGCTGTTCCATTTTCTATCAACTGCGTAATAATTTCTGAATTCAACAAAGGAATTTTTAAATTGACATTGTTTGCTGTATTTAAAAATATTTTTTTGAAACGTTCCGAAAATACTAAATAAGCAGCACGAACACCAGCTACAAGCGATTTGGATAAACTATGTAAATAGATTGTATTTTCAGGAATAAGAGAAAACATAGGTGTTATTTTATTTTGTATGGTAAAGTGATAAGTATCATCTTCTATTAACATTATTTTTTGTTTTTTGATAATATCACTTATTTTTTTTCGACGTTCTAAAGGCATTGTGATAGTAGTAGGATTAGAACAGCAAGGCATCAAATAAACACCTTTTATATTTACGATGCTGCATTGTTTTTCAAGTGCTTCTGGCAGCATACCATTTTTATCTGTTTCTATACCAACAAGCTGAATAGAAAGCTGTTTTGCAAGCTGTATCAAATTAAAATATGTAAAGTTGTCTACAGCAATTTTATCCCCTGCGTGAAACAATGACAACAATGTAATGATGAGAGCATTTTGTATACCAGAAGTAATCATAATATTGTTTTCATCTGTATCAATGCCATATTGAGAAAGCCATTTTTGAGCTGTTTTTTTGTGATATTGTGTGACTATAGTGTTGTCAAATTCAAATAACATGGGAGCATTTGTATGACTTAATATTTCCTTTGCAGTATCTGCTACAATATGATTAAATTGATAATAGGGCTGTATGGCTCCAAGTGGAATCAATGTGTTTTGTTGTTTCTTTTCAGATATGGTGGCATGAGCAGAAACAAATGTTCCTTTTCCAACTGTTCCATAAATCAGACCTTTTATTTCACATAATTGAAACGCTCTTGTTATGGTACTCAAATTGATATCTAAAAAGTCAGCCAATTCTCTTTGAGGAGGTAACTTTGTATTTGGAGCAATTTTTCCACTTTGTATATCTTTTTCTAGTAATTCCGCAATAGAAATATACATAGGAAATTTTAATTGATTCTTATCTGGCTTCCATGACATAGGATAATTTTCAAAAGAATTAATAGGCATAATGATTCTCCTTTACAATATTGTATTCCATACAATTATACACTTGAAAGCATACAAATACAATTATAAAATATCAATAAGAAAACAATTTAAAAATTGTATGCAAAAAGAGAAAGGAGATAAAGATGAAAGATTTAACACAAGGAAACGAATTAAAAACAATATTTTACTTTTCATTGCCTATATTGATTGGAAATTTATTTCAGCAGCTTTACAATGTAGTAGACAGTATCATTGTAGGAAATTATCTAGGAAAGGAAAGTTTAGCAGCAGTAGGATTTAGTTATCAAATTAATTTTTTACTGGTTGCATTCTCCACAGGAATTTCTATGGGAGCAAGTGTATTGATTTCAAGGTATTTTGGTGCAAAAAAAATGAATTATGTCAAAAAAGTAATTGATACAGGGTTTGTATTTTCTGTAGTATTATCTGTATTGATTGCAGTATTGGGAATATATTTTTCCTATACTATATTAGTATCTTTTAGAGTGCCTGAGGAATTACTTTTTATGGCAAATGATTATTTAAAAATTATATTTATTGGAGTTATTCCAACATTTGCATATAATGCGTTGACAAATATTTTAAGAGGAGTTGGAGATTCTAAAACACCTACTTACATATTGATAGCAGCAACATTTTTAAATATTGTATTAGATATTACTTTCATAAAAATTTTCCAGTGGGGTGTTTCTGGTGCAGCAATCGCAACTGTCATTTCGCAATTATTTTCATTTATTGTATGTATGATTTATATGTATTATCATTATGCTGAATTCTATATTCATGTCAATTCTTTACAGTTTGATTGGCAGCAGTTGAAACAAAGTCTTATAATTGGTCTGCCTGCAACATTGCAGCAAGTATTTATTGGTGTAGGGTTTATGTCAATACAATTTTTAATCAATGGGTTTGGCACAGATTGTATGGCTGCATATACTGCTGCTTCTAAAGTAGACTCTTTTGCAGAAATGCCTGCATTAAATTTAGGCAGAGCATTAACTAATTTTACCGCACAAAATTATGGTGCAAATCAAAAAGACAGAATTATCAAAGGGGGAAAATATACTCTTTTTATGGGAGTAGGTATATCTTTATTGCTTTCTGTGATAATTTGTCTTTTTCCAACTATGTTTCTATCTATGTTTAATAGAGATACAAATGTACTGCAAATTGGCAGTGGATATTTGCGTATTGTTTCTGCATTTTATTTTATATTTGCTGCTATGCAGATATTAAATGGTCTTTTATTGGGATATGGCAAACCTTTTGTGCCAATGCTGGGTTCTATACTGTCATTGTGTTTGCTGCAAGTACCTGTGGCAATATTTCTCTCTCATACAAGTTTAAGATATTATGGTGTTTGGATTGCTGCTCCTATTGGCTGGTTTGGTGGTTTGTTGATTCGATTTTTGTATTTTTTGAAAATTGTAAAACAGTAGCATTTTAAAATTTTTGTTAATTTTTTATTCGTAATTATATATATCATATATACAGGCTATATCTCTGTATAGAAATTAGGTTAACAATGCAGGGGAATAATTTTAATAAAAATGTATTGACACAATGGTAAAAATTAGATATAATTATAAACAATAAGGGAGCTTATGTATTAGGCTGAGAGGAAGTAAAAAACTTCGACCTTTATAACCTGATTTGGATAATGCCAACGTAGGGAACGTTTATTTTTTATGAATTTACGGGAAATACTTCGGTGTTTCTCTTTTTCTTTTGCGTGGAATGTTCTAAATCTAATTAATTTAATATAGTAAACAATGAGAGTGAGCGAAAGTTCATGAAGGGGTACACCACCGCGGGCGTATTCTTTTGTGAACTTTTTTTATTGCTATTTGAGAAAGGAGGATTTACATGGTAGTAAATGGGAAGAATGTATCATTAAAGCAGGAATTGTGTTTGATAAAATATTTACAAGAAAAAAAGTATTCATTAGATTATATTGCGGTAGAAAAGAATGGTACGATTATACCAAAATCAAAATACAATACTACAATGCTACAAGATGATGATGTCATAGAAATTGTGAGTTTTGTAGGAGGAGGTTAATATGTATTCAAAAAAAGAAATCTATCAAGCATTAGTAAAAAGACATTCTTTTTCTACACAGCAACTTTTGAAAAAAGGAAATGTAGCGATTGCAGGTTTAGGTGGTTTAGGTTCTAATGTTGCAATTATGTTGGCTCGTGTGGGAGTAGGACAAATACATATGATAGACTTTGATGTGGTAGATATCACAAATTTGAATCGTCAGCAATATTTTTTGGAGCATATTGGTATGAATAAAACAGATGCTTTAAAGCAACAAATTTTAAAAATCAATCCTTATATTAATATTATAACGGATTGTGTGAAAGTGACCGAACAAAATATAAAACAGTTGTTTTATAAAAATGATATCATATGTGAAGCATTAGATGCCCCAGAAGAAAAAGCAATGTTAGTAAATGGTATACGAGAATATTTCCCAGAAAAGAAGTTAGTTGCATCTTCTGGTTTAGCAGGATATGAAAGCAGTAATTCTATTAAAACTCGTAGAATTTCTAAAAATTTTTATTTGTGTGGCGATGGCATAACAAAAATTTCTGAAAAAAATGGATTGATGGCAGCAAGAGCAGCACTTTGTGCCTGCCATGAAGCAAACATGATTATAAGATTATTATTAGGAGAAGAAGAGGTATAAAGAAAGGAAGGAATATAGAAATGAAAAATGAAAAATTAGTATTAGGAGGACAGGAATTTACATCTCGCTTTATATTAGGCTCTGGAAAATTTTCATTGGAATTAGTAAAAGCATGTATCGAAAAAGCAGGTGCGGAAATCATTACATTAGCATTACGTCGTGTGAATGAGGGAGGACTTGCGAATATATTGGATTATATCCCTAAAAACATAACATTGTTACCTAATACATCTGGTGCAAGAAATGCAGAAGAAGCCATTCGCATCGCAAGATTATCCCGAGAAGTAGGATATGGCAATTTTGTAAAATTAGAAGTAATTCGCGATAGCAAATATTTATTACCTGATAATTATGAAACCATTAAAGCAACAGAAGTGCTTTCAAAAGAAGGTTTTGTTGTTATGCCTTATATGTATCCTGATTTGAATGTAGCAAGGGCATTGGTTGACGCAGGTGCTGCTTGTATTATGCCGTTAGCTGCACCAATTGGGTCAAATAAAGGACTTTCTGCAAAAGAATTTATACAAATATTAATAGATGAAATTGATTTACCTATTATTGTAGATGCAGGCATTGGCAGACCATCACAGGCATGTGAGGCAATGGAAATGGGGGCAGATGCAGTAATGGCAAATACTGCAATTGCAACTGCAGGTGATGTTGCAGTAATGGCAGAGGCGTTTAAAAAAGCCATTGAAGCAGGTAGAAGTGCCTATTTATCTGGTATGGGTAGAGTTATCCATAAGGGGGCAAGTGCATCTTCTCCTTTAACAGGCTTTTTACAATAGACAGAAAGGAGAATAAAAATATGGAACATTTTAATGAAAGTATATTGAATGATGAAATATTGGCAAATTTGAAAAAAGATAGAATTGACCATATGACTTATTTGCCTGGGATGGAAGTATTAGAATCGGATACAATGAGGAAAGTATTAGAGGCAATGGAAACTTATGATTATCACCACTATACAGAATCAGATATTATGAGGGCATTAGAAAAAGAGGTTCTTTCAACAGAAGATTTTGGAGCATTATTATCTCCTGCAGCAGCACCATTACTAGAGCAGATTGCACAAAAAGCACAATTTGAAACAAGAAAACATTTTGGAAATAACATTTATATGTTTACACCAATTTATATCTCAAATTATTGTGCAAACTATTGTATTTATTGTGGTTTTAATTGCCATAATACGATAAAAAGAGCAAAGTTGACAGAACAAGAAATTGAAAAAGAAATGAAAACAATTTCTGAAACAGGTTTACAGGAAATATTAATATTAACAGGGGAAAGTCGTGCAAAATCGGATGTAACATACATAGGAGAAGCATGTAAAATTGCAAGAAAATATTTTAAAGTAATTGGTTTAGAAATCTATCCGTTAAATGCAGACGAATATGCTTATTTGCATAAATGCGGTGCAGATTATGTAACAGTATTTCAAGAAACATATAATAGTGACAAATACGAAACATTACATCTTGGAGGACAAAAACGTATTTTTCCTTATCGCATCAACGCACAGGAGAGAGCATTAAAAGGTGGAATGAGAGGAGTTGGTTTTGCAGCACTTTTAGGATTAGATGATTTTAGAAAAGATGCTTTTGCAACAGGATACCATGCTTATATTTTGCAAAAAAAATATCCTCATGCAGAAATTGCATTTTCTTGTCCAAGATTAAGACCAATTATCAATAATGATAAAATCAATGCTATGGATGTTCATGAGAGAGAATTACTTCAAGTGGTTTGTGCCTATCGTTTGTTTATGCCTTTTTCTAATATCACAATTTCTACAAGAGAGTGTGCTAGAGTACGTGACAATATGGTAAACATTGCAGCAACAAAAATTTCTGCTGGAGTTAGTACAGGAATTGGAGAACATGTAAAAGATGTGGAATCTAAGGGGGATGAGCAATTTGAAATATCTGATGGACGTTCTGTTGAGGAAGTTTACAATACTCTTTTGAAAAATAATTTACAACCAGTAATGAGTGATTCTATTTATGTGTCATAAAATATATCAAAATGTAATTGCAGTCACAAATAGAAAATTATGTAAACGACCATTTATGGAACAGTTAGATAGAATTTGCCAGTGCCATCCCAAAGCAATTATACTACGAGAAAAAGATTTGCAGGAAAAAGAATATGCTATATTGGCAAAAGATGTTATAAAACTATGTAAGTCCTATCATGTTTATTGTATTTTGCATACCTATATCAATGTTGCAAAAGCATTAAATTGTTATGCGATTCATATGCCTTTTGCATTATTACAAAAGTATAGTAATGAATTACAGAATTTTAATGTCATAGGTACTTCTGTACATAGTAGCCAAGAAGCAGTAGAAGCAGAGAAAATAGGAGTAAACTATATTGTCGCAGGACATATTTATGCTACAGATTGTAAAAAAGATATTCCACCAAGAGGACTTATATTTTTAAATGAAGTTTGCAAAAATACTGTATTACCTGTTTATGGTATTGGAGGAATCAAATTACAGAATAATCAAATAAATGAAGTAATGCATCATGGGGCAAAAGGTGTCTGTATCATGTCAGAAATGATGAAAATATAAATAATAGAAAGTTTAAAACATTTTTATTTTTTAGATGGCAGACTTCTATATATTTAAACTTAAAAAAGTAAATGACTTTCAAATGAATATGAATAAAATAGAATTATTATTCAAAATTTTAAATAACAAAAGCACTTACTGATATTACTTTGATATTAAAAAATTTTTAAAATAGAAATATATAGACAAATAAAATGAATTTTGGTATAATATGAATAGTAAATACCATATGATATACCACAAATCTAAAAAGGTCTGTTGAGTGGGAATGATAAGTCAATGAGAACAAACCCAATGTTTATGCAGTTTGCAAGCAAATTTGTTTAGCGATTGGCAACGAAATGGCAACATTTCTGAAATTACCCACATAATAATTTATTTCAAATTCATAAAACCTTACTGATTTTCAAAAAGAATTGGAAGTCAGTAAGGTTTTTTATTTTCTTACTCATTACTTTTGTTATCCAATTCTGTTGTAAAAATATCATTGATTGTTTGCGATGGAACTTTTGCCCAACGATTGGAGGTGTCAAATTTAGGGTAGTTGTATCTTCATTGGTCATATTGCTGTTTGGTAATTTTGCCCTGTTCCAATTTTGCAGATTGCTCCTGCCACACTTGAAACATTTGCAGTAAAGAAATATCGGACTTGTCCAAATGCAAACAGATTTCATCGTTTATAGTGGTGATTTTTAAACCGTATAAATCTTCTAAAGCAAAAAAAGTATGTAGAAGTCCTATATAGTTGTCTATATTTGGAACAGTAAGAGCATTTGGACTAATATCAAATATATTTGCCATTTTTTCTACTAGTTCTTGCTTGGGTATTCGTGCCTCTGCCTCATACTGTGCTATACGAACATCAGAAGTTCTTCCAAAAAATCCAAGCATTCTGCCAAATTGTTTTTGTGTAAATTCTTTTTTCTTACGAAAAAATTTGATACGTTTGCCGATTGCCATAATAAGAATCCTCCAAAATAAAATATACTATTTTTAGTATAGCACAAGAAAAATGAAATAGCAATAAAAATTAAATAAAAAAAGTTAATATATTTTTCTCTAATCCATTGACTTAACTAAAAATATTTAGTAGTATAATAATATACTAAACTATTTTATTTAATATATAAGGAGGAGAAAATATGGAAAATAGAAACTTTATGACGGTTGATGAAGTAGCAAAAGAATTGAAAGTGTCGAAATCCTATGCCTATAAAATTGTAAAGCAATTAAATGAAGAATTAAATAAATTAGGCTATTTGACATTTTCGGGTAGAGTGAACACAAACTATTTTTATAAAAAAGTTTGTTATACAGAGCAGTAGTTAAATGTAAAGCGAAAGGAGTTGAAAACATGGCTGTTTACAAAGATGGTGACAAATGGAGGGTAATTTATCGTTATACGAATTGGAAAGGAGAGAAGAAACAAACACAAAAGCGAGGTTTTGCAACAAAGAAAGAAGCTCAAGCGTGGGAAAGAGAAATCATGTTGAAACAGCAAACAAAATTAGATATGACTTTTGCAAGTTTTTTTGAGATTTACGAGCAAGACAAGAAAAAGCGATTAAAAGAGAATACTTGGGAATCCAAAAGTCATATTATTCGTACAAAAATATTACCTTATTTTGGAGATAGAAAAATTGCAGAGATTGAAGCGAAAGATGTGATTGCTTGGCAAAATAAGCTGATGTCAGAAGAAAAATATTCTCCAACTTATTTGAAAACAATACATAGTCAGTTGAGTGCGATATTCAATCATGCTGTAAGATTTTATCACTTACCATACAATCCAGCACAAAGAGCAGGAACAATAGGAAATGAAGAACACAAAGAAATGTTGTTTTGGACAAAAGAGGAGTACATTAAATTTTCTGACGCAATTATGGATAAACCGTTGTCATTTTACGCTTTTGAGCTGCTCTATTGGTGTGGCATCCGAGTAGGTGAACTGCTCGCATTAACACCAGCAGATTTTGATTTTGAAAAAAAGACATTAACAATTAACAAGTCTTATCAGAGATTGAAAGGGAGAGATGTTATTACTTCCCCAAAAACTGTAAAGAGTAATCGAATAATTAAAATGCCTCAGTTTCTTTGTGATGAGGTACAAGAATACATTAGTATGTTGTATGAAATAAAAGACAATGAAAGATTGTTTCCAGTCACAAAATCGTATTTACATCACGAAATGGATAGAGGAGCAAAGGCAGCAGGTGTAAAGCGTATCAGAATCCATGATATTCGTCATTCAAGTATATCACTTCTAATAGAGATGAGGTTTTCAGCACTTGCGATAGCTGACAGGGTTGGACATGAAAGTATTGACATCACATATCGCTATGCACATCTGTTTCCAAATAAACAGACAGAGATGGCAGAGAAATTAAATTTGGAAGGAGGAGAACGTTTTGAATAAAAATTTAGATAAGCAAGGTAGATGGCGAAATAAAACGGTTTCATTCAGAATGTCAAAAGAAGAAGTAATGTTGTTAGATAACCTAGTTTCGCTATCTGGATTAACCAAGCAAGACTATATTATTAAAAGATTACTATGTAAAGATGTTGTAGTAGTAGACAATACAAGAATATATAAAGCTCTGAAAAATCAAATAGAGCAAATTTTTACAGAGTTAAAAAAATTATCAACTACGCAAGAAATTGACGATGTAACGCTGTCGACAATTCAATTTATAGGTCAAATTTTAAGAGATATGAAGGAGGGAAACCAATGAGTAAAGAAAAAAAGATTGTTCCTATCACATCTGGTAGCACAGAAAAGGAACAATCAAATATTATTAACAAAAGTATAGCAGAAAATCAGAAAAAAAGCAATTTACAAGCCACAGAAAATTTAAAAAATTTTGAACAGGGGGTGTTGGAGACGATTACAATGGAAGAATTGTATGACACAGTATATCCGCCAAAGACTGCTGTTGTTGATAAACTGATTTACAACGGCACATATCTCTTTGTCGGTGCTCCAAAAATTGGAAAGTCATTTTTGATGGCACAGTTAGGCTATCATGTGAGTATGGGCTTGCCTTTGTGGGGTTATCAAGTAAACCAAGGAAGTGTTTTGTATTTAGCATTAGAGGACGATTACAGCAGAATACAAAAAAGACTGTCAAGAATGTTCGGCATGGAAAGCACACCAAATTTTCACTTTGCTACAAAATCAAAAGCCTTGAATGAAGGACTAGAGGAGCAACTTACTCATTTTGTTAAAGAGCATCCAGACACAAAGTTGATTATGATTGACACTTTGCAAAAAGTAAGAGAAATCAATGGTGACAGATACAACTACTCTAACGACTACGATATTGTAATGAAGTTGAAACAGTTTAGCGAGAAACACAATATTTGTATGCTCATTGTTCATCATACCAGAAAGCTACAGTCAGAGGACTGTTTTGATATGATTTCTGGCACGAATGGACTTTTGGGAGCAGCCGATGGAGCGTTCATACTTCAAAAAACAAAAAGAATTGATAACAAGGGAATACTTGATATTGTTGGGCGTGACCAACAAGACCAAAAGTTGTATTTAGAGTTTGATAGAGAAAAATGTTTGTGGAAATTTATCAAAATGGAAACAGAATTGTGCAAAGAACCACTTGACCCAATCGTAAAAATGGTTGGAGAAATGGTAACAAAAAATGAATCAGATTGGATTGGTACTGCTTCAGAATTAGCTGCTTTATTGCCAAAGGAAATATCACCAAATGCTTTAACAAGACGATTAAATGTTAATGCAGAAAGATTATTGGAAGAATTTAGCATTTACTATCAAACAAGCCGAAATAGAACAGGCAGACAAATTAAATTGACATTGATGAAAAAATGAAATGTGTGACGATATTTTCCTTGATTTTTCTTGAATATCGTCACACAAAAAGAAAAACATCAAGTAGTTAAAAATGTTGAATTTACAAGGGTTTTAAAGCATATAGAAAGTAAAAAAATCATAAGTGTGACGATGTGACGGTATTTTAGATAGCAGAGAGTAAATAAAAAATATCGTCACAAATGTCTTGAAAAGATAGATTTGATTTTGATAGAAGTCTTGATTTTACTGGGTTTTATAGTAATTTACCTGAAAAACCAAAGAGCTGATAGTGTGACGGTATTTTAAAAAATAACAGATATATAAAAATATCGTCAACATCGTCACAGATGCAGAAAATATAAAATGAAATGACGAGGAAACATTGATTTTACAGCATTTTTTGAATGTAGATTTTGAAAAAAAGCGTGACGATATTTTAAAATTCAACAGGCAAAATATCGTCACAAAATTAAAAAATAGAGGAGTAAAATATGAAGCAAGTACAAATTAGCGAAGATTTGTTTTTATCTCTTGTAAAATACCATATTGTGGAATATTATAATGAAGAGGAAAAAATTGTAAAAGAATTAAAGGAAAAATATGACAAAATAGTCAGTCGAAGTTTGTATACAAAATATAAAACTGCTCCAAAAGAGGAGGACAAAGAAAAAGCAAGACAAGAATATCTAAATCAAAAAGGGATACATTCCAGTTTTCGCTGGTAGGGATTTTTCCTTGTTTACCTAAAACAGAAACGTGACACGTTTCTGTTTTTTAGTTAACAAAAGGAATTGCTTATTCTGCAAACACAAAAATATAACAATTTGATGTGCTAAATAGGAACAAAGGTACAAACGTCAATCAAAGAAAAATAGCCTTCAAAGGTGTTGTAGTTATAATGTTTTAGAGTATTTAAGCCTATTTTATTAAATGACATAAAGAAACTAAAGGGGGGTATATAAAATATATATATGTATGTATTATATAGGGGGTATATTACATTATTTTATTATCATAGTTCTTTCTTAGTAGCAAAAAAAGAAATGCAACAAACTTCTTTTTTTAGGCTGTTAAGGAAGAATTTTTTTGCAAAATTTATATAAAAATAACTTTATTTTTAATAATACTATTATTTAATAGTATTAAAAACAGAAGAAAAAAATTTTTTAAATTTTCTATTTTGAGGTGGTAATTTAAGAAGATTTTTTTTGTAAAATTTTAAGTAATGCAGGAAACTTTTTTATTAAAAATTTTATCAAAAGTAGTTTTATTTTTAGTAGTAAAATTTATATATAGTACAATAAAAATGACATTCCAAAAAAGGAAAAGCCACGCCGAAGGCGTTTTGCAAATTTCAAAAAAATTTGCATTTGGGGTTTGGGGGAACACCAACAAGCGTGGAAAGGGATATCCCTTTCCCCTGCTTGCAATCGGTGCAGACCACATTTGTATACAATTTTTTATGGTTTCTATTTATTTGCTAATTGATTGTTTAACTTAAAAAAGTACTTTAAAAATTTTTGCTGCATTTCCGAAAGTGTATTTTAAAATGATAAAAGATTTGAATGTCTATACCATTTTTTTGAAACAAAATTTTTTAATAGATACTCAAAATTTAAAAATAAAGATTTGCAAAATAAAAGAACAAGAAATACAGAATATAGCATTTCTTGTTCTAATATCTAATTTAAAAGTTCAATTTCTTTTTCGGACAAACCAATTATAGAAGAAATAAATACAATGTCCATATTTTGATGTAACAGTTTTTTTGAAATTTTAATACATTCTTTTTGTTCGCCTTTTTGTTTTCCTTCAGCACGTTCCTGCAATCTTTCTTCTTCACTCAAATGAACCATATACTTATTCTTCTTGTTTAAACAATGTAATACAACCTTATACAAATTATTTTTATATTCTGCTACAATATCAATCAACTCTATTTGATCTTCTGTAATTGCCTCTAATATTTTTTCACAAAGTTCTTTTTATAAAAACATCACTATAAAAACAACGTCTGATTTTGGTAAGTAGTTGGAATGAAAACTCATTTGTAATTGCACATTCTTTATTATAAATATAACATAGTATAGAAAATGACACAAGTTGATTTATAAAAATGTTTTTTTGTCTGTTCTATAGGCTTAAAAGCCTTGAAACTTAGTCAAACACTCTCCCTTCGGAAAAGCCAGCCTTTGGCTGACTGTCTGTCTTGGAGATGCATACTGTTTTCTTTAGACGGGTGAAGTGAAGCTCGCCCTGCACAGACTGAAGCAGAGCATAGAAGCTGCACTCCCCATACTCCTTGATTTTTATGGCGAAAATAAGGTTCTTTGACGGACTGTTTTATAAATATACTTATGAAAGAATTCAAGGTGTATTATTCAATATGTGTTTTAAAAATTCTTTGGCGATAGGGGACAAAATATCATTATATTTTACAGCGATTGCAAGACTTCTATAAACAGGTGGTAAAAGTCCTCTTATTTCTATATGATAGGGGCAGCGATGCAAAACCAAACCTGGAAGTACACTAATTCCTATACCAAATTCTACCATAGACATAATAGAGTAATCTTCTTTTGTGATATACTGCGATTTTGAAGCAATATCATATTTATCCAATATTTCTTTTATTTCTGAATTTTCGTCATCAATATATAGTATAAAAGGATATTGTGAAAGCAAATCATGAGGAATTTTTTCTAATTTGGCTAAAGGGTGCCCCATAGGAAGCACTACCATCATTTCATCTTTTTTTAAATGATACACTGTCAAATCATTGCTAACAGGCTCTTTTACAAAACCCATGTCTACATTTCCGTGTTGAATCCATTTTTCAATATCAGAATATTCTCCACAAAGCATTTGAAATTTTATATTAGGATATATTTCGTTAAAACTTTGAAGCAATTTAGGAAGCCATGCGGTAGAAATACTTGTCATAGTACCAATTCGTATTGTACCAGATTCTAATGAAAGTAATGTATCAATCACTTCAGACAACTGCTGATGACACTCACATACTTTTTGTATATAAGGGTATAACATTTTTCCTACAGAATTCAAATAAACACCAGAACGGTCTCTTTCAAGCAACCTCATGCCACATTCTTTTTCAAGTGAATTCAATATATGACTAATACCTGATTGGGTATATTTTAATTCTTCTCCCGCTTTTGTTAAAGAACCAAGTTCTACTGTTTTTAAAAATACTTCATATTTATTGATATTCATTATAAATCCTCCTTGTATATTACAATATTTTGTAAAAATATAAGTTCTATTGTAATGATAAAAGTATTTTCTATTAGAAATATTATATAACATTAATAAATTTTATTATAGTTTTTTTGTATGAAACTTTTTCATTTTTAACATGAAAAATGCAGACTTTATTTTATGCTTCTGCAGAGATTATAATATAACTCATAAAAGATATCTTTTAAGCACTTATTCTATAGTAACTATTTTAACAGAAAGAAGGTAATTTATTATGAGCGGAAATCCTTTTGAAACTTCTTTAAAAACATTGCATGAAGCAGCAGAACTTGGAAATATCAATACAGAAGTAGTAAAACTTTTAGAACAGCCAAAACGCCAATTTGAATTTACCATTCCACTACGTATGGATGATGGACATTTGGAAATTTTTACTGCATATCGTGTTCATTACTGTGATGCTTTAGGACAAGTAAAAAATGGTGTTCGTGTTGTACCAGATATGGACATGGACACTGCAAAAGCATTAGGATTTTGGATGACAATTAAACATGCTGTAGGGGGTATTCCAGCAGGTGGTGGTAAAGGCGGAATCAAAGCTGACCCAAGTAAACTTTCTCGCAGAGAATATGAGGCACTGATAAGAGGATTTATACGTAACTTACCAATGAAAGGTGCTTGGGTAGACGTTCCTGGTGCGGATATTGGTACACATGGTCAAACACAGGCTTGGATGCTTGATGAATTAGAAGCAATACAAGGATTCCATTCTCCTGCTGCCATTAATGATAAACCTATTGAAGCTAATGGCACAGAACTGTCAAGGGAAGCAACAGGGCATGGTGCTTATTATGTTACTTGTGAAATTATGAAAGATTTAGGCTGGTATGGCACAAGCAAAAAGTTTGCTTTACAGGGCTTTGGAAATGTAGGTCGTGTAGCTGGAGAACTTTTACAAAAAGATGGGCATAAATTAATTGCGGTATCTGATATTTATGGTGGTATTGAAAATCAAGATGGCATTGATATTTTTGAACTTGGAAAATATGTAGACGAACACCATACTGTAAAAGGTTTTCCAAACTGCAAAGAAATTTCTACTTCTGAAGTTTTAGAAGCAGAATGTGACTTTCTTCTTCCAGCAGCTGTACAAAGTGTTATTCATGAAGGAAATGCAAATAATATCAAAGCAAAATTGATTATGGAATGTGCTAATGGTCCTACAACACCAGAAGCAGAACAAATATTGTATCAAAAAGGTGTGACCATTCTTCCAGATGTTTTGACAAACTGTGGCAGTGCGATTGTATGTAGTTTTGAACGTACACAAGGCTTAACTGACCAATATTGGGATAAAGAAACAGTTCGTGCAAAATTAGAAGAAAGAATTGTAAAATCCTATCATGTAGTAGCAGATTTGAAAAAAGAATTAAATGTCAGCTATAGAGATGCAGCTTGGATTGGTGCATTAAAGAAAATAGAAAAAGCAATGATTACACGTGGTTGGGCTTGGAAATAATTTTGTAATACGATACGGCTTTTAAGGGGGGAAGTACAATTTGACTGAAAATTTTGAACAATATCTTGATGAAGTAGTTACATTAAGACGACATTTTCATCAAAATCCAGAATTAGGTTTTAAAGAATATAAAACACAGGAATTTATCATAAAATATTTAACAAATTTAGGATTACGACCTTATAAAATTGCATCTACAGGTGTTGTTGCATTAATACATGGTAAAAATCCAGGAAAAACATTACTTTTACGTTCTGATATGGATGCACTCCCAATCCAGGAAACCAACACCTTTTCTTTTGCTTCCAAAAATGATGGTGTAATGCATGCTTGTGGTCATGATGGACATATGGCAATGCTTTTGGTAGCTGCTAAAATACTTGTGAAAAACAAAGAATGTTTTGATGGAACAGTAAAACTTGTTTTTCAACCTAATGAAGAAGCAGATGGTGCAAGTTTTTTGATAAAAGAAGGTGTTTTGGAAAATCCAAAAGTAGATTCTTCTTTTGCAATTCATTTATGGTCACCTATTCCAAGCGGTAAAATAGGATTGAAAAGTGGTGCAGTTATGGCAGAAATGTATAATTTTAAAATTATATTAAAAGGAAAAGGGGGACATACTTCTGCACCACAAGACGGTATTGACCCTATATTATGTGCAGCAAATATTATACAGTCTGTGCAGATGATACAAACAAGAGAAATTAATCCTATGGATACAACAGTAATCATGTTTGGAAAAATAAACGGTGGTACACAATCCAATATTATTGCAGAAACAATAGAATTAGAAGGTAGTTTAAGATACCTTTATGATGGTGATGATGCAAAGGAACAACATCCAAGAAAGAGAATGAAAAGAATTATAGAATCTATTTGTCAGGCTCATAGAGTAGAGTGTAATATTGCATTTATGCCAAGTAACTATATTGTTTTGAATGATGAAGATAGTGTTGCATTTCTGAAAAAAAATGTACTTTCCCATATTACACAAAGTGAAAACATCATTCCTTATTGTTGTATGGGTGGAGAAGATTTTTCAGAATTTACAAGTCATAATGGTATTCCTGGTGCATTGATATTTGTTGGAACTGGAAATAGTGAGATTGGTAGTGATAAATCTCATCATACTTCTGATTTTACCATTGACGAAAATACCTTACTTACTGGCGTAAAAATACATGTTTATACAGCTTTGCACTATCTTTCACAAAAGGGGGATTCATTATGACAGAAAAGAAAAAATTTGAAATACCGCATATATTTGTGATATTAGCATTATTAGCACTTGTTGTTGCAGTTATCACCTATATGATTCCTGCTGGTGAATATGTAAGAATAGAAGGAGCTGATGGACGTGCTATTATTGACCCAAATTCTTTTCATTTGATTGAAAAAACACCTACAACATTTTTGCAATATTTAAAATCTTTTCCACAAGGTCTTGTAGACTCAGGCTGGTTATTTGTTTTGACATTTACAATAGGTGGTGCATTTGGCGTTATCAAAAAAGCAATTAATATATCAGCATTAATTAAGATGGCTGCTTCAAAGTTTGGTCGTTTTGATATTTTTATGATAATCTCTCTTATGATTATTATTGCATTAATTGATTCTTTTATTGGTATGTGTGAACTAACAATTGTTTATGTACCAATTCTGTTACCTTTGATACTTGCTTTAGGATACGATAGCATCACTTGTTGCGGTCTTGTATTAGGTGCTTCTGTAGTAGGATTTGCTTCTGCAATGACAAATCCTTTTACAACAGCTGTAGCACAAAAAATTTGTAACCTTCCTTTATATTCTGGCATAAGTTTTCGCTTTGGAATATTGATTGTAATGCTTATTATTTCAACTATTTATGTAATATGGTATTCTCAGCGAGTTAAAAAAGCTCCCGAAAAAAGTTTTACATATCAAGAGGATAAAGAAACAAAAAAAATTGTGCTGAGTGACGAAACAGAAAATGTAAAACTTACTACAAGAGAAAGTATTGCTGGTTTTATAACACTTGCTGGTTTTATACTTACTGTATTTGGTGTTATAAAATGGGGGTGGGATATGCCTGAAATGGGTGGCTGTTTTGTAGGTATTGCAATATTTTCTGGCATAATATCTGGAATGAATGGAAATGAAATATGTAATAATTTGATAGAGGGTTTTAAAGAAGTTCTTGTAGGAGCATTGGTCATTGGAGTTGCAAGAGCAATCACTGTGATTATGTCTAATGCAAATATTACAGATACCATTGTATACTATTTATCTAGTGTTATTCAGTCTGTACCAGCAAGTATTACTTCAATTGGTATGTTGATTTTTCAAACCATATTTAATTTCTTTGTTCCTTCTGGAAGCGGACAAGCAACGATTGTTATGCCTTTGATGTCACCTTTAGCAGAATTATGCGGTATTACGCAGCAAACAGCAGTTCTTGCATTTCAGTTTGGTGACGGACTTTCTAATGTTGTTTATCCTGTGTCAGGTTATATGATGGCAACACTTGCAGTTGGTCATGTACCTTATAATAAGTGGTTAAAATTTATATTGCCTTTATTTGCAATATTAACGATTGTGTCAGCTATTATATTAGTTGTAGCACAAAGTATACAGCTAGGTCCATTTTAAACATTATCTAAAAAATAAAAAAACAGCATTAACACTATGATTAGTGCTGTTTTTTTATGAAATAATCGTTTATTTGCAATACACTTTTTCATGTTTAGTATGAAAAAGGCGAACTTTCTTTTGAGTATTTGGTAATGTTATAATCCATTTATAGAAATCAAACAGTACAAAATTTAAGGAATGGAGGGCTTGTAGTGAATCGGGTAACAGTAAACAGAGAAATGTGCAAAGAATGTGAATACTGTATGACATTTTGTCCCAAAAAGACGATACTGGCAAAAAGTAAAAGTTTAAACAAAATGGGATATTATGCAATAGAAGCACAAAATATGGAAGATTGTATTGCTTGTGGCATTTGTGCAACAGTTTGTCCAGAAGGTGCGATTATGGTAGAAAAAGACGTATAAAGGAGGGAAAATAAAATGAGTAAAGTATTTATGCAGGGAAATGAAGCATTTGCAGAGGCTGCTATTCGCTGTGGCTGCAAATATTTTTTTGGCTATCCTATCACGCCATCTAGTGAGATACCAGAATATTATGCCAAAAAAGCACCTTCAGAAGATTTGACATTTGTGCAGGCAGAAACAGAAGTTTCTGCATTTAATATGGTAGCAGGTGTTGCAGCAACAGGAAAAAGAGGTATGACAGCAACATCTGGGCCAGGATTTTCATTAGGCTGTGAAGCAATGAGTTATATGTCGGCTGCTTCACTTCCGGCAGTCATTGTAGATTGTATGCGTCCAGGGCCAGCAGATGGCGAAATATTAGGTTCGCAAGGAGATTATAACCAATTAACAAAAGGCGGAGGTCATGGTGACTATAATACTATTGTTTTAGCACCTTATTCTGTGCAGGAATATGCTGATTTTGCTTCACTTTCCTTTGAACTTGCTGAAAAATATAGAAATCCTGTGGTTGTAGCAAGTGATGGAACCATTGCAAAATTAATGGAAAATGTAGAATTACCAAAAAAGAATTATGAATTTAAGAGAAGTGACTGGGCATGTGATGGTATGAATGGCAGAAGCCATTACAATGATATTACTACTTGCGGTGATGGTCCAGAACAGTGGGAGCACTTTAATATTACATTACAGCAAAAATATCAAACAATACAGCAAAATGAGCAAAGATGGGAAGAAATAAATACAGAAGATGCAGATATTATAATTGTTGCATTTGGCTCATTAGCAAGGGTTTGTATGGATACCATAAAAATTGCAAGGGAAAATGGTAAAAAAGTGGGACTTATCAGGCCAATTACATTATGGCCTTTCCCAGAAAAAGCATTTGAAAAATATGAAAAAACAAATACAAAATTTTTTGTAACAGAATTAAATGCAGGACAAATGGTAAATGATGTAAAAATTGCAGTAAATGATAAAAACAGAGTAGAATTTTATGGGAAATTGGGAGGTATCACCCCCACTCCAATAGAATTATACCAAAAATTATGTGAAATTTATCCATAAAAATAGGAGGTGAAATCAAATGAGCATTGTATATCAAAGACCAGAAGTTTTTACAAATGAGTATATGAAATATTGCGGAGGTTGTGGACATGGTATTATAAATAGACTGATTGGGGAAATCATAGAAGAACAAAATTGGAAAGAAAAAACAGTGATAGTATGGCCAATAGGCTGTTCTGTTTATGCGGACAAATATTTTAAAGTAGATAGCATTTGTGCATTACATGGCAGAGCTCCAGCAATGGGAACAGGTATAAAACGTTCCTGCCCAGAAGATTTAGTAATTGTATATCAAGGCGACGGTGATATGGTTTCAGAGGGCATGGCGGAAATTATGCACGCTGGCATTAGAGGAGAAAAATTTACAGTCGTATTTGTAAATAATGCGATATACGGTATGACAGGCGGACAGATGGCACCTACAACACTTATGGAGCAAGTTACAACAACAACACCTTATGGCAGAAAACAAGAAAATACAGGAAATCCTGTAAATATGGCTGAAATCATTAGTCAATTAGAAGGTTGTTATTATAGCGAAAGGGTTGCTGTAACATCACCAGCAAACATACAAAAAACAAAAAAAGCAATCAAAAAGGCATTTCAATATCAAATGGAAGGAAAAGGACTCAGCTTTGTAGAAGTGCTTTCTCCTTGTCCAACAGGTTGGAAAATGAAACCTGCAGATGCTTTAAAACACATAAACGATATTGTAGTAAAACAATATCCCCTTGCAGTATTTAAAGATTTAGGAAGGGGGGAAAAACAATTATGAAAAGTAAATTGATATTTTCTGGTATAGGCGGACAAGGTACCATACTTATGGGAAAAATGATTTGTACTGCCGCCGCAAAAAAAGGATATTATGTCACGCTTTCACCTGCTTACGGACAAGAAAAAAGAGGAGGCAGAGCAAGTTGTCAAGTAGTGATTTCAGAAGAAATGAGTTCAATGATAATATCAGAAGCAGATACCATATTAGTTATGGACGAAAAAAGTCTAAATGACTATGAAAATAAAGTAAAAGCTGGTGGTACGCTTATCATTAACCAATCTATGATTACAAAAGATGCACAAAGAAAAGACATCAATGTTGTGAAAATACCTTTTACAGAAATTGCTGCAAAAGCTGCTACAGCAAAAAGTGCAAACATAGTTGCATTGGGTGCAGTTGTCAAAACATTAGATATTGTTACACTTGATGATGCAAAAGAAGTGATAAAAGTAAAAATGAAACCTGCACTTGTAGAACAAAATATCAAAGCATTAGAGGCAGGATATCATTACTTATAAAAATTTTATAAAATATAGGAGGAAAATAGTATGGTAGGTAAAAAAGTGGTGCATCACTTAATGATGAGTGCGAAAGATGCACATTATGTAGGCGGATTAGTAAATGGTGCTAGAATTGTTGACCAATGGGGCGATGTTGGTACAGAACTTATGGTTTATGTTGATGGTGATATTAGCTTATTCTTGGGCTATGAAAAAATCGAATTTTTGGCACCTGTTTATGTTGGTGACTTTATGGAATATCATGGCTGGATTGAAAAAGTTGGAAATCAATCCTATACTTGTAAATTTGAAGCATGGAAAGTTGCAACACAATTAGATAGAACAGATGCAGACTTGAGCGGTGTTGCTACCCCTCATACAGCAGCAACAGCTTGTGAGCCTCCAGTACTTTGCGGTAGAGCAACAGGTAGCCTCTATATTGCAAAACAAGACCAAAGAGGTCCTCAGGAATCTTCTTTCAAAGATAGGAAACATCCAGGTGAATAAAATATATACTACTCATGTAAAATAGTTCAATATTTTAGACATATAGTGTTTGTAAAACGGGCGAATTAATTTCGTCCGTTTTTTGTACATTAGGTGAATATCTAAAAAATAATTTTAAAAATACTATTGCTTTATTAACTAATTTTGGTATAATAAATATATGGCAACAATTTGGCAACAAAAAATCAGTAAGTCAGAATAAAATATGGAATTGAGAGAAAATATCGGCAAAAATAATACAGAAATGAAACATATATATTTAAGTTCTGTTTGAGCTTGCCGAGTGGGAATAATTAAAATTTTTTTGAACCCCGCATAAACAGCGGATTTGAGAAAATTTTAAAGGACGTTTGATAACAATTTGATAACATTTGTAAAAAGGCATTTACTCATCAGCAAGTGAGTGGCTGTCGAGTGCCTATAAAAAAGAATAAGTGGTCTTACCAAATAAATGAATTAATTTGGTAAGACTTTTTTTATTGCCAAAAGTTATTTGTTATTTTTTCCTATATTAGGATAGTTATATCGTCATTGGTCGTACTGCTCTTTTGTGATTTCACCAGAAGCTAATTTTGCCCTTTGAGATTGCCAAGCAGAAATCATATCAAACATGGAAAGGTAGGTTGTCCCTTTGCTTTTATCAAGGCGAATACAAAGTTCTCCATTGATTTCATCAGCGTATAGACCATAAATGTCTTCCATTGCAAAAAGTGTGTGCAGAAGTCCGATGTAGCTGTCAATATCAGGAACAGCAAGTGCTTGAGGAGATACCTCAAAAACTTCTGCAAGTGCGTTCAAATATTTTTCTTTGGGACTGCGAACACCTTTTTCATATTGAGCAATGCGGACATCTGCCTGCATATCGTTAAAGCCAAGCAATTTTCCTAAATATTTTTGTGTAAATCCATGAAGTAATCTAAAATGGTGTATTCTTTCTCCGATTGCCATAATCTATCTCCTAACAAATGTTGATAATTCAGTATAACACAAAAGTATGGGAAGAATCAATAAAAAAATAATACAAAAAAGTATAGAAATTTTTAAAAACTACTTTACAAATACAAAAAAGTATAGTATCATATCATTATACAAATTAGTATAGTGAATAGTAGTGAAAGGATGGATGGTAATGGAAAAAATGTTTTTAAAAGTATCCGATGTGATGAAAGTGTTAGATGTTTCAGAATCTTATGCTTATAAGTTAATACGCAAGCTAAACAAAGAACTAGAGAACAAAGGTTACTTTGTGATAGCTGGACGTATTGACCGTCAATTTTTCTATGAACATTTTTATGGGACGCAAAAAAGGAGGGATTAAATGTCAGTTTATAAAAATGAAAAAAATAATACTTGGTATGTTATGGTTCGCTACAATGATTGGAAAGGGGAACGAAAACAAAAATGTCAAAGAGGCTTTGCCACAAAACAAGAGGCACAAAATTGGGAGCGTCAGTTTCAATTACAAAAAAAGGCTGATGTGAATATGACATTAGAAAGTTTTTGCAAACTGTATGAAAAGGATATTCGTCCTCGTTTGAAGGAGAATACTTGGCTAACAAAAGAAAGTATTATACAAAGTAAGATATTGCCCTACTTGGGACAACGCAGGCTGTCAGAAATTACTGCGAAAGATGTCATTGACTGGCAGAATGAAATGCGAAGTCAAAAAGGAAAAACAGGAAAGGAAATTTCTCCTACTTATTTAAAAACGATTCATGCACAGTTAAGTTCTATATTTAACCATGCTATCCGCTATTACGATTTAACAATCAATCCGGCAAGGAAAGCAGGTACAATGGGCATGGAGGAAAGCAAAGAAATGTTATTCTGGACAAAACAAGAATATCTAAAATTTGCTGATGTTATGATGGATAAACCACTTTCATTTTACGCATTTGAAATGTTGTATTGGTGTGGTATTCGAGAGGGAGAATTACTTGCTTTAACGCCTACCGACTTTGATTTTGAAAACAGAACAGTGACAATTAACAAATCTTATCAAAGGCTAAAAAGAAAAGATGTTGTGACTGTTCCAAAAACAAAAAAGAGTAACAGAGTAATTAAAATACCACAATTTTTAGCAGATGAAATGCAGGATTGTTTTAAATTATTTTATAGTTTGAGAGCAAATGACAGAATTTTTCCAGTCACAAAACATTATTTACATCATGAAATGGATAGAGGTTCTAAAATCGCTGGAGTAAAAAGAATACCTATTCATTCCATCAGGCACAGTCATGTTTCGTTGTTAATTGACATGGGATTTACAGCTCTTGCAATAGGCGACAGAGTTGGACATGAAAGCGAAAAAATTACATATAGATATGCTCACTTATTCCCCTCAAGGCAAACAGAAATGGCAGACCGTCTTGATTTTGAAAGAACAAGTGATGATATATAAATTTTACAAAAGGAGTGTTGTTATGTCAATAAAAAAATTAGACCAACAAGGGCGATGGAGAAATAAAATAGTATCTTTTAGAGTTTCTCCAGAGGAAGATAAGCAAATTGAAACAGCAGTCAGATTATCAGGTATGAGCAAACAGGATTTTATTATTTGCTGTTTGCAGAAAAGAAAAATTGAAGTAACAGGAAATCCAAAAGTGTATAAAGCACTCAAAAATGAGTTAGCAAATGTATTAAATGAACTGAATCGTATTGAAGCGGGAAACAAAGTATCTCAAGATTTATTGGATACTATCCATTTAATTACTATCACAATGCAAGGTATGAGAAATGGTGAATAAAAGACTTTCACTATTTCAAATGCCAAGAGAAAAAGGAGGAAAACCAATGAGTAAAAATGAAAAGATTGTCCCTATAATATCTGCAGCAACAGACAAAGGACAATCCATAGTAACTAATGAAAGTATAGCAGAAAAACAGCAAAAAAGCAATGAGCAAAACACGAAAAATTTTGAACAGGGGGTGTTGTATACGATTACAATGGAAGAATTATATGATACAGCGTTTCCACCAAAAGTCCCTATTGTTGATGGGCTAATTTATAATGGTACATATCTTTTTGTCGGTGCTCCAAAGGTAGGAAAATCGTTTTTTATGGCACAGTTAGGTTATCATGTGAGTATGGGTATTCCACTATGGAATTACAAAGTCAATCAAGGTAGTGTATTATATTTAGCATTGGAAGATGATTTCAGCAGACTGCAAAAACGACTTTCAAAAATGTTTGGTATGGAAAGCACAAGTAACTTTTATTTTGCTACCATGTCAAAATCTTTAAATGAAGGTTTGGAAGAACAGCTTAGTAAATTTATGAAAGAACACGCTGACACAAAGTTAATTATGATTGATACTCTGCAAAAAATAAGAGAAGTTGGAGGAGATAAATATAGCTATTCTAGCGACTATGATATTGTAATGAAGTTAAAGCAGTTCAGTGATAAACATAATGTTTGTGTTTTGGTGGTGCATCACACAAGAAAGTTGCAGTCAGAAGACAGTTTTGAAATGATTTCTGGTACGAATGGTTTGCTTGGAGCAGCAGATGGCGCCTTCATCATGCAAAAGAAAAAACGTACAGATAATATTGCTGTGTTGGATATTGCAGGGCGTGACCAGCCAGACCAAAAATTGACGATTGAATTTGATAGAGAGCATTGTGTTTGGAATTTCAAAAAGGCTGAAACAGAATTGTGGAAAGAACCAATTAATCCGCTTTTAGAAGCTATTGATTTATTATTAACAAAGGAAAATCCAGAATGGCAAGGAACAGCAACAGAACTAGTTGAAAAACTGCCAGATATACAAATACAAGCAAATGTGGTTACTAGAAAATTAAATGTGTTGAATAGCAGACTTTTACAAGAATATGGTATTCAGTATGAAAATAAACGTGGGCATGAGAGAAAAATTTGCCTGAAACGTGTAGCAGATGGAAAAGAATAAAAAAATGCGTCGATATGCGTCGATATTTTATACAACAAAGGATATATCAAAAATATCGACGCAACTGACGCAAAGTAAAAAAGGAGAAAAAAGAAATGCCAAGAAATGCGATAAAATCAAGGAAAACAGGCAATTAAAAATTTTTATAAAGACATATAAATTTGGATAAAAAAGTAAAAAGTGCGTCGATATGCGTCGGTATTTTACACAACAGAGAGTATATTAAAAATATCGACGCAACTGACGCAAAATGAAAAAATGAAAGAAGGAAATACGAGAAATTGCGATAAAATCAAGGAAAACAGACAATTAGAGATTTCGATAGAAGCATATAAATTTGGATAAAAAAGTAAAAAGTGCGTCGATATGCGTCGGTATTTTACACAACGAAAGGTATATTGAAAATATCGACGCAACTGACGCAAAATAAAAAAAGGGGATAGCAGTATGAAACAAGTGCAGATTAGTGAAGATTTATTTCTATCGCTTATTAAATATCATATTTTAGAATGTTATAATGATGAAGAAAAAATTGTAACAGGATTAAAGGAAAAATATAACAGTATAGTCAATAGGAGTTTATATACGAAGTACAAAACAGCTCCAACAGAAGAAGAAAAAGAAAAAGCTAGACAAGAGTATTTAGACAGAAAGGGGATACACTCCAGTTTTCGCTGGTAGGTTTTCTCCTTTGGCTACTAATGACAGAAACGTGACACGTTTCTGTTTTTTAGTTAACAAAGAGGAATTGCTTATTCTGCAAACACGAAAGAAGTAGCAACTTGATGTGCTAAATATGGATAAAGATATCAAATATCAATCAAAAATAAATTGTTTTTCAAAGTGTTGTATACACAATATTTTGAGGCGAAATGTTACATTATTTTATCAATACAATTCTTTCTTAGCAGCGAAAAGAAGTAGAAAAAATTTTTCTTTTCAGCTATTGAGAGAGAATTTTTTTTGCAAAATTTATATGAAAATAGTTTTATTTTTTGACTATACTATTATTTAATAGTATTAAAAACAGAACAAAAAAGTTTTCTAAATTTTCTATTTTAAGCTGCTAATTAAGCAAATTTTTTTTGTAAAATTTTAAGAATGTAAGGAATTTTTCAGTCAAAAATTTTATTAAAAATGGATTTTATTTTTAATAGTAAATTTTATATATAGTACAATAAAAATACTATTCCAAAAAAAGGAAAAGCCACGCCGAAGGCGTTTTACAAATTTTAAAAAAATTTGTACTAGGGGTTTGGGGGAACACCAACAAGCGAGGAAAGGGATATCCCTTTCCCCTGCTTGTGTTTGGTGCAGGCATAGTTTTGTATACAAATTTTTAATGCTTTCAATTATTTCCTAATCAATTTATTTCCTTAAAAAATAGTTAAAAGAATTTTGGCAATTTGATTAAAAATGTATTTTAAAATTACAAAAAATTTTAGTAACTACTTTTATTTTTTTGAAAAAAATTTTTATAAGTATGTGGTTTTATTATGAAATTATTTTAAACTAAAAATCAAACTAGAAATTAGAAAATAGAGAAAAATTTGTTAATCATAAATATAAAAACAAAGTAGAATTTGATCAAAATTTTTACTATTTTGATATTGACAAAATGTGCTAGGCAATATATTATTAGACCTATAATAAAATAGTTCTAAAGGGAGATGAAAGAATGATTTCATTTCAGAGCAACATACTTTTTATCATGTCATTATCTGGAACTGTTTTATTTGCATTGTACATTGTGACTTCCTTATACACACAGGCACATTTTACTGCAAAATGGAGATACAATTTATTAAAAGTATGTTTGCTTTTTTATGTGTTCCCTTTTCCAGAGTTTCGATACTATATGCAAGACGTATTACAAGCACTGCATATTCCTATCGTTTATCACTGGTGGAGCAATGAGAATATTGTCGGCAATATGAAATTTATCAGAAATACCATTCATGTAGGTTCTGACAGATGGATATTATCCGATGTAGTCAAATATGCTTGGGGAATTGTAATATTTTCGGGAGTCACAGCCATTATCATCATTATAGTACAAGTTGCAAGATATTTTATAGCAAGAAGAAAACTTACAAAAAGTACAGTATGCAAAGAGAAAAAAGAGGCATCAGCAATTTTCAAAAAAATAAAAAAGGAGTTGAATATCAAAGAAAATGTGCAGTTAATTTATACTGAAAATTGTGACAGCCCTTTTACAACAGGAGTATTTTCTCCTATGATAGTGCTTCCATACAACACAGAGTATACTGTGGAGCAATTAGATTTTATACTAAGGCATGAATTGACACACATCAAAAACAAAGACTTTATTGTAAAATTTATTGCGATTGCGGTGATAGCACTTCATTGGTTTAATCCGATTTGTATTTTATTATATTTTGAAATATGCAGCATGAGCGAGATACATTGCGACAGCGAAACAGTGAAAAATTATGATGATGATATGACAAAAAAGTATTGTTTTTATATGGTGGATTTATCTGCCGACGATTATGTGAAAAGTAAGAAGTTGTTTTATACGGGATTGATTAGTGAACATTCTTCAATAATGAAAAGGAGGGTATTAAATTTGAAAAAGGCGAATAGAAAAAGGGGAGTTTTACCAATTATAACAGCATTTGTAATGTGCTGTTTGAGTATGAACACAGTATTTGCTTATGAAGCACCAGTTGAAACTACACTTCCAGAACCAAAAGGAGAGATGGTAGAATTTTTGACAGAAGAACCTATAACATTTAATTCGTGGAATGATAAAGTAATTGTAGATAATGAAGGAAATACTTACAAAATAGGAAATCAAGAAAGGGCATCATGCAAACACAATTATGTATCTTGTACATTTGGAGAACATGAGAAACATTCTGATGGCAGTTGTACAACTTATTTGTATGAAGCTGATAAATGTACAAAATGTGGTAATAAAATTAATGAAGAATTAGTAAATGAATTGTCTTATAAAAAATGCCCTCACTAAAGAGAAAAGGAGCATTTGCTTATGAAAAAGAATTACGGTTTGACCAATACAGAAATGCAGATTATGGAAAAATTTTGGGAAGAAAATAAAAGATTTTCTTATAGAGAATTATCAGAATATATGAATGGTATACTTGACAAAAAGTGGAAAAAGCAGACATTGAGCACTTATTTAACAAACCTACAAAAAATGGGTTTGATTGAGGTAGACGATAGCGGTAAAAACTATATTTATTACGCTACTTGTACTAAAGAAGATGTAATGCAGAAATGGACAAGAAAATTAGTAAAAACATCTTTTAATAATTCTATATTCAATTTTGTATCTGCTTTTACTGGAGGACAAAAGTTAACTCGTGAAGAAGCAGAAGAACTAAAAAAATTGTTTCGTTCTGAGGATAAATAATACAGCCTTTAGGTTGATATTATAAATACAAAAAAAGAAAGGAGAGAATGAAAATGTGTTGGAGAGGTGGATAGCAAAATAAAAAATGCCTTATAATATAGCGTTTTGTATTGCGTGGTAGCAGTAAAATTCTATATTTTTATAAGACATTTTCCTAAGTATAACAGAAAATATTATACATTACAAATAAAATTTTAGAAAGATTAGATTTTATTAAGGAGGATTTTTATGTTAAAAAAACTAACAATAAGTATTATAGCTTTTGTTTTAACATTATCTTTTACATCTGTAGCATTTGCTGAAAGTAGAGCAAGTGGAGAAATTAATGTAATCAATCATGATTATAGCGAACAATTTATGTCTGATTGGTGTTGGGCAGCAACAGGACTTAATTTATTTATTGGTTCTACTGGTGAGTATGATAATATGAGTGAAAATAAGAAAAAAGAAGTATTATATCAGCAAGTTAAAGAATATGCAGATAGTACTGGTATGAATCTGAAGGAGGATAAGTATGATAAATATGAGAGATATAATATAGGAGCTGGCTTAAGAGATACTTGTATGATAGTGAATAATCTTTTATATGAAAATAGATATAGAGATGTAGAATATAATTTTGCTTCTAAAGCAAGAAGTTTTAGATGGATTGAAGATGATATAAAAAATGGATATCCTTTAGGAATACTACTGGATTGTACTGGTAGCACAGCAGATTCTGATCATATTGTTATGATTAATGGTACAGATACTATTTTTGATACTTCAGAAGATTATGAAATAAGAATCTTCAATTCTGATGCTGACAGAAATATATGGATTAATTATGAAGATGCAAAGAATGGAAATTCTAAAGATTTAAAGTATAGAACATATGTATTTACAGCAGAAGCAGACTATTAAGAAAATGATGTTATAGGAAGGAGAACAATTATGAATATAAAAAAGTCGATCGCTTTATTTAGTACAGCTACTTTATTGTTTGGAGGAATTGCAACATATTATACATATGCAGAAGAAATGGAAAGCAAAAATACAGAATATAAAATTAATAAGCCAAGTGATGAATTAAATGAATTAGATGAATTTTTGAGTAAACTTGAAGGAAATAGAATAAAGCTAACTAGTGAAAATAAAGCAGATGAAATGATATCTAAAGAAGAGGAAGAAGAATATAAAGCTAGAGTAGCTAAAAGAGAACTTATTTCTTATAAAAATAATCTTCCAAAAAAAGAAGATAAAACATTATCAAGATACAACTTAGATGATGTAAAAAAAATATATATTTATGATAGGGAGCTATTTGATAAAATAGAAAAAGGTATTCCTCTTCGAGATGATGACCGTTATATATCATGGAAAATACCTATGGGAAATGCAGAAAATCAAAATGGCATATTATCTGTTGGAAGGTCTGAAAAAACGAAAAAATTAAAAACAGAGTCTATTTCATATTCAACAAAAAATGAACCTATATATTTAAGTAATGATGAAATATTGGATATTATTTATAATCACATTAGTGAAGAGCAAAATATTGAAAATATTTTATTTGCAGAAGCACCTATTAGTATTGATGGAACATTAGTAGCAATTGTTAAAATAAGTACAGGAGAAATTTTAATTATTCCAGTAGAAAATAGAACTTATTATTATGGTGAGGAAATAGGAAAAGTTTATACTATTGATGAAATGAAAGAATTTCAAAGAAGGTTTTATGAAAGTATGAATATTGTTGAGTGATAGATAAAATTAAAAAAGGCAGAAGTTAAGCGGACAATCGTTTGCTTCTGCCTTTTACCATAAGGATATATTTGGGGGAATTGTAATGAAAACGAAAAAAGCAGTGCTTATTATTATAGTAATTATATTGTTGCTATGTTCCGTAGCAATGATACAAAAAAATAAAACAACTCCACAATATGAGCCTTCTATTGAAGTAGCAATTGAACAAAACTATACACTGCAAGGACAGCTTATACCTAGTGGAAATAGTATTTCAATGAATGTTTATGTTGAAAGAGTGATAATTTCTTCAGAAGAAATTACTATTTTTCAGAGATATCACTTACCAGAAGATGTTGCTTTTTCAGGTATGAAAGATATTGCTCTATGTATGAAAGATGGAACAGTTTATGACTTATGGAGAGATTGTAAAGATAAAACAGTTACTCATAATGATAGAACAAATGAAGCAAATACAAACATTATATTTTCTAAAACAATTCCATTAAAAGAAATAGAAGCTATACAAGTAGCAGGACAAAAATTTGAAATAAATTCTGAAATCAATAATGAAAATGTATGATTTAATGCCTAAAGCAAGAGGCTGGGGGAGTTTTGAAGATTTTAAGCTGATACACTTATAATTGTATTAGCTTGGCTATTTTTTTAAATACATATAATTTTATAAAATTCAAGGAGGGATATATTATGAAAAAATTTTTAACATTTTTATTGGCAACAACTATGGGTTTAACAAATTTAGTTCCAGCATTTGCAGCAGAAAATGAAAACTATATATTTCAAGAAGTTTCTGTAAATCAAGAATTAAAGGATAAGTTAGAAGCAAGTATAGTACGCGAAAATGGCAGTATTGTAACACTAAATCCAGAATATAAATTATATAAAGTTACAAAAAATTCTAGAAATTTAATGGAAAAAGATGCAGAACAATATGCTTTAGAAGTAACAGCAAATTATCGTGCTAGTAAAGGTGTTGATAGTGATTATGATGAATCAAAAAAAGCTGATGCTTCTGTAACTGCAACAATGTGGTTTACAGAGCGTCTAGCAGGAGACATTTTAGATAGAATAAGAGTTGAATTTTCTGCTGGTTCAGGCGTACAAGTATATAATAGGACATTAAAGTATAGAGGAGAAGGAACTGGTGCAACACCAACAAAAAGCAAACAAATTGGTATGTATTTTGATGAAGAAATTACAGGAGTATATGGTGCAGGTCTTGGTGTATCTGCTACTGTAACTGCTAAAATAGAATCTTATGGAGTAACTGATTCACTTGAGGTTTCATTAGCAAGTTAAAATATAATATAAAGGGGTATGGATATGAAACGAAAACAATTGTTTTTTATTAGTATTTTACTATATTGCTTTGGGGGAATTTTTTCTTACTACTGTAACAATATAAAAAATATATTTTCGATAAAAAACATATTTTTATTTAACTATTTTCATTCTATTCTTATACAAATGTTTTCTATACTTATTTGTTTTATATTGTTTGTGAGAAATCAAAAAACAAATAATTATTTGTTAGAAAAAGCAAAAGTAACATTTTCATGTGAAAAATGTGGAAAAGATACTTATAAAAATTGGTTTATTTTTTTAAAAATACTTTTAATAATTCACTTGTTTAGTATTATTTTTCCTATCCCAATGTTTTGCTTAATAGAGAGTTTCATTGGTAATATTCTTATTGATGTAGCTCGTTTTTTGGAAGATATTTTCTGGAAATTTTTCAATATAGAAGGAGTTTATTTAGGTAGAATGGTTGATATGGTTTCTATAAGAAGTACCTTGTTATTTTTAAAACTGTATCTTTTTTTAGAAATATATCATTTTAGGAAAAAAATAACTACCTAATGTACTTCAAATGAAGGTAGTAGAAATTACAATACTAAAATAAAAATTATAGTTATGAAATAATATCTATAAATTATAATTAAAAAAATATAGCTGATTAAGATGATATAGTTGGAACAAGTGGAATTACTGCATCAATGTATAAATTAACTATTACCAAAGCAACTATTTTAGCAACAGCTTCTACTAATTATGACTTATATGATTCTGGTACATTTATTAATCATGACTTTGATGATTCTATAGCAATGAGGGCAACTGGTTATGCTACTTTTAGAAAAACCTTCCTTCCCCAAGTTGGTTTTAATCTTTTAGTTGAAGGTGGAACTACAGGAAATGATAAAGTTCAAATTAGATACAGTTATGAGGTTAATTAATGTTAAAATATAAAAATTATAAAAAAATTGTCTTTTTAATATGTTGTATTTTAAGTTTTTGTATAGCATGTTCCAATACAAATAAAAGTCCAGAAGTAACTACCTCTCTTACTACTAGTAATGGAACTGAAATAGAACCTATTGAAGTAGAGGATTGGATGAAAGAAAGAGCAATCACAGTGAGCAATTTATTAGAAGAACAAGATTATATTAAAGCTGCTACAGTGAGCTTTTTGTATAGTCCAAATGACAAAAAAAAGTTTGTTTTTATGCTGTTATGGATGGAGAACAGATTAGTAAATATATTGATGAAGTTATATCCTTTATTACACAGGATTTAGAAAATTGTGATATGAAAAATTCTTATATAATAGATAAGGATGGGATACTTCTTTATCCTAAAGAGAACAATACTCTTGAATAAGGATATTATTTTTTATTATTGCTATAGAAAATATAATATTTTATAGGTAGAAGCAAGGTGACAATTACTTGCTTTTACATTTTTAGTATAATCATATATATGGAGGAGTTATTAATGAAAATATAAAAAGCTGGTACTAATTAGCAGAAGTAAAATGTACAAGCAGGGTATATTGATTATGAAGGTGTATTGTATTTATATAATGAAGGATTACGTAACGCAAAAACAGCTGAAGCAGCTATTTTATTCTTGATTGGAGCTAAAATAAATGGTGTAAGTTGGGGGCTTTCAGCTATAGGTGTGGCTGCTGCATATGGCGGAAAATCAGCACTTGAAACAGCTGTAAATAAAGCTTGGAAGGATGAAAAGGGTATAGGAGTATATTATAAGATACATCATTCTGTTCAAAGCTACAATAAAGTGAGATATGTTGTTGAATAAAATGAGGTGATGGTATATAAGAAAATATTTCAAATTTATAAGATTTCAAAAATATTGGAAACCTTTTATATTATTAATGATTATGAATATTGTATGTCAGTGTTGTGATGGGTGGTCTGTTTACCAAATTATTAAATCAAATTTTATAATAGTGACTACATGGGTACTAGGAGCTTTAGTAATTGATTGGATTATAATGAAATATAATAATTTAAAAAAATGATAAAAAAATAAAATATTTGTAATGACTAATGAAAAAGACAGAAGCAGACGATAATTGTTTACTTCTGTCTTTTCCACTAAATATAAAAAAGACTATAGTTTGCTTATATTTTTTTGTTAAAAATCCCTTGACAATTTATGAGAAAAGTATTGCTATATATTTATACTTGTTATATTATTAAAGTTTGAAAAGAATATTTTGTATCTGCTTTTACTGGAGGACAAAGGTTAACTCGTGAAGAAGCAGAAGAACTAAAAAAATTGTTTCGTTCTGAGGATAAATAATACAGCTTTTGTGCTGATATTATAAATATAAAAAAGAAAGGAGAGAATGAAAATGCGTTGGAGAGGGGGATAATAAAATAAAAAATGCCTTATAATATAGCGTTTTGTATTGCACGAGAATACGGTAAAATTCTATGTTTTTATAAGATATTTCTTACGATAAAACATCAAATAGTGTGATTACTTTATCTTACTAAAAAATTATTGATAAGGTAAAAGTTATTTAATTTTTGCTTTTCATTATAAAAAAGGAGAATAGATAAAATATGAAAAAAATAAGTATATTATTTACAATGCTATTTTGCTTATTATATTGTGTTACAGTTTTTGCAAATAATCAAACAACAACAAATAATGAAAATGTTATGACAATGGAAAAATTTATTGGTATTACAGATGTATCAGATATTTCTATGATTCACATTAGAGTACATAAATATGGTGATTGTCATATAGTAGATGAATATGAAATAAAACAGGGTTATAATATATTAATGACTATGCCTTTGCAAGAAATTGTAGATGGTCCTACTTATTTTGAAATAGATAAAAATGATGGTGCTTATCCAGGTGATGTAGAAAGGTATCATGTAACATTCTATAAAAATGGTGAAGAATTAACAAGTTTTTCAGTAACTGCAGATAAAATATTTACACATGATTGGGTGTTTGTATCTGGAAATATGGAAGATGACAAAGAAAATGAATTTTATAAATTTCTTCAAAATGCAGAAAAAAAACACCAAAGATATACTTTCGGTTTAAATGAGCAAGATATTTATAATAATGAAGTGTTTGTAGATACTAAAAAAGTAACTTATAAATGGGGAAAACCTTATATCAATAAAAATAATCAAATGATGGTACCATTTAAAGAATTAAATACAGCACTGAATACACAAGCAACATATGATGTAAAAACACAAATGGTTTCTGTACGAAAAGGAAAACCTGTACCATTATATGGAGAAGTAATAGATGAAATTACATATGTTGCCGTAAGAGATTTGGCTATATTAGGTGGATATGATACTTATTGGGATGATGAATTAAAAATTGTATATATTACAAAAGAAGATGGCATTAAAGTATGGAATAAAGAAACGATATATCTTCCAGAAGATGAATATTATAAAAGAAAACGTATGTTTGAGCAATAAAATATAATAGAGGGTGTTATTAAATTAATGAATAAGGACATACTAATAACAAAGGAAATATTATTGGTATGGAATGTAAAAATTGTGAGTATCAGTTTGTTCCAACTTTACAAAAGAGGTTCAATGAACAAACAAAATTAACTGCATGTTTATTGAAATTGTTCTTAAGAACGATTGCTCGTTTACTTCATACTTCAGAAACAAGTGTGCTAAGTTGGGTAAAAAAATTTGCACTAAAAAATTATGAAAAACCACAGCCTTATTCAGAAGCTGTGATAATACAATTAAATAAAATGTGACACTTTTAAAAACAAGTTTTGGATATGGAAAGCATATTGTGTTAATATAAGGCAACTCATTGACTGGAAATGTGGCAATCATAATACCCAATACACTTAAAAAATTACTTCAAAAAAACTATTGCTGCAAAATAAAAAGTATACACGTTCTATTAAAAGAAATAATTCTCGTCAAAGACATTGGTTTACACAATTTAGAAGGAAAACATGTGTTGTATCTCGCTCTTTAAAAATGGTAGATTTCACTATGGCTCTTTTTGCTAAGTTTCATTATAATTCTTCTTTTTCCTTTCCTTCATTATTTACTTAGCACTCTCAAATTTATAAATATAGAGTATATGTTTTATGAGTAATATTCTTTCAATCTTTCTTAGTAGCAAAAAAAGAAATAAAATAAATTTCTTTTTTAGGATATTAAGGAAGAATTTTTTTTGCAAAATTTACATGAAAATAGTTTTATTTTTTAACAGTAATTCCTGTTGATAATATATAAAAAAGAATTAAAAAAACTTTCTATTTTGAACCGTTAAGAGAAAAATTTTTTTGCAAAATTTTAAGTAATGCAAGAAATTTTTCTAATAAAAATTTTATCAAAAATGATTTTATTTTCAATAATAAAATTTTTATATAGTACAATAAAAACGACATTTCAAAAAAAGGGAAAGCTACGCTGAAGGTGTGTTGCAAATTTAAAAAAAATTTGCATTTGAGGTTTGGAGAAACACCAATAAGCGTGGAAAGAGATATCCTTTCTCCTGCTTGCAATCAGTATAGAACTATATTTATATATAATTTTTTACTGTTTTCATTTATTTATTAATTAATTGTTTCATTCAAAAAAAATACTTTTAAATTTTTTGCTATATTATTTGGAAAGAGATTTTAAAATGATAAAAGATTAGAATAATTCTATGAAAAATATTTTACAAAAAACATATGATATTCAAGTTGGTTTAATATAAAAATACAAAATAAAATATTATTTTTTAATGAAAGTTTTGCTTTAAAAATTTTAGACGTTTATTCTAAACCTTCTTAAAAATAATATAGACAATTTATTGCATTTATGCTATCATAATAAATAAGTTTGTTATTACGTAAGGGTAAGCAAGACTGTTTATAGTGTTTCTCAATGGAGAAGCTATAGACAGTCTTTTTTTATAGATATGGAAGGAAATGGAAAAATGAAAATTATCAGAGTTTTGAATACAAATGCAGTTGTAACAGTAGATAAAGAAAAAAGAGAGGTTATTGTTACTGGTGCAGGCATTGGATTTCGTAAAAAGAAAGGAGAATTTTTAGACAAATCTTTAATTGACAGAATATATCGTCTGCAAAGTGATGAAGGCAGTAAACAACTTCAGGAGTATGTGCAGGCTGTTTCGGAAGAATATTTAGATATTGCTCAAAAAGTGGTACAGACAGCAATACAAGAAGAAAAATTAGAGGTTAACGATATTCTTTATGTTACGCTTGCAGACCATATCCATTCCGTTTTAGAACGAACAAAATCTGGTATTATACTAAAAAATATGATTAAAACAGATATTCAAAATTTTTATCCAAAAGAATTTTCAATCGGCAAAAAAGCAATTCAATGGATAAAAGAAAAAACTGGAATTGATTTAAAAGAAGATGAAGCAGCTTTTATTGCCATGCACATTATTGCTTCTGAATTAGATAATAATTCTCCATCTGATGTACAGAAAATTACAGAATTAATTACAGCAATCCTCCATATGATACGACTGCATTTTAAAATTGTATTTCATGAAGATTCTTTTTCCTATCAGAGATTTATTACGCATTTAAAATTTTTTGCTGCACGAATATTTAATCAAACAGATTATCACGACAGTATGCAGGAAATTTATGATGTACTTGTTACACAAAATCAATTTATTTTTTCTGGTGTACAAAAAATTGCTGAGTTAATTCAAAAACAGTATGGGTACACTTTGAGTATAGATGAATCATTATATCTTTTAATTCATTTAAAAAGAATATTAGATGAAGAACAAGAGCAAAGAGAAAAAGAACAAAAATCATAATAAATAAAAAAGAGAGAAGGGAATACTATGGATTATGAAAATATTGCAAAGCAAATATTGCAACATATTGGCGGAAAAGAAAACGTTGTTACACTCATACATTGTATGACAAGACTTCGTTTTACTTTAAAAGATGAGTCAATCGCAGAAGATGAAGCAATCAAAAAAACAAAGGGCGTTGTAGGTGTTATGAAAAAAGCCGGACAATATCAAATTATTATTGGGAATGATGTTGGGAATGTATATAATGAACTATGTAAACTAGGGAATTTTGCAAATTCTGCTGTAAAAAAGCAAATAACTCCAAAAAAGAAAAAAGGGATTGCAGCACTTATGGAAATCATATCTAGTATTATGGCACCTGTAATTCCTGCTATTATGGGTACAGCAATGATACGAATTTTTGTCAATTTGCTCTGTATGATTGGCATTTTAGATACGAGTGGAACAACTTATACCATTTTTAATATTATGGGTGACAGTGCATTTTTCTTTTTTCCAGTGCTGATAGCTGTTTCGGCTGCAAAACGTTTTTGTGTTAATTTGTATTATGCTGTTACTGTTGCACTTGTTATGTTGCATCCTCATTTTATCGCTATGATAGATACAGCACATAATATTTCGGAAAATTTATATTTTATGAAATATATTCCTATTTCGTATATTTCTTATGCTTATTCCATTATTCCAATTATATTTGCGGTATGGCTGTTAAAATATGTGGAACAACTAGCAGAAAAAATTATACCAACAATATTAAAAAATCTTTTACAGCCATTTTTTATATTATTGATAGAAATACCGATTGTACTGTTTGTTTTCGCCCCTTTTGGTTCTATATTAGAGCATATTTTATACAACATAATTGATTTCATACATAATCAACTTGGTTTTATTGCTGTTGGCATCATTGCTGGGGTATATCCTTTTATTGTAATGGCTGGTATTCATCATGTATTTACTCCTGTTAAGCTAGGTATGATTGCCTCTGTAGGATTTGAAAATTTTATTTGTATTGGAGAACTTTGTTCTAATATAGCACAAGGTGCTGCTTCTGCTGCTGTTGCAGTAAAAAGTAAAAACAAAATATTGAAAAAAAATGCTACTACTGCGGCAATTTCTGCATTGTTTACAGGAATTACCGAGCCAGCACTTTATGGTGTAACACTTCGTTTAAAACGTCCTATAGTAGGTGCTTGTATTGGTGCTGCGATTGGCGGATTATTTGGTGCTTTTTTTCAACTAAAATGTTTTGCGATTGCCATTCCTGCTATTTTAAGCATTGTGCAGTATGTAGATACAACATACCCGATTAGTTTTTTGATTGCAATATTGACGATTTTAGTAACGATAGTTGCTACCTTTTTTATTACGTTGTTAATTGGTTTTGAAGATATTTCAGAAAACAACACAGAAGAAAAAACAAAAATAGAAAATCATTCTAATCAAACACTTTTTGTTCCAGCACCAGCAAAAGGAAAAATGATTCCTTTGACAGAAGTAAAAGATGTTACTTTTGCTTCTGAAATACTTGGAAAAGGTGCTGCAATCATACCAGAAGAAAATAAAATTGTTGCTCCATTTAATGGAAAAGCAGTTGTTGTATTTGAAACGGGACATGCGATTGCATTACAAAGCGATGAGGGATTAGAACTTTTAATTCATGTGGGAATTGATACTGTCAATTTAAAAGGAAAATTTTTTCATCCTTGTGTAGAAAATGGAACAATCATCAAAAAAGGAGATGTTTTATTAAATTTTGACAGAGAAGAAATTGAAAAAGAAGGGTATGATTTATCTACTCCTATTATTATTACAAATACAGAAAATTATAAAGAGATTATATTGTTAAATCAGTCGGAATATTGTGAATTCCTACAAGATTTTATTTCTGTTCAATAAAATGGAATTTGTTTTATTTTTTTATACAATGCTTTTTGATACAGATTGTCATTTGTTACAAAAATTTTTTTACAAAAATGTTAAAATCTCCAAAAAAAATTTTAGATATAGACAAAAGCATTTGTTTGTGCTATGCTAAATATAGAAAGAAATAGCAACCAGTTTGTTATTACGTAAAGGTAAGCAAGACTGTTTATAGAACTTCTTGGATAGGGAAGTTCTGTGAGCAGTCTTATTTTTTTCATCAAGAAAATAAAGGATGTGATAAAATGAAAAAACAAATTATTCCTGAAGGTTTTCTTTGGGGAGGAGCAGTCGCTGCCCATCAGTTAGAAGGGGGGTATGACAAGCAAGGAAAGGGAATTTCGATTGCAGATGTTATGACAGCAGGAGCAAATGGTGTGGAACGTCAAATTACAGATGGTATTTTACCAAATCATAATTATCCCAATCATGAAGCAATAGATTTTTATACGCATTACAAAGAAGATATTAAACTCTTTGCTGAAATGGGATTTAAGTGTTTTAGAACTTCTATTGCATGGACACGAATTTTTCCAAATGGAGATGAAACGACTCCAAATGAACAAGGGTTGCAATTCTATGATGATTTATTTGATGAATTGCTCCGCTATGGTATTGAACCAATAATTACATTGAGTCATTTTGAAATGCCTTATCATTTAGTAAAAGAGTATGGCGGATGGCGAAATCGTAAATTAATTGATTTCTTTGTACGATTTGCCAAAACAGTAATGGAACGTTACAAAGACAAAGTAAAATATTGGATGACTTTTAATGAAATCAATAATCAAGGTTCTACAGAACATCTTTGGGCAGCGTGGACAAATTCTGGAATATTATATCGCCCAGAGGAAGACATACAAACTGTACTGCATCAAGCCGTTCATTATGAAATGGTAGCAAGTGCAAAAACAGTAAAATTGGGACATGAAATCAATCCAGATTTCAAAATTGGCTGTATGTTAGCAATGGTTCCTTTTTATCCTTTGTCTTGTACACCAGATGATATGATTGCATCACAATATGCAATGGAACAAAGATTGTACTATTATGGCGATATTCATGTATTTGGGGAATATCCAAATTACATAAAAGCTTTTGAAAAAAATCATGGAATAAATTTAAATGTTACAGCAGAAGACCTACAAAGTTTGAAAGAAGGCTGTGTAGACTATATAGGTATTAGTTATTATATGAGTGAAGCGGTCAGTGCTTCTGCTGAAAATGCAAAACAAAAATTTAATGACCATTGTTATGTTGTAAAAAATCCTTATGTAGAAGCAAGCGAATGGGGTTGGCAGATTGACCCAAAAGGGCTGCGTTATTCTCTGAATTTACTTCATCAAAGATATCATTTGCCTATCTTTATTGTAGAAAACGGTTTCGGTGCTTATGATAAAGTAGAGCAAGACGGTATTCATGACCCTTATCGTGTCAACTATTTGCGTCAGCATATAGAGCAAATGAAAGAGGCTATATTAAAAGATGGTGTTCCAGTCATAGGATATACCCCTTGGGGCTGTATTGACTTAGTCAGTGCTGGTACTGGCGAAATGGAAAAAAGATATGGATTTATCTATGTTGATAAAGATAATCAGGGAAATGGCTCTTTAAAAAGAAGTAAAAAAGATTCTTTTTTCTGGTATCAAAAAGTTATTCAAACAAATGGAGAAGAAATTTAAGGAGGTTATATTATGGTAATTCGTTTATTTTGTGCAGCAGGTATGTCTACAAGTGTGTTAGTTAATAAAATGAAAGAAGCAGCTGTAGAAAAGGGAAAAGATGCTGAAATTGAAGCATTTCCTATTGCAGAAATGGAAATGCGTACTGATGGAATTGATGTTGCTCTTTTAGGGCCTCAGGTAGGTTTTCAGCTTGATAAGGCAAAAAAAATTTGTGAGCCAAAAGGAATTCCTGTTGCTGTTATCCCAATGGCAGACTATGGTATGTGTAATGGTATGAATGTATTGAAATTTGCATACAAATTGAAATCTTCTAAATAACTTTTTGTAATACCGCATAATTTTATGTTTATTCGTTATGCGGTATTCTTTCAAACATTGACATTATTTTTTTATTTTATAGTATAAAGTAAAACAAGAGAGGGTGATATTATGGGTGAATGGTTTAACAAAAATGTAATTCCTAAAATTCTTGCATTCGTCAATACAAAAGCAGTTCAGGCAATTAAAGATGGTATGGTATATACAATGCCCCTTTTGATTGTTGGTTCTATCTTTTTAATTCTTGCGAATTTGCCAATTAAAGCAGCAGCAGATGCACTTGCTAATGCAGGCATTACAAATATATTTAATCAGGCTTATGGTGCTACATTTAGTATTAGTGCTATCATTGCAGTTGTGGGTATTTCTTATACCTATGCAAAATTGGAAGGACAAGAACCACTAAGTGGTGCAATGATTGCATTAGCTGTTTTTTTCCTACTTCAGCCATCTTCTATAACATCAGAAAATGGCGACATTGTTGGAAATATTATACAAAAAGATTGGACTGCTGGAAAAGGCATGATTGGAGCAATTTTAATTGGACTGATTGTTGGCTGGGCATATTCTTGGTTTTTGAAAAAGAACATTAAAATCAAAATGCCAGAAGGCGTTCCTACTGGTGTTGCAAATGCTTTTTCTGGTTTAATTCCCGCCGTTGTCATTGTTGTAGTTGCTACCATTATACATGGAATTTTTAGCATTGGATTACATACAACGGCAATCGAATTGATTTATAAAGTAATTCAAATACCATTGCAAGGTATGACAGACTCTTTAGGTGGTGCAATATTGATGTGCTTTGCAGGACCATTTTTGTGGATTTTTGGTGTTCATGGCTCTACAATTGTCGGTGGTATTATGAGCGGACTTTTACAAGCAAATAGTTTAGAAAATCAAGCAATATTAGATAAAGGAATGGAACTTACTGTCGCAAATGGAGGACATATTGTAACAGCACAATTTTATGACCAATTTATTAATGTTACTGGTGCAGGTTTAACAATCGGCTTAGTTATTTATTTGGTTGCATTTGCAAAATCAAAACAATTAAAAACATTAGGAAATTTGGAATTAGTCCCTGCACTCTTTAATATCAATGAACCAATTTTGTTCGGTCTGCCTGTTGTAATGAATCCTATGCTTGCTGTTCCATTTATTGCAATGCCAGTAATTTCTTGTGTCATACAATATGCTGCACTTGCAACAGGTTTGTGTCCTCTTTATGGAGGAGTTATGGTTCCTTGGACTTGTCCGCCTATTATTTCAGGATTTTTAGTAGGTGGCTGGAGAAGTGCATTATTACAACTTGTCATTTTTATTATTTCATTTTTTGTTTATATGCCATTTGTTCGTCGCCTTGACAAAGATGCTTTAGTAGCAGAACAAAATGCTGCTACAAATGCTGATGACGATGACTGGTAATTAAAAGGGAATTCGTTGAAAATATAGAAAGGGGAATGAAATATGTCTGAAGAATTGAGTGTTACTTGTTTTGAAATTATTACTTATGTAGGTACAGCACGTTCTTGTTTTATCAATGCCATACAGTGTGCCAAAAAAGGCGAGTTTGAACAGGCTGAGCAAATGATAAAACAAGGAGATGAGGCATTTTCACAAGGACATGATGCCCATGCAGATTTGCTTACAAAAGATGCAGAAGGTAACTTGTCTGCTGTTGGTTTGCTCTTGCTTCATGCAGAAGACCAACTGATGAGTGCGGAAGGATTTCGTATTATTGCTGAAGAATTTATTGATGTTTATAAGCAGTTGTTAAATAAATAAAGAGAAAATATATTTTTATAACTCACAATGGTAATATGCTGTTGTGAGTTTCTTTTTTGTCAAAAAAGATTTTTTTCTATGTTTTTTTAACTTTAAAAATACAGTATCTTTTCTTTTTCCAAATATATATGCTAGTATTTCTCCTGTATCATGATTGATAGCATACCATAACCATTTTTGCTTCTTTTTATTTTTTACGAAACTCCATAGTTCATCTATTTCTACTTTTATCATATCAACACATATATTATCTGTTAACATCCTTGATATATCTTTTATGTCACTACCATTTAAGGTCATTGGTATTATTTTATTTTTTACTTCAGATTTACAAGCATTGTAAGTGTAATCCAATATAAAGCTTGATTTATGACACTGTTTATTATTACAAATATATTGTTGTTTTCCTACTTTTAATGTACCATTTTTTGATACATTTTCACTTCCACATACAGGACATTTTACTTTTACTACAGACATTAAAAATCTTCCTCTCTTAATTTTTATTTCTGTAGTACTCCACTTTCACTTGTTTAAATACATGACCAAAATAATTTTGTTTACTGTTTATAATTCAGAAAACGAAGTTTTCTGCAAAAGTTTTGCCTCGTTTTTTCAAAAGCGAGTGGAGTTTAAGTTGCAAAACGTCCAGTGGACGTTTATTCTGCAACGACCGAAGCGAAGCTGAGACCAAAATTTCAATGTTTTTCTGCTTCAAGAGTGTTTTTGAGGGGGAAGAGCGAAGCGATGAGAGAACTTTTCATAAGTGAAAAAAGTTCCTCTATAAAGTGCTCGTTTAGTTACTCCCTATTTTATGAAAAATTTGACACACAATATAAAATATGATAGTATTATAATACTATACAAAACGATTTGTTTAATAAAAGGAGGAAATAGAATGGGAAATTTAATTAGGGTTTCTGATGCAGAAATGAAAGTGATGGAAAAAGTATGGGAAAAGGGAGATATGGTTACTGTTTTAGAATTAATTTCTATGTTGACAGAAGAAGAAAAAGAAGGTATATGGATTTATCAAAAGGTAGCAACTTTTTTAACTCGTCTTGAAAAAAAAGGTATGGTTTCAAAAATGAAAAAGGAAAAATTAGTATATTATTATCCTTTAATCAGCAGAGAGCAATATAACGAAGATGCTGCAAAAGAATTAATTAATACAAGATTTGGAGGTTCCTTAAAAGGGTTTTTAACTGCTTTTTCAAAAAACAATATCAGCAAAAAGGAAATAGAAGAAGTAAAGGAGTGGATAAATCATTTTAATCATCAATAATGTTTTTATGTTAGCTGTTATGGCGTTTATCTGCGGTTTTTTATTTAGTATAGTCTATTTTTTATTAACAAGATTTGTTTATCAAACGACTTCATCAAAACTTATGATTATGATTAATATCATTGCAGTATGTTCTTTTTTAATACCATTTTGTATGATGTTATTTATACCAGAAGAAACAGAAGTATTTTTTGGTGAATATAACATTAATGTTATGTTAAGTAATGAATGGCAATGTTTACTATTTGAGAAACTGCATGATTTTATGAATTATATCAATATTATTTGGTTATTTGGTGTGATATTCTTTTTGTTTTTCAATATTTATGAATATATCACATTCATTCAAAAAGTAAAAAAGAAAAGTTTTCACATACAAGATGATATGTGGGAAATTATCATTAAAAGAGTAACAAAAAAATGGAACTGTAATAAAAAAGTACATATTGTTGGCAATCCAGAAATTTTTGAGCCATGTGTAGTAGGAATAAGAGAACATTATGTTATTATTCCAGCAAAATTAATTGATAGACTAACAGTAGAAGAAATAGAACTCATACTAAGCCATGAATTTTTTCATATAAAACATAATGATGCTTTATTGAATTTTTTGATGGTAGTATTGACTTCTTTTCATTGGTTTAACCCTATATTTTACTTTATAAGGCAAAATTTATATGAGTATATTGAAATCAACTGTGATGAGGAAGTTACTCATAATTTTGATGAAGAAAAGAAAATTTTATATTGTAAACTTATTGTGAAAATAATAGAGGAAAGTAAAGAGTATAAAAAATGGAAAAGTTATGTAGTTTGTATTGGTGGAAGTAATAAAAAAGAATATTTTAGGAGGATTGAATGTATTATGAGTAAAAAGAGAAAAGGAAGTATTGTAAAAAATGTAGCAGTTTTAACAGTAGCATGTGCTTGGTTGTTTGAGTCAACAACGATTGCAAAAAATATGGATACTACAGTAAGACAACTATTTTCTAACAGAGTGCATATTACAAATGCAGAAACTACAGAAATAATACTTGGTTTAGAAATTCCTGAAGAGGAAGTGCCAGAAGTAAGAGATGCTTCTTACATAGAGCCAATTCCAGAAAATCAGCTTATTGTAGAAAATAATCCAGATGTTAGTTATAAACTTTTTTTTGAAGATGGGACTTCTATTCCATACTATGGAGCAGAAATAGAAGAAAGTAGAGCAGGTCATACCCATACACTAAAAAACACTACAACAACAGAACATACAAAATTGAAAGATGGTTCTTGTGAAACAAAGTATTATGAAGCAAGATATTGTGTGGATTGTGGAAAAGTTTTTACTGGGGATGTAATTAATGTAGTTACATATACGAAATGTATTCATTAAAAATAACATAAAAATATTGACATATTATGCTTGATATGATAATATTATACAAAACAAATTGTTTAATTAAAAAAGAAAAAGCAATAAAAAAATACCCTAATATAAAAAGAAAATGTTTTGTGTGTCGAAAATACTTAAAATTTTATTTTATATAAGGTATTTATATTAAAACAACAAATAGCATAAAAAATTTTAAATGTTAATTTTAGGAGGGAGAATTATGAAGAAAGCAATAACAACAATATTACTTGCTTGTACAATGATTTTACCTAATACAATAGGTACAATTGCACAAGAGATTGATGAAGTTAATGAAATCAATGAAGTTACTACACAAACTACAGGAGAGCAAAAAAAAGGACTAAGATTAAATGTAAGTATGACTACATTTTTGTATATGGATAAGTGGACTAATTTAACATCAGATAACAACTTATTTACTGCAAATATTGATGTTACAAATGTTGATGGTAATGAGGCTGATATTAAAGTGAGAGTTATTAATGAAGAAGGGAATGTAATTTGTGAACCAAAAATTATTTATGTGGGAAATACATTAAGATTTGGTCCAATTCCTGCTAATACAGGAAAATATATCGTTCAAGCTCAATCAATAAACTATTCAGGATATTTTAATCTAAAAGTAAAAGATTAAACGAAAAGGAGATTTTAGTATGAAAAGATATTTCGCTAGCTTTTTAATGATATGTTCAATTTTTTTATTAAATACTAGTGTATGGGCTTCAGAAAATTTTGATTTAATACAAGAAGAAACAAATTTATTGAAAACAGAAACAAGAGCTTCTAATACATATACAGTTAATTTAACACAATCACCAAAAGATATATGTAGATATAGTTTTACAGGTTCTGTAGGACACCATAAAGTTACTGTAACAAATCATATAAACGGAAGTAGTGATATTTATGTTCGTATTATTGATCCTTATGGCAAAATTATTATTTATGATAAGTTTATAAGAAGAGGAGAAACAGTAGAAATAGGTAATGTATATGAATCAGAGTATATTGTACAAGCTTTATGTTCTACTTCTTCTGGGTCAAAGAATACTTTAACAGTAAAGTATACTCCTTATGCACTTGTACGATAAGGTAAAAATTTACGTTACATAAAAAATGTTTTTATTTGATTTTAAGTATTGTAGTAATTATAATTTGTATTTTTTTCAGGATTTTATTCCTGTAAGTTCTTTAAATGATGATTGGACAAATGTATATGAGTTAGAAGAAAAAGAGTATTCCCGTTGTATAGAAATAACAAACCATATTATGAATGAAAATGTGTATAACGTTAGATATGTTAATACAAATACGAATGATATTAACAATATGGTACAAGTTAAGGCTGGTATAAATAAAATAAGTAAATTAGAAGCAAATAGTAGTTTTAATATTGACATAAAAAGGGTTTCAGAACCAAATTTAAAAAGAGAAGATAAAAATTTACTTTTTTATATTTATGTGTATCCTGATAACATTTTTAGTCGTTTTATTAGAAATTTTATTAATTTTGTTAGTTTGATTTAAAATTAAATTATTTAGTAATTCTTTTTGATAAACAAATTTTTTTTAAGATTAAAATTTTAAAAATTCTAGTTTAACTATCACTATACAAAAGATGGAGGACGTACTTATACATTAAGTAACTTACAACAAGTTAATTAATTAAAATAAAAACACTATAACAATTTCCGTGTAAAATTATTGCAAAAGAGAGAAATTAATTTTATTATTAAAGTAATCTTTTTTGCAATAATTTATTTTAATGTATTATATATAAGGAGGAAAGGGATATGTTTGTAGGAAGAATTGGATTTCAACAAAATTTTCAAACAGGCTTTTTATCAGGGCAACAAAAAACACTATCTAGATTGCAGCAGTCTATTCAGCAGTCAAAAGTGCAAAATAATAAGGATACTTTTACACAGTCATCACATCACACCATCTATTTAGAAACAGATAAGGGAGTAAATAGATTAACTCCGCTTACAACAGAACCAATTCCTTGCCGTTTATTGAGTGAAGTTCATCCAGAAAGTGTAATAAAATTTGATAAACCATCTGGCTTTGCACAACACTATAACTATTCAGAAGAAGATGCTTTGATATATCAATATTACAAAAAAAATTGTTATAAATCATGGAATGTTACATCTGATAAATTCGTTATGACAGAAGATGCAACGGAGGAAGAAATCAAAAACTACACATTAAAAATGGTGGAAGTTGGTATGAATCAATTTGTAAGAGATTCTTTGAAAGACACAGTAACAAAGGAGGAATTAGAAAATTTCAGACAGGAATTGATAAAAAATGGTGTAGATGATGAAATTGACTGGTGGGAAGTGAATTGTGATTCTGCTTATGTTACAATGGGTACATCACCTGAATATTTAGAGCAGGATATAGATTATATTTGCTCCAGATATGTAGCATTAAAAAATCGCATTGAAAATCAATATACTGGAGAAGAAAAAGAAAAAAATATGCAAATTCTCAATGAAATATATAACAATAAAAGAGAAGACTTTGTGTCTTATTATGCAAAAGATGTTGGTAGTTTTTTTGAAAATTTGGGGCAATCAGGTGTTTCAGAAGATATGAAAAACAGTTTAAATGCAATTATAGACCAAAAAATTGCAGAATATGAAGACTATATTGCAAAAAATGAAAACTTTGCTTCTATTTCAAATGAAGAAGATACTTGGCTTTATCAAGATGATGCGTTCATGGCAGCTCAGCTCCGCAAAAGTATGGCAGCTTCTAAAGGTATCACAGAAAATATAGATGCAAAAAGTAAGTACGATTATCACCATAGCAATAGATTTGATTTTTCAGAATATTTGCAAAATAATGTAAAAGGAAATATAACAGGAGAAAATTTGACAAATAAAACAGAAAAAGAGTTTTCTTATTCTTTGGAAGATTTAAAATTTGCAGGAATTTATGCAAATACTATGCAAAGCTACTTAGATGCTTCTTATTGGGGATATGGTAACAAAAATAATGATACAGCATTAGGAAAACAATTTGCACAGGAGTTTCGTAATATAAAAAACATTACTTCAAAGCTAAATGTTGGAGAAAATTTGAAAAAAACAATCGAAAAAACATTTCGACCTTTTCTAAATAAGCTGATGGATAAAATAGATAAAGGCATTGAAGAAAATAGAAAAGACCCTCTTTTTAACCTTCGATTTAGTTATATTAATAGAATTGCTGTTTTTAATGCTTTTTCTGTATAAAATTATATAGACAGTCACTTAAAATGGCTGTCTAAATTTTTAATATAAATCTCTTCATAATCTATAATTTCATCATTATAATATACATTATTTGTTATTGTATTAAAGTAGAAAAATCTGCTTTGCATAAGGCAGGACGGGTTATTTTAGAAAGCCACTTGAAATATTGCATTTCTGAAGGTATGGAAAATGATGATATAGAAGAAATCATAAAAAGTTTTTCAAAAACAATAGAAAGATTTGCGAATATGAAATAAAAAATAGCGTAATAACACTTTGATAACATTATTTGAAATAGACTATATACATAATGAAATAAAAAACAAATGAAGTCAAATAAAACTAAATTTCTCATACAAAACTGTATAGAACTAAGTTTTAGTTTGAAAGTGGGAATAATATCAACAAACCCAAGAAGTCATATAAACATTGGCTTTTTGAAAGATAAAAATACATTAAATACTATTTATTTTAGGAGAGTAAATTTGACAATAGAAATACCATTAAGAACAGTAAAGTTTTAAATGATAACAAAATAAAATTCCTTTGTCAAGAGATAAAACAGAAGCGTGGCACACTACTATTATTCAGATAATTAATCAGCGATAGCTGAAAAAGCCCTGCAGAAACACAAACAGTCACAAGGCTGTCATATTTTTGTTGGCTTGCTGACAAAAATAACAATAAAATTATCTATATTGCAAATATTCTATAAACTTTTTAACAACTAATGATATTGTTTTTTTATCTTTCATAGCAATAACTATATTTCTATATGCAGGAATATCAAGTTCTTTTGTAATGATTTTATAAGGAATTCGTTTTAGTATAAGTTCAGGCAAAATACTAATCCCTAGACCACTTTCTACCATTGACATTACAGCATAGTCATCCCATGTTGTAAAACGTATTTTTGGCATTATACCGCTTTTTTCAAATATTTCTGATATTTCTGATTTTGCACCTTTTTCAAGTAACATAAAAGGCTCATTACATAAATCTGAAACAGATACTTTTTCTTTTTGGGCTAAATGGTGATTTTCTGGTAAAACAACAAGTAATTTATCTTGTTCTAAAAATATTGTTTCAAATTCTGAAAGAGTAGGTAAACGTAAAAAGCCACAATCTACACGTCCTTCTAATATCCAGTTTTCAATTTCTGTATAATCTCCAAGCAGTAGTTCATAATCAATATTACTATATTTTTTTTGAAATTCTTTAATAATATTAGGCAGCCAATGTGTGGCAACGCTTGAAAATGTACCAATACGAATTATTCCAGATTGTAGACCATTCAAATTATCTACTTGCATTTGTAATTTTCGATATTCTTCACATAAATTTTTAGCATACGGCAATATAGACAATCCATCAGAAGTCAGTTTGACACCTGCCTTACTTCTTTCCAAAAGTGTAATGTTCCATTCATTTTCTAAATCATTTATCATACGACTAATAGCAGATTGGGAGTAATTCAATATTTCTCCTGCTTTGGTAAAACTTCCATATTCTACAGTTGTTACAAAAGCCAGATATTTTATAATATTCCATTCCATTTCCACACCAACTTTACGACATTATTTTAGTATCTATTCTATATTATCATAATATTTATTACAAACATTCGTTTTTATAATTCATTATTGTATGCTATAATCATTGTCAAGTCAATAAAGAATAAAAAAGGAGTATTTTTATGTTTTATATCAGCGATATTTTTACAGAAAAACCAAACACTACAACTACTATTTTACAAAAAGAAGTTTATAACACATTAGAAAAATTAAATATTTCATTTCAGCGTGTAGAAACAGATGAAGTAATTACAATGAATGATTGTATTTTTATCAATAAAGTGTTAAATATGAATATGGTTAAAACATTATTTTTGTGTAATAGACAAAAAACGAATTTTTATTTGTTTATTATAAAGGGAGATAAAATGTTTCATTCTAAAGAATTTAGTAAGGCATTAGGAATTGCAAGAGTATCTTTTGCTTCAGCAGAACAAATGGAGTATATGCTTGGAACAAAAGTAGGAGCAGCAACTATTTTTAGTGCTTTACTTGACAAACAAAATCAAATAAACATTATTATGGATAGTGATGTAGCAAATGAAAAATGGTATGGTTGTAGTGACGGTACAACAACAGGATATATAAAATTGCTAACAAAAGACATATTCCGTTTTTTAGAATATACAAGTCACAAGATAACGATTGTGGAGGGATTATCATGAATTTATATAAAAATAGAGTAGTTATTAAAGTAGGAACGTCTACATTAACAAACGATTTAGGACAAAACAATATTAAAATTTTCGATAAATTAGCCTGTGTGTTATCAGATATTCAAAATATGGGTTATGAAATCATACTTGTTTCTTCTGGTGCGATTGTAGTAGGAGCAAATAAATTAAAAATGAAAACACGTCCATCTACAATGAAAATGAAACAAGCAGCAGCGGCAGTAGGACAATGCAGTATATTGTATTTATATGACAAGTTTTTTCATGATTATGATAAAACGATTGCACAAATTTTATTAAATGCAGAGGATATAGAAGCAGAAGAAAAGAAAGAAAACATTATCAATACCTTTCATACATTGCTTGAAATGGGCATTATTCCTATTGTAAATGAAAATGATTCTGTAAGTTATACAGAAATAGAATCAGAAGATAGACTATTTGGTGATAATGATATGCTTTCTGCGGTAGTAGCAGTATTATGTAAGGCACAAAAATTAGTCATATTTTCTGATATAGATGGTTTTTATGACAAAGACCCTAGACTTTATACAGATGCAAAACAAATAAAATATATTGAAAATATTGATGAGCAAATTTTTTCTTTTGCTGGTGGAGCCGGTTCTAGAAGAGGTACAGGCGGTATGAAAACAAAATTACAGGCTGCAAAACTTGCAACAAATCAAGGAATTGATACTATCATTACAAATGGAAAAAATCCAGAAACATTGTATAAAATTATAAAAGAAGAAATCGTTGGAACATTACTGAAAGGAAAAAGAATATGAAATCATATTTAAAATATTTTGCTGTATTGTTTTTATTTGGTTTAAATGGTATTGTAGCAAATAAAATACTATTGAAAAGCTATGAAATTGTTTTTTAGGACAGCAATAAGAACTTTATCGTTGATATGCTTTTTTATACTAACGAGGCAAAAAATAACATCTTTACAGAATAAAAAAGATTTTACGTTGTTATATCAGAGATTGCTATAGGAATGAGTTGGTTATTTTTATATGAAGCATATACACAAATAGGAGTTGCTATTTCATCATTGCTATATTATTTATTGTGGTTCAATAATAGTGATGATACTTTCCCCTTTTCTCTTTCACGAAAAGTTAACTAACATAAAAATAATAGGATTTATAATAGTACTTATTGGAGTGTTTTTAATTAATGGTTCAGAAAATAATCATATCAATTTTTATGGACTGTTTTATGGAAGTGCTTCTGCTATTATGTACTCTATAATGTTATATTCAATAAATATTCTAAAAATATTGTAGGTATTAAAAATGCGATGACACAACTTGCTACAAGTTTTTTTATAGTTGCTATGTTTATTATTACAAAAAGCGGTTTTACTATTTCTGTTGATATAAATCAGTAGAAATGGATTATTATTCTTGGTTTGTTTAATACAGGAATAGGCTGCTATTTTTCTTCTATTTTAGATTTACCTGTACAAACAGTTGTTGTATATGGTTATTTAGAACCATTTTTCGATTTTTATGTGATAGTTTTAACTTCCTCTTAATTTGCCTATCCCCTGTATTTATCCCTTTTTTAGTTCCAGCATTGTTTCTATTGATAGTCACTTAATTCCCATTTTTGTACTATAACAACCTACTTTTTTTAATTTTTTTATTATTTAGTATGTTTCTTTTTTTAGTTGTTATTTCCTTTGACACTCCCATGCCTAAAGGCATGGGGTTCTTAATTACATAAACTTGTAAAATTTATTTAAGTATATCACCTAATTTATATATTAGTTTTATAAAGTAAAGAAACAAATTTTTGTAATTGATAGCATATTTTGAACAGTATTTAAGAGATTGAGCAATGCTTGATTTGCTATTTGAAAAGTATTATAATGAACATAATTAAATAAATGAAATGCATAAAAATAGAAAGGAAAATCATGCCAACGGATAAAGAAAAGTACAATAAAATATTTTGGATTATACTTATTTTAATTAATATCTGTATACTATTAATATTATTTATAATTATGTTTAGCAGCAAAGACTATTCTGTTAATCAAAAAGAAAATTCTTATTTCATTGGTGCAAGCTATATGACTATGAATAATGAATTTTATAAAATTATAAGTGAAGAAATTAGTGCAAAAATAGAAACAGAAAATGATAGGCTAATTGTCAGAGATCCTGCACTAGATGCAGATAGGCAAAATGACCAAATTAACAATATGCTTGATATGGGAATTGATGTACTGATAGTAACACCAGTAGAATGGAAAAGTTTAACTCCTGTATTAAAAAGGGCAAAACAACAAAATGTTTTAGTGATTGTTGTAGATACAAATGTCTATGATGAAGATTTTGTTGATTGTACTATTACATCAGATAATTATGATGCAGGGGTAATTGTAGGAAAATATTTTTTAGAACAATGCGAAACAGCAAAACTTGTAATTATGACGCATGAAACAACAAAATCTGGGCAAGACAGAGTGAAGGGATTTTTAGATACCATTAAAAATCAAAATGGTATTGAAATTGTAGATAAAATTGAATGTAAAGGACAATCAGAAATTGCTATGCCAGAATTGCAAAAAATTATAGATGAGAAAATTTATTTTGATAATATATTTTGCTTGAACGATTTAGCTGGTGTAGGTGTTGTTGCAGCATTAGAAGAAAATAATATGTTAAATGATGTTGATGTGTATGGAGTAGATGCCTCACCAGATTCTAAAGCCTTAATTAAGGAAGGAATGATGAAAGCGTCTGCTGTACAATTTCCATCTCAAATAGGAAAAAAAGTTGCAGATGTTATTTATAAATTACTTAACAAAGAAGATGTTAAAAAAAACATATTAATGCCAGTAGAACTAGTTACAAAAGATAATATAGATGAATTTGGAATTGGCAGGTGGCAGTAAATTGGGGGTATATTTTTATGGAGGAAACGCAATCTGCTAGTTATGTGTTAGTAATTATGAAAAATCTTAACTTGGTTATTATTTTATACATTGCTACACTAATAACTTATAGTTTGTCAGGATATATACAAGAGAGTTCAGCATTAGATTTTTTAGAAAACATTTATAGTATGCCTATTGTAGCATGGAAAATACCTATACTTTCCATAGGATTATATTGTAGCTGTATGTTACTTTTATACATACAAAACAAAAGTAGCTGGGGATTATTTTTAAAAGTTTGTGTAGAATTAGCAATTAGTTTTTGTATTAGCTATGTAATAGGATTTAGTTATATTGGCATTGTATTACTTGTTCTTGCAGATACTGTAAGATATTTTCCAAAATCAGAATGGAAATGGAAGTTTTTTCTTGTTATTTTTATTTGTATGCTGTATTTATTGATAGATTATAATTTACTTTTATTATATTTTAAAATAACTCCTTTAGAAACTTATTTGGAATATTTTCAAAGTGATGTTCGTTCTATATTATTAGGGATAAAAAATATGCTTAATTCTTTAAATATGCTTATTTTTATTGTTTATATTATATTGCTTATGCATATACAATTAAGTGAAAAAGAAAGAATATTAAGTTTAAATGAAGAATTAAATACTTTAAATGAGGAATTAAGACAAGCAAATATACAATTAGAAAAATATGCTAAAGAAGCAGAACAAGCAAGCAAAAACAAAGAGCGAAATCGTTTAGCTATGGAAATTCATGACGCACTTGGACATGCATTAACAGGAATTATAACAGGTATTGAGGCGTGTGCAACACTAATGGACATTGCCCCAGAAGCAACAAAAGAACAATTAAAAGCCATTGCAGAAGTAGCAAGACAAGGAATGACAGATGTAAGGCGTTCTATTAAAGCATTAAGACCAGACGCATTAGAAAAAATGGATTTAGATAAGGCATTAATACAAATGATTGATGAAATGCGTTGTGCCACAAATGCAGAAATATTATATCAATGTAAAACAGAATTAAATTGTTTTAATGAGGAAGAAGAAAATACAATTTATAGAATTATACAAGAAGCGATTACAAATTCTATTCGACATGGAAAAGCAAAACAAATACAAATTGATATTGACAGAAAATATAATATGCTTGAAGTATGTATCAGAGATAATGGTATTGGCTGTATCAATATCCAAGAGGGATTTGGATTATATCATATGGAGGAACGGCTTAAAAGGTTACAAGGAAGTCTAAAATATTATGGTGAAAAAGGCTTTGTTGTAGAAGCGCAAGTACCAATTCGATTAGGATATGGGGGAAATAATAATGATTAAAATACTGATTGCAGATGACCAAGAATTAATCAGACAAAGTTTGCTTATTATTTTAAGAACAAAATCAGGATTTAAAGTAACTGATGCCGTAAAAAATGGTTTAGAAGTCATACAATCTATTAGAAAAGAAAAACCAGATGTGATATTAATGGATATTCGTATGCCAAAAATAGACGGTGTAGCTTGTACACAAATTATTAAAGAAAATTATCCTGATATTAAAATTATTATTTTAACAACTTTTGATGATGACGAATATGTTTTTAATGCTTTAAAATATGGAGCAAGTGGATATTTATTAAAAGGGATTTCTATTGATGAATTAACAGGGGCTATTACAAAAGTGTATCAAGGAACTGCTATGATTAATGAAGATATTGCTTCAAAAGTAGTAAAATTATTTTCTAAAATGGCTCAAGCGAATATTGCAATACAAATTGACGAAAAACAAACAGCAGAATTAAAAAATACAGAATGGAAAATTATTTCTCTTGTAGGAAGAGGACTATCCAATAAAGAAATTGCAAAAAAATTAAAACTTTCTGAAGGTACAGTCAGAAATGGTTTGAGCAATATTTTGAGCAAATTAAATTTAAGAGATAGGACACAGGTAGCAATATGGGCAGTACAGACCAATACTGTCAATAAAGTGTTTGAGGATGAAATATAATGAATTATATTAAGAATAAAAAAAATACATTAATAAGTATTTTATGTATTTTTTTGTTAATATTTATCTGGGTAATTTATACAAATGTATATAAACAATTACCAATGTTTCGTGATAAAACAATTACAATAGGTGTATTTTCTGATAGTTATTGGGAAGTACAAAATGGTTATTCTTATCGTATTTTAGAAGATGCTATTGCTATATTTGAAAAAGAACATCCAAAAATACAAGTAGAGTATGTCAGTGGAATATTAAAAAAAGATTATTCAGAGTGGCTTGTGGAACAGCTATTATCAGACAATGCTCCAGATATTTTTTTTATATTAGCTGAGGATTTTAATGACATTGCCGAAATTGGAGCTTTAAAAGATTTAACACCATTGATAGCAGAAGATAATACTTTTCAAAAAAATAGATTTTATTCTTCTGCTTATCAGTGCGGACAATATCATGGTATACAATATTCTTTGCCTTATGAATGTGCCCCTAAATTAATGTTTGTCAATCAAACAATATTAAATAATGAAGAACTTTCTATATCAAATGAAGATTGGACGTGGCAAGAATTTTATAACATTTGTCAAAAAGCAACAAAAGATACAAATGGTGATGGAGTAATTGACCAGTTTGGAACAGTAGGCTATACTTGGGAAGAAGCATTCGACTCAAATGGAATTAAATTATTTAATCAAGAGGGAACAAAATGCTATTTAACAGATGATAATATAGAACCTGCTTTGATATTTATAGAACAATTAGAAAAGTTAAATGAGGGATATAATATTAGTTCTAATGATTTTGATTTAGGTAATGTAGTATTTCAGCCTATGTTATTTTCAGAATATAGAGCTTATAAACCTTATCCCTTGAGTATTAAAAAATACTCTAGTTTTGAATGGGATTGTATCCCTATGCCAGCAGGTCCAAGTGGTGAAAATATATCAACATTGAACACATTACTAATTGCTATGAATGCAAATACTAGAAATACAGAATATGCGTGGGATTTTATGAAAGTATTGACTTGTAATACACAAATACAGTCTGAGATTTTTGAATATTCTGAGGGAGTTTCTGTATTAAAAGAAGTGACGGAATCCGATAAAACATTACAAAGTTTAATGGGAAGTTCAGAAAATAATTTGAATTTACAGATTTTAAGTGATGCAGTAGAGAATGCAGTCATTGCACCTAGATTTCGAAATTATGACGAAGCAATTGCAGAGGTAAATAGAGCAGTACACTCTATTATAGAAGAAAATACTAATATTAGTATGGGACAAATTATATGGAATAGAACAATTAACAAGAAATTAAATTATAAATGACAAATATTATGGAATATATGACAAATGTAATATAAAAAAAGTGATGTCTGTTAGATGAATTGACATCACTTTTTTTATATACTGTAATTACAGAATAAATAAGAAAGTGAGGAGTGGAAATGAAGTATGTTGTTTTAGTAAGTCATGGCACAATGGCACCAGGACTACATAATGCACTGAAAATGCTTGCAGGGGAGGGCAGAGAAGATATTGTTTCTACAAGCCTCGAGAATGGTATGAGTTCTGAAATATATGCAGAAAATGTACGCAAATGTATTTCAGGCATTACAAAAGAGGACGAAATTATTTTATTTGCCGACATTGTGGGAGGTTCTCCGCTAACAACTGCTGCAAATGTGATTGCAGAACAAGGTCTGATAGACAAAACAGTTATGGTAGGTGGTATGAATTTACCTATGGTATTAAGTGCAGTATTAACAAAAGATGATATGGACAGTAAAGAATTGATTGATGCACTTCTGCCAGAAGCAAGAGAAGCATTAAAAGAATTTTATGTAGCAGAAGAAAAATCGGAAGATGAAATTTAGGAGGGGAAAAATATGTCAGTTTCTTTTATTCGTGTAGATGATCGTATGATACATGGTCAAACTTGTACAAGATGGGCTTTAGAATATCCATGTGATGGTTTGATTGCAGTAAATAATGCAGCAGCAAAAAATCCAGTATTAAAATCTGCTTACAAAAGTGCAAGCGGTAAAAAAACATTTGTTTGGACATTAGATGAGTTCAAAGAAAAATGCGAAAAAGTTTTAAATAGTAAAGACAATTATTTTTTAATTACAAAAAACCCATTAGATATGGAAAAAATATTAGTAGAACAAGGTTTTAAACCAGGAATTGATACCGTTATTATAGGACCATGCAATGATAGACCAGGAACAACAAAATTAGGAAATAATCAATCTATTACACAAGAGGAAGCACAAGCTCTTGAAAACATTATGAATGCTGGATATAATGTAGAATTTGCATTATTAAAAGATGAAGCAATAGGAAATTGGAAAAAATTTAGAGGACAATTTGGATTTAACTAAGGGGTGAGGTATATTATGGAAATCAGTTGGCTACAAGCAATATTAATTGGCTTGTTTGCATGTTTATCAAGTATGCCTGGTATGGGAGGTACCTCTATTGGTAATTATACATTAGGTAGACCATTGATTGGTGGTTTAGTATGTGGTGTTATTTTAGGGGATATTGCAACGGGTGTTTTGGTAGGTTGTGCAATGCAAGTTGTATATATTGCATTAGTTACACCAGGTGGAACAGTGTCTGCGGACGTAAGAGCAGTTAGTTATATAGGTATTCCTTTAGCGATGGTAGCTTTAAATAGTTATGGTTTAAGTCCAGAATCTGTAGAAGGTGCAGCATTAGCAACTTCTTTCGGTACAATGGTTGGTACATTAGGTACAGTATTATTTTATGGAACAGCAACAATCAATTTAGTTTGGCAGCACGCAGGCTGGCAGGCAGTAGAAAAAAGACAATACAAAAAATTATATGTTGTTGATATGGTATTACCTTGGATTTCTCATATACTTTGCTCTTTTATTCCTACTATTATTATGTGTAAATTAGGAGCAGATGTAGTTGAATTAATCAAAACAACATTACCAATGGATGGTATTGCAATGAAAACATTGTTTACAGTAGGTTCTTTACTTCCTTGTGTTGGTATTGCAATTCTTTTAAAACAGATTGTAAAAGCAGCAGCAGATTTTGTACCATTTTTATTTGGATTTGTATTAGCAGCATCATTAGGAATTAATTTAGTATCTGCAACAGTAGTTGCATCAATGTTTGCTATTATTAACTACAAAATCAAAATGCTTTCTGCACAGAGAGTAGCAGGAGCTGCAGCTACAATAGATGACGATGAGGAGGACATATGATATGGAAAAGAAATTATCAAAGAAAGCACTAATCAAATCTTTCCATAACTGGTATTATGGACATCTGACTTGTTTTTCACAAGAACATATGCAGACTTTTGGATATTTGTGTGCAATGCTTCCATTAGTAGAAGAATTGTATAAAAATGAAGATGATAAAGCAAAAGCAATGAATACATATACAGCATTTTTTAATACAGAGCCACAGCTTGGTACTGTTATCGTTGGTATTACAGCAGGTTTAGAAGAAGCAAGAGCAGGAGGACAAGAAGACGTAGATGATGAAACAATAAACGGTTTACGTGCAGGTTTAATGGGTCCTGTAGCTGGTATTGGTGACTCATTGATAGTAGGAACTGTAATTCCTATTCTTTTAGGTATTGCAATGGGTATGTCTACAGGAGGCTCTCCATTAGGTGCAATTTTCTATATTATTGTATGGAATTTATTTGCTTATTTTGGTATGAGATTTCTCTATTTTAAGGGTTATAATCTTGGTGCAAAAGCGGTAGAATTTTTAATTGGTACACAAGGTGAGGCAATTAGAGATTCTGTATCTATACTTGGTGGCATTGTTATTGGTGCGGTATCTGCAACTTGGGTAAGTGTAAAAACATCTTTTACATTGTATAATGAAGCAGGAGAGGCTTATCTGAGTTTACAAAACAAATTAGATGAAGTATTTCCTGGCCTTTTAACAGCAATTTTTATAGTAGTTTGTTGGTTTTTGATGGCGAAAAAGCAACTTTCTCCAATTAAAGTAATGTTATTATTAGTAGTAATTGCATTTGTAGGTGTATTGATTGGATTTTTCAATCCAGGATTATCCTACTAAATCAAAAAATTGAAATTCATTCTATTCCAATTAATTAGATATGGGGAATGGTGACATTCCCCTATTTTATTCTATTTATTATTTTTAGGAGGTAATACCCATGAATGATATAGAATTATCAAAAGAAGCAAAAATGCAAATAAAAGCACTGAAAAAAATTTCTCAATGGAAAACATTTATATTTGGAATATCTATTATTGGTGTTGCTATAACATATGCTGGTCTTTCTGGTACAGAAAAAAATATTTTTATGAGTATATTAGGTATTGCCATACTAATTATTAGCACAATAGTTGTTATTATATTAAATTTAGGATTAAAAAATGGAAGAAAAAATGTGGAGAAGATGTTAAAGGTATTAAATAAAGAGGTAATGTTATGAAATATAAATTGATATGTATGGATATAGATGGAACTCTTTTGAATGATAATAAAGAATTATTACCACAAGTAAAACAATCTCTTTTAGATGTGGCAAAAAGGGGAGTGCATATTGCTTTAGCATCTGGAAGAATGCCCGCAGGTGTTGACAATATTGAAAAAGAATTAGGGATACAGTGTATAAAGATATGCAATGCTGGAACATATACTATATTAGATAATGAATGTATTGCTGCTGAATATTTGTCATTGAGTGTCATGGAAAATATTTATAAAGAATTTGCAGAAAAAAATAATATTCCTCTTTGGATTTTTAAAGAACAAGAATGGTTTGTAACAGGTGTTGATAAATATGTTGAAAGAGAAATCAGTATTATTCATCATCAGCCGCAAATTGTAAAAATGGAAGATATTATTAAAGAATGGACTGATGAAAAAATACATCCCAACAAACTTCTTATTGCTTCAAATCCAGAAATGATACAAAAAATTTATAAACAAATCAAACAAAAAATGGATATTGATATTGCTTGTTCTTCTCCTACATTTATTGAAATTTTTTCAAAAGGAGTTAGCAAAGGTACAGCATTACAAAATGTTTGTAATAAACTGAATATAGATATAAAAGACAGTATTGCCTTTGGTGACCAAGAATTAGATATTTCAATGATAGAAGCAGCAGGTGTTGGAATAGCTATGGGAAATGCTATTCAAGAATTAAAAGAAAAGGCTGATTTTATAACAAAAACAAATAATGAGGCAGGAATTGCTTATGCTTTAGAGTATTATTTTAAGGAGTAATGTAAAAAATGTAACTACATTTGATGGTATGAAAAGAAAGAAGAATGGCTTATGGTAAAATTTACATTTGTAGTACATGATGAAACAGGGTTGCATATTAAACTAGCAGGTGCTTTTGTAAAAGAAGCAGTAAAATGTTCTAGTAATATTATGCTTCGTAAAGGAGAAAAAATTGGAGATGCCAAAAAAATATTTAATGTAATGGGTCTTTCTATCAAAGCAAATGAGGAAGTTGAAGTAATTGTAGAAGGAGAAAAAGAACAGGAAGAAGCAGATTTATTAAAATCTTTTGTAGAAAAAAATGTATAGTAAAAAAGTCAAAAATATAATATTCAGTATTCGCTTTCTTGTTTGTGAAAAAAGAAAGCGAATATTTTTTATAATGAAAGAAGGTGTAATAGTGAGCATATTAAAATTAAAACCAAGTGGAAAAGATTATATTTGGGGCGGAAAAAGACTTTCAGAAGAATATAACAAAGAAATAAAAGGAAATACTCTTGCAGAAACTTGGGAATTATCTTGTCATGAAGATGGTCCATGTTATATTACAGGTGGAATTTATGACGGTTTGACACTTCAACAATTTATTGATAAAAAGGGAAATAATGTTCTTGGAACAAACTGCGAAAAGTTTAAACAGTTTCCTATATTGATTAAATTTATTGATGCACAATATAATTTGTCTATACAAGTACACCCTAATAATGAATATGCTCTAAAAAATGAGGGGCAGTTTGGAAAAACAGAAATGTGGTATATTGTAGATGCTTCAAAAGATGCTTTTTTGTATTATGGTTTTCAAAAAGAAATCAGCAAAAAAGAATTTGAAAAAAGAATACAAAATAATACATTACTTGAAGTACTTCATGCTGTTTCTGTACAAAAGGGAGATATTCTTTTTATAGAACCAGGAACAATACACGCAGTTGGCAAAAATATTTTGCTTGCAGAAATTCAGCAAAATTCAAATGTTACCTATCGTGTTTATGATTATGGTAGAGTAGGAAAAGATGGTAGAAAACGTGATTTACATATTCAAAAAGCATTAGATGTAACAAATAGAATACCAATTATAAAAAATAACAGTAGTTATCCTCACATTGCAGATTGCGAATATTTTACAGTAGATAAACTTTTACTTGATGGTACAATTATGGAAAAAATGGAGGGTTTTGTAACAAAAGAGTCTTTTGTTAGTATATTAATATTAGATGGAGATGGTGTTATTATTAATCATGGACAAACAGTTGACTTTAAAAAAGGGGATAGTTTATTTATTACTGCTGGAAGTGGAAGTTTTGCAATAGAAGGAATATGTGACGCATTAATCACACGAATTAGATAATTAAAGTTTGTCTAATTTAGAAAATGGAATGTCAATGCCATTGCAATTATAATCGAAGGTTTAACAGGATTAATATCAAGAAAATTTCTAAAAGAACGATATCAAGAAACAATTACAAAAACAATAGGATTTGCAATCATTGTAATGGCACTTGGCAGCACATTATCGCAAATGCTTGTAATAAAAATATCGGAAACATCAGGTCAATTAAATGGAAGTTTAGATACACAAGGTACAATGATGATGATTATTTCTCTTGCACTAGGTGCATTTTTTGGCGAACTACTTAATCTAGATAGATGGTTTGAACGATTTGGTGGGTGGTTATGTGATAAAAGCGGAAATCAAGAAGATGGACAATTTATCAATACTTTTGTTACATCATCATTGACTGTATGTATTGGAACTATGGCAATTATTGGTGCAATACAAGATGGAATTAGCGAAAACCACAATACCCTCTTTGCAAAAGCAATACTTGATTTTATTATTATCATGATGATGACATCATCATTAGGAAAGGGGTGTATTTTTTCTGCAATACCAGTAGCAATTTTTCAAGGTATTATTACCATATTGGCAAGACAAGTAGCACCTATTATGACAGATACTGCCCTTAGCAATATTACTTTAGTAGGAAATGTTTTAATATTGTGTATTGGTGTTAATTTGATTTGTCCGAAAACAATTCGCGTTGCAAATGTTCTACCTTCGATTGTTATAGCTATATTATTTGCAGCATTATAAAAATAGAAAAGTGTTATTAAACTGATAAATAGGACATACTAATAACAAAGAAGATGTGATTGATATAGAATATAAAAAATATGGTTATCAATTTGTTCCAATTTTACAAAGAAGGCAAACAAAATTAACGAATATATGAATGGATTGTTTTTAACAATGATTGCTTGTTTACTTTATACTTCAACAGCAAGTGTGCTAAGTTGTATAAGAAAATCTAGAAAATTATGAAACGCCACAGCCTCCTTTAAAAGCTGTGGTAATACAATATAACTCATTAACTGAAAATACAGCAATTGTAATACCAATGCACTTAAAAAATTACTGCAAAAATTAAAAAAGAACAAGAAATAATTTCTTGTTCTAAATTTTATAAATTAATTTTTTATACAGATTTTACCATTTGTGTTAATTACATCTTTATACCAGAAAAAAGACTCTTTACGTAAACGAGCATTTGTTCCATTCCCAAAGTCATCACGGTCAACATAAACAAAGCCATATCTTTTTTTCATTTCTCCTGTTGTAAAAGAAACTGGGTCAATACAGCCCCATACTGTATAGCCTATAACATCAACACCATCTTTGTCAATCGCTTTTATCATCTCTTTGATGTGTGCTTTCAAATAATCAATTCTATAGTTATCATGTACTGTATTATCTTCCAATTTATCAATCGCTCCAAAACCATTTTCTACAATAAAAAGTGGTAGTTGATATCTATCATACATATCATTGAGATAATAACGCAGTCCTTCTGGGTCAATTGTCCAACCCCAATCACTTGTTTTTAAATAAGGATTTTCTACTGTATCTGAGCCAGCTGCATTTCCACTTCCTACACATTCCATATCTGCATTTGTGCTTACAGTACTTGTTAAATAATAGCTAAATCCAATATAATGTATTTTTCCTTTTTTCAGTATTTCTAAATCCTGTTTTGTCATATCAAAGTTATATCCTTTTTGTTCCCATTCTTTTAAAATATAAGAAGGATAGTATCCTCTTACATGAACATCTGTAAAAAACAACTGTTTTTGATTACATTTTTGTGCCTTTAAAATATCCTTTGGATTACAGGAATAAGGATAATAAGGGAGTGCTGCCACCATACAACCTACTTTTAATGTATTATCTAATTGCTGGGCAAAATCAACTATCATTGCAGAAGCAACAAATTGATAATGTGCAGCTTGATACATTGTTTTTTCTCTATTTTCGTTTTCTTCATATAAAATACCAGAATTAGTAAAAGCATAAATTGGATTTTCAACTAATGATTGATTATTGATTTCATTAAATGTCAACCAATATTTTACTTTGTCTTTGTATCTTTTAATACAAGTTGTAGCAAATTGATAAAAGAAATCAATACATTTTCTATTTCTCCAACCGCCATATTCTTTTACCAAATGATATGGTATTTCAAAATGAGATAATGTAATAACTGGTTGTATATTTTTAGAAAGCATATAATCAAACAAATTATCATAATATTGCAATCCTTTTTCATTAGGTTCTAAATCGTCGCCATTCGGAAAAATTCTAGTCCATGCAATACTTGTTCTTAGACATTTAAATCCCATTTCTGCAAATAAATCAATATCTTGTTTGTAATTGTGGTAAAAGTCAATACCATTATGATTTGGATAGTATTTTCCTTCTATAATACCATCTGTAATTTCTCTAGGTTTTGAAACAGAGCCAGATGTCATAACATCAGCAATACTTAATCCTTTTCCATCTTCCAAATAAGCACCTTCTACTTGATGAGCTGCGATTGCTCCACCCCATAAAAAATTTTCTTTTAACATACTTTTTCTCCTTTCGTTTTTAGTTAATGTCCATTACTTTGTCGCCTGTATGTAAAACATCGTTTTCATTTGCTACTACTTTTAAATCTACATCATCAAAATTTGTAACTAATACTGGAGTAACTACGGAATATCCTTCTTTTTTAATATTTTCAATATCAAATTCTAATAAAACATCTCCTTTATTGACGTGAGCATCTTGTTCTATTTTTAATGTAAAATATTTTCCATTTAACATAACAGTATTTAATCCTACATGAATTAACATTTCCACACCATCTACGGAACGCAATCCAACAGCGTGTTTAGAAGGAAATACTGCAACTACTTCTCCATCAAATGGAGCACAAATTTTTCCTTCATTAGGAAGTATAGCAAGTCCTTGTCCAGTTGCACCACTTGCAAATACTTCATCTTCTACATTTTCTAATGCAATAGCTGTTCCGCTTACTGGAGCAAATATTTCAGAATGTTTTTTCTCTGTTACTACAGTATTTGTAGTAACTTCTTTTATTTCATTTGTTGTAGTATTTGCAGTTTCACTTTCTAATACTGCTTCAAAATCTGATTTGTCATCACTTGTAATTCCCCAAAAATAAGTTAATATAATTCCTGTTGCTAATGCTGCTGCAACACCTAACAAAAATGGTAAAAATGGACTATAAGTAAGCATTACCATTGAAAAAATATTATGGAAAACAAAAGCATCTAATGTTACGCCAAAAAGACCATTGATTGCACCACCAACACCTCCAGCGATTGCTACAACTATCATCAATCTTTTATATCGCATAATAATACCATATAGTATTGGTTCTGTTACACCTGCTAAAAATCCTGTTAAAAGTGTTGGTCCTGCAATTTCTTTGATTTTAGAATGTTTTTTACCTTTTAAATAGGCACCGATTGCAATGCCAATTTCGGCATAAACACAGCAGGCTGCTGCTCCTTCTACAACATCTCCGCCAAATTCTGTAATATTTTGTAATGTAATTGGTGTAAATCCCCAATGAAGTCCTAGTATTGTTAAAAATGGATAAGTTGCTCCAAGTACAACACCTGCAACAATACCACTAAAATTAAATAATTTCATTACAACAGCAGATATCACATTACCTATTGTTGTACCAAAAGGACCAAATACAAGTGCTGCTAGTGGTACAAGCACTATAATACAAATCATAGATACTAAAAACATTTGTAATTCTTGTTTAATTACCTTTTTTAAAAATTTATCTAAATAAGCATAGATAAAAGAAATTATAAATATAGGAAATATCGTTGTTGCATAATCCACAGCAGTTAAAGGAATACCAAAAAAGTTTGTTCCTTCTTGCCCTATTAATGCTGTAAATGATGGTTCTAACAATGCTGCTCCAAGTGCTCCACCAACATAAGCATTTGCACCAAATTGTTTTGATAATGTAATTCCTAAAAAGATAGGCATAAAATAAAATACAGCATTGCCAGCTGCAGATAATACAGCATAAGTAGCACTAGCATCTGACATAATGCCAAATTCAGCAAGTACAGTAAGTAATGCTTTTACCATACCTGCACCAGCCATAATAGGAATTAATGGAGAAAAAGCACCAGAAATAATTTTTAATATGGACATATTACCGCTTTTTTCAGTATCCTTTTTCAAATTAGCAATTTTCATAATTTCCTCAAAATAAGAGTTTACTTTTGGACCAATGACCACCTGAAATTGTCCTCCGCTTACTACAACAGATAATACATAAGAAAGCCCTTCTAATGCTGTTTTGTCTGCTTTTTTATTATCTTTTAACTCAAACCTTAAACGTGTTGCACAATGCACCAAACTATTTACATTATTACTTCCGCCAACTAATGTTAAAATTTCCTTTGCTTCTTTTTCAAACATAACTATTCCTCCTCTTTTGCAAAATAAAAACCTAAGCAATATGAGGTACTCATACAGCTTAGGTTACGCCTTCATCATTCAGTAACGCCCTACTATCAGTATATAAACAATTCAAATGTAACGATAAATATAATAACTCGTCATTTCCAATTTCCCAATGATATCTTTTTTCTAAAAATTCTTTTATTTTTTTTGCACATTTATAGTCGTTTGGATATTTTAAAGCAATTACATTAATAAGAGAAAAATCATTATTCATTTTTTCATTATGTAATTGCCTCATTACAAAATAACGAATATGCGTGATAAATCTCGAAAAATTAAATGATGTTTCTACAAATTCTATTTTATAATGATATTTCGCAATATCAATTACATTTTGAATGATTTTAGAACTTAATATTGTTTCCTGCATATCTTTTCCTTCATAATGTGCATTGATAAAATGTAGTGCAATAAAAGCAGCTTCTTGTTCTGGAATATCTAAACCAGTTCGTTTTCTCATTTTTTCCACAGCGGAACAAGCATATTTATATTCATTTGGATAAATCAATTTAATATCCCATTCTAATGGAGTAAGAAACAATATTTTTTCTCTTGCTCTTTTTAGCATAAAACTGATATGGTCTGATAATGTTAATAATATAGAATTATTACAGATATATCCAAGTTCCTGCTCTCCGCATTGAATAATATCGCTTGCTAATTCAATATCTTCAATGTCAATTCTGCCTAACAATTCTTGAAATGCCTTGACAGAAGTTTTATCTTCTAATACAAAGCGTTTTTCAATTTTGTTCTGGTCAATGGTGTCATTTTCTCTTTTTCCAAAGCCAACTCCTTTCCCCATAATAATTTCCTCGTGGTTAGAGTCGTTTAAAACAAGGGCAACATTATTATTAAAAACTTTAACAACTTTCATACTCTCCTCCTGTTTGAATATAAAAAGGCGTAACCACGAAAGACACCTTTTTATGTCTTAACTGGTCACGCCTGCATTATCAGTAACGATCCTTAATGTTATTATATCAAGCATTATAAATTTTGTCAATCAAGTTTAAAATGATTTTTAAAAAATAATGTATAAATATAAAAAAGCAATTTTATGAATAAATTACATAAAAAAGCATTGTTAGCATATAGTGCAATATAATATATATTTTCTATATAAATTGTGAATAATCTAATATAAATAGATTATATAATTAAAATTTTATGAATTTAGAGGAGAATTGAAGTAACATCATTTTTGAAACTGTTTTACCCTCTCTGATATTACTTTAATATTAAAAACTTACATAACTCTTTTCGTTGATTTGTATAAAACGAAGGGGCCTATTTTTATTTTAGGAATTTCTCCATTGTACAGATGGTGTGAATTTTACACTGCCTAAAAAATTAACAAATATGTGAAATAAATATTTTCATTTATAAAAAAGATAATATATAATAAGTATAGAAAATTTAATAAATAAGCAAATAGTAAAAGGGTGGTTGATAAGTATGCAAAGAAATTTAATTATAAAAGCAGAAGAAATAGTAAATGAATTAAGAGTATCAAAGCCATAAACTTATAAACTAATACAAAAACTAAATAAAGAATTGAAAAGCAAAGCTTTTATTATAATTGCTAGAAAAATTAGTAGATAATTTTTTGAAGAAAAAATTTATGGCCTAAGAAAGGAGGAAAGTTATGTCGGATTATAAAGATAAAAAACTAGAAAATGGTTTGTATTTTTCTATTATCGTGATTGGTAGGACAAAAAAACAAGGATTTCAAACAAAATTAGTACTTACTTTTATATTTATAAATAAACCGATAATAATATCATGCATACATTCTGTTTTGGAATAACAAATCGTTTTTCTTGCTAACCTTTTTATTTTTGTTCTTAAAGTAAGATTTTTCCTTTCTGCTTTAGCAGATTAATATTTACATATTTTATATATTTTTCTTTTTTTATGCAATTCATTACGGTTGTGGTGCTTATTTTTAATACCCTTGAGATATCTCTAATACCACTACCATTTAAAGTCATAGGTATTACTTTATTTTTTACTTCAGGTTTACAAGCATTGTAAGTGTAATCTAATATAAAACTTGATTTATGACACTGTTTATTATTACAGATATATTGTTGTTTTCCTACTTTTGATGTACCATTTTTTGATACATTTTCGCTTCCGCATACAGGACATTTTACTTTTATTACAAACATTAAAAATCTTCCTTTCTTAATTTTTATTTCTGTAGTATTCCCTATTCACTTATTAAATACATAACCGTTTTTTTCTCTTTTAAAAAACTGTTAGATATTGATTTTACTAGCTTTTAAAAAAGTTAAAAAATTTTCCTTATTTTTTTAACTCCCTCCTTTCACTCTTGTTTTCCCTTTTTTCTTCGTACATAAAGAATGGCAATTCTTTCTTATTTTTTCTCGCAATCCCTTGCTATTCTTGCATTTCCCGTTTTTTTAATATTTTTTCCACCCTCTTTTTTTGCCATTCTTTCTACCTCATTCTACCTTCTTTTTGCCAAAAAAGGGCAGACAAAAACAGGGTACAGATGATTGTTGCATCATCTGTACCCTGAACATATTGGTTATGCTGTTATTCAAGTCTTTGTCCCATAAGGGCAGAGATAGGTCAAAAGGGACGTTTATGCATAATAGAGCCATCTGCATAGAAGTAGTACCATTTGGTCAATCTGTTTCCAGCCATTATTGTCCAGCCAGTATCATTTTTCGCCGTCTTGCAGTCCAGCCGGTAGCAGGTTTGCCGTTTTTTATGTACTGTCGTTCTGTATCCTAGGCGGTCTGTGGGTCAATGACGATTTTCACGAACTGCCACAGTACAGTAGCAACCTCGGCACGAGTGGCGGTTCCCTGCGGGTCAAACTTATTCCCACTTTTCCCTGCAAGGATGCCCGCCTGCAGCATGGCTTTGACTTCCTTTACCGCCCAGTCGCTGATTTGTGCGTTGTCCGCAAATGTTACGGCATCTTGGGTGGCAGGCAGGTCATAACTCAGCTTTTTTGCATAATTTGCCAGTATGACCGCCATCTGTTCCCTGGTGATATTGGTGTCTGGGGAAAAGGTGGTAGAGGTAGTGCCATTTACAATACCTTTTTCTGCCACCCAGTTCACATACGGAGCATAATAGGCGTCGGCTTTTACATCAATGAATTTCCCGATTTTGTCATTGTCTGGGTCGATGCCTGCCAGTCGCCCCAGAGCAGTGACAAACATCCCTCGCGTCATGCCTGTGTCAGGACTGAACTGGTTATTGCCTATGCCGGTGAGCAGTCCTCGGTTAGCTGCGAATATAATGTTATCCGCAGCCCAATGGTTCTTAATGTCTGTAAAGGCAGGGGCAGAGTTCTTGTAGCCTATGCCGTAGATGCTGAAACGCCCGGTTTCAAAGACAACCGTACCCAGATCAGGGTCATAGTTGGATTTTGTCAGCCATTCTACCTTGCCATTACTATCCACATAGACCGCATATAGGTTGCCGATTTGTTCCTCCTTTGCCGGAGTGTAAGGCAGGCGGACAGAAATGGTGCATCCGCCCAAATCAATTATCGGTGTTTCTTTCCCATCGGAGAGATAAACCAGCGACAGGTCATAGGCTGGCCTTGTGCCAATAGCAGCGTTGGCTTCCACAGGTAAGCTGGACTGATTTACTCGTTTTACTCGAAGTATGATGTCACCATCCGCTGATGTGGCATCCAGCCATTTCAGCAGTCTGGCATCCATTCCTCCAACGATTATGCCGTTAATATTGATTTCTAGCCGTTTCACATCCTCACGAACGAGGGTGTTTAGGGTCTGGGCCTTGATTGTCACGTTAAAAGTACTCTGGCCTGCCTTTGGTATGACAGGAATTACTACTGCCACGCCGCTTGTGGTATTTCCGTTCTTTTTGGCATCGTTCTTTGCCACGTTGATGGCAGACTGGACAGCACCATTATCTACCATCACATTCTCATTTTTATCCGACGTTGCTGGTTTGGTCTGGCTGGTGGTAGGGATTTCCGGCTTGGTTTTGTCGGGACGCGCTACAATCGTGGAGCCACCGCTGGAAGAACCGCCGCCGGACGAAGAACCTCCCCCGCTACCGGAACCGCCAGAGTTTCCGCCACCGTTTCTGTTCCTTTCAAATACTGCTCTGACGGTCACATTCCCAGCGGGCATGGTAAAGCTGTTGTTATTGATTGTCACACCGCCGGATATTACCTGCCATTCCTTGAAATGATAGCCGCTGTCTGGTGTGGTGGTCAGGGTGATTTTTGTCCCTTTTTCCGCTGATGTTGGAGAAGCGGAAGCTGTGCCGCCGGTTCCAGCCTGCACGGTTACGCTGTATCGGGTCGGCTGTGGTGGTGTGCCGCCGTCCTTTTCAAATATTGCTTTAACGGTCACATTTGCGGCTGGCATGGTGAAGCTGTTACTGCTGATTGTCACGCCGCCGGATATTACCTGCCATTCCTTGAAATGATAGCCGCTGTCTGGTGTGGTGGTCAGGGTGATTTTTGTCCCTTTCTCCGCTGATGTGGGAGAAGCGGAAGCTGTGCCGCCAGTTCCAGCCTGCACCATTACGCTGTATCGGGTTGGTTGTGGCAATGTGCCATCGTCCTTTTCAAATACCGCTTTGACAGTCACATTTGTGGCAGGCATGGTAAAGCTGTTGTTATTGATTGTCACACCGCCGGAAATCACTTGCCATTCCTTGAAATGATAGCCACTGTCCGATGTGGCGGTCAGAATGATTTTTGTCCCTTTCTCCGCTGATGTGGGAGAAGCGGAAGCTGTGCCGCCGGTTTCGGTTTGCACTGTCACACTATATTTAGTAGGCGGCAAAGGTTTATTGGTAATTGTCAGGGTTCCATTCACATAGACGATCTGGTCTTTATAATTGCCGCCGTCCGGAACTTCCGCTCCACTGACGGTGATGGGGTATTGGCCTACGGTGTCCATATCCGCGTCACAGGTCAGGGTGGGTGCGGTAGCCAACGTATCAGCGCCCGCAAGCCCGGTTACAGTGTAGGTCAGGGCGGGCTTTGTGGCGCCTACGTCGACCCGCTTGTCATCCGCTTTGATGGTGATACTGGCCTTGCTGATGGTGAAACTGAGGGTACGGCTGCCGGTGTAGTCGTTGCTTTCAGCCAGGGTGAAGGTCACGGTATAGTCTCCAGCGTCAGTGGGTGCGCCGCTGAGGACCGTACCGTCTCCTTTGGCATAGGTGACTATGAAATCGCCGCTGTATGGCGAGGCCGTGGGTGTGCCGGTGTAGCCGTTATGCGTCCCGCCGTTGTAGGTGCCGTCCTGTGCAGTTACGCCTGTGATAGTCACCGGCTGCTTGTTGACACGGTTGACATTGATAGTCGCATCCACATCGGCAAAGTTTTGGGAGGAGATCGTCACGGTGATGGTTCCGATCTGGCCCTCGGTGCCGGATGTAACTTCCTTGACCGGCAGCGTCAGCGTTGTGCCGCTGATGGTTGCTGGGTCGCTGCTGTCGTAGTAGCCCGCCTCGGTGATGTTGACCGCTTTCAGCGTGTAGGTCACGTCCCCACCAAAGCTCTGGCCGCTTGCCAAAATGGGGAGCAGACGGCTGAGGTCATAGGGATAATTCACGGTATAGCCGTTGCAAATATTCAGAGTTCCGGTCTGAGGGGCCGGGGGCGTGGCCTTGGCGATGTTCAGCGTCACCTGGGCCGTCAAGGGTTTATAGTTCTCCGCGCCGATGACCGGGGTAAAGATGGCGGTATACTCTCCGCTGTCCCCCACGTTAGGGATGACATCTCCGGTGAGCGTCCACTTGCCCGGCACCCCCGAGCCGCTGGGCGAGTTGACGGCCAGGCTGGCGCCAACCGTCAGTTCAGACAGCTTCATTCCATAGGTGCCGCTGAAGATACCGTTACCACTTACAATGAGGGTGGCCTTTTCAATGGTAAAAGTCTTTTCCACTGTTCCGTTAAAAGCTGTGCCTGTGACAGTGACTTTTGCCGTATTCCCAGCGTTGATGTTGTTGTCGTAGGCTACCGAATAATCGGTATTTACTGCGAGTGTGGTTGTTCCGTCCACCATAACAGTAACTTCGGGTGTCTGCGCTGTGCCGGTGTAGGTCAAATCCAGATTATCAGGCAGTGTGACCGCCAGCGTGGAGCCACAGGCACACTCGCCGTTAGTGTAGCTGCAATTTTCTTCGTCCCATTTCTTGCCGCAGGCAAGGCAGGTCTGCTGGTGGGTGGTGGTGCCTTCGGTATGGGTGTATGTGCAAACATCCTCGCCGTTATGCTGGCACTCCTTCACCGTCACTGTGCCGGTCAGCCATGCGGGCCTTGCGTCAAGCGGTACTTCGCCTGCCTCGAAGTCGCCCACAAGTCCCTCTGCTTTTGCAACGGGTATATCATTTTGGTGATAGGCATACCCTGTTGCAAGCATATCTTTCAGTGTGACAGACGCATCATTGATTACCTCTACCGCTGCTCTTCCACTGAATATTCCGCCGGAGAGGGTTATGTTTTTACCCCATGACACCCTCAATCCTGTATCACTCCCTGAGATAGTTCCACCGGAAATGTTGACCGTTCCACGGTGAATTTGCACACCGTAATGTCCCGAAACAGTCCCGCTTTCGATGGATAGAGTCCCGCCATATACTTCGATGGTATTATTTGAACTCTCAATCTTTCCGCCGGTCCCGCTGTCCTTGATCGTAATCGTACTACCGCTCCCGATGGAAAATGTAGTGGGGGTGACGGCAGATTGACGGATCGTATGACCGTTCAAATCCAAAGTACAGCTGCAACTTGAACTGATACTCTCATTCTCCGCCAGTTCCACATCGTTCAGCATCGTGATCGTCACACCGTTATTTGTGCTATCCTTGAACGCGTTTAGAAATGCCGTCTTATCCACAAGGGTGGCCGTACCGTCCTTTTCGATCTTCGCTACGGCGGAGATGCTGACATCCACCGTCCCTGCCGCGTCCGCCATATTGTTATTCCCTACGAATTTCGCGGTGAGGGTGATTCCCGTACCTGGGCCTCCTGCCGCAGCCAGCACATCGGCGGCGCTGACGGTCATGGTGTAGGTGCCGTCCGCACCTTTGTCTGCGGGAGCGGACACCTGCGTATCACCCACAAACACCGCCATCTGGCCCGCGCCCGGCCCGGTGAAGCTGGCCGCAAACATAGCGGAGTTGGCCGGAGCCGCCCCGGTAGGCGTGGGCGTGGCCTTGACGGTGATGGTGTCGCTGGCGGTGAAGTCGCTGCACGCTACGCCGTCTTTGTAGGTTTTCACAGCGCCGTCCTCGACAAACTGTGTGCCGGACTGCGCTACGGTAAATTTCTTGCTGATTTCCTTATCGCCTTTTTTGAAAACAGCGGTATATTCTTTGGCTTCTCTTACTTCGCCTAAGTCTTGCAATACCCATCCGTCCGCGCTGGCTTTCACCTGGAAAGTTTGCCCGAAATAGGTTGCTGTCCCGGTCTTGCTGTCATCAATCCTAATTTCAGAAGTATCCAGTATCTCGCCGGTATACACCAATTCTGACACCACGATCATGTCCTCGGTGGGGTCGCCGTTGATGGTATAAGTCCCTTTAGAGCCAAGGGTGGTACTGCTGTCCAGCACATCGGCGGAGCTGAGCGTCAGGGAGCCGTCACTGCCTGCTTTATAACCACCGCCAATACTTGGAGCCCTATCGTTGCCTTTGGCTGTAACATGACCGCCAGTGATGGAGATATTGCCACCGTTTCCAAAATCCGGATCATAAGATGTGCCACCGATGCCTGCACTGTAACCATCGCCAGCGGCTGTTACCGTACCACCGTTAATTATCACCGTTCCGCAGTTAAAATCGCCAACATTTCCATTTGGATCATAATATGCTCCGCCAATACCGGCAGCAGTCATAGAGTTAGTAAGGGAAATATCCAGTGAACCTGTGCTCTGTTCTGTAATCACCAAAGTTGCACCTACCGGCACATAAAATCCACAGTCAGAACCTACTATTTTATTAGTACCCACTAAAGTCAGGTTCATTGTCCCGCCAGGCATGATGCCAACGGCGGCAGAAGTTAGATTTAATCCTGAAAAAGTTATGTTGTGGGTACCGCTTTCTACAAGGATTTTCGCACCCATTATTTGCGTATTTGACTGTGTAATTTTATGCCCCTGGCATCCGCCGCTGCACTCTGCTTCGGTGAGCGTTACAGTATTAGTGCTATATAAATCAACATCGCCCGTTGAAAGCGGTGTAGGGTCGTTGGCTACATCCAGCGCCCCTTGCAGCTCATAACAGCGGGAAAGGTCGATCTGCTCCTGTTCGTCCCCGGTCAGCACTGAAAACAGAGCGAGGATTTCTTCAAGCTGCGCTCGCACATCCTCTGCATTATCCTCCGTTACCTTATCCGGCAGGGCAGCAATCAGGTCCTCGATGGGACAGATACGGCACTTATAAGTACACGGACTTCCTTCAATGTCCTCCGATTCCGGCTGATAGCCGCAGGCATTGTCATGTTCCTGATGATGCTTGCAGATGCCGGTATCTTTCGGCTGTTTTGTATCTTCTTTTGCAGCTTTCTCTTTGCAGTCCGACAGATCAGCATCCTCTGCACCGCAGACCAAGCAGTCAGGATTGATTTGACCCTCTGTACAAAGGGTCAAACAAGAGCATTGCTCTTGTTTGATGATTTCTGTTTCCGGTTCCTTACCGGCTTCGCCGCTGTGCTGCGGATTACAGATTTCACACACATAGGTGCATGGTGTTCCCGGCGTACTTTCAGTGTAGCCGCACTCGCTGTCATGCTCATGCTGACAGTCTAATTTTTCTGTGATACAGCCGCTTTCCTTATCACAGATGTGGGGGCAGTTTTCCGGCTCCCATTTCTCTGCATTTTCCGGGGTAGCCTCGCTGCCCGATACGCTGTCCTTTGTTTCCTCCAGATAACATTCCGGCGTATGCTCGTGCACACACTCAGTCACTTCGATATAGCAGTTTTCTGTGTGTTCGTGACCGCATGGTGTTCCTGGCATTTCTTCCTTGTAGCCGCAATCGTCTGTGTGAGCAGTGTGGTGTTCGCACAGTTCGGTTTCCGGCTGTCCTCTGTCTGCCATCGCATGAACCGGAGTTCCTGACATGGTGACGATCATCACCACGGATAGCAGGAACGCCAGTGGCCTCCTTAACTTGTTTTTCATAAATATGCCCTCCTGATATTTTGGAAAAATGTATACTTTCCAATTTCATTTGCTTTGATGAATTCTGCACCTTGGGTAGATGCTTTTTTGTTTTGGAACGGACTGCTCACAAAGCGTTTGCGTTTTTCGCCACAAGCCGCCCAAAGGCTTTCTACATGGCGGGCAGAGCAACAGGCTTTCGCCCGAACCAGTCCGCGTTGTAGCGGTAGGCGCGCAGGGCGAAATCCAGGTCAGAAAACCAGAAAATCCGCGCCTTTGGCCGTTCCTCCCGCAGCAGTTCCACCATCTCCAGACTGAAGTGCCGTCCTGCACCACCACAAACAAGTCAAAATCCGGCCCGTCCCTCACCATACTGCAAAAATTTTCCTGTCTGGCATAGGGGACGATTTCCGCAAAACACAAATATTCCCTGGCGCACTGGTCAAGCTGCCCTGCCAGTGCTTTTAGTTCTCCGAGATTTTCGTTATAAAGTGCAATCCTCAATCCACCTCCTCCTTTCCGTAGCAGATAAAAATGAAAAAATAGCATGAAAAAAACCGACTATTTTAAGAAATTGGTTATATATTTAACATAAGTGTTTTAACTGCCTTTGTCAATAAACTCTGCATGAGATGTCAAAACTCTGCATAAGATGTAGGTCAGGGCACTGAAAATATGGTATAATAGGTCTTGACAAAGGAAGTCTTTTGTGTTAGGAGGCGAAAATTATGCGGATTGCTATTGTAGACGACCTTTCCGCAGACGCTGAAAAACTGCGGGAATTTATCTGCCGCTGGGCACAGGAACAAGGGATTTTTCTAGTTCCGGCCCCGGTGGTTTTTGAAAGCGGCGAAGCCCTGCTTGCAGGCTTTGCCCTGGATAGCTTTGATGTGATTTTTTTGGATATTTATATGTCTGGCATGACTGGTATGGAAGCGGCGAAAAAAATCCGGGAGCAGGATTATGCCTGCCAGCTCATCTTTACGACAGCCACCAGAGAATTTGCTGTGGATAGCTATGATGTGGCGGCAGCATTTTACCTGGTTAAGCCCTATTCTTATGAAAAGCTGGCACAGGCCCTGACCCGGTGCGATGCGGAGCTTTTGGAACAAAAGCAGTGTGTGATGGTTCCGGGCACAGCAGGACAGCAGCCGCTCCTGCTTCACCAGATCACCCATACAGAATACTACGGACGCTGTGTGGAAGTCCATCTAACCAGCGGAGAAAAGCTGACTGTCCCCATGCGGCAGGCAGACTTTACAGCTTTGCTGTTAGCCTATCCCTATTTCTGCGACTGCACACGGGGTGTCTTGGTCAATCTGGAGCAGGCAGAAAATCTGCTGGCCGACAGGTTTCTCTTAAAAAACGGGACATCAGTTCCGGTCAGTCGGTTAAAATACCAGAAGGTGCGGGAACAATTTCTCACTTTTACTTATGCGCAGATGAGAGGAGGGCATTAGAGATGGGAAACGATATGATTTTTTGCCCTATGCTAGAGCTTTCGGCTGTCATCCCCGCCGCTATACTGTGTTATCTGCCCATGAAAGGACACCTGAATGGAAAGGGTAGACGGATCGTTTTGTGGGGAATCCCCGCTCTGTTGCTGTGGGCTGTTGTGGGCGGCACTGCCTGTTACAGATTCCAGTGGGATACGAACCTCTGGCTGGTTCCCTCGCTGGTGCTGTTTGCCCTGTTTTACTGTCGAACCGTCACGCTGTCTTACTGGAAAACCGCCAGCGTATTTCTGGCGGTCTGCGGGACGTTTTCCACTTTGAGAAATCTGGCAGTCCTGGCGGACGCCCTGCTTTCGCCAAAAAGCGGCCCTGTGGTTTTTTACCTGGGAGGGGCGGCGGCCTATGCCTTGTTTTGCTGGATGCTGTTGGGGCTTATGTGGTATCCGGCCACCCATGCCGCAAGATGGCTTCTGGATGAAATTGAAATGCCGGGGACATGGTATGTATTCTGGATTCTTCCAGTGGTGTTCCTGAGCCTGAACTTTGCCATGCGGCCCCAGGAATATTCCACTCTTTACACAAACAAGGTTATGATGTTTTATCCGGTTCTGATGCTGGCGCTTCTGGCGCTGCTGCTGTTTTGTTACGCGATGTTTTACTGGATGGCAAGGGGGCTGACAAAGAATATGCGTCTGATGCAGGAGAACCGTCTTTTGCAGATGCAGGCCGCCCAGTATCGTATACTGCAAAAGAGCATTGAGGACACCCGGCGCGCCCGCCATGATCTGCGCCAGCATTTCAAGGCATTGCAGGGCTGTGTGGAGAGCGGTAATATAGACAGGGTTACGGAGTATGTGAAAGCCTATGGGGAAAGCCTGCCGCCGGATACAGTCCGCCGGTTCTGCAAAAATTATGCGGTGGATGCCGTACTACATTACTACGGGGAGCAGGCGGTGAGACAGCAGACTGATATGGAGTTTTCTGTCCAGATGGAGGAAGAAACCATCATCCCGCAGCCGGAGTTCTGCGCCCTTTTAGGAAACCTACTGGAAAACGCCATCGACGCCTGCGCCGGTTCCAAAGCGCCCCGTATCATCCGCCTGCATATCCGCCAGCAGGGAAAGCAGGCCCTTTATCTGACGCTGGACAATACCAGCGACCAGCCGCCAAAGTCCGATGATGGGCGTTTCCTTTCCTCCAGTCACGATGGTTTTGGCATTGGGACGGAATCGGTACGAGTGATTGCAAAGCGTTACAACGGCGATACCCGCTTTGAATGGAAAGATGGGATGTTTTATGTTTCGGTCATGCTGTCTGCTCAGAAAAAGTCTTGACAGATATCCCAAACCCCTTTGAACACAGAATTTCATTCTGTGGCTGAGGCAGGTAAGATGGTACAAAAAAATGGAGGGTCAGCGGTTCTGCCACTATTCTTTTTCTTGGTCATTCTGGCGTTTCTCTCCATATCCCATCAATCAGTCCACGTTGGCTTTTGCAGTCAGCAATTCCCTCATCTCATCGCAGGAGTGCCGATACTCAGCATAGTCTTTTTCTTTTTTCCAACATCTGAACATACTGGTCTGTAAGTTCTTGACAATGGGTAAAAGTTTGGAAAGATGCTTCTCTAACAAATTTTCTTTGTGCATTCGGTGGGAAAACAGAATTAAGTGAAGAGGAGATAAATGAACTAAAGGAGTTTATAGAGGAATAATTTATGATAAACATAGAGCCAAATAAAATATTCGCAGTATCCGTTATAGGAAGTATTTTATTTCTATTTTGGTTTGTTTTTTCAATAAGTAATACCATATCTTACAAGGTCAAAAAAACTTTTTTAATCATTAATATTATTTTATTTTTTGTCCCTTTTCCAGAATTTAAAAATAATTATTTAGATATGCTTTATTTATTATTTGAATATGAGCCAAATATCAATAAAGGTAATATTACTTCATTGATACATATTACAGAAAATGGAATAGCTTATAATTTAACAATAAGATATTATATGCAAATTATAATATTTTGTTTATGGCTAGTGATAGTAATGTTATTCTTCGTTAAACAATTACAAAAATACAAAAAAACTCTGAAATGTTAAAAAATGGTATTTTTGCATCACCACAATATTGGGAAAATGAAATCATAGAAATAGAAATAAAAAGACAAGATATAAAAAAGAATATTTCTATACGAAAAGTAGACAGTATAAAATTTCCTACTTCAACAGGTTTTTTCAAACCAACTATTTTTTTACCAAATATAGATTTTACCAAAGAAGATTTTACATTAATAATGCGTCATGAGTTAATACATATTAAGCAAAATGATTATATTATAAAACTACTAGCAACTGTGCTAGTAATAGTACATTGGTTCAATCCCATTACTTATATTTTATTACTACAAGTGCATAAAATTTGTGAGTTCTGTTGTGATGAAAAAATAGCATTAGAATTGAACAAAGAAGAAAGGAAAAGATATGGACGTTTAATATTAAGATTTTCTATTCCAAAGAAAAAAAGAATTCAAAGTTATTTTTTACCTGTTAGTTATTTTGGCAATAATAATAAAGATAAAATAAAGGAGAGATTGGAAAAAATGAAAAAAACAATAAAAAAGAAAAAATTACATACAGTAATTGCTTGTGTGATATGGTCAGCAACAATGGCAGTATCTTCAATAGGCGTTTTAGCATATCAGGAAGAACCAATAGTATATGAAGAAGTAGTAACAGAACGTGTAGATGATGAAAATGTAACAGAATATTTTTATTTGAATGATGGAAAACAAAAAGATATAGAAAGCTTTGATGATGGTGACATCTGTTTTACAGATGATAATGGAATAAAATATAATATTTCAGAATGGGAAGAACAAAATGAAATACAAAAAGCTACTTGTAACCATTCCTATAAAGAAGGAATAGTTTCAAAACATATTAAAAATAATAAAGGAGGCTGTACCGTAAACCATTATGAAGCACAAATATGTTCAAAATGCGAAAAATATATATTAGGAGAAATATATCATTCAGAAACTTATAAAAAATGTCCTCACTAAATGAAATGATATAATATTTAAAAAAATGGTTATGTATTTAAATAAGTGAATGGGGAAAAGTAGAAATAGATGAACTATGGAGTTTCGTAAAAAATAAAAATAATCAAAAATGATTATGATATACTATAAACCATAATACAGGGGAAATACTAGTATATACAATTGGAAAAAGAAAAAATACTGTATTTTTAAAATTAAAAAAACTTTTAGAAACATTTCAAATAGAGGTATATTATAGTGATAACTGGACAAGTTACAAAAAATATATAGAAAAAGAGAAACATAAAATTGTAAAAAAGAATACACAAAAAATAGAAAGAAAAAATATTACTTTAAGAACAAGAATAAAAAGGTTAACAAGAAAAACGATTTATTATTCAAAAACAGAATATATGCATGATATTATTATCGGTTTATTTATTAATATTTTTGAATTTGGTCTTTCTATATAACCTTTTTATCTATAATTTTTTTCTTTCACTTAATATATTACATGACCTATGCGTTTTTCAAAAAAATTTAATTGTTTCCACTCAAGACCTTTTTAGATTTAGAGCACTTATGTAGTATTTATTACTTAATATTATACCAAAATCGTTATTGCTATATTACTATTAAAAAGTATTAAAATTTAGTATAATAATTACTTTCATCAAATCTAAAATTTATCTTTATTTGTCACACAATGTTAATAAAATTTTTTGTATTACATTCCAAATTCTTTCAAATGATGATTTGGAAAAACATTCAGCTACAGAATGTACATCCCATATATCGGAACCAATAGAAATTGCATCTATAGCGGAAAATTTTTCTAAAAGGATACCACACTCTAATCCAGCATGAATTACTTCTATATGTATCTTATTAGCATATAATTCTCCATAAGTTTTTATGTATAATTCTCTTAACAAAGAATGTTTTTGACATTCCCAAGCAGGATAATAAGAATTAAAAATAACATCTGCACTATTTTTATCTGCCAATATTTGTTTTTGGTGCATAATTCTATCTAAACTTATTTTACTGCTGCTTCTTGTATTACTAATCCAAATCATAGTATTATTTTTTGTTTCTACTATACCAATATTAGATGAAGTCTTTACAGAATTTGTTTTATTGTCATATAGTTCTAAAATACCGTTAGGAATTTCAGAAAAAATTTGAAATATATTTTCTGTAGTTTTGACATCACAGCATTTTTCTGATGATGATTTAAAAAACAAAATATTTATATTATTATCTTCTTCATTAACAGATGCTTTTATTTTTTTCTCTAATTCCAGTATTTTTTTCTCTAACAAGAATACCAAACTTTCAGGAACTGCTATTACAGCTTCTGCTCTAGTTGGAATTGTATTCATTCTACTTCCACCGTTCAATCTGCAAATACGAATATTGATTTCTTTATGAATATCAATAAGCATTTTTTGTATCAAAACTATAGCATTTTTTCTACCTTTATGAATATCTAAGCCAGAATGTCCACCATAAAGTCCTAAAATTTGAATAGTAAAACAGCAGCAGCCCTCTGTTTTTTCCAAAACAATAGGCAGTTGAATTTCAGAACGAAATGCACCTGCACAACCTACTGTTACAGCAGTTTCTTGTTCTCCATCTAGGTTAATTAAATATTTTCCTTTTAACCAATTTTTTTGAATTTTTGATGCACCAATAAGCCCGTCTTCTTCTTCAACAGTAAATAATGCTTCTATAGGCGGATGTTGTAAATTTTTAGACGCTAATACTGATAATATAATTGCTATTCCTAAGCCATTATCAGCTCCTAATGAAGTTCCTTTTGCTCTTATGATGTCTTCTTGTTCTATAAACTGTATTGCATTTTCATATGGATAATGCAATATATTCTCTGTTTCAAAAACCATATCCATATGTGCTTGCAATATAATAGCCTCATGTGCTTTTCCTTTTTTTTGTATGAGTAAATTTCCAGCTTGGTCTTTTTCCCAATGTAAGCAATGTTGTTCTGCAAAACAAATGAGTGCCTGACAAATATTTGTTTCATCTGTACTTCGGCGTGGAATTTGAAGTATTTTTTTAAAATATTCTAGTGGGTGATTTTCAACAATATCATTCCAAAAGTCTGCACGAATATTATTCATACTTTGTTCCTCCATATATTAACATTTTGTTGTCATACCATAATCATCTTCTTCATAAAATCCACCTATATATTTTTTATTTGGTGAATTTTTAAATAACATTTCTAAAACCAAATATGTTACAAATGCAATTACCATAGAATTGATACACGCCACACCAAAAGAAACAAAATATCCTATTATGCAAGAAATTATCCATGTAATTACTGCTGTAATAGAAAGAAAACCATATTTTGTTCCTTGTCCAAATTGATAGGACATTTTTTTACATACAAAATAATCAGCAATAATAATACCACCTACAGGAGGTACAAGAATACCTAATATATTTAAAAAAGTCACAAAATGATTTACAATACCAGTAGCTCCAACTGCTATTGCAATAAAACCAATTATAATTACAACTTTCTTTTTCTTTAAATTTGGAAATAAGGCACAAACAGCAAGAGAAGAAGAATATAAATTATTATCATTTGTAGTCCATTGTGCAAAAATTAATATCAAAAGTGACCATATGCCTAAAATTTGAAGCATAGCCGCAGCAATGTCAGAATTTGCACAACTAACACAAATAACATAACCCGCTAAAATAACTATAAATTGTACCACAATAAAACCTGCTACTGCTGCTACAAGTGATTGTTTTGCTGTTTTGCTAAATCTTGTAACATCAGGCTGTATAATACCGCCTGTAGCAAAAGCTCCTACAACAGATACGATTGCTGTACTAATTGTCATAGTGCCGCTTCCATTTTGTTTTAATGTTTCGCTAAGTTGTGCGATATCTTGCCAACTTCCAACATTGCGAATAGCAATATACATTCCTATTAACGACATTACAAAAATTAAAGGGGCTGCAAAAGAGCTTAATTTTTCTAATCCTTTTGAACCAACATATGCTGTTAACATCATCATAATACCACCCCAAATACCAGCAATAACAGGTTCTGTAATAATTCCTGCTTCTGGAAACATAGCAAAAATTGTATTTCCAAAAAATCCACATTGATAAGCATACCACCCACCTAACGAAACAGCAACAATAACAGAAATTAAGCCAGAGCCAGCTTTGCCAAAAGAATGTCGTGCAATCATAGTAACACTCATTCCTTCTCTTGCACCAATTACTCCCATAAATCCAGCGTAAAAACATAATATCAGATTTCCACAAAAATCAGCAATTAACATTTCTTTTAAAGATAATCCTTGTGAAAATGCTGCTCCTGTATAAAGTGCTGATAAAGCAATGATAAGACCGATAATAACCATAGTAACAGAATATGTTGACATTTTTGCATTTTCTGGTACTCTTGTTGTTGCATAATCATTCATTTTACCAAATTCTTCAACAGATATTGTTATTTTTTCTTTTTCCATATTTTACCCCTCCTTAAAGAAGTGTTTACAAATGTTATAATATAGGGAAATGACTTATTAAACCATTTCCCTAACATATTTTTATTTCATTGCTTCTTCAATAGGAACATATTCAATATCAAAACCAAAGTATTTTGCACTTAATATGCCCAATCCTTTTATACTTCTAAACTCTTCTACTGCTGGAATACCAATTACTGCTACCTCCATACCTTCTTCTAATTTTGGATTTGTGCAAGGCATACCAGTGTCTTTTTGTACTACAACAATTAAATCTGGACTTGTAACAATTGGTTTATCATCTTTCCAACAAATATGATTTTCATTTTTAAACCATATTTTTATAGTATGACCTTCCCATTTTCCATTACCAGTTACAGTATGGTATCCCCAATAGTAGCCTTCTTTATCCTCTGTTTCTTTTTTTGTGAGAGTACCTTGCAATAATAAATAACCATTTAAAGTATCTATAATTGCTTGAATTGGATCTGTTTTGTTTTCATTTGCTTCTCTTATCATTTTGCCTACTTTTAAGCATTTTGAAAGTGTTCCTCTTAATATAACCTGCTTCATTTCTGCACCTGTCATCAAAAATCCTGTATCACCTGTCAAACCAAAAGCAGGTTCACTTAATTTTTTGCCCATACGCTCCACAACTCTATAATTCATAGCATTTTTAATAATACTTGTATTACCAAATTCATCTACTACTGCTAAAGGCCAAAGTTTTTTATCGTGTAAATATGGTGTTGTTTGTGGAATTTCAGGAATTGCTCGTCCTGTATAATCACCATCAACAGCTGGAATTGCTGTTGCTAAACCAGCACCAATACAGCCTGGTGTACTAGCACCGCCTAACTCTAATGGCACAACAGCAGAAATTTTTTTACCAGTATACTCTTCTAATTCTTTAATAGAATGTGCAATTCTTTCTTTTTCTGTATATAAAGAAGTTTCTTTTGTCATATCGTAGCTTTCCATTTCTTTTATTAACTCTGGTGTATGTGGTGCAATAGAACCCATTAAAAAAGGACAAGCTGTAATTGCGTCATCTGGAATATCTTCTACATCAATCCAACTAATTTCTTTCCCTGCTGCAAGCTCACTCAATAAAGATTGCACGCCATTTTCTTCTAAACCGCCGCCACCAGTACCCAAAAGTGTACAACCTCTAATAAAATCACGGATTTCTTGTTCATTTTTTAAAATTGTTTTTGACATATTTTTTCCTCCTTAAAAATATAGAAAGTGTATTTTCTTTTGGTATATCATTGTGCACATTGGTTTACCTTAAGTTATATTTATTTTAGCATTCATCATATAATATTGTCACTGTTTGTCAAAACAAAAAAAAATCCCTTACTTGTGCATTTGCACAATAGGATTTTTTTTAAAGCATTTCATTAATTTGCAAAGCCATTATAATATTAAAATAATAAGGCATTTCAAAAGGAGAATATCCCAATATTTCCAATATTTTATTTTTTCTATATAACAATGTATTTCTATGCAAATGCATGAAATCTGCTGTGATTGCTATATTGCCATTGTATTTTAGTAACATAGCAAGAGTATGCAAAAGTTCCGTTTGATGCTGTTTATCATAATCAATTAACTTTTGTAATATTTTTTGACTAAACAAAATAGACTCTTTTTTTTCTCTTAATTTCATTACTTCCTGAAAAAAATAGACATCTTCATAATAAATTGCTTTTTGTTCTCCGAAATAATGTCGTCCTAAAATATATGCTTGTGTTGCTTGTTTATATGCTGTGGGAATGTTCTTTATAGACTGAAATTCTTCACTAATTCCTATAGAAACCGAAATTTTATTTTGTTCAAATATATGAATAATATTATCCATTTGTACAGTTAATGCTTCTTTTTGATTTTTTAAATATAATAATATGAATATTTGGTCACTATATAAATGTAAAAAAACCTCTGCATCAATATTGATAATTTTCTGATGAATTTTTGGTAATATCTCAATTCGAACTTGTTCTACATAAAGGCTTTCTTTATCAATATCATTTAAATTTCGAAAAGAGTTTAGGTTGATTAGTATAAAAATATTTTTATTTTTTAACTGTAATCCTGCTTCTATTCCTCTTGTAATCGCTTCATTTTCTGTTCTAAAATTCCATACTAATAAATCTGTAACATATTCGTGAATATAATATTCTTTCATTTGTATTGTTCGTGTTTGTTTTACTGTTACAAGTGCACAAATTGTATTGAGTCCTTCTGCAATTTGTAATATTTTATTTCTAGCTGTTTCTAATTTTGGGGGAATATCTAATATTAAAAAACCTAATACATTATTTTTTGTTTGTACTAAATAAATTAATTTATATGGTAATAACTCTATATCATCTAGAAATCCTTTTCGAAGTAAATGGGAAAAAACTATATTAAAATTTTTACGAATATATATTTTTTCTGCTTCAACTTCTTTCCATTTTTTATTTGAATAAATACAATGACAATAAGAGTCTAAAAAAGTTACTTGATTATTATAACATTTTGTTGCTTTTTTTATAATATTAGATAGTGTTTCTCCTTGTATAATCATATCTAATATTTTTCTATCTAATTCACGATAAGAAGATATTTTTTTCTTATCATCACTCATAAGTTGATAAATAAGTGGATTTAAAATATCTAAATAAGAAATTTGCATATCTGGTTTTATCAAAGGTAAACCCTGCTCTTGACAAAAAGAAATAAAAGATTTGTCTAAATGTTCTATCCAAATACCTACATGACATACAACTAATGCTGCACATTTTTTCTCTTTCAATATTCTTGCTAAATTTATTTGTTGTTGTAAATCGTCGCGAATTGCGTACATTGTAGTAACACATAATTGATTTTCTTTTACCCAATCTCCAATTAAATGGTCTGTTACTTCAATTGTTGTAACACTTTCAATAAAAACGGAATTTAGTTTTTCCTTTCCTGCTAAAACGTCTGCATGAAGTAGTCCTCCGAAGCTAAGTACATCTTTTAAAGATATTTTCATATTTACCAATCCTTTTTGTATATAATTATAAAATATGTATTATATACAATTTTGTCATTAAATTCAGTATATCATTTTTTGTTAATCAGAACAATAAAAAAAGAGAACTGAAAGTATTTTAAATTCAAAAAATTTAAAACATTTTTTTAGAACTAATCAATAAATTTGAAATAATTTGGAATATATACATATTATATACAAAACCAAATTTGTGCCAATTACAAGCAGAGAAAAAAAATATTCCTTTTCCCTGCTTGTTGACATTCTCTCAAGCACTAAATGCAAATTTTAAAAAAATTTATAAAACGCCTTCAATGTGGCCTTTTCTTTTTTTAATAGCATTTTTTATTGTACTATATATAAAATTACTATGAAAATAAACTCATTTTTAATTCAAAATTTGATAACAAAAGGAGAGAAAATACTTATTATATTCTCGAAATTCTTTAGAAAAATTTTTTCTTTCTCAAATAAAAAATATTATCTAATAATATTATATTTTGTTATAGTTTGTATCGTCATAATAATACCAAGTAATATAACCAATATCCCTAATATATAATTGATATATTTTAGCCATATAGTAGTAATACGTTTTCTAAAAATTTGAGTAACCATAGCAATAACAAACCACCAAATACAAGTACCACAAAATATTCCTACTACTAATACAATTCCTTGTATTTTATTCAAAATTGTTGCAATATCAAATATAGAAAATGCAATCAAAAAAGATAATATTGTTGTAGGATTAGTAATTGCAATCAAAAAGGAAGAAGTAAAAAAAGATATTATTTTTGATATATCAGCTTTTTTATAAGTAGTTTCTTGCTTTTTATTTATAATACCAATTCCCATTACAATAACTAATATACTACCTACAAAACGAATTATATTTTGATACTGAAGAATAAAATTATAAATCAGTGTAAATGAAAAAATACTGATACAAGAATAAAACAAATCTGCAACACTACAACCAATACCTGATAGAAGTCCTGCTATTGCACCATATGTAATGCTTCTTTTTATGGTAAGCACACCTACAACGCCAACAGGAATACCAAATATTACACCAATTAACAATCCTTTTGCAAAATAATTTATCATAAGCAACAGCAGTTTGCTAATTTTGTTACAATGTTGCAGTCACAATCATTTTCAATTATGACTTCTCCAATACAATCTGCAATAATTTCTCCTGAAATTGGATTTTTTATACTTGTAATCTCTCCGTTTATAGTAGCTTTTACATCACTTTTTTCAAAAGATAAATCACAGTCTATCATTTCGCAATTTTGTAATATAAGACCTTTTGCATAACACAAAGGTTGTGTGCCTATAATTTTACAGCGTACTAAATGAAGATTTTCAGAATACCAACCTAAATACTCCCCTTTTATCACACTGTCATAAACTGTTATATTTTTACTGTGCCAAAAAGCATCTTTTGTATTCAGTTCGCAGTTGCGAAAGATGATATTTTCTGTATATTGAAAAGAATATTTTGCAGCCATATGCAGTTTATCAAATTCCATTTCTGAAGAATGTAAAAAAGGATACTCAGATATCAGTTTACAATTCTGTATTTTTATATTATGGCAAAACCAACCAAATTCTATGGAATTGATATTACAATCTGAAATTGTAACATTGTTACATTCACGTAATGCCTTCACACCACCTAATTCTGAATTTCTAATCTGGATATCTTTGTCATACCAAAGTGCTGCACGACAAGTTTCTGTCATTTTGATTTGATTGATTGTAGCTTTTGTGGTATGCCAAAAAGGGTATCTTAACAAAAAATTGCAATTTTCTACATCAATATTATATGTTTCTTTTAAAGCAGATTCTCCATCAGCAATCCCTTCAAATGTACAATTTATAATTTTAGCATCATTTATTCCGTAGAAAGCTCTTTCTTCGTCATGTGTTTCGTTTGCATATATTATCATGATAATCTTTCCTTTCTACTATTATTTATTTTCTATTTGCTTTTTTCTATGCTTTTATTTTATATAAAAAGTATTAAAATAGCAAATACTTATATTGAATATATATTTATAGTTTTAAAGCATAATATTAAAAATATATTTATAATTAAAAAGCATAAAAATCTATTCAATATAAGTAATAGACATTAAAAAATAGCTGTGATAGTATAAAAATAAAATAGGAGTGATACATAATGAAATCAAAAATGTTATTAGTAGTACTATCATCAGCTATGTTTTTTTCGACAATACCTACATATGCACAAACACCAATTGTGCTCCAAATTAATAATACAATTATGACAGTAAATGGAATAGAAAAAGAAATTGACTCCGAACCTATCATTATTAATAATCATACTTTACTCCCCATTAGAGCAGTAATAGAAGAAATTGGAGGAACAGTAAACTGGAATAATGAAAAACAAGAAATTACACTTACCTATTCGATTTATAGCAGAAAGTTTTCATTTTGATGTTGTTATATTGTTAAAAAACAAAAATAAAAACCACTGAATTGCTCAGCGGTTTTTATTTTATTTATTGAAAAGCATCTTTAAAAAATGTTTCTAATTTATCAAAAGGAATTTTACTTGTGTCATCATATAAATCAATATGCATTGCACCTGGAACAACATATAACTCTTTTGGTTCTGCTGCTGCTTCATAGGCTGTTTCACTAAATGCTTTAGAATGAGCAATATCACCTGTAATAAACATAATTGGACGAGGTGAAATACTATCAATATGATTTAGCAAAGAATAATTTGCAAATGGGAGCATACTTGTATCTGTAAAAGAACCACCTGCATTTGGGTGCCAACCACGTTTTAAACCATAAAATGTCCACCATTCTACATCTAATCCACTTATATCTTCTGGAAGTTTATCAAGAGGATTTTCTAATGGATAATTTCTTTTATATGCAGGTTGTCCATTTTCAAAATCTTGCCAACGTTGTTCTGACATACTTTTTATTATTGTATTACGACTTTCCGTATCCATTGTATTACCCATTGCACTAATGTCATACATTGCAGCAGTTACAACTGCTTTAATACGAGTATCCATAGCTGCTGCTGAAAGTGCAAAGCCACCACTTCCACAAATGCCAATCACACCTATTTGCTCACGATTTACATAATCTAAAGAACCTAAATAATCTACTCCAGCACTAAAATCTTCAGAAAAAATTTCAGGTGATGAAATGTGTCTTGGTTCACCACCACTTTCACCATTATAAGATGGGTCAAATGCTAATACAACAAATCCTCTTTGTGCAAGTTGATTTGCATAAACGCCTGGACCTTGTTCTTTTACACCACCATAAGGAGGACCAATAACAATAGCTGGATAAGTCTGTGTTTTATCTAATTCTTTACTTGTATATAAATCTGCTGATAATTCAATACCATAACGGTTTTTATAACGGACTGCAGTTCTTTCTACAGTGTCATTTAATTCAAATATGTAATACTCTTCCATATTTTTATTTTCTCCTTCCGTTTGTTGATTTGTTAGCACTGCCTGACTTGTTTGTGTTTAAGCATCATCTAGTATTTGTTGTTGTGTATTGCAAGCAGTTGCTGTAATCATAGTTATCATAAGTAATGCAGATAAAATTTGTGCTTTAAATCTTTTCATATATGATTTCCTCCTTTTTCAATTATTATTTCTGTTCAAAATGAATGTCAATACTTCCTTTCCCAACAGCTTCTTCAAGTCCTGTTGTATCTTCAATATATCCTAATTTTGTATAACTATAGGAATTAGGGAAAGTGTCATAAAATACTACAACACAATTATTTCCATAAAGCATAATGTCACCTTTGTTTATTGTGCTAGGACATTCACTATTTGTAGGGAATGATGTTGACATATAATAATACTTTTCATTACCATGTAACTCTGACATTGTATATGTAGCAGGGAATTGTTTTACAAGTTCTTTTGTTGTATCATTGTTATAAAATACTGCACTAAAATCTGTATTACCAATTTTTATATTTATTATAGTATACTCCTGTGTATTTTCTTGTATATTTTCTATTGCATATTGAGTAATTTGTTTTGGATGTTGTGTTAAATTTTCTGTTTCATTTGTAGTACAGCCTATAGCACCTAATGCCGTAACTGTAAGTGCAAATAAAAAATTTTTCATGTAGACTCCTCCAATTTACTATCAATCCATTTTATAAATTTTGCTGGTATACCAGCCACAATACTATTTGCTAGTACATCTTTCGTTACAACTGCACCTGCTGCAACAATAGCATTCTCTCCTATTGTTACACCACCTAAAATGGTTACATTTGCACCTATCCATACATTTTTACCAATTACAATTGGTTTTGGTATCATACTTTGTCTTTTTTGTGGGTCAAAATCATGGTCAAGTGTAGCAAAAACTGCCTTATGTCCTATTAAGGTACCATCTCCTATAGTAATGCCGCCTTGATCTTGAAAGCAACAGCAAGAATTGATAAATACATTTTTACCAATATTAATATTTTTTCCACAGTCTGTATAAAATGGCGGAAACATTCTAAAAGTATTGTCAACAGGTTTTCCAATTAATTTTGAAAAAATATCACATATTTCTTTTGGAGTATGATAAGAACTATTTAGTTCTGTTGTAATTTTCATTGCTTCTTGACTTAATTCACTCATATATTGATGTACTTCAGAACCACCTTTTATAAACAATCCTGCATTCAAATGGTTTAAAAATTCACTTGTATTCATTGCTATATTCTCCTTTTATTTGTTATTAGCACTAATAACTACAATTTTATTTCCCCAACCCTCTAACACGGGATTGCTTTCTACTGCTGACACAAAATCTTCGGAAGTATCAAAATAACCTAATTTTGTATACTCTCCACTGATTTGAGCATCTTTATAAAACAATACAATTCTATTTCCTTCTTCAAAATAAACTTCTCCTGCTTTTTGTAATGTAATTGTTTCTGGATTTTGAGGAATTTCGTATTTTGAAGGAATATCATAATATTGCATAACTTCCCAATTATCATAGCCATCATAGTGATAAATAGGTAATCTTAAATCTCCTAAACCAACAAAACTTGTTATTGTTTTTGCGGTATCATTATCATACAAATGTAGTGTAAAAGGTATTCCCATATCTCCAAAACGAACCTGAAGTTCTTTTATTGTTTCTGTACTATTATTATTTTCTACATTAATGGTATTGCTTATATTTTCATTTGCTTCTTTTGAAGAACCACAAGCTGACAATATTGTAATAAATGACAATATAAAAGCAGTAAATAATAAAATGTTCTTTTTCATATTTCTACTCTCCTTTTACAATCAATTTCTTCTTTCCTGTTTTTTTATCTGGTAATATTTCTTCTATAAATTGGATATAAAAATTTACATACTCCAAATGTTTTTCATTTAATATTTTTTTCATCTGAGATAATATTTCTTTTTTAATATTAGAATTTTTGCTATTATTTGATGTCTGTGCAAGCATTTCAAAAGAGTTATCAGAAAGTTGTCTAAATTGATAATCAAGTAATCCCTCTATACAGAAACCTTCTATGGCAAGAGGGTGTAAAAATTCCTTTTTTCCTCTATTTTCAAACCATAATATATCTTCTTCTCTGCCAACAATATTTTCTGCTCTTATAAAAGGGTGTTTTTCATTATTCTTTTTTATTTTTAGTCTATCTGTAATTTGATAACGAATTAATGGTTGTACATAATTATATAATGATGTGACATACATATTGCCATTTTCTACTTCAATATAATTCATATCATCAAATAAATACATACCCTCACTAAAATCAGTTTCTACCCCTAATACAAGAGACTCACTTGCACCATAAAAGTTAATAACGTCAGAGTGAAATACTTTTTTAAAATATTGTCTTAAATTATTGTTTAAAGGTTCACCACATGAAATTACTCGAAAAACATTAACATCTAATTTTCCACTTTCCACAAGTTCTCCTAATATTTTGATAGCAGAAGGATACCCTACAATCATATCAGGTCGAAAATGTTTTGTTTTTTCTATCCATTTTTTTAAAGGCATATTGATATCTATAAAAAGCTGATTTCCTTTTACTCCTTCAATTCCATCTCCTACTGCCATAGCACCACCATAACGTCCATCTGTTGCTGCAATATAAAGTATACGAGGCTTTTTAAAAAGATATTTTAAAATTTGAGGCATTGACATATCCCATAATGCTGCTCTAATAACACCAATTAACATACTTTCCCATGCTTTATTATCATATACAAAATAAGCTGGTTTTCCTGTACTTCCAGAAGAATGGACAATATGATATTTCTTTTTAAAAGTCTTTTTATATTTGTTTTTGTTGTTATCAAAATCAATCAATTCTTGCTGCGATAAATCTTTTTGCGTTACAATATTGTCAAAATTTTGAATTAATGTTGTTTTGTTTATTTTTGGAAATTTTGATAATGGTATTCTATTTATATTTTTTGCTGTAATACCTGCTTTTGTAAATGTTTTGTGGTAATATTCTGAATGATAATAAGCATACTTTAATATTTTTCTGAGTTTTTTCTGCTGTAATACTATCATGTCTTTTCTTGTCATAGCTGTATTTCTTTTTAAGTGATATAGTTGTAAAAGTAATTTTATATAATTCATTTAATCACCACCTTTTACATCAAAAGTATATCCATTTTGATAATTTTCTCTGTGATAATATGTCACTTCACCGCTTGTTTGGTTAAAAATAATGCTCCATTCAGTAGCTTCATATTCATTAAAATTATCTTTGCTGACACTATCTAAAGCATTTTTCATTTGTTCTGTTGTTATATTGTCGTTGTCAAATAGTACTTTTGTTAATATGTCATATCTTTCATGAGATTGTGCCGAACCAATGCCATACTTTTTCCCTTCACTAACATAAAAATTAGTTAGTACAGGCGTTTCTGTGACAACCATTTCATTATTGATATATTCTACTGCAACACTTTTTCCGCTTACATCTGATATTGCAAAATGAACCATCATACCCATAGAGGCGTGCATATCATATTGTTGTAAAAGTGCAATCGCTTCTTCAACATTTGCTGCTTTATCCAGCAATAATCTGATTGCAGTTGTTGTTGTAATATCTGGTTTATTGCTGTTTTGCTCAATCGTTGTATTATCGCTAATCATATTAACTGCAACACATAATCCTTTTTCGTTCATACCATCTAAAGGAGCATATAATGCGGCAATCGTTTTTATATTATCAGGTAATAAATCTAACAAAAAACCTGCACTCGTTTGTATAAAATCCATATTTACAGTAGAAATAGAAGCATATCCTGTAGGTGGTTTTGATTGCATTATTAAAGCATTACAGTGGTTCCAGTCAAAATTTCTGCCAAATAGCTTATTTGTACCTAATGAGGATATTGTACTACAACCAAATGTATTTGATTGAAATTCTATATCAACATTTGATAATATATTGTCTTTTAAAAATTGTATTACTTCTTTGTCTGAAGAAGCACCTCCTTGTTCAATATATTTATCAAAATAATAATCTTCTTTAAATTGTACTGTTGACAAGCCACTTTCAAGTAATTTTATTTCTGAAATTGTATTTGTTGTATTCATATTATACTCACCTGTATTTTGTTGTTGATTTGCAGAACAAGCTGTTATTGTTGATATGATAAAAAATAAAAATAGTATACTTATTTTTCTTTTCATTTGTTTACTCCTTTCTTTTAGATTATTCTATCATATCAAATATGCAATGACAAATACTTATATTAAATAAATATTTATGCTTTACAGTTATATTAAAACATGATACGATCATAAAAGAGGTGATATTATGGAAATTAGAGTTTTAAAATATTTTATGGCGATTGTAACAGAACAAAGCATTTTAGCTGCGGCAGAAAGTTTACATCTTTCTCAACCAACACTTTCCAGGCAAATCAAGGATATGGAGGAAGAACTTGGAAAACAGCTTTTTATAAGAGGAAGCAGAAAAATTACACTTACAGAAGAGGGCATCATATTAAGAAAGCGTGCAGAGGAAATACTTGATTTAGTCCAAAAAGCAGAAAATGAAATTACACTTTCTAATTTGATATGTGGTGATATTTTTATAGGAACAGGGGAAACAGATGGTGTTCGTTTTATTGCAAAAGCAGCAAAAATGTTAAATGAACAATATCCAGATATTCACTATAATATTGTTAGTGGTGATGCTGTTGACATTATAGAAAAATTAGATAGAGGATTGATTGATTTTGCAGTTTTAGTAGGAAATGTTGATATATCAAAATATAACTATATAGAACTTCCTATAAAAAATACATGGGGCGTTTTAATGAAAAGAAATTCTTCTCTTGCAGAAAAAGAATTTGTCACTCCTCAAGATTTATGGGAAAAACCTCTTATTGTTTCTCGTCAAGCCATTAAAGGAAAAGACCTTACTCAATGGCTAAAAAAAGATGTTTCACAATTAAATATTATTGCCCATTATAATCTTGTATATAATGCATCGCTTATGGTTGATGAAGGCTTAGGATATGCTCTTTGTCTTGATAAAATAATCAATGTTACAAATACAAACCTTTGTTTTAAAGCATTTCAGCCAAAGTTAGAAGTTGGTATGAATATTGTTTGGAAAAAATATCAAATTCTTTCAAAAGCCTCAGAGAAATTTTTAGAAAAATTGAAAGAAATATTATAATAATTTATATATTTTTGTTTTCTCGGAAAATATTGTATGTACGACATTTTAAAACTTTGTTTTTGTTTTGTAGATGTATTTTAACTTTTTTGTTCTATGCTTTAAAAAGATTATAAATTAGTCAAATTATAGTAAAATTATACTCAATGTAAAACACCTCTTTTTATGTAAATTAGTTATATGAAATATCTATCATGTGAGAATTAAGTAGCTTGCTAAATAAGCAAGAACAACAAAATCATTTATGATATCTGGACTAGCTAATAGTGCAAAAAGCTACAATTTTACAGAACATCGTTTTATTGTTATTTTATTTTTAATAGTAAAGTTTATATACAGTATAGAAAAAAACGGCATTCTAAAAAGAGAAAAGTCACACTGAAAGTGTTTTGCAAATTTCAAAAAAATTTACATTTAGGCTTTGGGACACTCCAACAAATATGAAAAAAGAACAAGAAACACAAAATAACAGTATTTCTTGTTCCAATTCATTCAAACAATCTAATATAAATGGGTCAGAAATAGTAGCATCATATATTTCCAAATATAAAAACCTATGTCTGTGCAAATTCAAAACTGTGTTCTATATCTAAATCATCAATAATCAATAGACTATATTGATTTAAGCTATCAATAAATTCATTGTGCTCATTAGAATACATGCTAGTTAAAGTATTTAATATTACAACAATAAAACAAGCAAAATATATTTCTAACAAGAAAGACAACAAAACAGAATAATATTTATACATTTGATATTTTTTGCATAAAATCCATTTGAAATCACTTATTTAATAATTCTTTTTCAATTCTTTCTCTTGCTTCTGGTGCTTGTTTATTCATTTTTTCTGGAAAACCGAACATAGATACACAAGCAATGTTATCTCCGCCTACTTTTGGAGCATTTGTCTTTAATTGTTTATTTGCAAAATCCATTTCTCTGAGTGTTTCAAATATTCCATTAAAATCAACATCGCCTTCTCCCATTGCTAAATGCTGATGTACTGTAACATCTGCTTTTCCTCTGCCATTTAACCAGGGTGGATTTAATATATAACGACAGTCCAATGTTTGATTAAATGTGTCTGCAAATAACACGTGTGTTAATTCGTCCCCTGCATAGCGAAGCATAGAATGCACATCACCTTTTCCTTGGTCATAGAAAAATCCGTGTGGAGAAGAATAAACATAACCTAAATTTTTAGAACGAAAAGATTTTACCATATCACAAGTTTCATTGTTTAATTCACAAAAATCGTAAGGGTGAGATTGTATTTCTACTCGAATACCTTCTTTTTCAATAATAGGAAGTAACTCCTCCATAGATTGAAACCACATTCCATTACAAATTTCTTGCTGATTTGGGTCACCTGACAATTCTGTATTGATAACTTGTACACCCATATCAACTGCAATTTGTATCATTCTTTTCCAATTTGCTACAGCAAACTTTCTTTGTTCTTCTGTTGGCCCTGACCAGCGATATACTACAATAAAAGAAGAAATTTCAACACCTGTTTCTTTTAATGCTTTTCTGTATTCCATTTCACATTCTTTGGAAAATAAAGGGTGTTTATAAAATGGATTAATACGAGGGTGTGGAGATTGCTCAATATATTTATATCCCCAATCTGCAACTTGATGGACCATTCTATTAATATCCATTTGTTTCGCTAAAACATCTACATCAAATGCAATTTTCATAACCAAAACCTCCTATACTTATATTTAAGTATCATTTTTTACAGTCCTGTTTTTTCTGCAATATATTTTCTTGCTTTTAAAGCATATTCAAAAGGATTTGCTTTTGCTGGGTCTTGTTCTGCTTCTACCACAACAAAACCTTCATAATCTGCATTTTCAAGTACATCAAATATTGGCTGAAAATCTACATCACCATCTCCGGGTACTGTAAAAACGCCTTCACGCACGCCTTTTAAAAAACTCCATTTTTCTTTTTTTGACTTCTCAACCATATTACTGCGAATATCTTTTAAATGTACGTGTTTTATACGATTTACATACTTTTTCAATACTTTTACAGGGTCTATTCCTGCAAATGATAAATGCCCACTATCAAACAATAAATATACCAATTCTGGATTTACCATATCCATAAATTTATCAATTTCTTGTTCTGTTTGTACCACTGTCCCCATATGATGATGAAATGTCAATGTCATGCCCTTATCTTTTGCAATTTTTCCTAATTTATTTAATCCTTCTGTTAATAATTTCCATTCTTCATCATTCATTACATATTTACCTTCCCAAACAGGCTGGTCTAATTTTCCTTGAATACTATAGCTTTGTTCTGAAACACCTATTACTTTTGCTCCCATAGTATGTAAAAAATCTATTGCTTTTATAAACTCTTTTTCTGTTTGTTCATATGGTTTTGAAATTAAAAATGAAGAAAACCATTGATTGCATATACCTATATTTCTCATATCTAAAGCCTTTTTTAAAACAGCAGTATCTGTAGGATATTTTCCTCCCACTTCTGAGCCTGTAAATCCTGCAAGTGCCATTTCACTAACGCATTGTTCAAAAGTATTTTCTTTTCCTAAATCTGGCATATCATCATTTGTCCAAGCAATAGGAGCAATACCTAATTTCACTTTATTTTTATTTAACATTATTTTGTCACTCCATTTCTTTTTGTTTGATATAATTTAATATCATATTTACAGCATTATTTACACCCACTTTACCTACATTAATAACCATATCATAATATTGTGGGTCATCTCTTTTTGTTCCTGTAAACTTTTGATAATAATGATTTCTTTGTTCATCTCTTTTATCTAAATCTTTTAAGTTTTCCTCTTTGTAATATTCTACTGCTTCTTTTTTTCTATATTCATCATCAGCATACAAAAAGAAGGAATATGTATGAGGTTTGTTTTCTAATATAAAATTAGCACATCTTCCTAAAAATACACCAGGTGACTTGACTGATAACTCTCTAATAATTTTTGTTTGTACTTTAAACATATCACTTGCTGTTAAATCTCCAGCAGTACCTGCATTTCCATAGGCATATGGTGAAAATGTAATTTCCTGTTGTTCATTATAAGAGTCAAAATAATTTTCAATATCCCTCATAGAATAAGAATTCATACCAAATTTTTCAGCCATAAGACATATAATTTGTCTGTCATAAAGACGACAGTTTAATGCTTTTGAAATTTCTTCTGCTACTTTTTTTCCACTTGCACCATACAAACGTCCTATAGCAACATTAATTTCGTTTCCATTCTTATTTTCTGTCATATTTACTTGTTGTTGTTCTTCTAAATTTTTACCTTCTCTTGCAATAAGTTCTCTCATCATTTTGTCATATGTTTTATCTAATTTATAGCAAGCTGCTATTAAAAACATAATTGCCCATATTGCAATAGGTACATATAAATAAAAGCCTTTTATTGCTGAAATCGCTTCAACAGTTTGTTCTGCAGCAGTTGCTTTTAATCCGTCAAACATCGCCATAGAAAGAATAGCTCCCATAATAGCAGAAGTAAAACCAGAACCTGCTTTTTGTCCCATACTCATAGAAGAAAACATCAATCCTTCTACACGAACGCCTGTTTTCCAATGTCCATATTCTATGGCGTCACTTGGTAAAGAATATTGTGTTCCATAGAATGGTGCAATGCCAAATCCTCTCATAATACAAGTAACAATTCCCAAAGGTACACTTGTGATATTTAAAAGAAATACTAATTGTCCAGCAATACCTAACAAACAACCTGCACAAATCAAATTTCTTTTTCCATATTTAGGAAGTATTTTAGGTAGCATAGCAATACCAATAATGGTTGCAATTTTTTCTGCAGCGGACAGAGGCATTACTAAATTGACATCATTTAAAACATATTGACAATAATAAGTTAAATCAGTACCTATGATAATTTGATAGGCTGTATAAAATATCATAAGTCCTAATGCAATTAAAAAATATCTATTTGTGATAGTAGCTTTAAATGCTGTTAAAAATGGAATATCTGATTTTTGTTCTTGTGCTGCGGCTTTTACTCTCTCTGTACAAGTACAATATGTATTTACTAATACAAATACAGAAACAGTTGCATATACTGCGGTTACAATAATCCACGCTGCTTGCGTATTGTTTATTAATATAGCAACTTTATTTATGATAGGTAATGTAAATGCTGTAATTATCATACTAGCTGTAATAGATAATACCATACGAATGTTACAAATCGTATCTCTTTCTTTTCTGTCGCGACTCATCAAAGAACCTAGTGCATGAAATGGTTGGCTAATTGCTGTATATACTACAGTATTCATAATGTTATATGTTACAAAAGCATATATTACTTTTCCCATATCTCCAACATTTGGCATAGTAAACAATAATATTGCAGCCAAAGCGTAAGGAATAGCAAGTCTTAATATCCATATTCTAGCTTTTCCATATTTTGAATGAGTACGGTCAATAATTGTCCCCATAAGTACATCTGAAAAACCATCAAATACTCTGGACAAAAGCATTATCATACCAACAGAGCCTGACGAAATACCTACAACATTAGTATAAAAATATATCAGCAATGTTGTTGTCATAGTATACATTAATGTTAATGCAGGGTCGCCAAAACAATATGACAGCTTTTCTGACAGTGGTACTTTTATAAACTCATTCATATCTTTGCCTTTTTGTTTAAAGTTTAAAAGTTCCGGAATTCCTCCTTGTACCATATATTCCCCTCCAATCATTTTTTCATTAATACGACTGCCTTAAAAATGAAGGCAGCCGTTATTTTAATTTATCCAAAATATTTTTGTACAAATTTCTTTGTTACTTCAGCAGCCTTTTTTACATTTTCTTCGTGGGACATTGCATAATATTCAGGACGAAATTCTTCAATGGTACACACACCATCAAAACCAATTTCTTTTAATGCTGAAGCAATACCAGAATGGTCAACAACACCTTCTTCTGGCCACAAACGTTTATCATCACCACAAGAACCTAAAGGAAGGTCTTCACAGTCATTTAAGTGATAAGCAAATATTTTATTTCCATCTGCAGCTTTTAAATCTTCTAATTTAGAACACATTTCGTGAAAATGAAATGTATCTACTGTAATACCAACATTTTCACGGTCAACTGCTTTTACAACATCATAAGCTGTACCAAATTGGTTAATAGAACAATTTGGTGCACCACAAAATTCAAGAGATATTTTCATATCATTTCCTACTTTATCAGAAAGATAACGTAGTCTTTTTACTGCTTCTTCTTTTATTTCATTTACAGATTTATCTTTTATATCAAAAGAAGGTACTGTAATTAACATTTTCATACCAATCGCTTTTGAAACTTCCATAATAAAATCTACTTCATCGTCAATTTCTTTTTCTCCAGCTTCATCTCTTTGATTAAAGAATATTAAAGTATTATATGCCCAAGGTTTTAAATGATGGTTTTGAAACCAATTTGACAAATCTTCTAATGTATTTGTTTTTAAATATTCTCTTATACAATCAAAACGAATTTCTATGTAATCAAAACCGTACTTCTCACACATTTCCATATCTGCTATTAAAGACTGTCCTTTACATTCTAATGCTGTAGCTTCATTAAATCCTATTTTCATACAATACTACCTCCTTATTATTTATAAAATTCTGGTTTTTCAACTGCCGCTTTAATTGTTTCAATTTCTCCTGTTTGCTGTGCTTTTACTAAAGCATCTGCAGTAATTGCTGCTAAATATCCGTCCCACGCATTAGGTCCATTGATAACACATTGTGCTGCATCATCAACCCACGCCTGTACTTCTGTATCATAAGCATCTTTAAATCTTACAAAACAATCTGTATCTATTGTAGTAGAAACTGCTGCATTTTTACGTATACTTGGATAAATTGGTGATGGCATTTTAATTGCACCATCTTCACAAACAACTTCACAGTTAATATCATATCCAAATTTACAATTTACAAATACTTCTACATCAATACAAACACCTTTTTTAGTACGAAGAAGCATAATTTGAGGGTCTTTTAATTCTGAATGAGAATATTTTGTCACTTTTGGAAGTATTACCTGTGCAGACTCATATTCATCATCTACTAACCAGTGTAATACATCAATCTCATGAATTGCGGTATCGTGCACGGCCATAGGAGTATTATAGTTTGTTCCAACTTCTGGATTTCTGTGAGTACAATGAAGTATTAAAGGCTCACCATATTCCCCAGATGTTAAGGCTTCTTTTACTTGCATATAGCCTTTATCATATCTTCTCATAAATCCTAGTTGAATAAGATGTTTTCCTGATTTTACTTCTGCTTCTACTACTTTTAAACAATCTTCTGCTGTTGTACAAAGAGGTTTTTCGCAAAATATTCTTTTACCTGCTTTTATTGCTTCTAAAAGAGAGTCAACATGTGCAAATCCTGGTGATACAATAAATACAGCGTCTACATTGTTGTCATTAATTAAAGCATTTGCATCTGTATATACTTTTGCTCCGCAAATCTCTGCTGCTTGTTTGGCACTCTCTTCGAATACATCTGACACTGCAACAACTTGTGCACCTTGAATTTTGTTTGTCAATCTTCTAATATGGTCTTTACCCATACCACCACAACCAATTACACCTACTTTTAACATAACTAATTCCTCCTTTTGATTGTTTATCACATTTTATTTCTTTGTTTTGATGTATTTATCATACTACTTTGTGCACGTGAACGCAATACCTTTTTTTCACAATATAGTATTTATTATATTATTAATATTTACTAAAAATATTTAAAAATAAGCATATTTTAAATATTTTTTATTATTTTCATATGCAGTTTTTGTATATTTTTAAAATGTTATTTTTATGTACTCGTGAACGGAATTTAGTATAGTATCATACTTTTTTTGATTTTGGGCATAAAAAAATATGTTGCTATATTATTTTTATAGAAAGCAACAAATCTTTTTTATTTATTTATAGTATATAAAGTGATTTTTATGTATCCGTGCACATACTATATATTGTATTTTGTTTTGATAAATATTTCTGTATATTGAAATTTATTTTTGGGTTCTTCATCATAAAAAAACTTACGAAACAATAACATAACTGACTCATATCCCTGTGTGTAGGCATCTTGTCCAATTAAAAAATTAATTGTACCATCTAAAAGCCAATAAATATTTTCCTCTATAAAATCATTTGCAATTACTTTTATTTCTTTGTCTTTTTTGGCATTTTTAATTGCTTTACATACGCCTACTACACCAGAACCTGTAATATAAAATCCTTTTATATCTGTGTATTCTTTTAAAGCTTCTTCTGCAATTTTTTCTGCTACCCAATTATCATCATATCCATATCTTACTCCTATAATTTCAATTTCTGGATAAGATAATTCAATTTCTTTTATAAAGCTATTTTTTCTATTTTTTAATGACAAATTTTCTTCATAACCAGAAATAATCATTATTTTTCCTTTTCCATTTAAAATCTCTCCCATAAGTCCTGCAGCAGTTTGACCACTTTTTTTTGTATTTTGCCCTACAAAACAAATACGAGAAGTATCTTCTAAATCAGAATTGAATGTTAAAACAGGGATATGATATTCTTCTGAAAATCTATTCACTGTTTGCATTAAATATCTATCCTCAGAAGGAGAAAGAGCAATTCCGCTTACATTATCCGCTTTCATTTTTTCCATAATATTTACTACTTCTCCAGCATTAATGCCATCTATTGTTTTAATATTAACACTTGCCCCAAAACTTTCTACTTCTTTTTTTGCAGTTTCTAATCCTTTTAAAACGACCTTCATAAATGGCGTATTTGCTGATTGCAGTATTACACCTATTTTCAAATTCTTTTTTGCCATAGCAAGTGCTCTACCAGCAAAACTTGGTTGATATCCTAATTCTTTTGCAATACGCTTAATTTTTTCTTCTACTTCTAATTTTATATGTCCTCTATTGTTTAATGCTCTATCTACAGTACCTCTCGAAACTCCAGCTAAATCTGCTATTTGTTGTAATGTAACTGCCATTTTTTACACCCCTAATATTTCGTTATTTTTATATTTATTATAATACCATCATTTTTATATTTCAATGTTACATCAATTCTTTGTTATTTTTTCTAGCAAATATTATCATTTTTGCTAGAATTACAAACATATTTCTAATAAAGTGTTGTTGATACTTAAAATTAATCCATATAAAAAAACAAAGTACACCTCATTATAGCATATTGAAAAAATCAACATATTCTTAAAAAACATATTATATTTTTGTTTTTTAGTTATATTTAAAAAAATTTTTTTAAATTATATATTAATTGTATATTAACTGTTGAATGGTATTGTTACTTGTTTTTAAACAAACAACATAATAATTTACTGTTGCTTCTTCATCTAATATTGGAACAATTTTTCTATTATTTGGAGCTCCTTGCAAACGAATAGCTACATCTGTTACAAAAGATGGTAGAATAGACAGTTCAACCAATTCCTTAAGTGCAAATTCGTCATTTTGTACAAGAAAACGAGAATGTGGCATTTTCTTTGCTGGTATTTCACGCCAAAATCCTATATCAAAATATAAAAGCATATTTTCTCCGTCTAGTTCCTCCATAAACACAGCATCTTTTTTCGCAAGAGAGTGGTCAAAAGGAAGTGCAAAAAATAGTTTTTCTGTACCATATTCTTTTATGTATATATCTTTTTGTTCTGGTTTGTATGGTAAAATAATAATTTGATAAGTACCATTATTTAATCCCTTTAGTAGCATTTCATTTTCTTTTAATTCTGTAGAAATTGTTATATCAGGGCGTCGTTGTGTTATTTCTTGAATTAATGTAATCATAGGCATAGGAGCACAAGAACCTACAGAAAGTGTATGATTAGTACGGTCATTAGCACGTATCAAATTTATCATATCTTTTGTTTGATCTAATATTTTGTTGGCATATATAACAGCAAGTTTTCCGTTCTCATTCAATTCCATTTTATTTTTTGTACGATAAAACAATAATACATCAAATTCATTTTCTAATTTCTGCATAGTACGAGTTAATGTAGGTTGTGATATATGTAACATTTCAGCTGCTTTAGAAAGTGTACCATATTCTGCAAATGCTACAAGCTGTTTTAATTGCAATAATTCAATCATAATATATCTCCTGTCTTTTTTATTTTCAGTATTCATATATAGTATAGCACAATGCAATATTGATATTGTACTTTTTTAAAAAAACTTTTTATAATAAATATAAAAATAATAAACTATGAAGGGAAGGTATATATTATGGAATTTATAACATTAAATAATGGAGTAAAAATGCCTATGGAGGGTTTTGGAGTATTTCAAATACCTGACCCTGCTGTTTGTGAACAGGCTGTTTTAGATGCCATTGCTAGTGGCTATCGTCTGATTGATACTGCTGCTGCCTATATGAATGAAGAAGCAGTTGGTGCAGCAATTAAAAAATGTGGTATTCCTCGTGAAGAATTATTTATTACAACAAAATTATGGGTACAAGATGCAAATTACCAATCTGCAAAAAAAGCTGTAGAAACTTCATTAAATAAATTAGGATTGAATTATATTGATTTGTATTTAATTCATCAACCTATGGGCGACTATTATGGTGCATATCAAGCAATGGAGGAACTGTATAAAAAAGGAATACTTCGTGCTATTGGTGTATGCAATTTCTACCCTCATGTACTTGTTGACTTTTGCCAAACAGTAGAGGTTATACCAGCAGTAAATCAAGTAGAACTACATCCATTTTTTCAACAACAAAATGCCCTTGCAGTAATGAAAGAATATGGTGTACAACCAGAAGCATGGGGGCCTTTTGCAGAAGGAAATCACGGAATATTTACTCACCCAGTGCTGACTAAAATTGGAAAAAAATATGGTAAAACTGCTGCACAAGTTGCACTTCGTTGGAATATACAACGTGGTGTTGTAGTCATTCCAAAATCAGTACACAAACAACGTATGGAACAAAATATAAATATATGGGATTTTACACTTTCAGAGGACGATATAAAAGAAATTTCCAAATTAAATATCGACCATAGCGAAATTGTAAATCATTATGACGCTAATTTTGTAAAAATGATACATAATTTAAAAATTCATAAATAAAATTTAACCTGATGGTTTTTATTTCCATCAGGTTTATTATAAACTGTGTGTTAAGAAACATATTTTTCAACAATAGCATACCAATGAGGAACTGTTCTTAATATCCCAATAATCACATTAAGTAATTCTTTTGGATAATATTATATTTGTATTGGTAATTTTATTTTAATATGAAAACCATTTTCATTATATCCTTCAAAAGTACCTCCATGAACGTGAATTGTTTTAAAGGCAAGAGGAATACCCAATCCATGTGTTGTTTTTGGCATAATAGACATATTTCGTATGACTTCATCTGTCACACCTTTGCCATTATCATAAATATGAATAACAACAAAATGACTGTTTTTGTATTCATCAATGTGGATAGTACAACCATTTTCATTATGTTTCACAGAATTATTGATGATATTAAAAAATGCTCTTTCTAAAAGTGATTTATCACCTAATACAACAGCTTGTTCATATTGTAAGTTAATATCAATTTCGAATTTTTCAGATAATCCATTATTTATAAAATCTGAAACGATACGACGTATAAAAGGACAGATTTTTATATTCTTTCTTTTGATAGGTTGCATATCGTACTCTAATGAAGAAATCAAGTTTAAATCTTCTATTAATTTTTTTACTTTAATGCTTTGTGCAGTAATAGAAGCTGCTTTTTTACGATTTTGTTGTGATAATTCTTTGACATTTTGAAGAAATTCAGAATTTCCCATAATAATAGCAAGAGGTGTTCTGATGTCGTGAGATATTCCTGCAATCCAATTTAAACGTGCATTGTCACGTATAGTTAAAATAGTATTTTTTCTTTCTATAGCATTTGAAGTTTCATTAATATTTTTTGCAACTTCACTAAATAGTCCTTTTTCAGATAGTTTTACTACTTTTTCATTTTTTAAATCTTTTGTTGCTGTTATAATAGTTTTTAAATTTTGATACAATTTAAAGCCAAATAAAAAAGCAAACAAAAGAGCAAGTATTAAATTAAATAAAAATATCATAAAAACTCTTTGAGCCAATGTATCAAACCAATCCATAGAATATTCCATATCATATTTACCAACAGCATTTTTAGGAATACCTAATATCAATAGTCCATATTCTTCCGCACGTACGTAAACAGGATAATCGTTTAAAAACCAGCGTGTTAACAAAGCAATGTCTTTTATAGTATAATGTGTTGGAATATCATCAGGTTGATTTTTAGACCATATAATATCTCCATTGTCATTTAAAAGAATACACCAACAATCATCAGGTATAATATCATCTGTAAGTATATATTCATCTTCTTTTTGAATTAAAGTATCTCCAATATTTTCAATTAAATATTGTGGTGTATGATTGTGAATATATGTTTTCGTGTCGCTTTCTATTACAGCTATTCCTAAAGCATTAATGCACAATAATATGATAGAAGTCACTGCTGCAATAAATGAAAAACTAATAAATATTTTTAAAGCAGTTTTATTCATTTTTTATCACCAATTTATATCCAAGTCCTTTTGCAGTTAATAAATATTTTGGAGAAGAAGGATTTTGTTCTATTTTTTCTCTCAATCTTCTGATGTGTACCATAAGCGTATTTTCGTGTCCATAATATTCTTCTCCCCAAGCAGTAAAACATAAATTATCATTTGTAACAATACGATTTTTATTTTCCCACAATTTTTTTATAATAATAAATTCTTTGGGAGTAAGCGGTTTTTCTATATCAGATATAACAGCCACTTTTTCAAAATCAATATACCTGTCTCCTACATAAAAACCAGTTTCTGTATATTGCATACCATATGTGCGACGAAGCAATGCTTTTACTCTTAATACCAATTCTTTCATAAGAAAAGGTTTTACAATATAGTCGTCTGCTCCTAAATTAAATCCTCTTACTTTATCATTTTCTTCTCCTCGTGCAGTAAGAAATATTACAGGTGCATCTGAAAATTCTCGTATAGACTGATACAGCATAAAACCATTTCCATCAGGCAAATTAATATCAATTAAAAATAATGCAATAGACTGACTTTTGGCAATTTCAATTGTTTTTTTACAGTTTAAAGCAGTATAAATGTGAAAAAATCCTTCATCAAAAAGCGTATCTTCTATCATTTGTAATAATTCTTTTTCATCATCTACAATTAAAATTTTTTTATTTAATAACTCTTTCATATTTCATCACCATAATTATTTTACTCTATTTCTTTATGATATAAAATACAATATTAAAATTTAATGTTTTGTTAAGGTTAATTTCAGTTTAAAGAAAGGTGCTGTTGTTAAACTGTACAAAAAAGAAAAGAGGGATTTAGTATGAATAGAGTAGTTCAAACGAAAGGGCTTACCAAAAAATATAAAAACTTTTATTCTGTTCAAAACTTAAATATTTCTGTAAGAGAAGGAAATATATACGGATTTTTAGGACCAAATGGTGCTGGAAAATCTACAACACTTAAAATGCTTTTAGGACTGGTTCAGCCTACAGAAGGAGAAATTGAAATTTTTGGAAAATATTTTACAACAAAAAACAGAATAGAAATTTTAAAACAGATAGGCTCTTTAATAGAAATGCCATCTTACTATGGTCATTTAACAGCAAAAGAAAATTTAAAAATCTATACTACAATATTAGACTTATCTCAAAAAAATATAGATGAAGTTTTAAAAATTGTTAGATTAGATGGTCAACATAATAAAAAAGTTTCTGCATATTCTTTGGGTATGAAGCAAAGACTTGGTATTGCGTCTGCACTGCTTTCTTTTCCAAAACTGTTAATACTTGATGAACCTACAAATGGTCTTGACCCAGCAGGAATACAAGAAATGAGAGAGTTAATTCGTTCCCTTCCTCAAAAATATGGTATGACAGTAATTGTTTCCAGTCATTTGCTTTCTGAAATAGACCAAATTGTAAATGATATTGGTATTATTGCAAATGGAAAAATGATGTTTCAAGGTACTTTAAACAATCTCCATCAAAAGGATACAAACAAAACATTAGAAGAAATATTTTTAGATTTGACAGGAAAGGAAACAAGTTTATGAATTTGTTAAAATGTGAATATTTAAAAACAAGAAGAAGATATATTTTTATCACTGCACTTGCTATTACTGCATTTGCTGGTATATGGGCATTTTATGGAAATTATTCTGGAGATATCAAAGATTTTGTAATACAAAATGGATATTTACTTTTTCTTTATCAATTTCCTTTAATGAATGCTATATTTTTTCCTTTACTGTGTATTATTATTGCTTCTAGATTGTGTGACATAGAACATAAAGGAAAAAATTTAAAATTGATATGTACTTTAACAGAAAAATCTAAAATATTTGATGCAAAATTAATTTATGGTATCAGTATTGTAATTTTTTGTGTAATATTATTATGGTGTGCTACATTAATTTTTGGAAAAATAATAGGATTTGCTGGGAAGATACCTATAAATTTGTATTTGCTGTATTTATTATTTACTATAATACCAACTACTGCTATTTATGTATTTCAATACAGTTTATCTATGATATTTCAAAATCAAGCAATCTCTTTTTTTGTGGGAATACTTGGTGAATTTATAGGATTATTTTCTATGTTTTTACCACAGTTTCCATTGTTTCGTAAAAGTATATTATGGGGATATTATGGTGCATTACAATTTGTAGGACTATTTGGTTATACAAAAGAAACACGTTATGATGCTGCTTATATGGAAGTAATGGATATTGATTGGACTGCATTTATAGTATTAATTGTTGCTATGACTGTAATTTATATCATTGGTAAAAAAATATTTTGCAAAAAGGAGTTGTAAGTATGTTTTCATTAATTAAAGCAGAACAAATGAAATTAAAACGCTCTCCTATATGGTTGGCTTTTTTGATTATGCCTGTTATTCCTGCATTTTTGGGAACACTGAATTATGTTGCAAATATTGAAATATTGCAAAGTGAATGGTATAGTCTTTGGACACAGCATACACTATTTACAGATTATTTCTTTCTGCCAATTATGATAGGAATTTATTGTTCTTATATTATGAGGCAGGAAGAAAATAATAGAAATTGGAATAAAGTGCTTACTATGCCTGTTTCAAAAAACAATATATTTATAGTAAAATTAATATGTACATCATTTATGATACTTATTAGCGAATTTTGGATAGCAATATTGTTTATTTTATCAGGTAAAATAGTAGGAATTAGTTCAGCAATTCCTATTAATAAATTGATAGTATGGTGTCTATTTGGTACACTTGGGGGTATCGTAATGGCTTCTATACAACTTATGCTTTCTTTGTTTATAAAAAGTTTTGCTTTGCCTATAGCATTAGCACTTGCTGGTGGACTTTCAGGCCTTGTATTTCTTGCAAAAAATTTAGGGCATATATGGCCCTATTCTCTTATGGCATATGGTATGAATTCAAATGCACCACAAGAATTAGTAAAAACGGGATATTTATCATTTGTAATTATTTGCTTTGTATATATTTTAATATTTATGTTGATAAGCAGTACTATATTAAATAAAAGAGATATATAAACATATCATTAAATTTTTCCATAATAGATTGTAAAATTGAAAGTGATATTAAATTAATGAATAAGAACACATTATAATAGTAAAAAAATATTATTGATAAGAAATATAAAAATTTACATTATATATTATTTCAAAAAATAATTTCCGATAAATATAAATTTCATTGTAATTTTCCTTTTTTCATTATTTATTTAACATTTTTTACTCTCAAAATTTAAAAAAGTGTATCTGTTAAATGTTGTATCAATATATTTCTACAAAGTATAGGAAATATTTGATATAATATAATAAAACAAATGAAAAGAGGAAAATTTATGATGGAGATACGTGTTTTAAAATACTTTCTTGCGGTAGCAAGAGAAGAAAACATTACGAAAGCAGCTGCATTATTACATATTACACAACCTACACTTTCTCGTCAGCTTATGCAGTTAGAAGAAGAACTTGGCATAAAACTGCTTAGAAGAAGTAAACATAGTGTATTGCTAACAGAAGAAGGTATGTTATTGCGTCGTAGAGCACAGGAAATTGTAGATTTAGCTGAAAAGACAGAAAAGGAATTAATTTATCAAGAAGAAAATATTGCAGGAGAAATTGCTATAGGCTGTGGAGAAACAAAAAATATGAAATTACTTTCCGAAATGATAACCTCTTTTCAGCAGCAATATACAAATGTTAGTTTTGAAATTTATACAGCAATTGCAGATGATGTAAAAGAAAAATTAAATCATGGTATATTAGATATGGGGCTTTTGCTAGAACCAGTAGAAATTAGTAAATATCATTTTGTAAAAATGCCTTTAAAAGAAACATTAAATGTACTGATGAGAAAAGATGACCCCTTAGCACAAAAACAAAAAATTACACCATATGATTTAATTAATGTTCCTTTAATTCTTCCAAAGCGTTTATCTGTACGTAACGAAATAGAAAATTGGTTTGATGATGCAAAAAAACAAATGAAATTAGTTTGCACAGTGAATTTATCAAAAGATAATATTTCCTATATGGTAGAGGCAGGAATGGGCATTGCAATGATAATTGAATTTGGAAATAACAATTCTAATTTATGCTTTAAGCCAATAGAACCAGAAATTAAAAATGATAGTGTTTTAGTTTGGAGAAAAAACCAAACACTTTCTCCAGCTATGTTTAAATTTATTTCACACATTAAAACATATCTAGAAAAAAGTAACTATACTTGTTAAATATATTTTGCAACTTATAAAATATAAAACAATTAAAAAAGACTGAAGTTTTTTCAGTCTTTTTTAAATACTCATTATAAACTGATTTGTAAAATGCCAAGCTACGCCAAGCATTCCTGCTCTGCGAGGATACTTTCCAATTTTAATATAATTTATATCTTGTTCAAATGTATTTAATTCACTTAATATTTTTTTTAATTTCCATTGATATGGTTCTAAATATTCTGAAAGAAAACCTCCTAATACTACATCACAGTCAAAAGCCATTCTTAAATTATTTACTGCAATAGCAATATGAATTAGTGCATCATTCCATATTACTTGATATTCTTTATTACCATATTTTAGACCTTCAAAAAATTCCTCTATTGTAATACCTAAATCACGACTGAAACGAAAGGCACTACAATATGCTTCCAAACACCCATATTTACCACAATTACATATTTTCCCATTTGCTTCTACACACATATGACCAAATTCTGCACTTCTATGATTATCTCCATAATATTGTTTTCCATTTACAAATATTGCTCCTCCTACACCATACTCCAAAAAAAGATACACAAAATCTTTTTTTTGCTCCTCTAATGTACGAGATAACCATTCTGCATTTCCTCCACTTGTACTATCATTTTCAAAATACAAAGGATAAGAAATCTTTTTTTTCATTTCATTAATATGAAAATTTTCTAATTTCATTGTAGGAGATAACATCAATTCTCCTGTATTTACATCAAAAACACCTGGTATTGTAATTCCAATACCAAGTAGCCTATTTTTATCTAAATTATTTTGTAATAAAAAATCTTCTACTTTATCATCAATATGAAATATAATATCACTTGTAATAGTAGTTTCTAAACGTATTTTGTGATAAGCTAATACATTTTGTTTCAAATCAGAAGCAAGCATTCTAATATGATTAGCAGAAATAGCTACTCCTAATGCAAATTTTATATTACCTTCCGCAACATAAGCTACAGGGGGTCTTCCACCAGTAGAACTTTTTATTTCACCAATTTTTACTAATCCCGCTTTTTCTAATTCTGCAAGATTTTTATAAACAGTAGGAAGGCTAATATTAAGAACGTTAGCAATCTGCTGTTTACTGACTGGTTCATGTGAATGAAATATATATCTATATATATCGCCTCTTGTCTGACGTCTGCGTTCTGTAACAGTTGGTTTTAATTTTTCCAAATAAGTTCCTTCTTTCTGTCTTTAGTAATTTATATTTATTTTATTGTATACTTTATATTTTATTTTTGCAATATATTTCAATGATACTTTATATTTCAATGATACTTTCAAAATGATTGATATAGAAATGAAATATAAATTAAATTTTAAAACAAAAAATTTGGAATATTAAACAAAGTATGTTATAGTATGTTCATAAAAATTATAAAATTTACCTTTTTTATATCTTCTTAAAGTACAAAAGAGAATGGAGGTTACCAATGTTTACAGCAGAAAAAATTCAAAGTTTAAATGAGTTGGAATTAGAAGTTTATGGATATATTATGCAGCACAAAAATGCAATCGCTTATATGAGAATTAGAGAAGTTGCAACAGAGGCACATGTATCAACTACAACTGTACTTCGTTTCTGTAAAAAAATGGGTTGTGACGGCTATGCAGAGTTTAAACTAAAAATGAAGGAATACAACAAACAGAAAAGTATTCATAAAATATCTGAAAATTTATCAGAAATAAAAGCTTTTTTTGAACGCTTAGAAACAGAAAAATTTCAATCTAAATTAGAAGAAGCAGCAGCTATGATAGCAAAAATGGAAAGAGTGTTGTTTACTGGAATAGGAACTTCAGGACATATAGGGCAATATGGAGCAAGGTGTTTTACCAATATAGGCAAGTTTAGTCTTTGTATCTCTGACCCTTACTGTCCTATCAATATGCAGGAAACAGAAAATACTGTTGTTATTGTGTTATCAGTTTCTGGAGAAACGGGACAGACTATAAAAATTGTAAATGCTTTGAAACGTTGTAATTGTAAAATTATAAGTATTACAAATACAGAAAGCTGTACTATTAGCAAATTATCAGATATTAATATCTCTTACTATATTACCATGCATCAGGATGAGGAACATACAGATTATACTTCACAAGTACCAGCAGTTTCTATTATTGAATCTCTTTCAAATAAAATCAGAAATCGATTAATAGAAGAATAAAACAAAAAACAGGACGTTTTTTTGGTGTAACATATTTCAAACAACGTTACCTGTTTTTTTGATGTCCTAAAATATAGATTTTTTTAAAAAAACATTTTACAATACTATCAAGACATCAAAGAAGAAAAAAATATCGCCGGCATATTACAAAAAAAATAGAGGAGGCATTATTATGGCACAAGTTCGTGATTATGGAAAACTTGCAAAAGACATCAAAGATGTGATAGGAGAAGAAAATATTATTAGTGCGGCACACTGTGCAACAAGATTACGCCTTGTATTAAAACAAAGCCCTTCTGCTGAAGTTACTGCACAAATTACTAAAATGCCAGCAGTTATTCAAGTGGTAGAAAAAGGCGGTCAATATCAAATTGTTATTGGAACACATGCAAAAGATGTTTATGAAGAATTAACACGAATTATGCAGTTAGATACCAGTCAGGTAGTAGAACAAAAGGGCAGTATATTAAATCGCGTGATTGCTGCGATGTCAGCAGTATTTGCACCATTTGTATATGTATTAGCAGGTGCAGGATTATTACAAGGCTGTCTTATCATCATCAATTTATTTGCACCACAATTTTCACAAACAGGCACTTATTCTGTATTAAGTTTTATGTCATGGACACCATTTACATTTTTACCTGTATTAATTGCAGTCACAGCATCAAAACATTTTAGATGTAACACATTTATAGCATTGTGGTGTTGTCTTGCACTGGTTAATCCAGACTGGGGCAGTATTGCCGGAAGAATTGCAGAAGGAGAAAGTATCAAATTTTTATTTTTTAATATGGCACAAACAACATATACATCAAGTGTACTTCCACCATTATTTTTAGTTCTAGTACTTTCTTATCTAGAACGCTTTGTAAATAAATATATACCTGATGTCATTAAAGCATTAGTAACACCTTTGATTTGTACAGTTATTATGGTTCCTGCAACCATATTAATCATTGGTCCATTATCTGATATGCTTGCAAGTGCTATTGCAACAGGTTACAATTTCTTATATACCAATGTTCCAGCATTAGCAGCAATTATTATAGGTGGTTTTTGGCAGGTAGCAGTTATATTTGGTGTACATTGGGGAGTAACACCAATGATTTTAGCAAACTTTGCAAACAATGGTTGTGACTCTTTCCAAGCAGTACAAACTTGTGCCGTTGTAGCACAAGCAGCAGCTTGTTTTGGTGTATTTTTAAAAACTCGTAATAAAGAAATGAAAAATGTTTCATTGTCTGCAGGTTTAACAGGTATATTTGGTATTACAGAGCCAGCAATATATGGTGTTACATTACGTTTGAAAAAACCTTTTATTGCAGGTTGTATTGCAGGTGCATTAGGAGGTTTAGCTACAACTTTCTTTCATTCTATGTACTATGTTTATGCTGGTTTGCCTGGGCTTTTAACAATAGTCAATGCAATTAGTCCAGAAAATACAATGTCATTCCCTGGTATTTTAGTAGGTTGCAGTGTTACAATTGTTGCAGCAATACTGTTAGTACAGATAATAGGTTGTGATGAAGCAGTTACAGAAGAAGGCGACACAGCAAGCATAGAAGAACAAAAAACAACAGTATCTATAAGCGAAGTAACCATTTATTCTCCTTTAAATGGTGAAGTAAAAGAATTGAAAAAAGTAAACGACCCAACATTTGCAGGTGGTATGTTAGGGCAAGGTATTGCAATTATACCTTCTGAAGGGAAATTATATGCACCATTTGATGGTAAAGTCAATTTAGTATTTGATACTAAACACGCTATAGGCTTAGAAAATGAAGCAGGTGCAGAAATGTTGATACATATTGGATTAGAAACAGTCAATTTGAATGGGAAACATTTTACACCAAAAGTAAAAGCAGGAAATACTGTAAAAAAAGGAGATTTATTAGTCGAATTTGATTTAGACGAAATTAAAAAAGAATATGAAATAGTAACTCCAGTGTTGATTACAAATGCAGACAGTTTTTCAACAATAGAACCTCTTAAAACAACAGGAGTTGTAAAAGTTGGGGAAGAAATTTTAAAAGCCAAATAAAGAGAAGGAGTGAATGAAAATGAGTTTACCCAAAAATTTTTTATGGGGTGGAGCAGTTGCAGCACATCAATTAGAAGGTGCTTGGCAGGAAGGCGGCAGAGGTGCTAGTGTAAGTGATGTTATGACAGGTGGTTCTTACAGTGTAGCAAGAAAAATTACAGATGGTGTAATAGAAGGAGAATGGTATCCAAACCACAAAGGCATTGATTTTTACCATACTTATAAAGAAGATATTAAACTTTTTGCAGAACTTGGTTTTAAATGTTTTCGTACTTCTATATCGTGGAGTCGTATATTTCCAAATGGAGATGAAACAGAGCCTTGTGAAGCAGGATTACAATTTTATGATGATTTATTTGATGAACTTTTAAAATATAATATAGAACCTGTTATTACATTAAACCACTTTGAAATGCCATACTATTTAGCAAAAGAATATGGTGGCTGGATAAATAGAAAATTAATTGATTTTTTTGTTCGTTATGCTGTTACAGTAATGGAACGTTATAAAAATAAAGTAAAATATTGGATGACATTTAACGAAATCAATAATCAAAGTAATACTAGTACAGATATTTTTGGATGGACAAATTCAGGAATACGTTTTTCAAAATTTGACGACCCCAAAAAAGCACTTTATCAAGCAGCTCACCACGAATTAGTAGCATCTGCATTAGTAGTAAAAAAGGGACATAAAATTAATCCAGATTTTAAAATTGGCTGTATGTGTTCTTTTGTACCATTTTATCCTTATTCTTGTAATCCAGATGATGTAATGCTGTCTGTGGAGTCTATGCACGAAAGATATTATTTTTCCGATGTACATTGTCGTGGTCATTATCCTTCTTATGCTAAAAAGCAATGGCAAAGAGAAGGAAATGCACCTATGATGCAACCAGAAGATGAACAAATTTTACAAGAAGGCAAAGTAGATTATTTAGGTTTTAGCTATTATATGTCTAATACAGTAAAAGCCGATGTAAACGAAATAAATACTGGTTTAAATGGAGGAAATGCTCATAGTGTTGCTAATCCTTATGTAAAGGCTTCTGAATGGGGCTGGAATATTGACCCAATAGGACTTCGTTATACACTTTCTGTATTATATGAAAGATATGAAATACCGCTATTTATTGTAGAAAATGGTTTTGGTGCAATTGATAAATTAGAAGAAGATAAAAGTTGTGATGATAGCTATCGTATTGAATATTTTAAAAACCATATTATTGAGATGAAAAAAGCAGTAGAGATTGATGGTGTAGATTTAATAGGCTATACACCTTGGGGATGTATAGACGTTGTTTCATTTGGTACAGGAGAATTACGTAAAAGATATGGTTTTATTTATGTAGATTTGAATGATGATGGAACAGGAACAGGAAATCGTTATAAAAAGAAATCTTTTGATTGGTATCAAAAAGTTGTTGCTTCTAATGGAGAAAAATTATAATCTGAAGCCACCAGCTTAGCTGGTGGCTTTATAACATTTATTTTTTTAGTAATCAATATGCAAAATGTAAAAATTTTTTTTGTAGTTATAGTAGTAAAATTGATTAGAAATAAATAGAAATTTATTGATTGTGAAAAGTTTATTTATTCGTTACTGAAATTTTAATGAATTATGAAAAGATTTAAAAAGAATAAAAAAATTATATGAATAGACAAATAGATTTCTATGAAATAGTATAATATTGTTGTTTTCACTAAGAATAGTATACTCTTCAATTGAATTAATATACTTTATGTATTTTGTTATGAATTGAATAAGGCAATGATAATTTGATTATTGGAAAAAATATTGTTAAAATAATATTATAGTTAAAACAAATTCAAAAACAGCAAAACACCATTATAAATACTTTTATTATTTTAATACATAAAATGTTAAAAGAAAGCAGTAAAATACTGCAAATACCTTTTTTCTAATACTTTATATTTTTAATATCTCTCTTCTTATTTCAAACAATTTATTTTACTTTAAATATATCTTATTTTTAAGCGTTGCTTGCCCAAGAAAATGCTATATTATTTCTACTTTTTATTTCTTCTTTTAATTCACTAGAAATTTCTACATTTTCAGGTGCAATTACAAAAATATTATTTGTCACTTTTTGTATGCTGCCTTCCAAAGAATAACAAGTTCCACTTAAAAAATCCATAATTCTTTGTGCAATGGTATATTCTACTTTTTCCAAATTTATAACAACAGGTTTTTCCTCTTTTATATGGTCACAAATTTCCTCTGCATCTTCATAACAAGTAGGTTGTAGTATGACTATCTTCATTTTTATATTTTCATTAATAGGATATACATTAGAATTTTTTTTATTATTTGAATGATATTCTGTTTTATTATCTTTTTTTATATCTCTTAATGTTGTATATTGGTTTTCTGTAACAGAAGTTGGTTCATATTCTTCTTCATATTCTTCATATTCTTCATCATATCCTCCAAGCATTAAATCTTTTAATTTGCCAAATATTTGTGCCATATTAAAAATTCCTCCTTATACATACTATATTAATAATGTAATGCTAAAAGTAATTTATATTTACAAGCTATCTTACTTACAAATGTGTGTTTCAAATTAAAAATACAAAAAACATAATGTCTTTCTATTCCAGTATAACGAATTTTATTATTTTTTCAACAATATTTGACTGATTATTACAAAATATACTTAATTGCATTTAAAAATAAACATTAATTCATCAAGATTTTATAATTTAATAGCTATTTTAGTATAAATATAAAAAATTTAACGTATTTGTTTTTTGATTTTATTTCTGTGGTTATCATAATTTATTTTCATTATATTTATAATAAAGAAATAAAATATGGATTTTAAAATTAGAATAGAGAGTATTTTTTGCATAAATGTTAAACAAGCAGAATGAAACAAAAAAGGAAAATTTTCAATATAGTTTAAAAAAAGAGTTTAAAATTGAGAAATAATATTAGTCATTATTGTTTATATGAATAATATTCATTTTTTTTGATATTTTTCTGAAATTTCATCAAAAGATAACGAACGAATTTTTTCTTCTGTACCATACTGTAAAGATTGTTCATAATACCAACACTTAAATTCCAAAAGTTCAAGTGTTTGCTGCATATCTTCTATTTGCTTTTTGACAGCATCTTTCCTAGAACGAAATAATTCAAGACGTTCAGTAAGAGAAGCATCACCTCTTTTTATCATATCAATAAAAGCTTTAATTTCTTTAATAGACAATCCTGATTTTTTTAAACATTCAATTACTTTCAGCCATTCATAGTCTTTATCAGTAAACATACGAATGCCTCCACTAGAACGTTCTACAAAAGGAAGTAATCCTTCTTTATCATAATAACGAAGTGTAGAAGCAGCAACACCTAATATTTTGGCCATTTCTCCAATTGTATATAACATAATAATCTCCTTCAAAAATTTTAAAAATACTTGTTAGTACATTTTAATTTGTATGATAAACTTAAAATTATTATAAATGGTATAAATAAAAAAATCAATAAAGCATATTATAATAATAATATTTCAAATGATGAATAAAATATTTTTTATAAATGTGAAATATGTTGTTGACAACAATAAAAGCATACTATATAATAATAAAAAATGGATAGTGATTGTTTCAGTACAAGCTAGACCTGTTTATACAAAAATTAAGATAAATTTATGTTTATCTTTTTGTTTTTGTGTAAATAGGTCTTTTTTTAGGAGAGGATTTCATGAAAATTGGAAAGGTGCTTAATAATAATGTAGTTGTCATATATGAAGAAGGGAAAACAGAAAAAATTGTAATGGGTTGTGGTATCGCTTTCAAAAAAAAGTAGGCGATATTATGGATGAAAATAAAATTGACAAAATATTTGCATTAGAAAATAAAGACACCAATACAAAATTACAACAATTATTAAAAGATATTCCTATAGAATATGTAGAAGTAAGTGAAAAGATAATAAAATATGCTAGAACAAAAGCAGAAAGAAAGCTAAATGATTTTATATATATTACATTATTAGACCATATGCATATGGCAATTATTAGACAAAGAGAAGGTATTTGTGTAAAAAATATTATGCTATAGGACATCAAAAAATTTTATAAAGAGGAATTTCAAATTGGTTTAAAAGCATTAGATATGATAAAAGAAGCATTTGATGTAATACTACCAGAAGATGAAGCAGGATTTATTGCACTACATATTGTTAATGCACAAATGGACGACAACTATAACGGTATACAAGAAATAGGAGAAGTTACCAAACTCATTCATCAAATTGTAAACATTGTAAAATATCATTTTCAAATAAAATTTGATGAGGAGTCTGTATATTATCATAGATTTGTAACACATTTAAAATTTTTTGCATTAAGACTGTTTCAAAAAAACAATTATGAAGGGCAACAAGATGAAGATTTATTAGCACTTGTCAAAACAAAATATCAATCTGCTTATGAATGTACATTAAAAATCACAGCATATATTGCTAACACCTATTCATATGTAGTAAGTGAAGAAGAACAATTATATTTAACAATACATATTGAAAAAGCAATACGACAAAACTGTTAATACTAGGGTGGTGACATTCAGTTGGCCAAACCTTCATTATTATAAATATTATTTATTAAGAATGGAGGAAAAAGTTATGGGTAAGTATGAAGCATTAGCAAACGAAATTGTAAAACAAATAGGAGGAAAGGAGAATGTAAGCGGTTTAACACATTGTATTACGCGTTTGCGTTTTAAATTAAAAGATGAAAGTAAAGCAAATGATGATGTGTTAAAAAATATGGATGGTGTTGTTACTGTTATGAAAAGTGGAGGACAATATCAAGTTGTAATAGGTAATCACGTTGCAGACGTGTATGCAGATGTATGTCCTTTAATTGGCTTGGAAGGAAATGCAGTATCTTCAGAAGAGGAAGAAGAGAAAAAGAGTAATTTAATTGATATTGTTTCTAATATTTTTCAGCCAATATTAGGTGTAATGTCTGCCTGTGGTATGCTCAAAGGACTAAATGCCTTGTTTGTAGCATTAGGATTGTACACAGATGCAGCAGGAATTTATACGATGCTAAATGGTATTGGCGATGCATTATTTATGTTTTTACCTATGTTTTTGGGTTATACCTCTGCCAAAAAATTTGGTCTAAAACCTATGCTAGGTTTGGCAATCGGTGCAGCAATGTGTTATCCAGCATTACAAGGAAGTACATTATCTACAGCAGGAGAACCATTGTACACGCTGTTTACTGGTACAGTATTTGAGTCTGATATTCATATGACATTTTTGGGATTGCCTATGATAGCAATGGATTATACTTCAACCGTAATACCAGTAATATTTATAGTATATTTTGCTTCAAAATGTGAAAAGTTTTTTAGTAAGTTTATACCAGATTTAGTAAAATTCTTTTTTGTACCAATGTTAGTATTATTAGTAGCATTACCAGTAGGATTTTTGTTAATAGGCCCTGTTACAACATTTGGTTCTATGTTAATATCACAGTTTGTATTTAAAATTAGAGAAATCAGCCCACTATTAGCAGGTGCAATTGTAGGTGGTACATGGCAGATACTTGTTATATTTGGTATGCATTGGGGATTTATTCCTGTATATATCAATAACATAGTAACATTAGGATATGATAATGTTATGATGCCATTTTTTGGTTGTACATTTGCAACGGCAGGTGTTGTATTAGCAATATTTTTAAAATCAAAAGATAAAAAAATGAAAGAATTGGCATTACCCAATTTTATATCCAGTATGTTTGGTGTAACAGAACCAGCAATTTATGGTATCACATTACCTATGAAAAAGCCATTTATTGTTAGCTGTATTGTTGGGGCAATCGTAGGCGGATACTATGGACATTTTAATTTGAGAGAATTTTTTGCAGGTGGCTTAGGTATATTTGAATTTCCAGCTATGATAAATCCAGATGGCACAAATGGTAATATTATTGTGTCAGTCATTGGGGCAGTCATCGCTGTTGTATTAGCTTTTATTATGATGTTTGTAAGTTATCGTGAAGAAGAACCAGCAACAGAAGCAGAAGTCAGTACAGAAAAAACAGAAACAAAACCAGTAGTAACACAACAAAAAGAATTATTAAAAAAAGAAGTGATTGCAAGTCCTTTAAAAGGAAATGTACTTCCATTAACAGAATGTAAAGATGAAGCATTTGCAATGGGAATATTAGGAAAAGGTGTTGTAATAGTACCAGAAGAAGGAAAAGTTGTTTCTCCAGTAAACGGAACATTAACAACAATATTCCCAACACTTCACGCTATGGGTATAACATCTGATGATGGTGTAGAGTTGTTAATACATATAGGTATGAATACGGTAGAATTGAACGGAAAACATTTTACTGCAAAAGCAAAACAGGGAGATAAAATTTCTGTAGGAGATGTACTTGTAGAATTTGATAAAGATGCTATTGTAGCAGAAGGTTACTCTATTGAAACACCTGTATTAGTGACAAATGCAGATGACTTTTTAGATATGATTGCGACGGAACAAATAGCAGCAGCATTTGGTGACACACTAATTACAATTATGCACTAATGAAAGGAGAGTATGATTATGGGATTTCCAAAAGAATTTTTGTGGGGCGACGCAACAGCGGCAAATCAGTGCGAAGGTGGATTTGATGAAGATGGCAGAGGTTTGGCAAATGTTGATGTTTGCCCTAAAGGAGAAGACAGAGCGAAAGTAATTTGTGGTAAAATGAAAATGTATGACTTTTTACCAGAATATGAATACCCTGCAAAATTGGGCATTGATATGTACCACCATTATAAAGAAGATATTAAATTATTTGCAGAAATGGGATTTAAGGTATATCGTTTAAGTATTGCATGGAGTAGAATATTCCCCAATGGCGATGAAACAACGCCAAATGAAAAAGGATTGGCTTTTTATGAGTCTATATTTCGACAATGTCATAAATATGGTATAGAACCTCTTGTAACCATTGTACATTTTGATTGTCCTATGTACTTAATTAAAAAGTATGGCGGTTGGAGAAATAGAAAAATGATAGGTTTTTATGAAAATTTATGTCGTACACTTTTTACAAGATATAAAGGACTTGTTAAATATTGGTTAACATTTAATGAAATCAATATGATATTACACGCACCTTTTATGGGAGCAGGCATATGCTTTGAACAAGGAGAAAATGAAAAAGCTATTAAATATCAAGCTGCACATCACGAATTAGTGGCAAGTGCATTAGCTACTAAAATAGCCCACGAAATAGACAATGATAATAAAGTAGGTTGTATGTTTGCAGCGGGAAGTACTTATCCTTATAATTGTAAACCAGAAAATGTATGGGAAGCACTTTGTACAGATAGACAAGAGTATTTGTTTGTAGATGTTCAAGTACAAGGAAGTTATCCTAGCTATGGTTTAAAATTTATGGAAAGAGAAAATTGTATGCCTGTTATAGAAAAAGGAGATTTAGAATTATTAGCAAATAACACTGTAGATTTTGTTTCTTTTTCCTACTACAATACAAGATGTATAGATGTTGACCAAAAAGAAGAAGTTGGTAAAGGCAATTTATTTGCTTCTGCAAAAAATCCATATTTAAAATGTAGTGAATGGGGTTGGTCTATTGACCCATTAGGATTTCGTATTACACTAAATCAAGTATATGATAGATATAGAAAGCCACTGTTTGTAGTGGAGAATGGTTTAGGTGCTGTAGACGTACTAAAACCAGATGGTAGTATTGACGACGATTACCGCATTAATTATCATCGTGACCATATTAAAGCAATGAAAGATGCTATTGAGATTGATGGAGTAGATTTGATAGGGTATACTTCTTGGGGCTGTATTGATTTAGTAAGTGCAAGTTCTGGAGAAATGAAAAAAAGATATGGTTTTATTTATGTGGATTTAGACAATGAAGGAAAAGGTACATTAAAAAGAACAAAAAAGAAATCTTTTGAGTGGTATAAAAAAGTCATTGCTACAAATGGAGAAGAGTTATAATAAAAATATAAAGTGAAAATCTGTTTATATTCAAAAAATGCTATAGTTTACTTATAACACGGACATTGATAACTGTATATAGATGGTTGTGCTGAGAAATATTATGTGAAAACCAAGCTTTCCTTCAGCACGTAAAATATACAAGGTACGAATGTACGATATAAACCGTTATAGGGATGGTACAGCCCGATTTTACGCCTGTGGAGATAGTAGGTTACAAGGTTTGCGAGGCAGGAAGCCCATTGGCTTTAGACAATGGGTAGTTAACTATTTGGATTATATAAAATATAAAATTCAAAATTCTTAAAACAAAAAAGTAATTTTATTGATTATAGTGTATTAAAAAAGTCAACTTATTGGTTGACTTTTTTAATACACTGATGAACGATTTTATTCATTATATCATATTAACAAATAAACCACATAACAACGAAAATACTATAATATAAATAAAATAAAGTACAAAATTTTTTGTTCCAATTACAATTTTTAATGCACTTAAATTTGTTATTTTAGTAGAGGCTCCAGTAATCATAAAAGAAGCTGCTGCTCCCATACTCATACCTTCTGTAAGCCATTGCTGCAAGAGAGGTATTGTACCACCACCACATACATAAAGTGGTACACCTATTGTTGCAGCCATAAGTAAACCAAAATATTCCTGTTTTCCAAAAAGAGAAGCAAACTGTTGTGTAGGTACGTATCTTTGAAACAATGCTGAAAGTACAATACCAATCAAAAACCAATATCCAGTTGCTTTCATATTTCTAAATATATTTTTGAGTAAACGTAAAAATATATTGGGGTCAGTATCTCTGTTAGATATTTCATAAAATTTTGTAAATCGAAAAAATGATTTCTTTTTATAAAATATTCTAACAAGCAAACCTGCTATAATGCCACACAAAAAGCAACAAATAAAACGAACAGATAATGCAAAACTACCTAATGCAGAACTGTATATCAATAACTGAGGATTTAAAAGTACTGAACTCATCATAAATGCTGCTAAATAATCATCTTTTACACCTTTTTGAGAAAACGATGCTGCAATAGGTATTGTACCATACATACAAAGAGGAGAAGCAATACCTAAAAGACTAGCAGGAACAAGTCCTGCAATACCTAAATGTTTTTGCTGTATTGAAACAAGTATATTATGAATTTTATCTTTTCCAAAAACAGACACCATAGAACCTATTACAATACCCAATAACCAATATGGAGCAATTTGCTGTAACTGTACTGAAAAATAATACCATAAATAAATAGCTTCTCTTTGTATTATATCAAACATCTATATTCACCAAATTATATTGTTTACTTCCTAAACCGATTGTTTCTGCATAATCTAATGTGTGCAAGCCATTTCTGGACTCTATTCTTTCTATTAAAGAAGCACTTTGTTGTTGAGGTGTTTGGTATACAATATCAACACAAGCTTTATCTAATGCTACAGGGTCATATGAGGCAAGTATACCAACATCGTGCATTTCTGGTTCTGCTGGATTTCCGTCACAATCACAGTCAACCGATAAATGGTTCATAACACTAATATATACAATACCACCATTATTTAATTTATCATTATGTACAGCTTGTGCTGCTTCTGCCATAGACTCTAAAAAACCATCTTGTGTACCTCCGCTCCAACTGCTATCACTTGCACCTGCGGAATGAATATACATTTTGCCATTAGAAGAAGCAAGCCCTATTGATATATTTTTTATTGCACCTCCAAAGCCACCCATAGCGTGACCTTTAAAATGAGAAAGTACTATCATAGAATTATAGTTTGCATAATTCGCACCTACAATATCATATTTTAAATGAGAAGCATTTTCATATACAGATAATTCCATTGTACCATTTTCATCTAATATATCTACATTTGCAATATCTGTAAAGCCATGGTCTTTGGCAACTTGTTTGTGCATTGCAGTACTCGCTCTTGAACCGCCATAAGCTGTATTACATTCAACAATAGTACCATTTACAGATTGTACCAAATCTTTAATTAAATTAGGGTCTAAATAATGTGTATTTCCAGCCTCACCAGTAGAAAGTTTAATTGCAACATTACCTTGTGGCGAAAAGTTTAATTGATTATAAATATTTATCAATCCAGCAGAACTGATGTCTTTTGTCATATATACAATAGGTGTTTGTTCTGCTGGATGTTGTTCTGATTGTGTTTGTTGCTGTGCTGCTGCTGTTTCTGTGTTTGAGTGATTATTTTTTTCAGATGATGTTGTTGCTTTAGCACATCCTAAAAATACAGCACAAACAGTAATAGCAGATAATATCATTATGATTTGTTTTTTCATAAAAATACCTTCTTTCTTATCGTTTTTAGTTTTGCATTGTATTTTGTGCCATAACACCTACTAAATTATGAGGAACATAACATTGTTCTAAATAAGCGATTTCTTCATCAGAAAGCATAAGTTCTGTTGCCTTTGCTGCATATTCTATATGATGCAATTTTGTTGCACATACTACAGGAGAAGTTGCTTTTGTAATAAGCCACGCAAGTGAAATTTCGGTCATAGATACTCCTCTTTTTTCTGCAAGTTTTGATACTCTATCTATTATTATATTGTCTTGTTCTGAGGTAATATCATATTTTAATTTTGCATAGTTATCCTGCTCTAGCCTTTTAGAAGTTTCTCCAATTTTTCTGCAAAGTCTTCCACTCGCTAATGCACTATAAGGAGTTATAGCGATATTATCTTCTTTGCAAAGTTTTAACATTTCTCTTTCTTCTTCTCTAAATATAAGATTATAGTGTCCCTGTATAGAAATAAATTTTGTAAAACCTTCTTTTTCTGCCAACATATTTGCTTTTGCAAGCTGATATGCGTAACAATTAGAAATTCCAATGTAACGAGCTTTTCCAGTTTTTACAATATGATTTAATCCTTCCATAATGTCATAAAGAGGTGTTTGATAGTCCCACATATGATAAATATATAAATCTATATAATCTACACCTATGTTTTTTAGACTTTTATTTATCATATTTTCTATATGTTGTTGTCCTGTAATACCCTTTTCGATTTCCTGTTGTGTTCTGGGAAGAAATTTTGTTGCAATAACAACTTCTTCTCTCTTAGCAAAATCTTTTAGTGCTCTGCCAATATATTGCTCACTTGTACCACCCTGATAACTTATTGCAGTATCAAAAAAATTAATACCTAATTCTAGCCCTTTTTTAATAATTTCTCTGGAATGTTGTTCATCAAGTGTCCATATATGCTGCCCCTTTTTTGCATCACCAAATCCCATACACCCCATACAAATACGAGATACATTGATATCAGAATTTCCTAATTTTACATATTGCATAAAATATTCCTCCATAATTTATAATATATCAATAGAATTTTTTATTTATTGCAACACTTCATTTAAACAATTTAAAGCGTTTAATGTTCTAGGGTATCCGCAATAAGGTAAACACTGATATATCATTTCCTGTATAAATGCTTTGTTATTTCCCATATTGACATTACTATTGATATGAGATTTAATTTGACTTTCTGTACCCAAATTGATAAGAATACAAAGTGTAAGCATTTCTCTTGTTTTTAAATCAAGCCCATTTCTTGTATAATAATCTCCAAAACAATTTGTAATTAAATAATAGGCAGGATTTGGAGTATTTTCACCATTTGCTATTTCTCTCATAGCTTGTCCAAATATTGTCGTTTGTGCAGTAAGACCTTTTTCAAATATTGTTTGTTTTGTAACAGTAGATTGTTTTTCTAAAGGTAAATGGATATTATTTTTTTCAAATACTTTATTTACTATATTAATAGCATCTATTGTTCTCGGAAAACCAGAATAAGGTGCACACTGATAAACAGCTTCTTTAATTTCTATTGGTGTTAACCCTAATGAAAGGGCATTTTCTATTTCATATAATAATAATTCTTTTGATTGCTGTGTTATTAAACTTACTATTTTAATTAATTCTTTTTGTTTATTGCTAAGTAATTCTGATTTGTTGCTTACTTCATTTATAAAATTTTCCATAATATTATAAAATTCGGTGTCGCTTTGTTTCAAATCCATATTATTCTCTCCTAATTATAATAACTTTCTATATGTTGTATCATCTACAGGCTCACACCATTCATTACTTGTTTGTTCTCCTGGAACTTCTACTGCTATATGAGAGAACCAACTATCTGCTTTTGCACCATGCCAATGTTTTACTTCTGATGGTATTGTAATTACCATTCCTGGCTCTAAACTGATTGCTTGTTTTCCTTCTTCTTGATACCAGCCACTTCCAGCAGTGCAAATTAAAATTTGACCTCCACCCTTTTTTGCATGGTGAATATGCCAATTGTTTCGACATCCAGGCTCAAATGTCACATTAGCAAGAAATACTGCTGTTTGTTCTGGAACAGTTAAAGCATTAAGATAGGAATTTCCTAAAAAATATTTTGCAAATGCTGTGTTTTCTTTTCCTAAGCCAAATATATTTTGTTTATCAAATTCTTGTTTATTGTTTATTTTCATAAACAATCTCTCCTTTTTATATATTAAATTTTTGAATTTCATATTTATATTTTAAAACAAAAACATTATATTTTCTCAACTATTTCATTTCTTTCAACGAAAAAAATATAGACATTCTATTCTGAATGTCTATATTATAAATCTCTTTTTACAAAATATCTAATACTTATATTGAATTACAAAAAATGCCTAATAAGTATCATTATTTTTCACTTCAATTATTTTATAACTTTATATCAATATTTTCGCCTACAATGCCAACATAAGCACCTTGAGTTGCTTCAGTACTTTCTGAATGTGCTAAAAGCCATTTATTTTTTGCCCAAAGTAATTTATCCTCATCTATATGAAAAGAAATTTCTGGCTTTGCATAATTTGTACCTTTTGGTAATGCTACCATAACACGAAATCCTTTTTTCTCATCTGTATGGCAAGGAGCATAATGTAAACTTGTAGCATATATTTCTACTAATACTCCCTTTGGAACACGAAATGCTTTTACATCAGAACTATTTATTTTATTTTCTCTGATATCGCTTTGTTTTGCTAAAAGTAATATAAAATCTTCTGTACCAATATTAAATTCACTATCTCTGTGATATTCCAAGCAATTTAATTTTGTATTATGACCATTACACCAGCCAAATTGCACAGGCATACCACCATACAAACTAGTTGAAAGATTTTTTGTTTGTTCCAAATTTTGTAATGCAGCTTCCTCTGTTACATATTCCACTCCATCAGGCAAAGGAGTATATTTTTCTAATGCTTGTACTATTTCTAAACAGCCATCATATTGCACTATTCTGCCAAACTCTGAAAATTGTTTCTCTGTAATTTGTAATATATCCATATACAACACTCCTAGCTCCAAGGATTTTCTGTGATATAACGAACGTTTTTAGGCTGATTATAATTAATTTCTTCTACAGGTACGCCAATATACTTAAATACTTCAAACAATGTTTTTCCCCATTTTCCAAATGCAACTGCACCATGATGAGGATGATTTTTTTCTATTAGTACGTGTCTGTAAAATCTACCCATTTCTTGAATTGCAAATACTCCAATCGCCCCAAATGATTTTGTTGCTACTGGTAATACTTCTCCTTGTGCAATATAAGCTCTTAATTTATTGTCTGCTGTGCTTTGTAGTCTATATAATGTAATATTTCCTGGTATAATGTCGCCCTCTAATGTACCATTTGTTACTTCTACAGGTAACGCTCTTGCCATAATTTTTTGATATTTCATTTCGTGAAATGACAATTTTGCTGTACAAGTATTTCCACAATGAAATCCCATAAAAGTATCTGTATGAGTATAATCAAATTTTCCTTCAATACTTTCTTTGTACATATCTTTAGGAACAGAATTGTTAATATCTAATAATGTAACCGCATCTCTGCTGACTACTGTTCCTATAAATTCACTTAGTGTACCATAAATATCTACTTCACAAGAAACAGGTATACCACGCCCAGTCAATATACTATTGACATAACATGGCACAAATCCAAACATTGTCTGAAAAGCAGGCCAGCATTTTGTTGTGATTGCAACATATTCTCTATATCCTTTATGCTCTTTTACCCAATCTTCTAATGTTAATTCATATTGTGCTAATTTTGGAAGAATTTCAGGTTTTTTATTTCCTTGTGAAAGGTCTTTTTCCATTTCTTTTACAACATCTGGTATTCTTGGATCATCAGCGTGTTTTAAAAATGCCTCATATAAATCTAATTCTGAATTTTCTTCAATTTCTACACCTAAATTGTATAACTGCTTAATAGGTGCATTACAAGCAAGGAAATTCATAGGACGAGGACCAAAACTAATAATTTTCAAATGTTGTAAAGCATATACTGCTCTTGCAATAGGCAAAAATTCATAAATCATATCTGCACAGTCTTCTGCATCTCCTACAGGATACTCTGGTATATATGCCTTTACATTACGTAAAGCTAAATTATAACTTGCATTAAGCATACCACAGTAAGCATCTCCACGTCCGTCCATAAGGTCATTTTGACTTTCTTCTGCTGCTGCACAGAACATTTTAGGGCCATCAAAATGTTTTGCTAATAATGTTTCTGAAATTTCTGGTCCAAAATTTCCTAAATATACACATAAAGCATTACAATTTGCTTTTTTGATATCTTCCAAAGCATTTACCATATCAATTTCACTTTCTATAATAGTAACAGGACACTCGTAAATATTATGACTGCCATATTTTTTTTGATATGCTTCTACTAATGCCTTTCTTCTGTTTTCTGCAAGAGAGGCAGGAAAACAGTCACGGCTTACTGCAACAATACCAATTTTTACTTCTGGAATATTATTAAAATTCATATACAATACTTCCTTTCTAAATTTCTGTAAATATATTTTTTAATGTAGGGTATAATTTACGGAATGTCTGATAACGCTTTTCATAACGCTCAGCCATTTTAGGCTCTGGTACAATTTTATCTGTAATATGAACTAATTTCTTTACTGCATCATTTACAGAAGCATATTCTCCACAGGCAACAGCAGCAAGTATTGCTCCTCCATATCCTGGACCTTGTTCTGTTTCTGGAGTAATAAGTTCTATATTTAATACATTGGCAAGTATCTTTTTCCATAAAGGACTTTTTGCACCGCCTCCGCAAATTGTACTATTATTCACTTGTATTCCTAATTCTTTTACTGCTTCTAAACTATCTCGTATACCAAATGCAACACCTTCTAATACTGCCTGTGTCATATCCTCTCTTGTAGAATTCATAGAAAGTCCTATAAAGCAACTTCTTGCATTAGTATCATTATGAGGGGCTCTTTCTCCCATTAAATAAGGCAAATAATAAATATGATTTTCACCTAATTTATCATCAGAAATATTCTGTTGCTCTTTTTGATATTCTTCTGTTTTGAGTATATCTTCCAACCACCATTTATTGCAAGAGGCTGCTGATAACATACAACCCATTAAATGAAATTTTCCATCAGCGTGTGCAAAAGCGTGTAATGCGTTAGCATTATCTGCTTTAAATGTTTCGCTAGATATAAATACTGTTCCAGATGTTCCTAGTGATATATTACAGCTTCCTTCTCCTACAGTTGCTGTACCAATCGCTGCAGCAGCATTATCTCCTGCTCCTGCTGCAATTTTTACTTCTTTTGAAATACCAAGCTTTTGTGCAATATCTTTTTTTATTGTACCAACTACTTCATAACTTTCAAATAATTTTGGCATTTGTGATTGTTTTATGCCACATATAGAAAGCATTTCATTGCTCCAACACTTATTTTTAACATCAAGCAAAAGTGTACCAGAAGCATCAGAATAATCTGTACAATGTACTCCAGAAAGCATATAATTGATATAATCTTTAGGAAGCATAATTTTATCTATTTTTGAAAATGCTTCTGGTTCGTGTTTTTTTAACCATAATATTTTAGGAGCAGTAAATCCAGCAAATGCAATATTTCCTGTACATTCTGAAAGTTTTTGTTTTCCAATTTTATTATTTAGATAGTCTGTTTCTTCATTTGTTCTACCATCATTCCAAAGTATTGCAGGACGAATAACAGTATTCTCTTTATCTAATATTACTAAACCGTGCATCTGTCCGCCTGCACCAATTCCTGCAATTTGATTTTTATCACAATTTACAGTTAATTCATCTATTCCATTAAGTACTTCTTTAAACCAATCTTCTGGATTTTGTTCTGACCAGCCTGATTGCGGAAAAAATATATCATATTCACGAGATACTACATTTTTAATTTCGCCTTTTTCATTCATTAAAAGCAGTTTTACTGCGGAAGTACCTAAATCTATGCCAATATAAAGCATTTTTTTTCCTCCTTATTGTTATGATTTTCCTGCTTTTTTATTAGAAACAACATCAAATACAACAGCAATAATTAATACCAATCCTTTTACTACATACTGCCATTGGTCTGGCAAGCCATAAATAGACATACCTTGATTGATAACGCCCAAAAGTATTGCACCAACCATAATACCTGACACAGAACCAGAACCGCCATATGCAGAAGCTCCTCCTATAAAACAAGAAGCGATTGCGTCCATTTCATACGTATTACCCATATTACCATCTACAGAACCAATACGTGCTGCAACAAGTAAACCTGAAAGACCTGCTAATATACTCATTAAAAAATATGCCCAAAAGTATACTCTACGAGGGTCAATACCAGAAAGTTTTGTCGCTTTTTCATTTCCTCCTACTGCATAAAAATAGCGTCCGAATACAGTTGAAGATGTAATAAATGCAAATATTAATACAATAACAAGTATCCATAATAACATTACTGGAATACCTTTATACTGTGAAAGTTTCCAACTATATATTATAATCAGTGCATCAATAATAATCAACTTTGCAATCATAAATGCAAAACTTTCTGCTTGATAGCCTTGTTTTACTTTTTTTGCACGGTTTCCTATCATCAATACTGCTATCAGTGCCGCTATAATAATACCTATTATCAGTGCTGAAGTACAATGCTTCATTTTTTCTCCTGGAAACATAATATAAGAAGTAAAAAGATTTAAAAATTTTTCATTAGAAATGCTTATTGTTTTAGAGTCTAATACAACACGTGCTAAACCACGATATAAAAACATACCTGCCAATGTACAAATAAATGGAGGAATATGAACATAACCTACTAAATAACCTTGTATTACACCAATTACTAATGCTGCACCAATCGCAATTAGTACAGCAAGCATAGGGTTCATACCTGCTTCTAACGATTTCGCAGCTAAAGCAGCTGATAAACATAATGTTGCACCAACAGAAAGGTCAACATTACCTCCTGTAAGAATACATAGTAACATTCCACAAGCCATAATTAAAACATAGGCATTTTGTAAAAGTAAATTAGAAATATTTTGTGCTAAAAGTAACTTACCTCCTGTTAAAGCTGTAAAAAATAAAAATACAACAACCAGTGCAAGTACCATTGTATATTTTTTGACAACAGACCTCATATGGAACCCCCCTTATCTTTAGACGAAAGTATTGCACTCATAATTTTCTCTTGTGTTGCATCTTTTGCGTCCATTTCTCCTACAATATTTCCCTCATTCATAATATAAATACGGTCACACATTCCTAACAATTCTGGAAGTTCGGAAGAAATCATAACAACTGCTTTTCCCTCTTTTACCATATCATTCATAATACAATAAATTTCATATTTTGCACCAACATCAATACCTCTACTTGGTTCATCAAGAAACAATACATTTGGTTCTGCAAACATCCATTTTGAAAGAAGCACTTTTTGCTGATTTCCTCCTGAAAGATTTCCAACATTTTGCTGTACACTTGGAGTTTTTGTTTTCATTGCCTTTGCATAATCTTTTGCTATTTTATTTTCTTTTGCAATATCGATAATGCCTTGTTTGTTTGCAATTTTTTCCATACGTGCCATTGTTGTATTTTTTGCAATGGTATCTGATAATATCAAACCATTTGTTTTTCTGTCTTCTGTAGCATAAGCAAGTCCGTTGTCTATAGCATCACGCACATCTTTTAAATGTACTTCTTTTCCATTTATAAATTCTTGCCCAGAAATATGACTGCCGTAACTTTTCCCAAAAAGTGACATTGCCATTTCTGTTCTTCCTGCTCCCTGTAATCCAGAAAATCCTACAATTTCGCCTTTATGTACTTTAAAACTGACATTATTTACAATTCTTTTTTCTGTATAAATAGGGTGATATACTGTCCAATTTTTTGCTTCAAAAAGTACTTCCTCACTAATGTGATGTTCCCTCTCTGGGTATCTGTTTGAAAGTTCTCTTCCAACCATTCCTTTTATAATTCTTTCTTCATCAATATTGTGGTCTGCATTATCCATTGTTTCTATAGTAGAACCATCACGCACTACAGTAATTTTGTCAGCAACATATGCTACTTCATTTAATTTATGTGTAATAATAATTGCTGTCATACCTTCATTTTTAAATCCGATAAGCATATCTAAAAGCATTTGAGAGTCTTCTTCATTTAAAGAAGAAGTTGGTTCATCTAATATCAATAATTTTACATTTTTGGAAAGTGCTTTTGCAATTTCTACAAGTTGCTGCTTTCCAGTACCAATATCTTTTATCAGTACACTGGATTGTTCTTTTAATCCAACTCTTTTCATATTTTCGGAAGCCTGCTGATAAGTTTCATTCCAATTTATTTTGCCGAATTTATTTTTTCTTTCATTTCCAAGAAACATATTTTCTGCGATTGTCATTTCGGGTATTAGTGCAAGTTCTTGATGAATAATTACAATACCTAATTTTTCACTGTCATGAATATTATTAAATTTGCAAATCTCTCCATTATATACAATATCTCCTGTATATTGTCCGTATGGTATTGTTCCAGAAAGTACATTCATAAGAGTAGATTTTCCAGCACCATTTTCTCCTACTAGTGCGTGTATTTCTCCTCTTTGTACTTTCAAATTTACATTATCTAGTGCTTTTACACCTGGATAAAGTTTTGTAATATTTTTCATTTCCAGTATATAATCTTCCAAATGGATTACCTCCTTAGTGATGATAGTTACGAGGGCAAAGCCCTCGTTTTATATCACCTATATTATGATTACTGTACACCTTTTGGATAACCGTTTTCATCTAAAGTATAGTAACCTGTATCTACCAATTCTGTTTGAATATTATCTTTTGTAATAACAGTTGGTGTCAAAAGATAAGAAGGTATAGTGCCTGTACCATTATCATAAGATTCTGTGTCATATATACATTCAAAATCCCAACCAGAATTAGAAATCAAGCTTTCATCTGGTGTTTCACCATTTAAAAGAGCAACACCTAAATCTAATGTAGCAATGGCTTCATTTGCAACTGCCTTATAAACTGTCATAGTTTGTTTACCATCTACAATATTCGCTAAATTAGCTTCATCACCGTCTTGTCCTGTAATCAATACTTTGTTTGTTCCTGCATAATCAGAGTCAATTGCTTGTGTTACACCTAATGCTGTAGAGTCATTTGAACAAAGTGCAATATCTAATTGTGTGCCACCAGAATAGTTAGAACCTAATATATTCTGAAATCTTGTTAATGCAGTTGCAGTATCCCAAGCCTTTGTTGCAACTTGTTGAAATTCTGTTTGTCCAGATGGTACATTCAATATTCCTGCATCAATATAAGGTTTTAACACATCAAATGCACCATTAAAAAAGAATGGGGCATTGTTATCTGCTGGGTCACCTGCTGTAAATTCAATATTGTATTTTTTAGAAGTATCATCTAAATTCAATTTTAATGTATCTACCACAAACTGCCCTTGAAGCTGTCCCACTTTATAATTATCAAATGATACATAGTAGCTGATAGCGTCTGTATTGTTAATTAAACGGTCATAGGAAATGACTGGAATTTCTAAATCTTTGGCATCTTTGAGTACCTGAGAAAGTGCTTGTCCGTCAATAGCAGCAATAACAAGTAAATCAATTTCTCCTGCAATTAATCCTTCAATATCTTTTACTTGTTGGTCAATTTTGTTGTCTGAATAAGTTAATTCTACAGTATAGCCTTTGCTTTCGAACTGTTGTTTTAAATAAGAGCCATCTCTGTTCCAACGCTCTAAAGATTGTGTTGGCATTGAAATACCTACTGTTTTTGACTCTCCAGAAGCATCACTTTGTTGTTGTGTTTCTGAGCCTTCTGTTTCTGCACTACCACCGCTACAGGCTGCCATAGAAAAAGCCATAATACCTACCATAACACCTGCCATTAATTTTTTTAATTTCATAAATATTTCCCCCTTTATTTTTAAATAACTTTTATAAAATACTTTTATAATATTAGTTATAATACTTTTAGAATAATATGTCAATATTATTTCATTATTTTGAATTTTTTTGTTGAATTTTATAGAAAAATAACAACTGATTTCTACAAAAATATACAAAAAAATCATAGTTTATTATTACTGTGATTTTAAGCTGCTAAAAAACCAATTTTATGTATCAATAACACGAAAGGAGTTTTTTCGAAATCTCTTTTGTAATACTGTTCATTTTCCAATTCTTTCATAAAAATATTTTGAAGTAACGGATAATCTCCAGAATTTAATTTTGTATTAGTCTTAATTTTCATATTGCTAAATGGTCTTTATTTAGAAATTTCTTTAATATTGTAATTGCTTTTTATAAAAATTATATCTGAATATATAGCAGTTTTAGTTTTTATAGTGTAAAATAAATAATAAAATGGTGATGTGCAATAGCATTATGTGCGTGCTTTTGCAATATTTGTAAAGTAAGGGAGAAATTTTATGAGAGTGACAATACAACAAATTGCCGACAGAGCAGGAGTATCTAGGGGGACAGTTGATAGGGCTTTAAATAATAGAGGAAGAATTGCTCCTGAAGTAGCTGAAAAAATAAGAAATATTGCAAAAGAATTAGGATATACTCCAGCAATCAGAAAGAGGTCAGAAATTAAAAAGAAAAAAATAAAAATTGGCATTATTAATCAACTTGCAAAATCTTCTTTTATGTTGGAAGTAAATAAGGGAATACAACAGGCAAAAGAGGAGTTAACAGAATGGGGTATTGAGATTATTGTAAAAGAAGTGCTTTCTGTTGATGAAAAAATACAACTAAAATATATAGAGGAACTTGCAGAACTAGGCATTGATGGATTAGCAATTATGCCTGTAAACTGTGAAAGCATTCGTTCTAAATTAAATTGGCTAATAGAGCAAAAAAAGATACCTGTAGTAACATTTAATTCTGATATTGTAGGAACAAAAAGATGTTGTTTTGTAGGAATGGATAATCAAAAAAGCGGGCAAACAGCAGCAGGTTTGATGAATATGCTAACAGGAGGAATAGGAAAAATTTTGATTATTACAGGATTTTTTAGCAATTCTGTAAATAATTCTAGAGTAGATGGATTTATAGAAGAAATCAAAAATAATTATCCTCAGTTAAGCATAGCGGGTGTAAATGCAAGTTTTGATGAAGCAGAAGAAGTAGAACGTATTATTGAAAATGCTATAAAAGATGTTTCAGGAATTAATGGAATATTGGTAGTATCAGGTGGTCAATCTGGTATAGCAAAAGCATTTGAAAAATTAAATATAGAAAAAAGACCTTATGTAATTATTTATGATAAAACACCTAAAAATGAAAAAATATTAAAAGATAATGTTGCAGATTTTTTAATTGACCAAAACAGTTATATACAAGGGTATCGTCCTCCTTATATTTTAGCGAATATATTAGGAAAAGGACAAATGCCTCAAAGTGAATTTTTATTTACAGACATCAATATTAAAACGAAATATAATTTATAAAATAACAATAATGATAACATATTAAAAGCAGTATTTTGTTAGAATACTGCTTTTTTGCGTGCAAAAAGCACGCGAAATAAAAATAAAATAGCTCTATTTGCTGAAAAACTAATACTATTATTGTGCAGTGTGCAGAAAAACAAAAAAATATTAAAAAATACTTGCACGCAGATTTTTTGCGTGCTATAATGAATTCGACAAAAGCAAATAACAATAAAGCACGCAAATAAGAACGGAGGCTATCATATGAAATATATTGAATTTGATGAAACAAGAAAACTTGATTTAATACTTTTAGGCAGAGTAACCATTGATTTTAACCCTGCTTACAACGACCAAGTAAAAGAAGATTTTAAACCACTGAAAAAAGTACATATGTTTGAAAAATTTGTAGGAGGTTCTCCAGCAAATATTGCGGTAGGTGTAACAAGACATGGATTAAAAGTAGGATTTATAGGAAAAGTTTCTGCTGACCAGTTTGGAGAATATGTAGTAGATTATTTTAATGAACAAGGAATTGATACTTCTTATATTACAAAATGTACTAATGGTGAAAAATTAGGATTAACATTTACAGAAATGTTGTCAAGTAAAGAAAGTAGTATATTGATGTATAGAAATCGTATTGCAGATTTACAGTTATCTGTGGAAGACATAGATGAGGAATATATTAAAAGTGCAAAAGCAATACTAGTTTCTGGTACAGCACTAGCAGAAAGTCCTTCCAGAGAGGCAACATTAAAAGCAGTTATGTTAGCAAAGAAAAATAATACAAAAGTCATATTTGACATTGATTATAGAGAATATAATTGGAAAAATACAGATGAAATTTCTATTTACTATTCTATGATAGCAAAAGAAGCAGATATTATTATGGGTTCCAGAGAAGAATTTGACTTAACAGAAAAATTGATACAGCCAAACAGAACAGATAAACAAACAGCAGAAGCATGGCATGGGTATAATGCGAAAATTGTAGTAATTAAACATGGTATGAAAGGCTCCACAGCATATACTTGCGACGGTCAAGATTTTTCTATTAAACCATTCCCAGTACAAGCAAGAAAAGGTTTTGGCGGTGGAGATGGATATGGTTCTGGATTTTTATATGGACTGTATCAAGGTTGGGAAGTCATTGACTGTTTAGAGTTTGGTTCCGCAGAAGCCTCTATGATGGTAAGAAGTAATAACTGTTCTGACTCCTTACCAAATGCACAACAAGTAAAACAATTTATAAAAGAAGAAAAAGAGCAATATGGAGAGATGATTGCAAGAGTATAGAAAGGAGAAGTATGTTTATGGAAAATACAATCAAATTGACAGTTGCACAAGCCATTGTCAAATTTTTAGATAATCAATATGTATCTATGGACGGAAAAGAAACAAAATTTGTAGAAGGATTTTTTACCATATTTGGACATGGTATTGCAGTTGGATTAGGGGAAGCATTAGACACAAATCCAGGACAATTAAGAGTGATGCAGGGAAGAAATGAACAGGGAATGTGTCATGTTGCAACAGCATTTGCAAAACAAAGTAACAGAAGAAAAATTATTCCATGTGCTGCTTCTGTTGGTCCTGGTTCTGCAAATATGATAACAGCTTGTGCAACAGCAACTGTAAATAATATACCACTTTTGGTATTTCCAGCAGATACTTTTGCATCAAGACAGCCAGACCCAGTATTGCAACAATTAGAACAGAGTAACAGTTTAGCAACAACAACAAATGATGCTTTTAAACCAGTTTGTAAATACTGGGATAGAATTGTAAGACCAGAGCAGTTAATGACTGCGTTAATCAATGCTATGAGAGTGTTGACAGACCCAGCAGAAACAGGTGCTTGCTGTATTGCCATACCACAAGATGTAGAAGGAGAAAGTTATGACTATCCAGAATATTTTTTTCAAAAAAGAGTACATAGAATTACAAGACCTGTTGCAGTAGAGGAAGAATTAGAAGATATTGCAGAAGTGATTGCAAATGCGAAAAAACCAATTATTGTAGTAGGCGGTGGTGTAAGATATTCAGAAGCAGGAGAAACTGTAGAAAAATTTTGTGAAGAGTTTCATATTCCATTTGGAGAAAGTCAAGGAGGAAAAAGTGCTTGTAAATCCAGTCATATGTATTGTTTAGGTGGCATTGGAGTAACAGGAACCTATGCAAGTAATATTATTGCAAAACAGGCAGATGTTGTTATTGCTATAGGAACAAGATTATCTGACTTTACAACAAGTTCTAAAAGACTGTTTTTAAATAAAGATGTAAAATTTGTAACAATCAATAATTGCCGTTATCACGCTTATAAAATGGACGCAGTAAAAGCGGTAGGCGATGCAAAAGTAACAGTGGAAGCGTTAGCAGAAAAATTAAGGAAACGTAACTATCAGTCAGCATACACAGATGAAATACAAAAAGCAAAAGCTATATGGAATGAAGAAATGCAGAGATTAGCTTCTATTGCATATACAGGAGAAGACTTTGAACCTTTAATCAAAGCAAGAGATTTACGTACGATACCAGAATTTATAAAATTAACAGGTGGAAAAATTACACAAACAGCAGCACTTGCGACAATTAACAGAGTGATTGATAAAAATGCTGTTATGATTACAGCAGGAGGTTCTTTACCAAGCTGTATGCAAAGAGTATGGGTAACAGACAAAAGAGGAGGATATCACGCAGAATATGGATATTCTTGTATGGGATATGAAGTTGCTGCAACATTGGGGGCAAAATTTGCAGAACCAGAAAATGAAGTATATTGTGTGGTAGGGGACTCCAGTTTTCAAATGCTCCATAGCGAAATTATGACAATTATGCAAGAAAAGCAAAAAGTAAATATTATAATATTTGATAATTGTGGTTTTGGTTGTATTAATAATTTAGAAATGAACCACGGTATTGGAAGTATTGCGACAGAATTCCGCTATACAGATGGTAAAAAGCCAGTAGGAGATTTAATACCAGTGGATTATGCCAAAATTGGAGAAGGATATGGCTTAAAAACATATACTTGCAAAACAATACAAGAATTAGAAAATGCTTTAGAAGATGCAAAAAAACAAAACATTGCTTGTTTGTTTGATTTAAAAGTAATACCAAAAACAATGACAGACGGATATGAAGCGTGGTGGAATGTAGGTATTGCTACGACATCAGTAAAACAATCTGTAAAAAATGCCTGTGAAAAAGTGATGGAAGGCAGAAGAGAAGCAAGAAAATATTGAGAAAGGAGCAAAAAAATGAAAGTGTTTGGTTATCCAAAATTTGATGAAAATAATGAGAAGGTGCTTACAACTTATAACAATGAATATCAAGCAATGATGATGGATATACGAGTCTATCGTATGAGTGCAGGAGAGAAAAAAACATTTCAAAAAGTAGGAGAAGAAACTGCAATATTACTTCTTTCAGGAAATATTGTATATCAATATAATGGTTTTCAGCAAAAAGCAAGCAGAAAAGATGTATTTACAGAAGGTCCTTACTGTGTTCATGTATGTAAAGATACAAAAATAGAAGTAATTGCAGAAAGTGCCTCAGAAATATTAGTGCAGTGTACGAAAAATGATACTATTTTTGATGCAAAATTTTATCAGCCAGAAGATGCACCTTGGGGGTATTCTTGTGTAGGGAAATTTGGAAATGTAGCAAAAAGACGAGTAAACACGATATTTGACCATGATATTGCACCATATTCTAATATGGTATTGGGAGAAGTGTTAAATGATAAGGGAAATTGGTCAGGGTATTTACCACACAGACACCCACAGCCAGAAGTATATTATTTTAAATTTGACCGTCCAGAAGGATTTGGAGCAAGTTTTGTAGGAGAAAGTGTATTTAAAAGTGTAGACGGAAGTTTTTCAGCAATTCCAGGAGGAGAATTACACCCTCAAGCAGTTGCACCAGGATTTCAAATGTATACTTGTTGGATGATACGTCATATTGACGGCAATCCTTGGTTGCAGACAGATCGTTGTGAAGATGAAAGATATACATGGTTACATGATAGTTTATAATTTAAAGAAAAGAGGTTTTTTATTATGGCAAGAGAATTTATTGTACCAAGTCAAATTATTTCAGGTTCAGGAGCATTAAACATGGCAGAAGACTCTTTAAAGAGTTTAGGCAAAAAAGCAATGATTGTTACAGATACTGTAATGATTGATTTAGGAAATTGTGCAAAAGTAGAAACAGCTTTAAAAAATCAAGGCGTTGATTATGTTATCTATTCTGAAATATTAGGCGAGCCTACTGACAAAATGATTGAAAAAGGATTAGCATTATACAAAAAAGAACATTGTGATTTCTTAATTGCATTAGGTGGCGGTAGTCCAATAGACTCTATGAAAGCAATCGGTTCATTGATAGTAAATGGAGGAAGTATTTCCGATTATATGGGAAAAGTCATTGATGTAGAAGTACCTCCTATGGTAGCAGTTCCTACTACTGCTGGAACAGGCTCAGAAGCAACACAATTTACTATCATTACAGATACTACAAAAAATATTAAAATGTTATTAAAAGGAAAAGTATTAATTCCAAAATTGGCAATTATAGACCCTCAATTTACTATGACAGCACCACCAAAAGTAACAGCAGCAACAGGATTAGATGCACTGTGTCATGCAGTAGAAGCATATACTTCTAGAAAAGCACAAACATTATCTGATACATTTGCTTTGTCAGCAGTAGAGCGTATATTCAAATATTTACCTATTGCATTTCATGATGGAAAAAATGAGGAAGCAAGAGTGCAGATGTCTGTTGCAGCTTTAGAAGCCGGTATTGCATTTAATAATGCTTCTGTTACTATCATTCATGGTATGAGTAGACCTATAGGAGCATTGTTCCACGTAGCACATGGTCTTTCTAATGCTATGCTTATGAAAGAATGTTTACATTTTGCTTTAGAAGGAGCATATGACCGTTTTGCAGTGTTAGGTAGAAAAATTGGTGTTGCAACAGCAAATGACAGTGATAAGGAAGCAAGTGAAAAATTTTTAGCAGCCATTGAAAACATTACAAAAGAATTAGAAACACCAACATTAGAACAATTTGGCATCAATAAAGATGAATTTTTTAATCAAATTGATAAAATGGCATTTGATGCTATGGATAGTGGAAGCCCACAAAATACAATCAGAGAAGTAACAGAACAAGAGGTAAAACAAATTTACAAAAATTTATGGTAATTAAAAAATAGGAGGTATCTTATGCCACTTGTAAAAATGAAAACATTGTTGGAAAATGCAGAAAATAAAAAAATAGGTTGTGGAGCATTTAGTATCGCCAATATGGAAATGATAAGGGGAGCGATTAAAGCGGCAGAAGAAATGCAAACACCTATTATATTACAGATTGCAGAAGTACGCTTGAATTATTCTCCTTTACATATGATAGGTCCTATGATGGTTGCCGCAGCAAAACAATCAAAAGTAGATGTTGCAGTACATTTAGACCACGGTTTAACATTGGAAACGGTAAAACAAGCATTAGAAATTGGATTTACTTCTGTAATGTTGGACGCTTCTACACTACCATTTGAACAAAATATTGAAAAAACAAAAAGTGTTGTAGAATTAGCAAAAAAATATGGTGCTACAGTAGAGGCAGAACTGGGGCTTGTGGGAGGTAGTGAAGACGGAAGCAGCGACCATGGCATCCGTTGCACTGACCCACAAGATGCAAAAGTATTTGCAGAAAATACTGGTATTGATGCACTTGCTGTTGCGATAGGAAATGCTCACGGTAATTACCCAGTTGCACCAAAATTAGCATTTGATGTATTAGAGCAAATTAAAAATAATGTGTCTATTCCTTTGGTACTTCACGGAGGAAGTGGCATTACAGATAAAGATTTTCAAAAAGCAATTTCTTTGGGAATTAAAAAAGTCAATATTGCAACTGCTAGTTTTAATAGCTTAACGAACAAAGTAGAAGAATATATCAAATCAGAAGGAAAGCACAATTATTTTGATTTGAATAGTTCTATGACAGAAGGAACCTATCAAAATGTAAAAAAACACATTAAAGTATTTAACATGGAAAGTCTTTCATAAGGAGGATATACATTATGAAATTTGAAGAATTGAATGGTACATTAGAAAATATAAAAATAGAATTGGAAGAAAATATATTGACAGTTACAATGAATAGACCTAAAGCATTAAATGCTTTAAATAATCAAACATTGGACGAACTACAAAAAATTACAGATATGATTAACGAAGATAATCATATTTATGGCGTGATTATTACAGGAGAAGGCAGAGGATTTGTAGCAGGGGCAGATATTGTGCAAATGCGTCCTTATAAAAGTGAACAAGGTAGAGATTATGCAGGATATGCACAAGCTACTTTCAATAAAATTGAAGCAATTACAAAACCTGTGATTGCAGCGGTAAATGGTTTTGCATTGGGAGGTGGCTGTGAACTTGCTTTAAGCTGTGATATTAGAATTGCATCAGAAAAAGCAATATTCGGACAGCCAGAGGTAACATTAGGCATTATGCCATGTTTTGGAGGCACACAACGCTTGCCTCGACTCATTGGTGCAGGACTTGCAAAAGAAATGATATTTACAGGTAGACAGGTAAAAGCAGAAGAAGCTAAAACACTTGGATTAGTAAATAAAGTAGTACCAGCGGAGGAATTACTTTCTTCTGCAAAAGAAATGATGAAAGATATTTTAAAAGTATCTCCTATTGGTGTAAAATATGCAAAACTTTCTATTAATAAAGGTGGTGACATGGATTTGATGAACGCTTTGGAGTTAGAAAAAGATTTAGTAGGGCTTTGCTTTGCTACAGAAGATAAAGAAATTGGTATGGAAGCATTTCTTTCTAAACAAAAACCAGCTTTCAGATAATATATCATAATGAATGTTCCAAAATTCCTACTCTTTTATGGCATAAAACGTTTTGTTACAGTTTTATGCCATTATCTAATATAAAAATATTGTGAGGTAATTATACTATGGAGAAGACAGTTATAATTTATTTAAATTCTATTGATGATATTAAAAAGTTTGTTTCTATTGTTTCAAAATATGATGGGGATTTTGATTTAATTTCCGGAAAATATGTTGTAGATGCAAAATCAATTATGGGAATATTTAGTTTAAATTTGTCTAATACTGTTCAATTAAATATTTCTTGTGCCACACCAGAATTAATGGAGGAATTGAAACCATATATTGTATCATAAAATAAAGAAACAAAATGAAAAAGATAGTTTCTTTAAAACTAGTAAAAAATATATTTCATTTATTTAGAATTGTAGTAATAAAATAAAGTAGTAATTTAATGGTAAAAAAAGACTGTAGAAAATAAGTAAATTGTAGAAGTGCCAAAAAATATTGTATTTTCAATACTTCTAGGCACTTCTTATTTTTGTATTTTATTTCAATTTATGCCTTTTTGTTGCACTTCTGTCGTACTTTTTTAGATTGCTAAAACTTTTATAAAATTACTTTCTTTCGTTTTATTTCAATACCAATCATGTTTTTCATTTCTATCTAGTGCATTGATTTTCTGCATTTCCTCTTCTGTTAATTCAAAATCAAATAATTCTGTATTTTCTTGAATATGAGCAGGATTACTGGAGCCTGGTATTACTACAACACCTTTTTGTAAATTCCAACGAAGTATTACTTGAGCAGATGATTTTCCATGTGCCTCAGCAATTTCAGAAATCACTTTATTATTAAGTAATTCTGATGTATAACCCCTACCACCAAGTGGATACCATCCTTGTACTACAATACCAAGACTTTGAATATAAGCAATAACATCATTTTCTTGATAATAAGGGTGTATTTCATTTTGTACTAATGAGGGAGTAATATTAACTTGAGGCAAAAATTCCTGTAGCTCTTTTATATACCAGTTTGACAAACCAATGGAACGTATTTTTCCGTCAGCAACTGCTTTTTCTATGGAAAGGTATGCTTTTACATCATCTTTTCCTGGATGATGAAGTAGCATCATATCAATATATTCAATATCTAATTTTTGTAATGCCTCTTCAATAGCAGCTTCTGGATTTGAAAATTGATTAGGATAGAGTTTTGTAATAACAAAAATTTCTTCTCTTGGAATACCTGAGTTTCTAATTGCTTCTCCAACACTTTCTTCATTATGATACATATAAGCAGTGTCAATTAAACGAACGCCTCTATGTAAAGCTTCTGTGACAGAAGCTTTACAAACTTCATCTGTAAGGCTATAAGTACCAATACCATAAATAGGCATTTCATATCCACTATTAAGCATAACCGATTTTGTTTCAAAGTTAAAGCTATTTGTCATTATATTTTCCTCCAACGTTGATAACTTTTCTGTATTTAATAATTTTGTAACTTCTTCTGTTTTATCTGTATTTTGATTTGGTTTTTGTGTGCAGGCAATCAACAAGAATACAGTTAAAATAACGAATATAAAATGAATTATTTTTTTCATATAATATCTCCTCTATATAGAAATAGAAAAGTATCTTACCAAATTATCAATACTACTTAATTTGGCAAGATATTCTTTTCTATAAGCATTTTTTAATATTTTTTATTGAAAAGCATCTTTAAAAAATGTTTCTAATTTATCAAAAGGAATAATATCCATTTGGTCATATAAATCTGTATGAGAAGCTCCAGGAATAATCATAATTTCCTTATTATCTCCTTTTAAAAGTTTATAAGTATCTTGACTATACATTAAAGAATGTGCATTTTCTCCATGTACCAAAAGAACAGCACTTCTGATTTCAGGAGCATATTCAAACAAACGCATATTCATAAGAGAACCACTTGCAGTAGCTGTCCAGCCATCATTGGAATTACCGCTACGAGGGTGATATCCTCTTTCTGTTTTGTAATAATCAATATAATCTTTCAGATATTGAGGCGCATCTTCTGGTGCCTCTTCAGGCAAACCTCCACCAGCAGTATATGTTCCGTTTTTGTATGCCTCTGTTCTTTGATTGTTATATACAACACGTGCCTCATATCTTCCATTTTCGTCAATAGCATCAAAATAACCAAGTGCTGTATTACGGCTCATATCATACATAGTAATTGCAGCAGTTGCCTTTATTCTGGTATCCAGTGCTGCCGTCTGAACTGCCATACCTCCCCAACCGCATATTCCAATAATTCCTATTTTTTCAGAGTCAACATTTTCTTGTGTAGAAAGAAAATCAATTGCTGCTTGATAATCTTCTACATTGATATCAGGAGAGTTAAATGCTCTTGGATAGCCACCACTTTCTCCTGTAAAAGAAGGGTCAAAAGCGATTGTTAAAAATCCTTTTTTTGCCATTTCTTGTGCATATAATCCAGAACTTTGTTCTTTTACAGCACCAAATGGCCCACAAACAGCAATTGCAGGAAGTTTTCCTGTATATTGCTTTGGTTCATAAAGGTCAGCAGCTAAAGTAATTCCAAAGTGATTTGTAAATGTCACTTTTCTATGATTTACTTCATCACTAAGTGGAAAAACTTTATCCCATTCCTCTGTAAGTGCAATTTCTTCTGTATGAATTGTTCTATCTTTTATTTCTCCATAATTAATCAAATCTACCGCCTCCAATTTAGATGTATCATTTTCTATTGTTGATTGTTGTGTTGTTGCTTGCGTTTGTGTAGTGCATGCCATTGCAGACAGAGCAAGCATAGCAGCAACAACAGTTAAAAAAATTCGTTTTTTCACAATATTTTCCTCCTGTTTTAATCCCTTTTACTATATTCAATCAATTTATTGTTCTTTTTTTTATTTTATAAATCAAATAGCCAAGGCAATCAATATTATCATGTCTTTTATGAAGTATATTTAATAATACTGTTCTATGTCGCAATAGTAACGATAACATTTCCTCTTTTTTTCTCTCCTGAGCAAATTTCATACATTTTTCAATGGTTATGTTGTCACAATCAGCATCTATTAAATTTTGATATAATATACCATAAGTATCTGTTGCTTCTGCCATATCATCACCTCCGTTAATAGTAGTATAGTATAGAAATATTGTTATGTCTAATACTTATTATTTATAGTATGTTATTCTTTACAAGAATAATATAAAATGTTATACTTAGTTACAGAATTGTTTTATAAATTTTGGAGGTTATTATGGAAATAAGAGTATTAAAATATTTTTTAGAAATTGCCAGAGAAGAAAATATGACAAGAGCTGCTGAAATACTTCATGTTTCACAGCCAACACTTTCCAAACAAATGAAAGAACTTGAAACAGAGCTTGGCAAAAAGCTTTTTCGGAGAGGAAGCAATAATATGAGGCTTACTGATGAAGGTATGCTTCTTCGTAAAAGAGCTGAAGATATTATTGATATGGTTGATAAAACCACAAATGAATTTAAAACACTTGATGATATTACAGGGGGAGAAGTAAGAATTGGTTGTGCAGAGTCCTACCAAATAAAATATATCGCAAAAGAAATTAAAAAATTTAAACAAAAATATCCTCTTTTCCAATATCATATTTTAAGCGGAAATACAGAACAAGTAACAGAACGACTTAACAAAGGTTTACTTGACTTTGCTGTTATTGTAGAACCTCCTGATTTATCAAAATATCATTATATTGAAATACCAGAAGCAGATATATGGGGTGTTTTAATGAGAAAGGATAATCCTCTTTCTGAAAAAAAAGTCATTCATATAAAAGATTTATACAATGTTCCTTTGATATGTTCGGCACAGTCTTTGCTGACAGATATTCCTCGCTGGTGTGGAGAAGATATAGATATGCTTAATATATGTGGTTCTGTTAATCTTTTTTATAATGGTTCTGTATTTGTAAAAGAAGGAGTGTGTTGTATGCTTACCTTTGATAAGCTTGCTGATACTAGCTCTGAAAGTGAGCTTTGTTTTAGACCGTTAGAACCTGTCTTAAAAACAAAAATGTATGTAATATGGAAAAAATATCAAATTTTCACACCAATTACAAAGTTATTGCTAGAACAAATTAAAGAAGAAATTCATTGAATTATATTTATATAAGAGAGTGTTAAGTAAATAATGAAGGAAAGGAAAAAGAAGAATTACAATGAAACTTAGCAAAAAGAGCCATAGTGAAATCTACCATTTCTAAAGAGCAAGATACAACACATGTTTTTCTTCTAAATCGTGCAAACCAATGTCTTTGACAAGAGTTATTTCTTTCAATAGAATGTGTATACTTTTTATTTTGTAGCAACAGTTCTTTTGGTATAATTTCTGCATATGGTTTCCAATAATCTGTAATATAAATTCTTACATTCCACTTTTTTAATCTTTGGAGTAATTTTTAAGTGTATTGGTATCACGATTGCCGCATTCCCAGTCAATGAGTTGCCCTGTATCAACACAATATGCTTTCCATATCCAAAGCTTGTTTTTTTTAAATTTAAAAAGTGCTACATTTCATCTAATTGTATTACTACAGCTTCTGAAGAAGGTTGTGGTTTTTCATAATTTTCTAGTGCAAATTTTCTTACCCAACTTAGCACACTTATTGCTAAAGTATGAAGTAAGCGAGCAATCGTTTTTAAGGATAATCCATTAATATACAATAAACATGCAGTTAATTTTGTTTGTTCATCGAACCCCTTTTGTAAAGTTGGAACAAACTGATACCCACAATTTTTACATTATATATCTTTGATGACCCTTTATAAATCCGTTTTTACTATGTTTTGTTCCACCACATTTTTTACATTTCATACCAATAACATCTCCTTTGCTATTAGTATGTCCTTATTCATCAATTTAATAACACCCTCAAATATATTTAATATAATATAGATACATTTTTTCCCTTTTCTATCCAATGAATATCTTCTTCTGGAATATTTAATAATTGAAACATTGCTGTAAGCGGTATATATAAGTGTTCATTTTTAATTTCTGCTTTTTCTTCCATTTCTACAGGAATACCATTTAATATCATAACATTACTGTCTTTTTGAAATATAGCATCTTTTGCAAATCCATCCCATGTTTTCACAAACAACTTATTTGTTTCTTTTTCCCAAACAGATTCTAATAATATTTTAGGTTCCACAAAATAAGAAACATCTTTCCAACCTATCATAAAATGTCCATTTTTTTCATAAGCAGGCATATTCTTTTCTTTTTTTCCTTCAAATAATGTTCCTTCATACTCTGTAGAAAGGCGATATTCCGTTTTATTTTCTTCTATTATTTCTCTAATATGAGCACCATCATCTCCCATAAAATACCATCCTACTTGTTTACTACCTTTTTCCCAAAGAAATTTACGGGACCGACTACGAGTATACAAATTCAATAATATATACAAATCTTCTGCTGAAACAAATACATCATTTTTATTGATATCTGGTGTCATATAAAGTCTTTTTTTATTTCCATCTATCATCACATCTCTTTTTCCTTCAAAAAATATTATTTCTTTGTTATCTAGTGTAAGTTTTGCTGTTGTTTCTTCTTTTTTATAAGCTGCTTCTCTTTTTGCTTCATAATTTTGGTTTTCTATATTAATAGTTGTTTTTAATGGAAGCATAATACAGTTTTCTTTTTCATATAACATTCCTTCCATGAATACTCCATTAACACCTCTTGCAGCCCAATTTCCACTTTGCTGCATTATAACATCATAATTGCCAACAAAAGTAAGTTCATCTAAATTTAAATTATCTGCAAAACAGTAAAAATTCATAGAAATACTTAGTATTACTGTTAAAAGTAATAATATACTTTTTTTCATAAAATCCACTTCCCATTTTATTAAAAGATAGCGAGTTTTTTTAACTCGCTATCTTAATTAAAAATATCTTATTGTATACATATTTATACTCATAATATTATTCCCTTGTACACCTGAAAAGTTATTACTTAATTTACTTTATTTTCATTTAATATATATATTATCAAGTAAAATCAAGCTTACAAGTAACACTTACATTTCGATAGGAAGTCATATCTGTAATTCCAATTTTAGCTTCATATCTAACAAATGGAGGAATATCTGAAGAAATAGTTTCATATTGACTACATCCAGTATTTAAACTCCAGCTATTTGAAGTTGGACACTTTAAATTTTTATTTTTACAACAATTCCATACGTTCATAGAAGTATCACGACAATTATAATGTCGATTAGTTGCATAATACATACTGTTAGGAAAATCAATATCTCCATATAATTTAGTAGATTTAAATTTATTTCCACTTTGTGTATATGTAATACCAGAACTAATTATTACTCCATCATAATTTTCTTCTTTATCACTTGATGATCTTGGAGTAATATACTTTCCTAAATCAATTTCAGCCTTAACAGAATGAAAAGTTTCTCCTGATCTTATTATATCATTTGTTTGAAGTGCTGATTTTGGTAAAATCTCTTCAAAAGTTGAAACTTCTCCACTTATAGGATCACTAACTTCAATTACAGCTATAACCTGTACTTCCTTATTCATTTCTGCTTCTTGATTAAAAGCAAACACAGAAGAGGTTGCTATATCTGATAAAAGTACTACACTTATTATAACACCCAACATTTTAGAAAAAATTTTCTTCATAAATAAAACCTCCTAGTAATTTAATGAATTAATTATAGTCATTTTTAAAACATATACCAAAAATAAAACCAGTTACTCCAAAAATTGAATACACAAGAAATCTTATTGAAGATAATATAAATACCACTTCAATAATTTCTATTTCTACAAGTATTATAAATATAAAATATAACAATATTACTATCTTTAGAATATTATAAAATTTATTTTTAGGTGTTTTTAGCTGAAGTTTTTTTGAAATTATACTTCCTATTGGTTTTAAAATACAAAGAAAGAATAATGGAAATACAATATATTGATAACATATCATAAAAAACTCACTTGCTGTACTATAGTACAAAATATTCTGATAAAATTTTATATATATTTGACAAAGAATTGCAATATATAAACAAAAAATATCCGAAAAAAGTATTTTTTTAATCATAAAATCACCTTAATATATTTATAAAATAACGAAAAAATACTTATATTTTTATAAAATTCATTTTAAATTATAAATTACTATTTATTTCAACTTGTATAAAAATATTATTTTTAGTAATATAAAGTTAAATGTCTTATAGAAATATAGAATTTTATGCTACCACGCAATACAAAACTTTATTTTATAAGGCATTTTTCTTTTGCTATCCCCCTCTCCAATGCATTTCAATCTTCTCCTTTCCTTTTTTTTATTTATAACATAGGCTAAAATGCCATATCGTCAATGATTACATTTTGCAGTTCTTAATTCTGATAAAAATTCTCCATAAACTTCTTTACCACATTCCATACATACCTTTCCAGCATAAGTATAGATAACGCAAGAACCATCACTATTTTTTATATGTTTTTTCAAATTTGTTTTTACAAAACTATGTTCATGGATTACTTCCATGTCAGTATTTTCTGTAATATTTTTTACTGTACTATCTTCAAAAAGTATTTCATATGTAATATTATCCCCTTGCTCAAAAATAATATTATTTTCTGTTTCAAAGGCACTATCGTCAAAATCAATAAAAACATACCTATTATCTGTGTCTTCACTAGGGTCTACCCATGTAATTTCATCTGTATAAAATACACCTGCATCTACTGCAAAAAATTCACTCATTGGTTTATCTAGTTCTGTTGCTAAAACATTTCCGACATGAACTGCTCCTAAAAAACAAGCTAATACCGCTATTCTGGTACATTTTTTTCCTAAAGTTCTTTTTCTCATAATACACCACGTCCTTTTTTTTAGAATTTTTAGATTTTTACTATTACTAAAGCAAAATGCAATTTTACATTTTTGTATTTTTGTTTGTTCTTCATTTAAACGAACCAGCAAATCTGTATAATCTTTTTTATATTCCTCACCCAAATAAAATGTTGCCTCTTCATCACAGCTTATTTCTATCCATTCTGACAAATTTTCTTTTAAAACATAATATAATGGATTGAACCAATGAAAGGCATTCAAAACAGTTGCTAATATCCGGAAGAGAATGTGATTGTTTTTAATATGTGTCAGTTCATGATTTAATATCATAGCAACATATTTTTCTTCTAATGTATCAAGCAAATATTCTGGTACAAACAAATAAATATTTTTACTGTCCATTGTAGTACTAGGTTGATGTAAATTAGAAGAAGATAATAAATAAATCTGTTTTAATCCTTTTTGTTTGCAAAGTTTTTGAAATGTATGATACCATATACCCTGTAATATGAGTTTGCTATCTTTTTTTATATGAGTTAGAAAACTGATAAAAACAAATGTTTGTATCAATAAATAACATATGATTCCTATCACCCATACTACAGAAATTATTTCTTCAAAATGTATCATGTCTTTTGTCGTATAAATAGCTTCTTTTATGCTTCCTCTTTGTACTTCTACTACAACATGGTATCCAATTTGTTCCTGCACCCAACCACTCCATAATCCTTTTATTAAAAAAATAGGTGTGATAAAACAGCATAATACTAATTTATTCAATAATACAACGAATTTTGCTGACGTATGTCTATAAATAAAATTTTGTGTTGCTAAAAAAAAACTTCCTATACAACTTGATAAAAAGGAAAGTATTAATGTCACAATTATTATTTTATTAATCATTATCATTTAATTGTTCCACCCACTCCTTTAAATCTTTTATTTCTTGTTCTGTTAAGCCCCTTTCTGATGAAAAATTTAATAAAAAATTTTTTAAGGAACCTTGAAAGTATTTGTTTACAAATGTAATTGCTCCATTTGTCACTTCCTCCTTTGTTACAGCTGCTTCGTAATAATAAAAAACTCCTTTTTTAGTTAATTTCACAGTTTCCTTTTTATACATATTTCTTAAAAAGGTTGCTACAGTATTATATGCCCAATGAACACCTTGTTCTTGTAAACAATTTGTAATTTGAGCAATAGAAAGTGGTTCCTTTACTTTCCATAATAATTTTAATATGATTTCTTCTGAATCCGTTACTTTCTTTTTTTTACGCATAATAGTTCTCCTTATTTTATTTTTTTACTATATAAAACATAATAATATTATTTTTAAATACTATAATATAATATTATTTATTAATGCTATCATATTATCCTTTTACTGTCAATTATTTTGCCGAAAATTTTTAATTCTTTTTAATTGTTTTTTAGACAAATAAAAAAATTAGAAAATCATTGGAAATCCTAAAAATCATACAAAAAATAAAATTTGCAATGATTGCAAGCGGGGGAAAGGGATATCCTTTTCCAGGCTTGTTGGGGTGTACCCCAAACCCCTAGTGCAAATTTTTTTGAAATTTGCAAAACGCCTTCGGCGCGGCTTTTCCTTTTTTTGGAATGTTGTTTTATTATACTATATATAAAATTTACTATTAAAATTCAAGCCACCAGCTAAGCTGGTGGCTTGCACTTACCCTATAAGGGTCTTTTACCTGCCACACCTGTAGGCGTCTGAAGTTCTACTAAGTGCACTTCTTTCTCTAACTTGCCGCTTAAGTGGCTTTCTTATCTGTTCTTTTTTACTGGATTACCCATAAACAGGTCTATGTATTCTTTTAGACTAATCTGGTCTGCTATGTAGTCTTCATGCAGTTGATTATTTATATACTATCGTATTTTTTGTGTATTTTTCCCTACTGTGTCTACATAATATCCTCTGCACCCAAAATGCCTATTTTCATACCTATATTTCAAGTTTGCATGTCTTTCAAATATAATTAGGGCACTTTTTCCTTTTAGATATCCTACTATATCCGATACACTTTCTTTTGGTGGTATTCTTACCAACATATGAATATGCCCTGAACAGCATTTTGCTGCTATGATTTCTACCCTCTTTCTTTCACATAACTCTCTCAGTATTTTTCCTATATCTACCTTCAACTGTTTATATATAATCTGTCTTCTGTATTTAGGGGCAAATACAATATGATATTTGCACTCCCACTTTGTATGTGCTAAACTATTCACATCCATTAAAAAACCTCCTATGTTTTTATTGTGTATTGGTGGACTCAATTTATTTTATCATAGGAGGTTTTTTCTTGCAGCCAAAGCTTCTTTATTCCCCCAGCATAGCTGGGGGCTTTCTCTATGCTAAAGCAAACAATAAAAATTCCCCCTTTTCTGTTGATGGAAAAGGGAGAATTTTATCATGATATTTAAAGCAGTTTTATTACATTGTTTTTTCAAGGAACAATTTTAATACTGTAGCAACTTCAGCTCGAGTAGCAACCCCTTTTGGGTCAAAACTTCCATCTGTTCTACCGTTTAATATTCCAGATTTTGCCATAAATTCAACACTTTCTATTGCCCAAGGGCTAATGCTGTCTTTATCCGTAAATGCAACTTCTCTCGTTGCTTCTAAAGTATAACCTTGTTGTTTCATAAAGTTTGCAAACATTACTGCAAGCTGTTCTCTTGTTACATTTGTATTTGGACTAAATTCTGTTTCAGATATACCACTTGCAATACCGTTTTGTAAAGCCCAACCAATAAATGGAGCATAATATTGTGTTTGGTCAACATCAACAAATTTTGTTATAGGACTTCCTTGTGCATTTGCAACACGTCCCAAAACAGATACAACCATTGCTCTTGTCATAGCCACATCAGGACTAAAACTATTTTCTGATGTTCCTGCAAAATAACCTTTTTCTACTACAAATTGAATACTATCTATAGCCCAGTGACTAGATACATCCATAAATTTATCAATAGAAGCATTTGTGCTGCTGGAAGGTGTGTTATTTATAGTATTTGCAGGAGGTGTGTTGTTTGTAGTATCTGTATTTTTATTCTCTTTTGATTCTGATGGATTACTTTGTACCCAACTTCCTGTTTTTCCTCCTCTGCTACTGGAGGAGGAACTGGAACTTTCTCCAAGTTGTGTAATTTCTCCAACAATATACTTTGATGTTAATGTAATTTTGTTTTCTCCTTCTCCTTTGGATAAGGTAACAGTAAATACAAAATCACCATCTGTTTTACTTTTGGCTGCTGTAAAAGATTCTATGTCGATATTATCAATGGTAAATTTTGTAATATTTATATCTTTGATTTTCTTTTTCAGCCAGTCTTCTACTTTTGATTTGGTGTTTGCTGTTTTTCCGCTTACAACATACTTGCTTGCCTGAATTGCGTCTATTACTTTTTGCAGTTCTTCTTCTGTTGAACTTCCAAGTTTTGTAATGGTTCCGCTTAATGTGTCAGAGCTTGCAGTTTCTGCACCTTTGGCAATGGTAACGGTAAAGGAAAAACTTCCCTCTTTTTTCTCATCTGCTGCAACAAAGTCTGATATACTGATGTTTTTCACTGTAGCACCATCTAAATCCAAGGATTTTATTTTTTGTTCTATCCAATTTTTAACAGCTTCTTGTGTATTTGCATCAGTTCCATTGACAATATAATTTTCAGCACTTATTTTAGCAATAACATCTTTTAAGTTTCCTTTGTTTTGATTGTTGTCACTATTATTATTGCTGTCGTTATTATATGTCACAAAAAGATTTGAAAATTTTGCCGTTGTTTCATAAAGTGCTACCCCAAAAAGACCATTACTATATTGTCTATCTGTATCTGTTATGGTATGTTCAAGGATACTTCCATTTACATCTATTTTTATGGTGTTATTCTTTACAGTAATCTGTACATGATATATGCCATCCTCTGGTTGTTTGAGAGTAAATACTTCAGCAAATGTCTTGTCATCTTTAAAGTCAAACAGTCGTAGCTTAGTACCATTTAATTGAACTGCATAGCAGCCCTCAAATGCGTTTGTATTTTGTGACTCAAATACAACATTTATAATCTTATTAAACTCTTTTTCGACATCAAGCTTATAAGTGTAGTCTTTTTTGCTACTTCTTTCTGTTGAAAACATAAAAGAATTGCTATTATTTTCTCCAATGTAGAATTCACCATCTGCATACCAACTTGTATTATCTGGATTCCATGTCAAATTTGTTTTTACCTTATTTTCTACAATTTTAATAGTACATTTTGCAGAAAGTTCATTATTTGCTGTTGATGTTGCAGTTACAACAACATTACCTACTCCCTTAGCAGTAACATGAGCAATATTATTTTCGTCTACTTCCAATTCTGCAAGGTCTTCATCATCAATACTCCATGTAATATCCTGTTCATCATTGGCAGTTTTAATCATAGGATTATTGCTAAGCCATGCATTTAAGTCTAAGGTTTTCTCAACTTCTAATCTTGCTTCTGTTTTATTAATTTGAACAGATTGTGGTTCTGGATTATCTACTTTATCTGTCCAGATAGATTGAATTTCTTTTACTTCAATATTTGCCTCACTCTTTCCACCTTTTGAATAAACCTCAAGACCTTTACTTGTAGGCATTGGGAAAATTTGCATAGCACCTGTTACAGTATACTTTTCGGAGAAAACTTCTACAGAAGAACGGTCAACATAAATATGTAATGTAATGGAACCATCTTCATTTGGTGTTTCATTAATAACTTGTCCTGCTACTTCTTTAAATTTTTCAGTCGGATATTTTCCAGACTTACTTCTGTCTATGGTTACTTTTTTGTCAGCCACATTATAATTTATGGTTGTTTTTTCTCCATTTGTTCCAGTACGAACGTGAAATCCAACATCTGTTGTACCAGGTTCTGGTTTGAAGGTTGCTTCTATTAAATAGGAATCTCCTTCAAAATTTGCAAAAGGATTGTCCATACCTTCTCCAATCATATTATTGAATATAATCTTATTGTTTTCTGATATTATGTCACCATAAGCATCAACAGGTGTTTGCTGCAATACCAGTTTTCCACTTGCATCTTTTGTTAAAGAAAGCTTTAAATTCAAATTAAATGTACCATTAAAATTATCATTTTTAACATCAGCTACAGCATTACAATAGTTATCCCATGTATTCATCCAGTTAAATGCAATGACATCAGGATTTGTATCTTCATTAAAGGAAGGGTCTACATAGTATGTCATAGCTGCATAGGAGTCTGGACCAAAGTTCATAGTTCCTACATTTTCAAGGTTATGGTCTCTTTCTGTGGCTCCTTTATAATCCGGGTCAGGAACAAATTGATAATGTCCACTTACTTTTTTAAAATCTCCAATTCTGTAAAATCTTCCGCCATAGCTAAGTACCCATTTAAATCCACCATCTGGGTTAGAAAGCCTATATAAATCAGGACATTCAGTTTCTACTTGGAATCCTGCATCGAGCTCTTTGTTTGGGCTGACACTTTTTTTATCTGGAAAAGTATAAGTAGATTCTAAATTCCAATTAATTAAATCTTCAGAAGAATAAATTCTTAAAATACCTCCTGCAATTACCATAAACCATTTATCATCATATCTAAATATTTTAGGGTCACGGAAAGCTCTGCTATGACCATCATCATCTGAAATTTTTCCATCTGTCCAGCTTAATATGGTACCATCATCTACGCCATTCTTATCTTTATCACCTTCATAAAATTCCCAATCATCTCCATCTTTGCTGTAAGCAAGTATCATACCTTGTCCACTATCATGTTCGCTATGTGCGGTTATCATTGCAATAAATCCACCATTTGGAACTAGACCAGAAGTATTATTTTTATCATATACGGCACAACCGGAGTACATAGCACCGTATTCGTTTGGATAAAATGCAACTGGTTTTTCTTCCCAATGAACAAGGTCTGTACTGGTAGCGTGCATCCAATGCATAGGACCCCATTTTGTTCCACTTGGGAAAAATTGATAAAACATATGATAGGTATCTCCAACTTTAATCAGTCCATTTGGGTCATTTGCCCAGCCATCTTTTACAGAATAGTGATATTGTCCACGATAATCTTCATTGTAATAAGAATCTTCCGGATAACGACGGAACACGCTTAAACGGTATGCAATCGGTGCTGTTAGTTCAACGTCTGTTCCTTCTGGTGTTCCTTCTGGTGTTACTTCAGTTATTGCTTCGATAGTAAAGAAATTTTGACCAACTTCTAAAGGAGTAGAGCCTGTAATTTCTTCTCCATTTTCTGTTGTGGTTATTTTAACTTCTGCACTATTTTTAGCAGTTGCTGTAATTTCGATACTTTCTGTATCATTACTTACATATTGTTGATAGTTATATTGTGTACTTTTAAAATTATTCTCATACTCAGCACCATCACTAATTTGTAAATTAGTGAGTTGAGGCGTATTGCCTTCTGTTATTTCACCATAATATACATTTTGATAGGTAATATCGGCACCCTCTCCAACACCCCATGTTAAAAATCCTAAATTACCTTTTAAAATAATATCTTTCTGTCCAAATCCTGCAAAAAGATTAGGATAATTTGGTGCAAAATAATCACCTGTACTTGTTACTAAAACATCATCTATATAATAAGAAATTTTCTTTCCAATACATACAACTTTGAGATTATGTGTATTACTTTCCTTTATTCCTAAGTCTGCAATATTTCCTTCATGGGCAATATTGCAACCAGTATCTGGCTCAAACTTAAATAAACGGAATTTGCCGTTTGGAGAAAGATTAGCAACATACATATAACTATTTTCTTCTATATCCTCTTTTTTACGGAATACAAGAGCAGCTGCGGAATCTGTATTATTATTATTAAATGTTACATCAGCACTGTATACAAAGTCATCAGATACTGTTTCTGTAATAAAAAACTGGTCACCCTCTGCTTCTGCATGTAAGCCATTTTCTGAAACTTCATAGCTATCTGGTAATTCAGAAGGAAGCGTTAAATTGGTCTTAAAATCAATAGTAGCTTTGTTGTTAATGTCTTTCTCAGCATCTCTTTTGTTGTCGGTTTTATCTTTGTCGTCAGTGTCTGTTTTATTGTCATCGGTTTTATCTTTGTCGTCAGTGTCTGTTTTATTGTCATCAGTTTTATCTTTGTCGTCAGTGTCTGTTTTATTGTCATCGGTTTTATCTTTGTCGTCAGTATCTGTTTTGTTGTCATCAGTTTTATCTTTGTCGTCAGTATCTGTTTTGTTGTCATCAGTTTTATCTTTGTCGTCAGTGTCTGTTTTATTGTCATCAGTTTTATCTTTGTCGTCAGTATCTGTTTTGTTGTCATCAGTTTTATCTTTGTCGTCAGTGTCTGTTTTGTTGTCATCAGTTTTATCTTTGTCGTCAATGTCTGTTTTGTTGTCGTCAGAGATTTGACTTGTTGCTTCGTTTTCTTTTGGGCTTGTTTGTGCTGCAAAAATAAAACTTGTTTGAGAAACAGCCATAGAAACAGATAATATCAAAGCAATTTTCTTTTTTATGTAATATTTCATAATTCTTCCCCCTTAAAGTGTTTTATTAATTTTTTTATCATAAGTGTAAATAAAATAATTAATGATTCCCCCCCTCTTTCTTATAAGAAAGAGGGGGAAGGAATATTCCTTCCCCCTCCCAAGTCCTTTGTCAAAAATAATTTCTTATATTATATATTATAGTGTGCTAATTTTTTTAATCTAGTGATAAATGTAATAATTTTACATTACAAATATCATCTAAGCTTTTGTAAAAATGCAGCTTGTTTGGGATGATATGACACTATTCAGGACAATCCTAATGAGGATCAAAAACTTTATGTAAACTTTATATGCCTCTCAATTTTATTTCTATGGTAGCCTAGATGGTGTCGTCAAAAGAATAAAAAATTTGAAAGTGTAATTAAAATAATGAAAAAGGAAATACTAATAACAAAGGAGATGTTATTAGTATGGAATGTAAGAAATGTGGTGGAACAAAACATAGTAAAAATGGGTTTGTAAAGTGGTATCAAAGATACAAATGTAAAAATTGCGGATACCAATTTGTACTAACTTTACAAAAAGGGGGTTGATGAACAAACAAAATTAATCGCTTATTTATTATATATAAGTGGATTGTCATTAAGAACAATTGCAAGATTACTTCATACTTCCGCAACAAGTGTGCTAAGTTGGGTAAAAAAATTTGCACTAGACAATTATGAAAAACCACAGCCTTCTTCAGAAGCTGTAGTAATACAATTAAATAAAATGTGGCACTTTTTAAATTTAAAAAAACAAGCTTCGGATATGGAAAGATTATTGTGTTAATATAAGGCAACTCATTGACTGGAAATGTGGCAATCATAATACCCAATACACTTAAAAAATTACTACAAAGATTAAAAAAGTAGAATATAAGAATTTATATTACAGATTATTGGAAACCATATATAGAAATTATTCCAAAAAAACTATTGCTGCAAAATAAAAAGTATACACATTCTATTAAAAGAAATAATTCTCGTCAAAGACATTGATTTACATAATTTAGAATAAAAACATATATTGTATCTTTCTCTTTAGAAATAGTAGATTTCACTATGGCTCTTTTTGCTCAGTTTCATTATAATTCTTCTTTTTCCTTTCCTTCATTATTTACTTAACACTCTCATCTTTTTTGTAATAAAGAGTTAGAAATTTTGCCAGCAGCAAATGTTTCTTTATTTTATACCCTTCTTCCTATTATTATAACAATATTAGGTATTATAATATTAAAAGAAAACTTAACAATCAATTTTTTATTAGGTAGTATAATCATTGTTATTGGAATGATGATGGCAGTGTTAAAAAAAGAAAAAGCCCGAATAAATTATTCAGGCTTGTAGAAAAGTGGTGGTATATCGCTTTTTTTATTTTAATTTGTTTTTAAAACTTGATAAAGAGAAAGTTTTTATAATAAATTTTTTATAAAAAAATTAATAAAAATAGTTTTTTAAAAATTAAATAAAAGTATCAAAATAATTTTGAGGAATATGAATTTTTATGAACTGAATTAGTGCTTTTAATGCAGGTGGTGCTTCTTTAAAAGATTTAACACATATTCCTAATGTCCTATAAAATTTTTCTTCAAATAGTAAAAATACAACAGTGTTTGGCAAATTATCTGTGTGCATTTTTGAAATGATAAAAACACCTGTGGTATTAGCAGCCATAGCAATACCAGCATTATCACTTGCAACATGATATTTAATATTAGGAGTAAAATTTTTTTGCTTTGCTATGAGATGAAACATAGCGTCCCAACCAGGCTGAGGCATAATAAAGTCACATTCTGCTAAATTATCAACAGAAATTTTTGATTGTGATGCAAAAGGATGATTAATACTCATAACAACTCCCAATAAATCTTTTACAAGCGGATAAAATTCAAATCCATTTGGAATATCATCATTCATAAATGCAGCATCAATACTACCATTTTGCAGTTTTTTCCAACTACTTCCGAAGGCGACTTCTTGTAAATGAATATTAATATTAGGGTGAATTTTAACAAACTCTGATATAATATAAGGAATGATACGAATTAACATACTATTAAACGCTCCAATTTTAATATCTCCTTTCAAAAGTCCTTTTATAGAATTTGCAGCAGCTTGTAAAGCATCTTCTCCTTCTACAATTTGATAGCAATATTTCAAAATAACTTTTCCATTTTCTGTTATTGTAATAGAGTCTTTATTTCGATTTAACAATGCAAATCCAATATCATCTTCTAGAGAATCAATCATACGACTAATAGCTGGCTGAGAATAGCATAATTCTTTTGCAGCTTTTGTAATGCTATTTTGTTCTACAACTTTGATAAAAGCACGATATTTTATAATACTCATGCTTCTCCTCCTTATCAGTATAAAATTTTATAACATTGATTTGTTTCTATTATAACCTTTATAACAAAATAATGTAACAAGAATAGCCATATTATAGTATTACAATATGTTATAAGCAATATTACACTTTGTTATTTGACACTCGAAAAAAATGCCTATAAAATAGAATAAAACAAAGCAATTATTTGCACAAAATGACAGTAAATTTATTTTTGTATATGTAATGATTACTAAATTATTGCAAAAATAATGCACAATTTATAGGAAAGGAGAGAAAGTAATGTCAACAGTAAAAGGGGGAAATACTTTTGCAGGAGTTCCCATAGGTGTATTAGTACTAAATGCAAAATATCCATTAATTCCTGGTAATGTTGCAAATGCAAAATCTTATCAATTTCCTGTTTGTTTTCAGGTAGTTGATTTGCCAACTAGATGGTGGTTTGAATTAAATGAGGAAAAATATCAGATATTTATTCAAGCAGCAAAAAAGCTAGAAAATAAAGGAGTAAAAGCAATTATTTGTGGTTGTGGATTATTTGTTACATGGCAGGAAAGAGCAGCAGAAGATTTAAGTATTCCAATATTTACATCACCTTTATTACTTGTACCAATGATTTCTAAAATGATTGGTACAAAACAAAAGGTAGGAATTTTAACAGCAGCAGGAAAGCGTTTATATGAGGGTAATTTTTTAACAGCTTCTGGCATTGATAGTAATGTTTCATTTGTAATTGGAGGAATTGATACTTGCTCTGAATTTTTAGATGTAATTCGTTATCAGAAGAAACCAGAAATGAATGTTACTCTATTTGAAAAACAAGTTGTTACTGTTGCAGAAACTATGCTTAAAGAAAATCCAGATATTGGTGTATTCCTTTTAGAATGTAGTGATATTCCACCATTCAGCAATGCAATAGTAGCTGCTACAGGAAAACCAGTTTTTGATTTTATTTCTGCAGCCCATATGATATACGCATCTTTAGAACCACCAACATATTAAAATATATTTTATAAAGGAGGAAATAAATTATGAACAATAATAATAAAAAGCCAAATATCCTTTTTATTATGGCTGACCAACTTTCAGCATCTGCATTACCTTGTTATGGAAATAAAACTGTTATTGCACCTAATTTATCAAAAATGGCAGAAGAAGGAATTGTATTTGAAAACAATTACTGTAATTATCCACTTTGTGCACCTTCTAGAGCATCTATGATGACAGGACGTTTAACTTCTCGCATTGGTTCTTTTGACAATGGTGCAGAATTGCCAGCATCTATTCCAACTTTTGCACATCATTTAAGAGCAGAAGGTTATTATACTTGTATTTCTGGAAAAATGCACTTTTTAGGTCCTGACCAATATCACGGATTTGAAGATAGACTGACCACTGAAATTTATCCAGCAGATTTATCATGGACACCAAATTGGGATCCAGAAGCTAAAAAATATTCTTTTGAAACAGGTGCAGGTATGTCTGATATTGGAACAATGTTAGATTCTGGAAAATGTCAATGGAGTATGCAAATGGAATATGATGAAGAAGTTTTTGCCAATGCAAGAGCAAAACTTTATGATTTTGCAAAAGAAGGTTCAGACCAGCCATTTCTTTTTGTTGTTTCATTTACACAGCCTCACGACCCATTTTTAGCTTCAGAAAAATATTGGAATATGTATGAGCATGATAAAATTCCTATGCCTACTGTATCTCCAATACCTTATGAAGAACAAGACCCACAAAGCCAACTTTTATATCGTAAAAATGGTATGGATAGATATGATGTACCCGAAGAAGCAGTTCGAAATGCTAGACACGCTTATTATGCTATGATAACAGATATTGATGAAAAAATAGGTGAATTGCTTAACATTTTGAAAAAGACTGGACTTGATGAAAATACAATCGTTGTATTTACTTCTGACCATGGCGAAATGTTGGGAGAACGTGGAATATGGTATAAAAAGACACTTTTTGAAGATGCAGTTAAAGTACCTTTATTGATTTCTGCACCAGAAAGATTTTCTCCAAAAAGAATAAAAGAAAATGTTTCTTTAGTTGATTTATTGCCAACACTTGTAGATTTTGCAGGCGGAGATGTCAAGGAATTTCAATCTGCATTAGATGGTGCAAGTTTAACAGGATTAATTAATGGAACAGGAGAATGGGAAGATGTTGTATATTGCGACCATTCTGACAATGCTACTGTTGCACCAAGATTTATGGTTAGAAAAGGAAATTTCAAATATGTTTTCTGTGAAGCATATCCAGCACAATTATATGATTTAGAAAAAGACCCTAACGAATTAAACAATGTTGCAGGTGACCCTCAATATTCTAATATAGAGAAAGAGTTAAAAGAATTAGTTTATAAAAAATGGGATGTAGAAAGTTTAAGAGAAAAAATGATTTTCAGCCAAAAAGAACGTCGTCTTGTTACAGAGGCTATGAGTAGAGGGCGTTGGGTATCTTGGGAGATAGGAACAACTGTTGACCCTGCAAAACATTATGTAAGATATGGTGATGCATTCCCTGATATTGAACGTAAAAATTATGTTCTAACAAAAGAAAGAGATTTTAAAATGAAATAGGGGGGAATGATATGAATTATGGTATATTAACAATTTTACCACCTATTATAGCGATTGCATTAGCTTTTTTTCTGAAAAACGCAGTTCTTGCGTTATCAGCAGCTGCATTAACCGGCTGCTTAATTATGGCCGAAGGAAATCCTCTTTTAGCTTTTAATACTATGTTAGATGAACTTGTTACTGTATTTTCAGGAAGATGGGCAGTTATTGTAATTATCTGTATTGCATTAGCTTTTGGTTTATCAAAATTGATTGAAACTTCTGGGGCAGGCAGGGGATTGGTTCAGTATTTAACAGTAAAACATAATATTATTCGTTCTAAACGAGGTGCCTGTTTTTTAACATGGTCAATTGGTATTGCACTTTATATCAATGCTACATTAAGTATGATGTTAACAGGTGTGATTATGAAACCAATCAATGATGAAATGAGAGTTTCTCACGAAAAACAAGCACTTTTAATTAAAACTAGTGGTCATGCAGCATGTGGATTAATTCCATTTGGTCAATGGGGAGGTATGTTGCTTGGTTTAATAGAAGCAGCAGGTGTAGCAAATGCTTCTGCTATTGTTTTTAAAGTTGTTCCAGTCAATTTTTATTGTATTATTGTAATATTTTCACAGCTTATTTTTCTTCTTTTACATAAAGATTTTTTTGGTATTAAAAAAGCAGAACAACGTGCAGAAGAATTTGGCTATCTAGATGACCCTGATACACAAGAATTTATACAAAATCAGGAAATGAAACAAGAAACAGGAAATTCTGAAGAAAAGGTAAGTAGTCCTTTATTGGTAATGCTTCCTACTCTTTCAACGATTGTAGTAGCTGTTACTTATATTTTTATAAGTGGTGAAGGTAATTTTATGAATGGAGATGCGATAGGCGGACTTTTTAGAGCTATCATTGTATCTTCTATATTATGTATTTGTATGAATGTCATTATGAAAGTATATACACTTACTGATACATTAGATATATTTATAAAAGGTATGGGACAAGCAATGAATATACTTGTAATTATGGTTTTTGCTTTGGTATTAGGAGGAGTTATTTCTGCTCTAGGGACAGGAGCATTTCTTGCAGGTGTTTTTCATAGTGTTATGTCAGTAAAAATATTACCAGCGGTACTTTTTGTATTAACTTGTACTATTGGATTTGCAACAGGTTCTTGTATGGGAACAGCTTCAACAATGGTACCGATTGCTATATCATGGGCGATTGCAGCAGGTGCAAATCTTCCATTATCTATTGCAGCTGTTTGGAGTGCTTCCTTTTTTGGAGACCAAATTTCTCCTATTTCTGATAGCACTTATATGGTTTGTGGTATTACACGCTGTAATGTATATAACCATATTAAAACAGCAGTACCTTATGGTTTAATGTGGGCAGGAATTTCATTGATTTGTTTTATTGTATCAGGGTTTGTATTATAACACACAAAAGGGGAACTTTATAAAAAAGTTTCCCTCTCTTTATACAAAAAAGAGCTGATAAATAGGAGGAATACTTATGAATGAAATAAAAAGAAATTGTCAAATGATGGTTTTTCCTAGTGGGCCTATTTGTAATTTAAAATGTAAATATTGTTATTATATTGAAAAGAAAAATCTTTATACTATAGAAGAAGATTTTAATATGTCAGAACACTTGTTAGAACAATTTATAAAAAAATATATAGAGGTGCAACAAGGTCCAGAAGTATTTTTTATATGGCAGGGTGGTGAGCCTACATTAAGAGGAATTGATTTTTTTAAAGAGGCTGTTTTATTGCAAAAAAAATTTTTACCTACTGGCTGGAAATGTCATAATTCCATACAAACAAATGGCACATTATTAAATGATGAATGGTGTGAATTTTTTAAAAAAGAAAAATTTTTAATTGGATTAAGCATAGATGGTCCAAAGGAATATCATAACAGATACCGCCAATATATTAATGGCAAAGGAAGCCATAAAATGGCAGAAAAAGCAATAGAATTGTTAAAAAAATATGATATAGAATTCAATGTAATTTGTACAATAAACCATGCAAATGTAAAACATTCACAAAAAGTTTATCAATATTTTGTTCGTAAGGGTGTGAAATATATACAGTTTATTCCTATTGTCAATAAAGAGCAAAATACTATCAGTGCAGAATCTATATCTAGTAATGAATATGCTGATTTTATGATACAAATTTTCGAACAATGGAGAAAAAATGACATTGGTAAAATATATATTCAATTATTTGAAGAATGTTTATCGGTTTGGTTAAACGGTTGTTCGCAACTCTGTATTTTTTCAGAAGTTTGTGGAAGTGTTCCTGTTATGGAACATAATGGAGATATTTATTCTTGCGACCATTTTGTTACTCCAGAATATAAATTAGGTAATTTATTAGAAAAACCACTTTCTGAAATACTTTTTTCTCAAAAACAAATATGTTTTGGAAATCAAAAAAAACAACTATCAAATTCCTGTCAAAAATGTAAGTATATTCGTTTATGCTATGGAGGCTGTTTGAGAAGTAGAGTGATTTCAGAATATGGTGAGTGTAAAGATTATCTTTGTAAAGGATATCAGGCTTTTTTTGAACATATTTCTCCTTATATGGAACAAATGTGTATTGCTTTGCGACAAAATGGTATCTAATTGGAGGGGGTGCATTGTATGATGATATTATTTATCATTTGTTTAATTGCTTCTACAGTAGGTGCAGTTGCAGGTTTTGGAGGTGGCGTTATTATAAAGCCTGTTATGGACGCACTTGGACTTTTGCCTGTTAGTACCATTAGTTTTCTTTCTGGCTGTACAGTATTTTCTATGTCTGTATCATCACTCATTAAAAATAGAAATGATGGTGTGAAATTAGATATTAAAAAAAGTACACCTCTTGCTATGGGAGCCATTTTAGGTGGAATAATAGGAAAAGCAATGTTTCAATATGTAAGAAATCATTTTGAAAATGAAAATGTTTTAGGATTTGTACAAGCAATTTTTCTTGTGGGTATAACGATAGGTGTATTTATATATGTATTAAAAAAGAATTCTATGAAATCATATCATATTGATAGTACTTTATTGTGTATTGTGATAGGGACAGTGTTAGGTATTATATCATCATTTTTGGGGATAGGAGGAGGAACAAGTAATGTAGCAATGTTATTTTTTTTCTTTTCTATGAATGCAAAAGAAGCAGCCAAAAATTCTATCTATATTATTATGTTTTCTCAAATAGCAAGTATCATTATAGCTGTTGTTAATAATACAGTACCTCATTTTGAATTAGTACAACTTATTGCAATGGCATCAGGTGGAGTAGGTGGTGCATTGATAGGAGCAATCATTTCAAAAAAATTAAACAATGAATTAATAGAAAAACTTCTAAGAGTTATGCTTGCAATCGTTATTTGTATTAATTTTTACAATGTTGTTAAATTTGGAACACATATTTTTTAAAACAGAAAATATAACAAGTCCAAATAAAAAAATTTGGACTTGTACAAAAAGCGGCTTATAGCCGTTTTTTTATTTCAATTTATTTTTAAAATCTGATGGCGAAACACCAAATTGTTTTTTGAATACTCTAAAAAAACTACTATAAGTATTAAATCCTATCTTTTCAGATACTTCTGTAACAGAATAAAGAGGTAATAATTGTTTTGCTAATTCCATTTTTTTATCTAAAATATATTTTTTTAATGATATATTTGTATACTTTTTGAAAGAATGACAAAGATAATATGTGCTAAAATGGAGTTCTGTTGATAATTCTGATAAAGAAAGTTTATTTCTAATATGGGTATCAATATATTGAATAATTTCAAAAATAAGGGTAATATTTTTATCTTCATAATAAGCAGAAGAATAAAAATTTGTATAACAAATATCAAATAAATGAGCAATAAGCATACACAAAACACCTTTTTTATAGATGTCATAACCATTCGAAATTTTGGGCTCGCCAAAATCATAAAACAACTGAATAAGCTGTTCGCTTTGCTTAGTATCCAATATACGTAAAGGAGAAGATGTACTTTTTTGAAAAAAATTTAATAAATTTGTTTCAGCGGAACTAACAAAGTATATAAAATCAGGCATAACATCAATACAAAAACGAATATAGTTTTCACTTGTCACTTCAACTTTATGTTGTTCAAAAATATTAATTAGAACTAATGCATTGTGGGTAATAGGGTATTTTTTATCACTTAATGTAATATATCCTAAAATTTCCTCTTTATCTTGTATTTTGCTTTGAAAAAGCTGTATTTCATAAAAATCATGATATTGCAAAACATTATGATAAATATATTCCTCTTTTGCAGTGTAGTAAGTATAAAAAAATCGATTTTTAGACTCAAATTCAATTTGAGGCAAATAAACGGCATTCATAATAAAACTCCTTTCCAAAAATAAAAAACAATTGTTTCCATGATTAAAACAATATTTGCAATATAGATGAACAATATATACTATTGACAAATATTGTTTCTTGATACTGTCCAAAAAAGCCATGTTATTAGAGCAATATTTGCAATATACAGAGCAGTGTATAAAATGGACATACTTTGTTTTTATTTGTACAATGATAACAAGATAAAAACAAAAAAACAAATTGCTTTTATTTATTTTGTGGTTAAATTTGGATTGATAGGTATTTTATGATTGCCTTTTCTCATCAATTTGTACAATATAGCAAAGAAAATACCATAATCAAACTTACACCATTAGAAAGGAGGTTAAAAATATGGCAGATAAATTAAAATGTATGGATACTATTTCTCAAGGGGTATTTATTATTGGAACAAGAATGAATGAAACTTATAATTTTATGACGGATGCCTTCGTCACACAAGTTTCATTCAATCCTTGTAGTATTGCTCTATCAGTGGATTTAAGTCATTATACAGCAAAATTAATTCAAAATCAAGGACAATTTTCAATATCTGTACTTGCTGAGGGACAAGAGTTAGAAGCAAAAAATTGTGGTTATCCATCAGGATGTGATTTTGATAAAGCAAAACGTATGAAATATCAAATCGAACAAAATTTGCCTGTTATTGATGGAGCAGCTTCCTATATGATTTGTAAAGTAAAGCAAAGTGTTGTATATGAAGACCATATTGTATTTTTTGCTGAAATTGTAGAGGGAGAATATACAGACAAAAAACCTATGATTTATATTTCGAAGAAGTTTTTCCCTTAAAGAATAGGAGGAAAATAAATGAAAAACAATAAATTTAACATTGTATCAGCAGCGGTAATTGCTGGAGCATTTATCTCCTATACAGTAGGCTCTGGTTTTGCTTCTGGCAATGAAGTATTACAGTTTTTTGGTTCTTGGGGAATGCCTGCTTCTATATTAGCAATTGTTGGTGCAACATTGATAACATTAGTGAGTTGTGCTTGTCTTTACAAAATTGGTTCTAAAATTAGTTTTGATACTACTTCTGACGCTTATTACTATGTAGGCGGTAAATATTTAGGGAAATTTTTTCAGTTATTTACATTTGTATCTATATTTGGAACATTTATGATTATGTTTTCTGGTGCAGGCTCTGTATTAAGTCAGTTTTGGAATATGCCTGTATGGGTAGGCTCTGTCATTATGGGTGTTTTATCAGGCATTGTTGTACTAGGAGGTTTATCAGCAGTAGAAAAAGTTCTTGGTTCTATTGGGATTATACTTTTAGTGTATGTTCTGGTATTTGGTGTAGCATCATTATTTACACCCAACTCTGATATGAGTCAAGCAAGTGGTATTCCTGAAGCAGTTGCCGCAGGCGCAGTAACACAAGCAAATCTATTTGCATTGCCTCCATTAAGTTTTATACCAGCTTTAGCAAATTTAAATTCTCCTTTTTTGGAAGGTATGTTATATGCAGCACTTTGTATGGTAAATGGTGTTCCTTTCATTATGGCACTTGGAAAGAAAACAAATTCAACAAGTCAAGCATTTAGTGCAGCATTGATTACAACGATTGGCTTTTATGCCTGTGTAGTATTTGTATTAATATTAATACTTATGAATTTTGATGTTGTTATCAACCCACAAACAAATATTATGCACCCATTTCCTGTATTAGCAGCAGTTGATAAAATATGGCATAGTGGAAGTTGGACATACGTTATATTGATTTTTGCAGGAATATTTACTACAACAACAGGATTTTTGTGGGTACTATCAGAATGGCTGTTTCCAGGAGAAGTTAGAACCAAAAAAACAAATACATTTATAATTGTTATGATTATTTTCGGTATCTGTTTAGGAAGTGTATTACCTTTTTCCACATTAATTAATTTTATTTTTCCTTTAAGCGGTTTAGTAGGATTAATGCTTACAGTTTGCCTGATAATCAGAACAGTGCAATTAAATAATACAGCAAAACCAACAGAAAAATAATGAATAATGGAAAGGAGAATAAAATGATGAGAGTAACTTCACACCCAGTATTAGGGGAAATGAAAGAGATAGAATGGGTAAATATTACAGTAAATGGTAAGCCTATGAAAGCGAAAAAAGGAGAAATGATACTTGCAGCATTACTTGCAGAGGGAATTATAGTCAATCGTTACACAACAAAAAAACAGGAACCAAGAGGATTATTTTGTGGTATTGGACAATGTACAGACTGTATGATGGTAGTAAACGGTATTCCTAATGTACGTACTTGCATTACTCCAGTAGAGGAAGGTATGACAGTAGAAGTACAGGACGGTCTTGGAAAATGGAGGGGTGACAAATGAAACAATGTGAAATGCTTGTAATTGGTGGAGGTCCTGCTGGGCTTTCTGCGGCAATAGAAGCAGCAGAAGCAGGGGTTCAAGTAGTCATTATTGATGCAAATGAAAAAGCAGGTGGCCAACTTTTTAAACAAATACATAAATTTTTTGGTTCTAGTATGCACCGTGCTGGTACAAGAGGGATTGACATAGGAGAGGAACTTTTACAAAAATGCAAGGACTTAAACGTTGAAATATGGTTAAATAGCCTTGTTATTGGTGTTTATGACAATAATGTGGTTGCAGTTGATGTCAAAAAGAGTTTAACAGAACACGAATTAGTAAAAGTGCAAACAAAAAAAATTGTTATTGCAACAGGAGCTTCTGAAAATGCAGTAAAATTTCCAGGCTGGACATTACCTGGTGTAATGGGAGCAGGAGCAGCACAAACAATGGCAAATTTTCATAGAGTATTGCCTGGTAAAAAGGTACTTATGATAGGCTCTGGTAATGTTGGTTTAATTGTATCTTATCAGTTAATGCAAGCTGGTGCAGAAATTGTAGGAATTGTAGAAGCTCAGCCTAATATTAACGGTTATGCTGTACACGCTTCAAAATTAACAAGAGAGGGTATTCCAATTTATACAGGTTATACCATTATTGAAGCAAAAGGAAAAGAAAGAGTAAATCAAGCAGTCATAGGAAAAGTAAATCCAGACTGGAGTATTGTAGAAGGAAGCGAAATCACATTAGATGTTGATACAATTACAATTGGTGCAGGATTAAAGCCACTTATCGGTATGGCTTATATGGGCGGTTGTAAACTTATCAATGACAGATTTTTAGGTGGTTGGGCACCTTGTCACAATTATAATATGGAAACAACAACTAAAAATATTTATGTTGCTGGTGATGCCTCTGGTGTAGAAGAAGCAAATACCGCAATTGAAGAAGGTAAACTTTGCGGCGTTTCTATTGCAGAGAGTTTGGGATATTTAGACAGTACAAAAGCAGAAGAACTCAAAAAAGCAATATGGAATAGATTAGCGGGATTGCGAGAAGGTGCACATGGTACAGAGCGTACTGGTGCAAAACAAAAACAATTAGAAGAATATACAAAAGCAATGGAAGGTTGAGGTGATAGAATATGAATTTACAACAAACTGGTATATTAACAAAAGCAGATTTAGTAGAAGCAGTAAGATACCCTTCTGAAGAAAGAATGAAAAAAGGACCTGTTGCAGTATGTGAGTGTATGCAAAATATTCCATGTAATCCATGTGAAACATCTTGTCCTTTTCAAGCAATCCATGTAGGAGAAAATATTTCAAATTTACCAAAATTAGATGAACAAAAATGTACAGGTTGTACTACTTGTATTGCAGCTTGTTCAGGACTTGCATTATTTGTAGTAGATAAATCTTATTCTGATGAAGTAGGAACAGTAAGTTTCCCTTATGAATATCAATACTCTTTTCAAATAGGCGATAAAGTAAAAGCAGCAAACAGAGCTGGAAAATGTGTCTGTGAAGGTACTATAAAAAAAATCGTCAATACCAAAAAATCAGATCGTACAACAGTAGTAACATTAGAAATACCTATTGATTTTGTAGATGAAGTAAGAAGTATTTATCGTCAAAGATAATAGAAAGGAGGAAATAGTATGGACGAAAAATTAAAAGATGATGTATTAGTTTGTCGCTGTGAAGAAGTGACAGTTGCAGATATAAAAGAGGCAATTAAACAAGGTGCAAGAGATGTTACATCTATAAAGTTGCGTACAAGGGCAGGTATGGGATTATGTCAAGGCAGAACTTGTGAGGCATTAGTTCAACAAATATTAAGGCAGGAAATTGGTGTAAATCCTCAAGAAGCTGGATTTTCTACACCAAGAACACCACAAAGACCAGTGACATTTGGTACATTAGGAGGTGAAAATTTCAATGAATAAAACATATGACGTAGTGGTAGTAGGCGGAGGCGTTATTGGCACAAGCTGTGCATATCATTTGGTGAAAAAAGGATTTTCTGTTGCATTAGTAGAAAAAGATGATATTGCAAAAGGTACTTCTAGCCATTGTGATGGTGTTGCACTTATTGTAGATAAAATGCCTGGCATAGATGCAGCTTTAGGTTATGCAAGTATCAAAAGATTTTTAGAACTAAAAGAAGAATTAAGATATGATTTTGAATTGCACCAAAGAGGCAGTTTATATGTTTGTGAAACAGACGAAGAAATGGAAATAGCATCAAAATATGCCAATGACTTACATAAAGAAGGCTATAGAGTGTCTGTTTTAACACCAGAGCAGTTACAAGAAAAAGAACCTTTTTTAGCAAAAGATTTAAAAGGTGGCATTTTCAGCGAGGAATGTTTAGGTATCAATCCTTTTAAATTGTGTTTTGCTTTTGTAAATGAAGTAAAAGGAAAAGGCTTAGATGTTTATGCACAAACAGAAGTAACAAACATTAAATTAAATACAGACAATGCAGTTGAAGCAGTTGAAACAACAAAAGGTACTATTATAACAAAAAGAGTAGTAAATTGCTGTGGCTGTTGGGCACCAGAAATCGGAAAAATGGTCGGTTTAAATATTCCCATTGAACCAAGAAAGGGCGTAATATTGGTATCTGGAGCATCTTTCCCAATTTGTAAACAAAAAATACAAGAATTTGGGTATATGGTTTCAAAATTTGGTATGGAATGTAAAAGACCTCCTGAATTAGAAAAATATGGTGTATCTTTTACCATAGAGCCATCTGCTGGAAACAATGTGCTTGTAGGAAGTAGTAGAAATTTTGCAGGCTATGGCACAAATGCAGAAATTGAAATTATTAATATGATAGCAAAAAGAGCATGTCGTTTCTTTCCAATATTAAAGGAAATGAATTGTATTCGTTCTTATGCAGGTGTCCGTCCTTTTATGGAAGAACATTTACCATTGATTACAGATGTAGAAGAAGTTCCAGGATATTACATTGCAGCAGGACATGAAGGAGATGGTATCTCTATGTCACCAGTAACGGGACAGTTGATTTCTGAAATCATTGTAGGAGAAGAAACTTGCAGAGATATAGAACCATTTCGCTTTAACCGTTATAAAAAATAAAATTTTAAGGAGAATTTGATTATGAGTTTTAAAGCACCAAAAGGATTATATGTACCATTGGTAACACCTTTTAATAAAGATGAAAGCATTAACTATGAAAATTACAAAATAATTATTGATTATGTCATTGACGGCGGTATGGATGGTGTTTTGGTAGGTGGCACAACTGGAGAATACCACATGATGACAGTAGAAGAAAGAAAAGAATTGATTAAAAAAGGCTGTGAGATTGTAGCAGGCAGAGTGCCAGTTGTAGCAGGAACTGGTATGAATACTGCAAAAGATACCATTACCATGACGAATTATGCAGCAGATTGTGGTGCTTCTTATGCTTTGGTATTACCACCTTATTACCATCAGACAACAGAAGAAGGCATTTATGATTTCTTTAAAGAAATTGGTGAAAATTCCAAAATCGGTATTATCGTTTACCATACACCAGGTGGTACGAATGTAGAAATGTCACCCAAATTGTGTAAGAGACTTGCAGAATTAAAAGGAATTGTGTCTATCAAAGAAACGATTGACGAAACACATACAAGTCAAACTTATATGTTAACAAAAGATATACCTGATTTTTGTGTTATGGAAGCAAATGAACCATTATTATTACCATCTTATGCAATCGGTATTGACGCAGCATTTTCCATTATATTTAATTTGCTGCCAAAAGAAATGAGAAAATTATATGATTTGGTATTTAATGACAATGATATTTTAGCAGCAAAAGCATTGAATGAAAAATTAGCACCTATATTTGCATTGATGGAAGCAGAACCTTATCCAGGTCCAGTAAAAGCAGGTTTGGACATAATCGGTTTACCTGGCGGAATTGTAAGAAAACCATTAGTACAGCCTACTGATAAAATGCGTACAGCAATGAAAGAAGAACTTAGAAAACTTGGTTATGCTGTAAAATAGTAAAAAGTGTAAAACAAAAAGGAGAATAAAAATGACAATACAAGAACTAGTAAACAACGCAAGAAAAGCACAAGCTCAAATTGCAGATTATACACAGGAACAAGTGGATAAATTGGTTTATGAAGGTGCTAAAATTATTTATCAGAATGCAAAACCTTTAGCAAGACTTGCTGTTGATGAAACAGGTTTAGGCTGCTATGAAGATAAAATTGGTAAAAATACAGATACAGCTGCTGTTTTCTGGGATTATTTAAAAGATAAAAAATCTGTTGGTATCATTAATGAAATTCCAGAATTAGGACTTTTGGAAGTAGCTCACCCAGTAGGTGTTATTGGTGCAATCACACCTGCTACAAACCCAACAGTTACACCTCTTGGAAACTTTATGCACGCTTTAAAAGGCAAAAATGCAGTTATCATTTCTCCTGCACCTCGTGCAAAAGAAACTACTTCTCAAACAATCGATTTAATCAGAAAATCTTTAGTAGCAAATGGTGCTCCTGCTGATTTAATACAAGTAGTAGATGATGTTACAATAGAACGTTCTGCTGAATTAATGGCATTGTGTGACCTTGTTATCGCAACAGGTGGTTCTGGATTAACAAAAGCTGCTTACTCTAGCGGAACTCCAGCTTACGGCGTAGGCCCTGGTAACCCTCCTGTTATATTAGACAGAGGCTATGACCTTACTGATGCAGCAGAAAAATCATTTATTGCTATTGGTAGTGACAATGGCATACTTTGCGATGGTGACAATTTACTTCTTTATCCTGAAGAACTGGAAAAAGATTTCTTTGCAGAACTGAAAAAAGCTGGTATTGTTCTTTTTGAAGACAAAGCTGACATTACAAAATTCAGAGAAGCATTATTTAGTCCAGAAGGTAAAGTAAATTCCGAATTAGTTGGTAAAGATGCAAAAGTAATTGCAGATGCAGCTGGTGTTTCACTTGCTGATGGTATAAAAGTAATAGGTATTAAAATTGATGGCGTTGGCAAAGAAGACTTCCTTTGCAAAGAAATTATGGGACCTATCGTAGTATTGAAATCCTATGATACATTCGAAAACGCTGTGGATATGGCAGTTAGAAATATGAGAGA
>CAJTDC010000003.1 GCA_910575055.1 Clostridia bacterium
TTTTAAAAAATTTTTTCAGATATTCGCTTTTGTTTGTATGCCTTTTTTTGACTGTATTTTTAAAAGTCTTTTCTGTATTTTTATTTTCATATTAAGTTAACAAAACCTAGAGTTAATATTAGAGATATGATTTTCATTTTGTACATAATTATAAAAAATAATAAAAATAAATGCTATTTTTTAGGGATATTTTGAATTTTTTATGTTATATTTTGTTTTAATTATTTCATTTATTAAAATTTTCTCTTTTAAAATAGCATTTAATATTGTAATAGACAAAAGTACAAATGATTTATATTTGTTGGTTTCTTTCGTAGACAAACTAATTACTTTAAATATAAAATTAATATTCAATAATATTTAATGTATTAATTAAATGATATACAATTCATTACAGTTGTGGTACTTATTTTTAACACCCTTGAGATATCTCTTATGCCACTGCCATTTGAAGTCATTGGTATTATTTTATTTTTTATTTCAGGCTTACAAGCATTATAAGTATAATCTAAAATAAAGCTTGATTTACTACAGCATTTATTATTGCAAATATATTGTTGTTTTTCTACTTTATGATGTACCATTTTTTGATACATTTTCGCTTCCACATATTGGACATTTTACTTTTACTACAGACATTAAAAATCTTCCTCTCTTAATTTTTATTTCTGTAGTATTCCTCTTTCACTTATTTAAATACATAACCTAAAATTGTTTTACATCCTACTAATCCACTTGTTACAAGAACAATTTTTATAGGATACAAAGATAAAACAAGTTTATCTATTGTCAGAAAATATTTTATTTCTTATTTGCGTCAGCATATTGACAAACTTCCTTATAAAGAAATAAAAAGCGTTACACTCTTTTGAGAATAACGCTTTTTTATTTATGTAGCATATTGCTTTATTGATTTTTATTTTTAATATGTGCATTAAAATAATAAATTAAAATACTTAATACAATAATTGTTAGTACAACTACTACTATAGTTCTAGAGTCTTTAAATGATATAAATATTGCCAAAAGTCCACAAAGCAAACTAACGATATACAATATCAGCACTGCTTGACGTTGTGAAAGTCCTTTATCTATTAATCTATGGTGTAAATGACCTCTATCTGCTTTCATAATGGGTTGATGCTTCGCCATACGTCTTAACATAGCAAATAATGTATCAAATATAGGCAGTCCTAAACATAGCATACTAACAATTAATGCAAGTATAGCATAGCCTTTAAACACACCTAATATACTTGTTACAGCAAGCACAAATCCTAAAAATGTAGAACCTGTATCTCCCATAAATATCTCTGCTGGATTAAAATTTCTAGGTAGAAATCCCAAACAAGCACCTGCTAATGATGCTGTTAACATAACTGCTGTAGTACTTCCTGTCATAATACACAGTATCATTAAACAAAGTGCTGCAATAGAAGAAACTCCCGCAGCTAAACCATCTAAACCATCAATTAAATTTACTGCATTTGTTACTCCTACAATCCACACTAATGTAATTGGTACACTAAATGTTTGCAAATAGGTTGTCACAGGCCACATAACTACATTAATTCTTGTACCAGAATATATGACAATCAATGCTGCAACAATCTGCACACAAAATTTTAATCTTGCTCTTAGATTTTTTACATCATCTATCATACCAAGCACAACAATAATACTAGCTCCCATTACAAAGCCTGCAAACTGCTTAACATTCATTTCTGGATTAAAACGATATAAAACTAGCACCGTTATCATAAATCCCATTACAATGGCAATACCACCCATACGAGGCATAGGTTTTTTATGCATACCTCTATCTTTTGGTATATCAATCGCACCTAATTTTACAGAAATCTTTTTTGCTAAGGGTGTTGTTACCAATGTAATTGCAAAAGCACTTGCAAAAGCTGAAATATATAAAAGCCAATTATAATCCAATATTATCCTCTCCTCAGATACAGATAGCTTTATTTTGTGCCAAAAATTCTATCTCCTGCATCTCCAAGACCTGGTACAATATAGCCATGGTCATTTAAGCTATTATCATATGCTGCTGTATAAATATCCACATCAGGGTGCATTTTTTGTACTTTTTCTACTCCCTGTGGTGCACTTAGCACACAAAGCAATGTAATTTTTTTAGCACCTTTGTCTTTTAAAAATCCAATAGCTGCTTCTGCTGTACCTCCTGTAGCAAGCATAGGGTCTGTTAAAAATACTGTTCTTTCTTCTATGTCAGAAGGCAGTTTACAATAATATTCTACTGGCTGTAATGTTTCTGGGTCACGGTATAATCCTATATGACCTACTTTTGCTGTAGGCATCAATGCTAAAAGTCCCTCTGTCATACCAATACCAGCTCTCAATATAGGCACAATCGCCAGTTTTGTATCAATCATTTTACAATCTGCTGTTGTAATAGGTGTTTGCACTTTTACATCAGCTAAAGGCAGTTCTCTTGTTGCTTCATAAGAAAGGAGCATTGCTACTTCTTCTACTAATTCCCTAAACTCTTTAGAGCCAGTGTCACGATTACGCAGCATTGCAATTTTATGCTGTATTAATGGATGTTCTGATATAAATAATTTGCCCATACTATACTTCCTTTCTGATTACTGCTCTATTTGTGAAATTCTTCTGATGTGACGTTCGTCATTTGAAAAAGGTGTTTCTAAAAATGTTTTTACAATTTCAAGTGCAAGTCCAGCACCTACTACTCTCGCTCCCATAGCTAATATATTCGCATCATTATGTTCTCTTGTTGCCTTTGCAGAAAAACAATCTCCACAAAGTGCTGCTCTAATACCTTTTATTTTATTTGCTGTAATAGAAACGCCAATACCAGTACCACATATCAATATTCCTTTTTCACATACTCCATCTACTATTGCTTGTGCTACTTTTTTAGCGTATACTGGATAATCACAAGAGTCTTGTGAATAAGTTCCAAAATTTTGATATTCTATATTTTGTTTTTCTAAATAGTCAATTACTTCCTGCATTAAAGCATATCCGCCGTGGTCACAGCCAAGTGCTATCATATTTCATCATACTCCTTTATTATAATTACTACACCTTTATCACTTTATAACCTGCCGCTTTTTGTAAGCGGTTCATTATAGCAAGTCCTTCTCCTTTTTCGGGTACTGTTTCAGAATAAACAACATCAACACCCAAAAAATCAAATTTTCTAAGATGTTTAAATAAATTTGAACCGATTTCTTCTAAATTTTGTCTATCCCCTAATGAAAGTACAATACCACAATCATAATTATTTTTTGTTTGGTCTGTTGCTAATATACCAACTTTTTTATGTAACTGTAATTCTTTTTTTACCAGTTCTTTTATTTTTTGCTGTGTAATAGCCAAATCATTACATTGTACTAATATGACATCAGCTTTAGGAGAATAATGTGTGTACTTCATACCAGGAGCTTTAGGAACTAAATTATGATTTGGCTTTGCCAATATAGCTGGGTCAATTTCTATATGTCCAATTACAGTTTCCAGCATTTCTTTTGTAATTGCACCTGGACGCAAGAGTATAGGGACTTCTCCAGAAACATCTACAATAGTAGACTCTAGACCCACCTCTGCATTTCCTCCATCTATAATCATATCAATTTTATTTTCTAAATCAAATAAAACGTGAGATGCTCTTGTAGGACTTGGTTTTCCTGAAGAATTTGCACTTGGTGCTGCAATAGGTACACCTGCCATTTTAATAAGTGTTTGTGCCACAGCGTGAGAAGGAAAGCGTACTGCTACTGTAGAAAATCCTCCAGTGATTTCTTGTGGAACACACTCTTTTTTTTCAAATATCATTGTCAAAGGTCCTGGCCAAAAAGCATCTATTAATTTTTCTGCTTTTTGAGGAACTTCTTTTACAATTTGATACAAATCTTTTTTTTCTGCAATATGAAGTATCAAAGGGTTGTCCGAAGGACGTCCCTTTGCTTCATATATTTTTTTGCAGGCTGCTGCATTTAAGCCATTTGCACCCAATCCGTACACTGTTTCTGTAGGAAAAGCTACTAAACCGCCTTTTTTTAATATCTCTGCTGCCTGTTGTATACTCTCTTTATTGGGCAATATTCTATCTACTGTTACCAGTATTGTTTTCATAATTATAAATTCGCTCCACAGCATTTTTTATATTTTTTGCCACTACCGCAAGGACAAGGGTCATTTCTACCAATTTTTTTCTCTTTTACAATAGTACGAGATTTTTTCTGTTCTTTTGTAAAATTCTTTCTTTCTTCTTCTGTATAAATATTATCCCACTGTGGCAGTTTATAAAGATGTTCTGCTTTATATTCTACCATTTTTTTATATAGTTTTTCAAAATCAATTTCTAATCTTACAGAGCTGTTTTCTTCTAATTCGTTCATATCATATGGTTTTGGCAGTGCTTCATTAATACCATCTATAAATGCAATAATTTCTTCTGCTGTTACGCCAAAACGGAATGCTAATTCAGAAACTGCTCCTTCTAATACGTTTACTTTTTCCCCTAGAATATATTCATATATTTTTTGTTCCTTTGGCAGAAAGTCATCCCAAACTGCTTCCATACTTTTACCATCTTTACTAAATGCTTTGTTCATCCAATTTTCATATAATGTCATTATTTGCCACTCCTTATATATCATAATCAATTTTAAAATTAAAACATACTAATAGAAATAATAATATATATTCCCTTTCAATGCAACAAAAAATTATAAATACCTCTGAAATTTTAGCTGAAATTACTGGAAATCCATATTTTTTTAGTATATTTTTACTATGATTACTATTTAGATATTATATATAATTTTTTGACTTCATATATTAAATACTATATTATACAATACTAATGCATTTTTACTACAGTAAAAAATCTCTTGCAAATGCAAGAGATTTTTATTTGACATTACCCAATTTTTTGTTCTAATTCTACATAAGCTATATCTTGCTGTGCTACTGTAATCACTTCTACTTGTTGTGGTAACATTGCAATAATTTTTTGAAATTGTGTTTCTTGTTGTATTTTTGAATATTTTTTTGTTACTGTATCAGGTACTTCCCCCATAATGACCTTTGTAATTCCTTCTTGTTTTACAAATTCGCTAATACATTTTGGTACATCTTGGTCACATAAAACGTGTATCATACCACCACATCTATCGCCATATGCTAATAATTTAGTAAGTAATTTTAGTGTTTGCCCATTTTGAAAAATACTATCGCCTTTTTGTACATGAAGTATATGCAAAGAACCATTATATTGTTGTGCTACTTCTGCTCCATAATCAATTAGTTTTTGAGAACTTGTTTGTGCTGTAATACATACTGCAATTTTTTCTTTTTTCATAACAAATCTGCTACCTCCTTTTAAAACTTCACAACGATTTCAGACGATATACTTTGTGAATACTATGTCAAAATTTAGTGATATATCATTATTTTCCCTTTATTAATATCATATCACATTTTTATAAAAATGCAACAAATATTATATCAATTTTTTTGGATTTTTTTTGCATATTTTTACCAATAAATTATTTTATTGCACAAAAATAACAAGAAAAATATATTTCTTGTTATTTTTATGATTTTATTTTGTTTCTTTTTCACTATAATTAATGCAGGCTTGTACAAAATCACGAAATAATGGTTGACATCTATTAGGACGTGACTTAAATTCTGGGTGAAATTGTACTCCCACAAACCAATCATTTTGAGGTATTTCTACAATTTCTACTAATCTATCATCTGGAGAAAGTCCTACAATTTGCATTCCTGCTTCTACAAACTGTTTTCTATATTCATTGTTAAATTCGTATCTATGTCTGTGACGCTCATATATTAATTCTGTATCATATGCTTTATAAGAACGAGAAGATTTATCTAATTTACAAGGATAAGCACCTAAACGCATAGTACCACCTAAATTATCAATATCTTTTTGCTCTGGCATTAAGTCTATAACAGCATGGGTTGTTTCTCTTACTTCTGCTGTAAAAGCATCTTTCCAACCTAATACATTTCTTGCAAATTCAATTACTGCACATTGCATACCTAAACAAATTCCGAAAAATGGTATATTGTTTTCACGAGCATATTGTATTGCTCTAATTTTTCCTTCTAGTCCTCTATCTCCAAAACCACCAGGTACTAATATTCCATGACATTTTGACAACATATTTGCTATATTTTGTTCCGTTAAATATTCTGCATTTATCCAATTTATTTCTACATCTGCTCCTGTTGCAATACCACCATGATGAAGTGACTCTACAATAGAAAGATATGCGTCGTGCAATTCTACATATTTTCCTACCAAAGCTATTTGTATTTTTTTATCCATATTTCTTTCTTTTTCTAACATAGCAAGCCATTCTGACATATCTGGTTGTTTATCCAAAACACCTAATTTTTTACAAGCAACTTTTGCAATACCTTCTTTTTCAAGCATAATAGGGATTTCATAAAGGCTTTCTGCGTCCATATTTTGTATGATACAGTCCTCGTCTACATTACAAAACAGTGCTAATTTATCTTTCATATCTTGGCTAATTTCATGTTCTGTACGACATACTATCATATCAGGCTGAATTCCTATAGAAAGAAGTTCTTTTACAGAATGTTGTGTTGGTTTTGTTTTCATCTCTCCACCTTTAGAAAGATATGGTATTAATGTAACATGTATGTATAAACAATTTTCTTTTCCTACTTCTCTTGCTACTTGTCTAATTGCTTCTAAAAATGGTGTGCTTTCAATATCTCCTACTGTACCACCTATTTCTGTAATAACAATATCAGACTGTGATGCTTTTGCTACACGATATACTCTACTTTTGATTTCATTTGTAATATGAGGAATAACTTGTACTGTTGCTCCTAAATATTCTCCTTTTCTCTCTTTATTTAATACAGACCAATAAACTTTTCCTGTTGTAACACTGCTATTAATGCTTAAATTTTCATCAATAAATCTTTCATAATGTCCTAAATCTAAATCAGTTTCTGCACCATCTTCTGTTACAAAAACTTCTCCATGTTGATAAGGACTCATCGTACCAGGGTCTAAATTGATATAAGGGTCAAACTTTTGTATTGTTACCTTATATCCTCTCGCTTTCAAAAGGCGTCCCAATGAGGCTGCTGTAATACCTTTTCCTAAGCCAGAAACAACGCCCCCTGTTACAAAAATATATTTTGTGTCCATAACTTTCTCCTTTCTCTTTTTTATATGCCTTTATTATTTCACTCTAAATTTAACATTTTTTATTGTTATTTGCTACTACATTATTCATAAAAACAAAAAATGTGTTTATTTCCTTTACAAAAACACATTATTCTTATGATACCATATTCAGCTTGGAAAAGAAATACTATTTTATTGGAATTTTATGCTAAAACAATATACGTAATATTAATAAAATACTGTTGAAATTGCACTATACTATTGACAATGAAACAAGCACAATGTAGTATAATTACAGTAATATTGTATGTACAACAAAAGGGGGAATTTTTATGGAACAAAATGCAGATAGCATAAAACAAGAATATATCGAAAAAGCAGAAACTGTTGCTGGAGAGTATTTTAAACAAGGCTTAAACTGTGCAGAATGTGTTTTTCAAAGTTGCTTAGATATGCAAAATGTGAACCTTCCTAAAGAAGTGATTTCTTTAGCTTCTGGTTTTGGTGGAGGAATGGGACAAACTAGAAATACCTGCGGTGCTATTACTGGAGCAATATTAGCACTCAGTGCGTTAAAGGGAAGAAATCCTTTTGAAAAAGAAACTCCAAAAGAAAGAATACAGCAAATACAGCAGGTTTATGTACCATTTAAAGAAATGGTACAAGAAATTGAGCAACATTATGGAACATTGATTTGTAAAGAACTTTCTGCACCTCATGGTGATTTTGCCGGAAAAGAAAGAAAGAAAAATTGCAAACAAGTTATTTCTTATTGTGCTGGTCTTGTTGCAAAATATGCACAACAAAATTCATAATGTAATATTTTTACAATAATCCAAGAAATTATTCTCTTTCTTGGGTTATTTTTTTATATAACAATATGACAAATATTATACATCATAATATAAATAAATAATAAAAGTATTTGACTTTTTATTCACAATATTTTATAATATATTCAAATATAAAATTCTTCAGGGCAGGGTGTAATTCCCGACCGGTGGTAACAGTCCACGAGCGAATTTTTTATAAAATTTGCTGATATGGTGCAATTCCATAACCGACAGTAATATTACAAATGTAATAAAGTCTGGATGGGAGAAGAATAAATGACAGCAATGATTTGTATGGTATTACAATACATTTTTTTGCTATCCTTTATTTTGCTTTATAACAGTCTGAAGATTTTTAGGCTGTTTTTTTATTTTTATAATAAAAAGCAGTTTGCCTTTGGCATTTTTACAGTGCTTTGACTGTAAATAAAAAAATCTGATACAGTAATACAACAAATGGAGGGAAATTTATGGAAAGCATTAAATCAACATTTTTAGCAATGAAACCACAACAACAAAAAGAAAAACAAAAAATGACTACTAGACAAATGGTAGGTATGGCTATGTTAACAGCTATTTCTATTGTATTTGTATCTGTAATTCATTTTCCTTTGTTTCCAGCAGCGGCATTTTTAGAATATGACCCTGCTGATATTCCTATATTAATTGGTACATTTGCTTATGGACCTATTGCAGGATTTATATTAACAATCGTTGTTTCATTAATACAAGGTTCTACAGTAAGTGCAGGTAGTGGTGTTATAGGTATTGTAATGCACATTGTAGCAACAGGCAGTTGCACTTTAATTTGCGGAACCATTTATCAAAAAATGAAAACAAAAAAAGGAGCAGCAATTTCTTTGGCAATAGGTGTTATCACAATGACTTCTGCAATGGTATTGATGAACTTGATATTAACACCATTATTTATGGGAGTACCTGTTAAAGCAGTTATCCCTATGTTAGTGCCTATTATTATTCCTTTTAATTTATTGAAATCTTGCATTAACTGTTTTATTACATTTTTACTATATAAATCTATTTCTCATATATTAAAAGGTGTTTCAAAAAAATAAAATAATAACAAATTATAACGGTGATAGAATATATTTCTGTCACCTTTTTTTATTTTTATTTACTTTATTAAAACAATTTACACAGAAATTTACTTTTTTATTGTCTTTACATTCATTTGTGAATATAATAGTACTATTAAGTCTGAAATATAGACTAAAAGTAATAGCAAAGGCATATATTTTTGAAAAGAAATTATTACATTGTATTTTGTACTGTAAATAGTATTTAATGAAAATATATATTTTCTACCAAACAATATTTATAACACTATCATTACAAAATAAACAAGTATATTACAAATACTTCATAAAACAATACGCAAGTTGCAGCGTAGCATATTAAAATAATATGTAAAAAAATAGTAAAAAAGGAGAAGTTACTGCAAAACAAGCAACATTATAATTTGTTTTATAAGTTTTTCAGTAACAACATAATTAATATGAATAAAAAAACAGTTGCTGTAATATTTGGCGGACAATCTTCAGAACACGAAGTTTCTCTCAATTCTGCTTCTACTATTATATCAAATATGGATGAAGAAAAATATTTTATTGTACCTATTGGTATCACAAAACAAGGGCAATGGCTCATTTATGACGGTTCTGTAGAACACATTAAAACAGGAGAATGGCAAAAATACAGTACACCAGCTATTATTAGTCCTGATGCTACACAAAAAAGTATATTAAAAATTGTAGGCGGAAGAATAAAGGAAATTCCTGTTGATGTAATATTTCCTGTACTGCACGGCAAATGGGGAGAAGATGGTACTATACAAGGACTTTTTGAAATGGCACAAATTCCTTATGTAGGAGATGGTGTATTGTCTTCTTCTGTTTCTATGGACAAAGTTTTTACAAAAATAATTGCAAGCAATGCTAATATACAACAAGCAAAATATTTATGGTTTTATGACCATCAATTAAAACAATGTGAAGAAATAGTAAAACAAATTGAAAAAGAATTACAGTATCCTTGTTTTATAAAACCAGCAAATACAGGTTCTTCTATAGGTATCTCAAAAGCACATAACAGAGAAGAACTAGAAAAAGCACTTCACTATGCTTCACAATTTGACAAAAAAATAATTGCTGAGGAATTTATAGATGGCAGAGAAATTGAATGTGCTGTACTAGGAAATGAAAATCCTATTGCTAGTGGTGTAGGTGAAATATTTTCTGCTGGGGAATTTTATGACTATGATGCAAAATATAATAATGCTGCTTCTAAAACTGTTGTACCAGCAGATTTACCTCAAGAAATTACAGAAAAAATCAGAGAAATTGCGATAGCAGTATTTAAAGCAGTAGAAGGTAGTGGTTTAGCTAGAGTGGACTTTTTAATACAAAAAGATACTAACTGTATTATATTTAATGAATTAAATACTTTACCTGGATTTACTTCTATTAGTATGTATCCTATGCTTTGGGAAGCGGAAGGAAAAACAAAAAAAATGCTTATTGATGAGTTAATTTCATTTGCACTTGAAAGACAACAAAGCAAATGACAAATGAGGAGGAAATAACAATGGATAAAAGGCCTATAGGTGTGTTTGACTCTGGTGTGGGTGGTCTTACCGTAGTCAAACAAATTATGAAAACATTGCCTCAAGAAAACATTATTTATTTTGGAGATACAGCAAGACTGCCTTATGGCACAAAATCTAAAAAAACAGTAACTAAATTTTCAAAGCAAATTGTACGTTTTTTATTAACAAAAAATGTAAAGGCAGTTATTATTGCCTGCAACACTGCAAGTTCTAACAGTTTGGAAGAATTAAGGCAAACATTTGATATTCCTATATTTGGTGTTATTGTTGCTGGTGTAGAAGAAGCGCTTCGCTCTACCAAAAATAAAAAAGTAGGTATTATAGGTACTTCTAGTACCATAAAAAGCAAAGCATATGAAACATTAATTGCACAAACTGATAAAAGTATAGAAGTTTATACAAAACCTTGCCCCCTTTTTGTATCACTTGTAGAAGAAGGCTGGACAGAAAATGCAGTTTCAAAATTAACAGCAGAAATTTATTTAAAAGAATTAATACAGAAGGGTATTGACTCACTTGTATTAGGCTGTACACATTATCCTTTATTAAAAAAATGTATAGGAGAAACAGTAGGCAATGACATCAAATTAGTTGACCCTGCAAAGGCAACTGCAAAAATGGTAAAAGCATTTTTAGCAGAGCACAAACTGCTTATGCAAGGAGAAAATATTGCAGAAAGATATTTTTATATTAGTGATGACACAGATACTTTTAGTAGTATGTGTAAAAAAGCACTCAAACGAGAATACATACCTCAAATTATTGATATTGAAGCATATTAATATTTTGTTAAAATAAAGAAGTCATAAAAAATATTTATGGCTTCTTTATTTATTGTAATCAAAGGCTCTTTTACCTTTCGTGTTTATGGAGCTAGGTACTGGTGATTTCATTAATCACAGTTTGAAATTTAAAAATTGGATATGATATAATCAGAATAACAAATTGGAATTTAAAGAGGTGATTATATGTTTCGCAGAAAGGAAGTTGAAAGAATACTTGAGCAGGCACGACGTATGGACCCACAGTTGGAAATGTTTGGCGTTGCCGATCACCAGTACAGGCTTGGTTCGCCTGTTGATTTGGCGTTTGTCCGTACGATAGAGGAAGCATATCATTTCCGGTTTCCGGAGGATTACGTCCAGTTTATTACGGAAGTTGGCGACGGAGGTGCAGGGCCAGGCTATGGGCTTTATCCCTTCGGCTACTATTGTACAGAAGTAGAGAGTACTAAGGAGGCCAAAGCACGAGAAATATATCTGCGCGGTCTCGGAAGAGAGCTGAAGCTGTTGCCGATAGAATCTGAATGGCTGGAAGATTTCTGTATTTCCAAAGAGGAGTACGAAAAAAATCCTGAAAAATATTTTCGGGGAGGTAAGGGGAGTTTTAATTGGGATAATGGTACTCCATATGGATTTTTCCATCTAGGCACATATGGGTGCTGGAGGGATTTTGGGCTGATTACAGCTGGGGAAAGATATGGTCAGGTATTTATACGTGACACGGAAGGCGCTTTTGAACTGGAAGCCAGAAATTTTGAGGAATTTTACCAGGACTGGCTTAACTCTATTTTGGATACAAAGCAGTTTCAAAAAGAATTGGAAGAGTGGAGAAGAATTCGAAACAGATAATTTCCAGTTTATCAGGCGACGAGTCATTCTGGATTATTGCCAATTTTGCCATTTTGACGATAGAGAAATTATCAACACGAAAGGTAAAAGGGATTAATCAAAACTATGTCATATTTCCTAAAAATAAGTGTATTTATATTGTTTTATACTGCACATTTACTATAGTATTATTATAGCAATATGAGAAATCACTTCAAAACATTAAAATTTAATAATAAATGTATTTTGTTCATATTTTATTCATAACTTCGTTATATAATTGTAAAATAATTGAATTGATTTTGAATTAAATTTGTAAATACATTTCATTTTGGAGGGAATTACCGTTGAAGAAGTTTCTCATAACAATTGTGACTACTATATTAACATTTTCATTTTTTATTGCACCAGTGCCTGTACAGGCTGAAACAAAAACATTACAGCAATTACAAACAGAACGTGATAATTTAAAGAAAAAAACAGAAGAAGCAAAAAAGAATTTAGAAGAAGCAAAGCAAAAAAAACAATCTGTAGAACAAGAAGTTGCTGTATTAGACCAAACATTAAATGCTGAAAATGCACAGTTAGAAAAAGTAGAAGCTGATTTAGCAGAAGTACAAAAGCGTTTAGAAGAGTCCAAAAAAATGTTAGAAGAAGCATCTGAAAACAAAGAAAAACAATTAACTGTATTTGGTCAGCGTGTAAAATATATACATGAAAATGGTAATACAGGTTATTTAGATGTTATATTAGACTCAAAAGATATTAGCGACCTTTTTATGCGTATGCAGCATGTAGAAGAAATTATGAACTATGACAACAATCTTTTAAATGATTTAAAAAATACAGAACAAATTATTCGCCAAAAAAAGGAAGATGTAGAACAAGAAGAAACAGAAACTGCCGAATTGGTAGAAGAACAAAAAACAGTATTGGCAAGCCTTGAAAAACTAAAAGAAGAAAAAATGGCAACAGTACAGGCTTATGCACAAGATGAAGCAAAATATGACCAATTAGTAAAAAGCAATGAAGCAGCAAGTCAAGAAGTATCAAAATTGATTGCAGCAGCAACCGCTTCTTCTAATAATGATACTGTAGTATATACAGGAGGAAAATTAAACTGGCCAGTACCTTCCAGAGCTGCCTCTAGTTCTAGTTTAAGTAGTGGTTTTGTAAACAGAAAACGTCCTATAGGTAGTGGTTGGGAAAAACATACAGGTTATGACATTCCAGCAGCATATGGTTCCAATATTGTTGCAGCAGAAGGAGGTACTGTCATTACAGCAGGCTGGGTAAATGGTTATGGCAATACCGTTATGATAAATCACGGAGGTGGTATTGTTACATTATATGGTCATAATTCTAGTTTGACTGTTTCAAAGGGTCAAACTGTATCCAGAGGGCAAGTTATTGCAAAATGTGGAAGTACAGGAAATTCTACAGGAAATCATTGTCACTTTGAAGTGCGTGTAAATGGTTCTGCTGTAAATCCAGCTCCTTATTTAGGTGTAGCAAATATTTCAAAATAATAAAAAAAGGCATTGATGTTATTTATTGTCAATGCCTTTTTTTATTAGTCTTGGAACAATGCTGTAGAATAATATCTATCAGCAGAATCTGGAAGTAATACCACTATTGTTTTATTTTCATTTTCCTCTTTTTTTGCTAATTCAATGCCTGCATAAAGTGCTGCACCAGAGGAAATACCCACTAATATTCCTTCTGATTTTGCTAATTTCTTTGCTGCTGTAAAAGCATATTCATTTTCTACAGCAAATACACTGTCATAAATAGAGGTGTTTAATACTTTTGGCACAAATCCGGCACCAATACCTTGTATTGCGTGAGCACCACTTTTTCCTTGAGAAAGTACAGGAGAACTTGCAGGCTCTACCGCAACCACTTTTATATTTTGATTTTGTGATTTTAAATATTCTCCTGTTCCTGTTAGTGTACCTCCTGTACCTACTCCGGCAACAAAAATATCTACTTTTCCATCTGTATCATTCCATATTTCTACACCTGTTGTTTTTTTGTGCATTTGTGCATTTGCTTTATTATCAAATTGTGCAGGTATAAAACTGTTAGGAATTTCTTTTGCTAACTGTTCTGCTTTTTCAATCGCTCCAGCCATACCTTTTGCACCCTCTGTTAATACTAATTCTGCACCATATGCCTTTAATATATTTCTTCTTTCTACACTCATTGTTTCTGGCATAGTCAATATAATACGATACCCTTTTATTACTGCAATAGAAGCCAATCCAATTCCTGTATTTCCACTTGTAGGTTCAATAATAACAGAACCTTCTTTTAACAATCCTTTTTGTTCTGCATCTTCTATCATACCCTTTGCTGCTCTATCTTTTACACTTCCTGTAGGATTAAAATATTCTAATTTTAATAGAAGTCTTGCTTTTAATTGAAGCTGTTTTTGTAAACGAACTGGCTCTAATAATGGTGTATTTCCAATCATATCTAATGTGCTTTTATAAATTGCTGACATAAATAACGCCTTCTTTCTGTAGTTATTCCTACTTATTTTATATGAATTACTTGTAATCATAGTACCTATATTAACATTTGTCAATACATTTTTTATTATTTTACTATTTTTTTACATAAAATAAAAGCAGAAGGCTTAATTTTTAATAATATGTTCCGATATACTTATTAGAAGGCTACAAATAGTTTTATAAAAAATGATATAAAACGATATTGTATTAGAATTATTTTATTATATTATTTAAAGGAAGGGGAAAAAATATGAATAACGTAAATATGAATGTAACTGTAAATGCAAGTGTATATGCATCTTCTACTGTTGCACAACATCAGAGCACAACTGTAAAAGAAGCAGGAAAAGAAACTACTACATCATCTACTCAGATTAAACAAGATACATTTGTTTCTTCTGCTTCTATATCTGCATCTAAAAATAATGCTACAGAAGAAAACAAAAATGTAACTTATGAAAAACCAAATAAATTATCTGCACAACAATTACAAGCACTTTCTGACCAAAGAGTTGCTTCTTTCAAAAATATGGTGCAGACAATGCTTGGAAAACAAGTAAAAACATTAAATAAATCTTTGTTTGAAGGCATTTCTATTAGTGCAGCAGATAAACAAGCAGCTATTGATGCAATTTCTCCAGGTGGAGCATGGTCACCAGAAAACGTTGCAGGAAATATATTAAATATGGCAAAAGCACTTTCGGGCGGAGATGTTTCTAAACTTGAAACATTAAAAAATGCTGTAATAAAAGGATTTCAAGCTGCTGAAAAAGAATGGGGCGGCAAATTGCCAAGTATTACAGATGAAACATACGATTTGATTATGAAAGGCTTTGATGAGTGGGCAAATGAAGCTAAAGAAGCAAATGGTACAGACAGCTCTGTAAAAACAGAGAACGTAGAGGCTTAATAACATTGTAATAAAACAAAATGGCTCAATATACATAGTGTATATTGAGCCGGGGCAACTGTACAGGAAAGGGAATTTCATGTACAGTCCATAGTATAATTAAAAATAATTAAAAATAACTTATAAATACATTAAATTTTAATGAAAAATATATCTTTTTTATAACCTCTAATATTAAAAACGCCTCTTACTTTTTTAAGTAAGAGGCGTTTTATATTATTAATAATTTTCAGTGTGAATTTTAAATAACTTTAAGGAAATTATATATAAGATATACTTTTAAAACATTTATACTTCAATGATATAAAAATGTCATATTAATCATTATTTGTTTATTTTTCTGTTTATTATGACATATTTTTCAATATGTTATAAATTGATGAATAAGTATACAAATAACAAATGAGATTTTATTGGTATAAAGTGTAAAAAATGTAAAGCAACAAAACATAGCAAAAATAAATTTATAAAAGCGCATCAAAGATATAGATTTGTGCGATTTAGAAGAAAAGTATAAATGATATCTTGTTCTTTAGAAATATTGCCCTTTTGCTAAATTTTATTGTAATTCCTCTTTTTTGTTATCATTGTAATATTTACTTAACATTCTCAAAATATTTTTTGGTATTGTTTTTATTTTGCGAGTTGAAATAATACTAAGCCAATTAATATCATTACTCCACCTATCAATGTGCCCATAGAAGGGATTTCTTTTAAAAATAAAAAACCTAATATTGTAGATAAAAGAGGCGTTACAAACATAAAATTTGTAACATCACTTGTTTTTTCTGCAATAGAAAGTGCTTTTCCCCATAATACATAGGCGATACCACTTGAAAATATGCCTAATAAAAGTAATACTCCTATTTGTGAAAAAGAAGCTGTTGTTAATTCAGTAATCCCTTTTGGTAAAAAGAATAATAATAGTATTGTACCACAAATCATACTATATGTTACAATTTCATTAGGCTGGTATCCTAATGAAGAAAGTTTTCTTTGATAGATATTATAAATACAAAATACGATAGCAGCACATAATGTCCATACAATGCCAAAATTAAATGAAAGTGTTCCTTGCCATAATGATAAAACAATAATTCCAACAAATTCTATTAAAATAGAAATCCAACCAAGTAATTTAATTTTTTCGTTATACAAAAAAGTAGAAACAACTGATGTCATAATAGGCGTTGTTGCAATAATAATGCTAGAAGTAGCAGAAGTAAGGGATTGCAGTCCTATGTTAAAAAAAACAAGATATAGAAAAAAGCCAAATAATCCAGAAATAAAAAATTTAGGAATATCTTGTTTTTTAGGAATTGTAATTTTTTGACAGATGCCTAACAAACATAAAAATAATGATGCAATAATACATCTTAATACAGCAACGCTGTTAATATGAAAATGAGAAATGGCAATTTTTGAAAAAGGGAAAGCCATTGCCCAAAATAATACTGTAAAAAATCCTAATATATTTACTTTTGTTTTTGCTTTCATATTGTTTTCGCTCCTTTCTAAAAACGATTATATTTTGAAGATGCTGTAATTAATGCAAATATAAAATCCCATACTTTTCTAATCATAATATAACCTCCCCGATTTGTAAAATACTTTTTTTATTTCTTATATCATAGCTTATTTATAATCATTTGTAAAATTCATAGTTTTAATAAAATACATTATTATTTTTAATGATATTGTGTTATATTATATATAGTATAGTGAGGAGGAATATTATGGAAATAAGGAATTTGATGACGTTTTTGAGAGTAGTAGAACTACAAAATTTTACGAGGGCAGCAGAACAACTAGGGTATTGTCAATCTACTGTTACAATACAAATACAGCAGTTGGAACAGGAATTAAATGTCAAATTATTTGAAAGAATAGGTAAAAAAATATCCGTAACAGAAAAGGGAAAAGAAGTATTTCAATATGCAAAAGAGATTAGAAATTTGGTAGAAAAAATAACATATACAAATACAGAACAAAATCATATGAAAGGACAGCTTTGTATTGGTGTAATAGAGTCATTACTTTGTTGTGATATGAAGGAAATTTTGTCAGTATATCATAAAAGATATGCTGATGTGGAATTGATAGTGAAAACAAATTATGTAGATGAGTTAATTGAAATGATGATACATAATGAAGTGGATTTTATATTTGTAATAGATAGACCTTTGTATCATAAAGAATGGGTAAAACCTTATATGAAAAAAGAAGAAATTTCATTTTTTGCACATTATGAAAATGACTTAGTAAAAAAGGAGAAAGTAAGCATACAAGAAATATTAAAACAACCTTTTATATTAACAGAAAAAGGGATTAGTTATCGCAAAGAATTAGACGAATATGTGCAAAAAAATGCGATTGATTTTAAACCGTTTTTAGAAATAGGAGATACTAAAATTATTGTAGAGCTTATGAAAAAAGGAGAAGGTATTTCTTTTTTGCCTAATATGGTTGTTTCAGAAGAAATCAAAAATGGAACAATTCAAAAAATTAATGTAGAAAATTGGAATGTTGTAATGTGGAAACAAATTATTTATCATAAAAATAAATATGTTACGCCACAAATGAGTGCATTTATAAAAATGTTGATGGAGATGCAACAAAATGTGTTAATACATTAATATTTTGTAAAGAATAATGTTAATTTATTTAATTTTATACCGATAACTAAATATAAGAAATAATTTTGAAAAAAAGGAGGAAGTTTTATGGATATTGGAAATTTAGGATTAGCAGGGGTACAAATGCAAGCAGGGATTGCTTTAACAAAAAATTGTATGGAAGCAGCAGAATTACAAGCAGCACAGTTAATAGAAGGTATGGAGGCAGCAAATCCAGTAAATCTACCATCTTCTCATATTGTAGATATGTTAGTATAATAACATAAAAGAAACCGAGAAAAAATAAATTTTCTCGGTTTTTATTATTAATTAGAAGCTTTTACTTTAATCCAAAGTTCAGACAATTTTTCTTTTAAAATAGCATTATCTTGAAATACTTCATCTTTTTCATATCCTGTACGAGGAATATAAGAAGGAACAAGTTCATATAAACCACCTTCACTACTCATATTATCCATTACTTCCTGATTAGAAGAAGTATATCCTACTGCTTCAGAATTGCCATAAGAAGCATCGTATGTCAGTACATAATTTATAAATTCATTAGCTAATTTTGGATTTTCTGCATTTGCTGGTATTACCATAGCATCACTCCATATGTTTGTACCTTCTTTTGGCAAATAAAATGCCATATCTTCGTTTTCATATAGTATTGTTGTAGCATCACCACTGTATACAACAGCTAAATCTTTGTTGCCATTTATCATACCATCAATAACCTCATCAGTTACATAAACAGGCTCCATAGTATCATTTAATTCTTTTAACCATTGGTAAGCCTGTTCAATTTCCTGCTCATTGTCTGTGTTCATAGAATAGCCAAGTGATTTTAATGCTATCATAAAGGAGTCCCTTTCAGAGTCATACATATATAATTTTCCTTTATATTTGGGATTTTTTAATATAGCATAGCCTTGTTGCTCTAAATCTGCTATATCGACATTGTTTTTATTATAAACAATACCTACAGTACCCCAAAAATAGGGAACAGAATATGTGTTGTCTGGGTCATAAGGAAGTCCCTTTACGCCTTCTGACAAATTAGAAATATTTGGTATCATTTCTTTATCAATAGGCTGTAAACTGTTGTTTGCTAAAAGCCTTTCAATCATATAATCAGAAGGTACTAAAATATCATAGGCATCACCTGCTTGTATTTTAGTATACATCATTTCATTTGAGTCAAAATATTCTACAATGACATTGACACCAAATTGCTTTTCAAAATCGCTTATAAGTGTATCTCCCATATATTCGCCCCAGTTATACAATTTTAGTGTATCAGAGCCGTATTTTTCAACAGGATCTTCTGCTGGTGTGTTGCTGCTGTTTCCGCAAGATGTAAAACTAAATAGCATTGTTGCAGTAAGTAATACAGAAAGTATTTTTTTGATATTATGCTTCATATTTTGTTTTCTCCTTTTTTTGTTTTAATATTGGTATGATATTTACAAGTAGTAAAACTACTGTAATAATTACAATAATGATGCTAGATAGTGCATTAATAGAAGGATTTATCCTTTTTGACATAGTATAAACCAGTATAGAAATATTGTTAACACCATTACCAGTTACAAAATAAGATATAATAAAATCGTCAAAAGACATTGTAAAAGCGATTAAAGCACCTGATACAATACCAGGCATAATTTGAGGAACAATTACTTTTACAAGTGCTTGCCAAGGTGTAGCACCTAAATCTAATGCAGCGTCAGCTAAATTAGGGTCAAGAGAGCGTAATTTTGGTGTTACACTTAATATCACATAAGGGATACAAAACATAATATGTGCTAATAATAATGTCATAAATCCCTTTTTGACGCCTAGTGCACTAAAAAACATTAAAAGCCCAATGCCTGTTACAATTTCAGGGTTCATAATGGGTAAATCATTAATTTGTTCTACAATTCCCTTTAGTATGCGATTTGACTTAGAAAGTCCTATTGCTGTAATGGTACCTGCAATGGTAGAAACCAATGTAGCAAGTAAAGCAATTACAATGGTATAAAATATAGATTGCATCATAGTGGAGTCGTGAAACATTTTTTGATACCACTGTAGTGAAAATCCTCCAAATTTTGTAAGAGAACGAGAAGAATTAAATGAAAATATAATAGTATATATGATAGGCAAATAAAAAAATATTATCATAATAGCCATATAAATTTTACTGCCTATTTTTTTAGACTGTTTCAATGTAATATTTTCCCCTTTCCTGTGCTGTTTCTAATTTCAATTTTTTTAGTAATGTACATAGAAATCATAATAATAATAGCCATAATTAATGAAATCGCACTGCCAAAATTCCAGTTGCCTGCTGTTAAAAATTGAGACTCTATAACATTTCCAATTAAAACATATTGTCCTCCTCCTAATAGCTTTGGTATAAAGAAACTGGACATTGCTGGTAAAAATACTAATGTAATACCACTTATAACACCAGGTAATGAAAGAGGAAATGTCACTTTTAAAAAGCATTGCAATTTGTCAGCACCTAAATCACTTGCTGCTTCTAAAAGGCTTTTATCCATTTTTGTTAATGAGGTATGAATTTGCAATATCATAAAAGGGATAAAATTGTAAACCATACCTAATATTACTGCAAAATCAGTGTGGAGTAATTTTGTTTGTAAACCAAATAAAGATAATATATTATTTAGTATACCATTGTCTTGTAAAATGCCCATCCAAGCATATGTTCTAACAAGCATATTAATCCATGTAGGAAATGTAATTAAAAGTATTAAAAAAACTTTATTTTTTTCTTTTGCATTTGCAATAATATATGCTGCTGGATACCCTAATAAAATACATAGTATTGTAGTAATTATTGCAATGTAAAGAGATTGTTTTAATACATTGATAAATATAATGTCACTAAAAAAGCGAGTAAAATTTTCAAATGTAAACCAAAATGTTGCAACATCATTGCCGTGTTTTGTAAAAGCATACATTAGTATCATAAACATAGGCACAACAATCATAATAGAAATCCATAGTATATAAGGGTATGTCATATTTTTAAATTGTTTCATAAGCACTCACCCCTTTTTCATAATGTGAATATCTTGTGGCTGAAACATTAAACCAACTTCGTCACCTACTTCGTATTTATCTGTTGTGTCAACCATATATTCGTGTCCTTCTGTTGCAAATGTCACGTTATAAGTTCCTACTGTAATATTTTCAGGGTCAAAATCATAATGAATACTTGTAATTTCAACAGGAGTATCTTCGTCTAAACTCCAAGCAGAAGCGTTTGCCCACGTTTTCAAATCTGTTTCTAAAGCAATACTTTCTTTAATTTCGTCTGCTGTTTTAAAAAAGTTTACAGCAAATATTTTTTCTTGATATTCTTTGTTTATCACTCTGTTTTCATCTTTTACAATCATATTCACTGTTACACTTGTACCAGCGGCTGTAGAAAATGTCACAGGATAAGTACCATTTTCTGGTTTAATATCATAAGATATTTTTTGTATAGAAATCCATTCTTCTGTATCTGGATTCCAAGCCTGAGCATCTGCACGAGCAACAATGGTAGCTTCTGTTAATTCTTCTATATCGCTAACATCTAAATAAAAGTCATTTGCACTCATTTTTTCATTTGCTTCTGTGTTTATAACAGGTTTTTCGTCAGATACTTTCATTTGTACTGTAATGCTTGTGCCAACTTTAGTTTCAATAATGGTTTCATAATGAACACCTTTAAATAGTACAGAACGAACAATTCCTTTTAATTTTCCATCTTTTCTTGGTACAATATCTAAATCTTCAGGGCGTATTACAACATCAATTTTTTCGTTTTTGTCAAATCCGAAATCTACACAATCAAATATTTTATCTTCAAACATTACTCTATAATCGTCTAGCATTACGCCATCTATAATATTGCTTTCTCCTATAAATTTGGCAACAAATTCGTTTATTGGTTCATTATAAATGTCAGTAGGAGAACCAATTTGTTGTATTTCACCGTCTTTCATAACAACAATTTTGTCGGACATAGTGAGAGCTTCTTCTTGGTCGTGAGTAACATAAATAAATGTAATACCAACTTCCTGCTGTATTTTTTTCAATTCGTGCTGCATTTCTTTTCTTAGTTTTAAATCCAATGCTCCAAGTGGCTCATCTAAAAGCAATACCATAGGTTCATTTACTAATGCTCTGGCTATGGCAATTCTTTGCTGTTGTCCTCCGCTAAGTTCTGTTACATTTCTTTTGGCATAATCTTCTAAATTCACTAATTTTAACATTCTTTGCACTTTTTGTTCAATAATGTCTTTAGGTTCTTTTTTTATTTTTAGTCCAAAGGCAATATTGTCATATACATTCATATGAGGGAAAAGGGCATATTTTTGAAATACTGTGTTAATTTCCCTTTTGTAGGGAGGAACGTGACTGATTTCGGTATTATCAAATATGACCTGTCCTTCTGTTTGATTTAAAAATCCTCCTAGTATACGTAATAATGTTGTTTTGCCACAGCCACTAGGACCAAGCAGTGTAACAAATTCGTTTTCGTAAATATCTAAATTAATGCCTTTTAGTACTAACTGTCCATCAAAGTCTTTTACAATATTTTTAAATTGTATTAATTTTTTCATTGTAACCTCCTAAAACAATGGTGGTGTAGAAATCCAAAGTATTTTTGCAAGTGTTTTTTTTTCATTTTTAATATGATGAAATGTTTTGCCATTTAAATAAAATGTTTCTCCTTTGCGTACTGTAAATTTTTTTTCTCCGCATATAAGTGAAATACAGCCTTCTATAACATAACCAAATTCTTCACCGCTGTGGGGGGCAACTTCGAAAGATGTACCATATTGAGGCAACTCCACTAATATAGGTTCCATAGCATTTTTTTGTGTGTTTGGCACAATCCAGTTTACAGTATGTTGTTCTCTTTTGTCTACAAAAAAATCTTTTTTTTGAAATACGATTTTTTCTTCTGTGTCTTCTTTAAAAAAATCAGACATACTGCTTCCAAGTGCTTCTACAATGTCAGCTAATGTTGTAATAGAAGGTGATGTTAAATTACGTTCTAGCTGAGATAAAAAGCCTTTTGTGAGTTCACTTCTGGAGGCTAATTCTTCTAATGTTAAACCATTTTGAATACGAAGCTGTTTAATTTTATGACCAATATCCATAGTTAACTCCTTCGTGTATACTTTGCTATTTTAGAAATACTAAACAAATGTATTATTTTTACTAAACAGATACTATTATACTATATAGTTTTTGAAATGCAATAGAAAATAAACAAAAAATTTAAAATTAGTAAACTAAAAAAAATTATAAAAATCTCTTTTCAAAAAAAATTTTTGTGCTATAATATATCCATAAAAATTAGAATACAATAAAATGCTGTGAAAAGGAGTAGTATACAGTAAATAAAAGCATAGAGAGAAGATGGCTGGTGAAAATCTTTGTTTTATTGCTGTAGAAGTAGCCTTGGAGCTATGACGCGAAAAGAAAAACTGTTTTTGAGTAGTATTCATCGGGATTTCCCGTTATAGAAATGATGTATTATGCTATTTTGAAATATAGCTTTGTACAGAAAAAAGTGCAGAAAAAATTTTTCTGAATTTAGGTGGTACCACGAATAAAATCGCCCTAATCAATGATATTGATTAGGGTGTTTTTTAATATATGTAATAATAATATAATATACAAATGATATTTTGAGGAGGTTATTTTATTATGAAAAAAGGAACACAGCTTTGGCTAGAGGCATTAAAGGAAGAAGACGTTGATACAATATTTGGCTATCCGGGAGGATATGTATTGGATATTTTTGATGAACTTTATAAACAAAATGATATTCGCTTGATATTGCCACGCCATGAACAGGCAGCAGTGCACGCAGCAGATGCTTATGCCAGAGCAACAGGAAAAGTAGGTGTCTGTGTTGCAACAAGTGGCCCAGGTGCAACAAATTTAGTAACAGGTATAGCAAATGCAAATTATGATAGTGTGCCTCTTGTTTGTTTTACAGGACAAGTTCCTTTAGATTTAATTGGAAATGATGCTTTTCAGGAAGTTGATTTTATAGGAATTACAAGAAGTGTTTGTAAATATGGTGTTATGGTAAGAGATAGAAAAGACTTAGGTAGAATTATAAAAGAAGCATTTTATATTGCCCGTACAGGAAAACCAGGTCCTGTAGTGGTTGATTTACCTTCTAATATTATGAAAGAGGTAATGAAAGATAGTTATCCAGCAGAGGTGCATATTAGAGGATATAAACCAAATTCTGATGTACACGTAGGACAGTTAAAAAGAGCATTAAAGTTGTTAAGAGATGCAGAAAGACCTCTTTTTCTTTGTGGAGGAGGCATAAATATTGCTCACGCAAATCAAGCATTTCGTCAGCTTGCTGAAATAGTAAACATACCAGTAATTACTACCGTTATGGGAAAAGGAGCAATTCCTACAAATCACCCTTTGTATGTAGGAAGTATGGGTATGCACGGCTGTTATGCAGCAAATAAAGCAGTAAGTGAATGTGATTTACTGTTTTCTATAGGGACAAGATTTAATGATAGAATTACAGGAAAAATAAGTGAATTTGCAAAAGAAGCAAAAATTGTGCATATTGATATTGATACAGCAGCCATTTCCAGAAATATTAAAGTAGATGTTCCTGTAGTAGGAGATGCGAAATTAGCTATTGAAAAAATGTTGACTATGGTAAAACAAAGTGAAAAAAGAGAATGGGTAGCACAAGTAAAAAAATGGAAAGAAGAATATCCACTTGGCGTAAAATCAGGAAACTGTGTCAATCCACAAAGAATTATAGAAAGTATAAATAATATTTTTGATGATTTTATAGCTGTTACAGATGTAGGACAACATCAAATGTGGACAACACAATTTTTAGAATTAGATAATCATAAAAAATTATTAACTTCTGGAGGATTGGGAGCAATGGGATTTGGATTTCCTGCTGCAATAGGAGCACAGCTTGCTTATCCAGAAAAACAAGTGATTTGTATTACAGGAGATGGTGGCTTTCAAATGAATATGGCAGAAATGGCGACAGCCGTAGCGTGGGAATTGCCTATAGTAGTGTTGGTATTTAATAATAGTTTTTTGGGTATGGTACGTCAGCAACAGCAATATTTTTGTGAAAAACATTATTATGGTACTTGCTTAAAAGAAAGAAAAAGTTGCCAAAGAATAAAATGTCATACACCAGAGGAGTGTCCTCCTTATTTGCCAGACTTTTTAAAATTTGCAGAAAGTTATAATGTAGAAGCATATAGAGTCACAGAAGAAGAGCAAATCGAACAAACATTAAAAATAGCTTCTGAAAAAGCAAAACAAAATAAAGCACCAGTATTGGTTGAATTTATATTAGAAAGATATGATATTGTGCTTCCTATTGTAAGACATGGCGGTACATTGGATAATATGATATTGGAAGAGAATTAAATACTACAAGAGAAGAAAGGAAGAAAAGAAATGGATATTAAAAAGAGATGGCTTGCTGTATTTGTAGAAAATCAAGTTGGTGTATTGGCAAAAATATCAGGTATTTGCTCTAGTAAACTATATAATATTGAAACGATTACAGTAGGAACAACAGCAGACCCTACGATTTCTCGTATGACATTTAGTTTTTTAAGTAATGATGCAACATTTGAGCAAATTAAAAAACAAATGAATAGATGTGTAGAAGTTATCAAGATTATTGACTTGACAGACATACCTACTCATATGAAAGAATTAATGTTTATTAAATTAAAAATCAATTCTCCAGTAGAAAAAGAAGAAGTAATTTCTATAGCGAAAATATTTAGAGCTTCTATTATAGATTATGATATGGAACGCTTGATATTACAGTCTGTTAATTCAGAAGTGGGTAATAATGATTTGATAAATCTTTTGTCAAAGAGATTTCACGATATGGAAATTGTAAGAGGAGGTGTTGTATCTATAGAAGCAATGAGTATATCAAATGGCTAAAATAAAGTAAAATTAGTAAAAGAAATAAATTATTATTGTTGAAGTCATACAATAATATTTTTGTCTCTAAAAAAAAACATTATAAAAATTGACTATAAATTCACAAAAATAATTTGACTTTCTGTACTTTTTGTGGTTAAATGAATATAGAACAATTTATTGCCCCATTCAAGAACAGTTTATAACAAAAGGACAATTAAGAGAAAGGCAAAAAATGTAATATATTTATATAAAACTGTTCTTGTGTAATATAACCAACGAGCTAAAAAATAAAGGAGGAAATCAAAATGATAAAATTTTCAGACAGAGTAGAACAGTTGAAAGGCTCTGAAATCCGCGAGTTGCTCAAACTTACACAGCAACCAGACATTATTTCTTTTGCAGGTGGTCTGCCAGCGAAGGAATTATTTCCTGTAGAAGGAATGAAAGCAGCAGCTATGGCTGTTATGAGTGAAAGCGGACAAGAAGCAATGCAATATTCTACAACAGATGGTATTGACTCTTTAAGACAAAAAATTGTTGATAGAATGAAAGCAAAAAATGGCATTACTTCTACAATAGATAACATTTTGATTACAAATGGTTCTCAGCAGGGTCTTGACTTTTCTGGTCGTGTCTTCTTGAACGAGGGCGATGTTGTGTTAATGGAAAGCCCATCTTATTTGGGAGCAATTAATGCTTTTAAAATTAACTGCCCTAAATTTATTGAAGTTCCAACAGACAACAATGGTATGATTATGGAAGAATTAGAAAAAATCATACAAACAACAGAAAATGTAAAAATGATTTATGTAATACCAGATTTCCAAAATCCAACAGGTAGAACATGGCCTTTGGAAAGAAGAAAAAAATTTATGGAAATCATAAACAAATATGAAATTCCTACAATAGAAGACAATCCATACGGTGAATTGAGATTTGAAGGAGAAAATATGCCATCATTGAAATCTCTTGATACAAAAGGACTTGTTGTTTTCTTAGGAACATTCTCAAAAATTTTAGCACCTGGCTATCGTCTTGGTTGGGTTTGTGCATCTGAAGAAATTCTTGCAAAATACAACTTTGTAAAACAAGGTGCTGACTTACAACCATCTACCGTTTCTCAGTTAGAAGTTGACAAATTTATGGATATGTATAACTTAGATGAACACGTAGCAAAAATTAAAGAAGTATATGGACATAGACGTGACGTTATGCTGAATGCTATGAAACGTGAATTCCCAGAAGGCATTGAATATACACACCCAGATGGTGGATTGTTTACATGGGTTGTATTGCCTGAATATATGAATGCAAGAGAAGTTGCTGTAAAATGTATTGAAGAAAAAGTTGCTTATGTTCCTGGTGGTTCTTTCTTCCCTAATGGCGGACACGAAAATACATTTAGAATGAACTATTCTTGTATGCCAGATGATAAAATCGAACAAGGTATTGCAAGTCTTGGTAAAGTTTTAAAATCTTTTATGAAATAACAAATAAATAAAATGTAATAAAAGCTCCTCAGTATGGGGGGCTTTTTCCATATATTTCTATTAAAAAAGTGGTGTAAAATTTTAAATAAAAACAAACTGTAAATATAATTTTTGATAAATAAAAAAGTATGAAAGGAGAAAAGACCATATGGAAAAAGAAAAATTGTGTTATCAAACATATGTTGCAATATTAAAAAGAGAATTAGTTGTGGCAATGGGTTGTACAGAACCCATTGCACTTGCCTATTGTGCAGCAAAAGCAAGGGCAGTATTGGGACAAATACCTGATAAAGTGATTGTAGAAACAAGTGGTAATATTATTAAAAATGTAAAAAGTGTTATTGTGCCAAATACTAATGGAGAAAAAGGCATTGAATCCGCAGTAGCGATAGGCATTATTGCAGGAGATGAAAAATTAGAATTAGAAGTATTAAGTAATGTTACAGAACAGCAAAAAAAGGAATTTTTAAAATATAAAAAAACAACAAAAATTCAAGTAAAACAAGCAGAAAGTGATTTACTTTTAGATATTATTGTAAAGGTTTATAAAGGGGATAGTTATGCCATTGTTCGTATTGCGAATGCACATAGTAATGTGGTATATATCGAAAAAGATGGAGATGTGCTTTTAGATAATGGAGTGGTACAGCAAATGCAGGAAGACGTGCCTGATTATAGCTTGCTTTCAGTACAAGGAATATATGATTTTGCACAAACAGTAGATATAGAAGATGTAAAAGAAGTGTTGGATAGACAAATAGAATATAATAGTGCCATTGCAGAAGAAGGATTAAAAAATAATTATGGTGCAAATATAGGCTCTGTATTGTTAGAAACGTATGGAGATGATATTAGAAACCGTGCAAAGGCAAAAGCAGCAGCAGGTTCTGATGCAAGAATGAGCGGTTGCGAATTACCTGTTGTTATCAATTCTGGTAGTGGTAATCAAGGTATGACTGTTTCATTGCCTGTTATAGAATATGCCAAAGAATTAAATATAGAAAAAGAAAAATTATATAGAGCATTAATACTTTCAAATTTAATTGCAATACACAAAAAAACAGGAATAGGATATTTATCAGCATATTGTGGTGCCATAAGTGCAGGAGCAGCAGCAGGGGCAGGTATTGCTTATTTAAAAGGTGGTAGTTATGAAGACATTACACATACTATCGTGAATGCACTTGCTATTACATCAGGTATTATATGCGATGGTGCAAAAGCATCTTGTGCAGCAAAAATTGCAGCAGCAGTTGATGCAGGTATTTTTGGATATGATATGTATTTAAAAGGACAGCAATTTTATGGTGGAGATGGCATTGTATCAAAAGGAATTGAAAATACAATAAAAAATATTGGTAGATTAGGAAAAGATGGTATGCGTGAAACAGATAAAGAAATATTAAAAATTATGACTTGCGTAGATTAATATTGAGATTTGATGTTCCCTTCGCTTTATGAAATATATTGAAAGTAAAAAATTCGTTTTCTTAACTAAAAAAGCTCCTCAATATGGGGAGTTTTTTATATACTTAATAAAAAGTGTTGTAGGAGGCAATTCCATTTATGAAAAAAATATTATTAAATTATTTAGAAAGATATTTTTGTTACTGGCATAAAAAAACGGGTTTGCTGCCTAGTGTACCGTTTGATGGAGAATTTAATACAGATTTATATGTTGGAGAAGTAAATGAATATGGATATATTCAATGGATATATCAAGAAAATACAAAAAAAATAAATTTTGAGCAAATAGAAAAAGAAATGAAAATGATATTAAGAAAAGAAATAAAAGAATATTTAACTTCTTATGAATTTTTAGAATTAATCGGTTTTTTAGATGGAAAACTTGTTTGTTTTAATGCTATAAATGATGTAAAACAAAATATAGAAAAAATAGTGTTGCAACAAAAATATTTAAAAGAAATAGAAAAAAGTGCAGATGTAAGGGATTGTAAAGCATTAAAAAATTGTATTGAAATTGGAAGTTATCAAAGTATGTTTGAACTGTATTTTGATAATGAAAATGGAAATATAGTGATGTATGACTTTTATTGTCATAAAAAAACAGTGATAGCAAATAATTTTGAAGAACTTTTTGAGAAATTGACACCTTATAAAAAAGTTTAAAAGCTCCTTAATATGGGGAGCTTTTTCCATATGCTTGTGCTACATCAAAAAGGCTTGAAATACCAGCAATAGTACAGCCTATTAAAAAATGACGTAAAGTATAATGCTCAATTTGTATAGAAAAAAGTGCTATGAAGAAAAAAAAGAAAAATTGTCTTATAAATCTTTTGAATAAATGAATTTTATCTATTTTAATTTGGAGAATTGCTGCTAAAATAAAACAAAGTATAAAAGATTTTGTAAAAGATAAAAAACAACGTTGTTGTGTTAAAAAAAGAAAATGGAGTAGTAAAATAGGAATAAATCTTTTTAAAAGTGTTTTATTGAATATATTAGACATTATTTTTACCTCTTTTTTTATAATACATTACCCATAGAAACACCAATATAATAAAATACAATAATATTAAAAGGATACATTATGTAAAATAAGTATTTTAGTCCTTTCCCCTTTTTTCCGTTATATAACAATAGCAAAGGCAATGAAAATATCATTAGCCATTGTGTAGTATACCATAAATCGTTTTTTAAAAATCTAATTTCTATATCCAAAAATGCTGAACAAAAAAACTCAAATATTTCTTTTAAGTGCATTAGCAAATTATTTTTACTTGTAATTGCAATATAAGTTATTTTATTGCCTATACGATATAGCAAATTTGTATTTTGAAAAATGAGTATAGTAAATGTAATCAAAATATAGCTGATACTAAATTTTTTATAAGAATGAAGAAACAAGTACATACAAATACCTAATACTACAAATAATATACCGTAATTCATATATGCAGAAATAACAAATAATGGTAATATTATTACGGTAGATTTATCTGGCATATTAATAATACACATAATATAGAGTGTATTTACTACAACTTGCCACAATAAAAATATACATAAGTATTTTTTTGCATATTTGTTTTGACTTTGAAAGCAGTCTATTAAAAATAGTATAAGAAGTGTTATAAATATTGTTCTTATGTAATTGATGTTTTGTAATATTATAGCATCAATAATACCCATAAACACACTAAAAGCATAAATTCGAAACAGATACTTTTTTTTATTACTCGTGTTGCTATAGCCTATTACAGCACAAAATAAAAATATAGGCGCTGATAGTCTTCCTATATATCTTAACCATTCGGGCATATTAGGAATAAAAAATCCAATATGGTCAATTAACATTGTAATAAGTGCAAATAATTTTAATACAGTTGTTGACATTTATTTTTCTCCTATAATAGTTACTATTTTAAACTTATTATAGTACCTATGGTAAAGAGATACAATATGCAAATAGTATAAAAATATTGTAAAAATTTGTTATATTTTATACTACTCTGACAATAAAAAAACTACTGCTAAAATTTTGATATTAACAGTAGTATTTTTTTTTATGTTGTAGTAGTGACAGCATCCCAATCTGTAACACCATCTACTTTAAGCAGCCAATTTAAAGCATAATGTCTTTCATAAATTACACCAAAATCAAGAGCATCTATTGTTTTGTTGTTAATACGAGCATCTACACAAGCCCAATTATAACGAAGTGTTAAATCTTGTAGTGCTAATATTTCTTCTTTAGAACGTAATTTTGCAACTTTAGAAATACTATCAAAATTGTGGTTCCATATCACATTGCCTAATTCCACTGCTTCACAAATTTGATTGGGTTCTTTTAATTCCAGCAATGAAAGTGCCCAAAGAAATATTGCACAACATTCATATCGCCAAGCATAGCTATTAAATATTTTCGTTTCTTTGATAGGCGGGTGGTCAATAAATTCTTTTTCTTTAGAAGAAAAGGAATTTAAAATATGGTATTTTTCATCTAAAAGAGCAATTTGCTCTTTCATTTTTTGTTCTGGATTGTCATATTTTCCGCTAAGATAAATTTCTGCTTGTATTGCAGTAGCATATGTGGCAATCAAACGTTTTATAATGACTTCTTTTATTTGTAAAGAAGTTTCCGCATCAAATACTGCAGAACGAAGTTCTTCTAAATAAGGAATTTTTTTGCTTTTTAATACTTCGATTGATTTTTTCTTTCTTGCTATGTCAGCCTCTGTAGGTTTCAGTTCTTTTTCTAAAAAATCTGCAGAAGCAATAGGGTGAAATGTATCAAAAGCAGACTGTCCTTGTGTATCAATCAATAACCTACCATCATAATGAAATACTTCCATAGTAGGCACAAGTACAAAAGCAGTAAGAGCTTTTGCAGAACTATAAATATTTTTAATCATATTATTTGTTCTTTTTTCGTCAGAATTTAATGTAAATTGTATAGAAATAATACAATTAAATAATTTCATTTGCTGTAATATATTTTCTTTTAATACTTGATTTTTAATAGGAGATTTGCTGAAAAAATTTGCCATACCATATGCTTGTGTAGTAGTTTCTTTTTTGTTTGTGATGATACGAATTTTTAAAAAAGTATCATCTTTTAAAGTTAAAACAAATTCTGCATTATTTACAAAATCAAGTTTTTTATATTCTTCTGAAAAAGCCTTTTCAAAAACAGAAGGAATAATATCAGTATTTTTTCGGCAAGAATATAGACGAATAGCTGCATCGTGTTCTTGTTGTTTTGCTTTGTTTTGTTGCTGATTTGGTTGCGAATTTTCTTCTGTTTTTTGTTGTATATCATTTTGCTGTATTTCGTTTTGTTGTGTTATTGTATTATTTTCTGTATCTGTAGTATTATTTTCAGTAACCGTAGAAGAAATTTCTTCTGTCGGTTTTTGAGGTTCTTTTTTCTTTTTTATCCAATCAAAAATTTTCATTTTGCTTACTCCTTCATATGTTAATCAAAACAAATATGATTTTGTTGTTAGAATTATAGTAAAGATTTTTTAATATTTTACTGTTTTGTAGTGCACTTAGAGTATAACGTATACAATATTTCATATTGAAAAAAAGCGTGTTCTACCATATTTGTTAATATTACGCAGGTCATTCCAGCATTTAATAAATCGAATGTATGACCATATGCAAATAAACCTTTTACAATGATTGTTTTATTGCTATTTTCTGTAAAAAGAACATCCCCTAATTTGATATCTTTGCAAAGTCTGCCAGATAAAATAAGTTCTTTTTTATTTATTGTTATATTATAATGCTGAATATAGTTTATAATTTCTGTAAAATTTTCATTTATTTTTTGATTGCCATAAATGTATTGATATATGATAAAACAAGCTGTCTTTTTGATATACACTTTATTATCGCCTACTTTCAGTATTACTATTTTAATCAATATACTATTTAGAAAAGAAAGTGATAATATTATTTTTATTGTATCATTTTTTTTTAACAATGTCTTTGTATTTTATATATAATTTTGAAAAAATATGGAAATATTTAGTGTTGATTGAAAATGTCAATTTGACACATTTTCATAGCATTTAGTGCTTGTGTATGGCTTTCTGGTGTTACACCAGCACAACAATTTGCATCAACAATAATAGGAGTTTCCCAAAGCAATGATTTTATATTTAGTGCATTAGAAATCACACAAATATCTGTACATAATCCTACTAATGTGATGCGGTCATATTGTTTTTGACAAAGTGTTTGTGCTAATTCAGTTGAACCAAAAGTAGGTTTGTCAATAATAAGAGGATTTTTATTTACACCAGCATTCCAAACATCTTTTTGTATTTCCCAACCAAAAGTATTTTTAATGCAATGAACTACAGGAAGTTTTTTTCCTTCCAGTGTATTCAAATAATCTTCATTGTGAGTATCTCTTGTATAATATAAATCGCCAGAAAAAGCATTAATTTTTGAAATTACATTTGGCACGATTTGTTGTGCTTGTGCTGTGCCTAAACTACCGTCTATAAAATCATTTTGCATATCAATAACAACAAGTGCTTCTTTCATAAATTGTTCCACCTCTCTAAATCAATAAAATTATATCTCATATTTTATCATTAAATGTCATTTCATACAATAAAAGAGAATACAAAAATGTACTTTTAAAAAATATTGTATACATTTAAAAAAAGTATTGACATTTTGTTATTAATGTTTTAATATAAATACATACAAAGTAATCAATCAATATAAAAAATAAACAAGGAAAAAGAAAAATTATTCGGTTCTTTTGTTATAAGACGTCAATAATAAGAGAAATTCTATTTCCTTATAACAAACAAATTATTATATAGATTGTTCTTATTACTTTGTTGATTATAAATTGAAGCGGAATGTATTTTCCAACACAATTATAGTTAGTAAAACATAGAAGGAGGAGAGTCCAACAAAATAATTAGCTTCGGTATACCCTTTTCTTTGCGGCGGTGAAAGTTGGGTGTGTTTTTCCAAGAGAAAGGCATATAGTGTTAATAAGGGGAGATACCATAGGACAAAACAAAAAAGGATAAGGCACTATGTTAAAGTAGGCTTGAGTCCAATGTTTAAAGCGAATTTCGTTTTCTATTTCAAAACTGTAAAAGCAAATAAAAATATAAAACATTTTAAAAAATAAAAAATGTATTCCATGTGGAAGATAAAAAAAGCAAATACAGTATATGAAATATACAACTAAATATGGAAAATGGTGTTGTGATGATTATAAATAACATCTCAATAAAGAACACAAATAAAAAAAGAAAGAGTGAGAAAGATAGAAGTGTTAGAACCAGTTCAGAATGAAAGATGACCTTTCCGTTAAAGTAGCAGCGGAGGGGTCATCTTTTTTTGTTTTAAAATGATATTAAAAATATTTGATAGTAAGTAATACTAATTTTGTAAAAAAATATGATAGAAATTGTAAAATTCTATATTTTTATCATAAAAAATATCATAATTTAAAAATATGATATTTTTAAATTTATTTAATTTGTTTATTCTAATGATAAAATGGCATTATAATTTATAATAAAACGTACAAAATTTGAAATAAAAGTGCATTTTTAATTAAGATTTACAAATGAATAATAGCATATTAAAATAAGTAGTAAAAAAATAAAATAACTGTGAAATTAACATGAAAATAAAAATGCAGTAAAAATTTTAAAGTATAATAAAAATTATTTAGAAATATTTTGTTCTGCTTTTAGTGACAAGCTGTTTCATATCATGTTAATAAAAAAAGGAGAAGGAGGAAATTATGGACAAAAATTTAGAAAGAATTGCTTTTTCAGAAGAATTAAAAGAAATTTTAAATGCTTGTTCTAGTGTAAGTATTCCAAAAACAAGAGCAGAAATTTATGATATGGTATTTGGAGGAGAAAAAGAAAATTCTTTTGACATCACATATACAGTTTATGGCAAAGAGAAAAAAGAAGCAGATGTTGTACGTTGTCGTAATGGAGCAGTTGTAAATTATACAGAGGATTATATGCGTCGTCGTGATCCAGAATGTATGGTCATTTCAGATAAAAAGCCAACAGATAAACAACGTTTTCAAGAAGCTTATGGCTATGAATTTTCTAATTTAAGAAAAGAAACGCTATTATGGCTAAAAGACAGAGAATTGATAGTTATACCATTTCGAGCAGGCGGTAAAAAATATGGCTATCCTGCTATATTAATATGTCCTAAAAATGCTTCTTTTTTTGCGTATGCTCTTGCAAATTTGCAAGCATTTGTAAATATAGAGGAGGAAGTCGTTCCTTTTGTACCACGTGCGATTATTTATGTTGCACCACCTTTTAGACATACTCATTTTGAAGGAAAACAAGTGTGTGTTCATAATCGTTTAGACAATTGTCACGAAATTTTTTCATATAATTTGTATCCTGGCCCATCTGCTAAAAAAGGTGTTTATAGTGTGTTGTTGGATATTGGTGAGCAGGAAAATTGGGTCACAGCTCATGCTTCTGCTGCAAGAATTATTACGCCTTATGAAAATGAAATTGTCATTATGCACGAAGGAGCTTCGGGTGGTGGAAAAAGTGAAATGCTGGAAGTAGAGCATAGAGAGCCAGACGGACGTATATTACTAGGTACACATATTGTAACAGGAGGAAAAAACTATTTACATTTGGGAGATACTTGTGATATTGAACCAATTTCTGATGATATGGCAATGTGTCACCCTGCTATACAAGGAGAAGATGGTAAATTAGGCATTGTTGATGGAGAAAATGCTTGGTTTTTAAGAGTAGATGGTATTACGGAATATGGAAGTAGTCCTGCCTATGAAAAAATAGCAATACACCCTAAAGAACCTCTTATTTTCTTTAATTTACAAGGAGTTGCGGGAGCAACTTGTTTGCCTTGGGAGCATACATTAGACTCTGATGGAAAACCTTGTCCTAATCCTCGTGTTGTTATTCCAAGATATATGGTAAATAAAATTGTGCAAGAGCCTGTGGGAGTAGATATTCGTAGTTTTGGAGTACGTATGCCACCAGCAACAGCAGAACACCCAAGTTATGGTATTATGGGATTAATGCAAATTATACCTCCTTCTTTAGCTTGGCTATGGAGATTGGTTGCACCAAGAGGACATAATAATCCAAGTATTATTGCTACAGAAGGTATGGAAAGTGAAGGTGTTGGTTCTTATTGGCCTTTTGCTACAGGATTAAGAGTAAGACAAGCAAATTTGTTGTTGCAGCAAATTATTTCCTGTCGCAATACAAAATATATATTGATACCAAATCAGCATATAGGAGTATACAAAGTAGGTTTTGCAGCGGAATGGTTAGCAAGAGAATATTTAGCAAGACGTGGTGGAATTAATATTATTAAACGTCAAAATTTAGAGCCTGCAAGATGTCCTCTTTTGGGATATGCTTTAAGAGAAATGAAAATTGAAAGACAAAATATTAGAAGTGTATTTTTAAAATGTGAATTACAAGAAATGCTTGGTATAGAAGGTTATGATAAAGGTGCAAAAATATTAAATAGCTTTTTTGAAAAGGAGCTGAAAAAATTTGATGTACCAGAATTAGACCCACTAGGAAAAGAAATTATAAAATGCTTTAAAAGAGGTGGTACAGTAGAAGATTATTGTAATTTAACACCGATGTAATAAAGTATATTTATAAATAAAAAATATGTTATGCTGCATTGTATTGTCATACAAGTGAAAAATGTAAAATAAAATTTTCTATTGACATTTTTATAAAAAAGGTTATAATTTTGTTCATAATCAAAATAAAAAAATGCAGTGACTGAGGGTAAGTAACTTTTGTGTTTGTTTTCAGAGAATTGCTGGATTGGTGCAAAGCAATAGCAATAAATTGTGAAAATCTCCTCAAGAGCAGTTGAATCAAAGAATTTAGAGACAATTTGTGTAGATTCAAACGGATTAATTCTTCGTTAAAGGAATTGGCATTAACACATTACTGTGCAGATGTTTTGAGGTGGCTATATTTATTATAGCAATAAGAGTGGTACCGCAGAGCCTAAGACTTTGTCTCTTGAATAAAAAAGAGATAAAGTCTTTTTTTATAGAAAAATAGTAAAAACAAATGAAAAAATAGTAATTACGAAAAATATTTAATGAATGGGGAAATGGATATGATGAAAACAGGTGCAGAAATTATAGTTGAGGTATTGGTAGAAGAAGGTGTCGATGTTGTATTTGGCTATCCTGGAGGAACTGTAATAAATATTTATGATGCTTTGCTTCAAAATAAAGATAGAATTCGTCATATTTTAACAGCGCATGAACAAGGAGCATCTCATGCAGCAGATGGCTATGCCAGAGCAACAGGAAAGACAGGTGTTGTCATTGCAACAAGCGGCCCAGGTGCAACAAATATTGTAACAGGTATTGCTACAGCATATATGGACTCTATTCCTATGGTTGCTATTACAGGAAATGTAACAACAGATGCTATGGGTCGTGATAGTTTTCAAGAAGTATATATTGCAGGTGTCACACTGCCTATTACAAAACATAATTTTCTTGTAAAAAATATAGAAGATTTAGCAGATACATTAAGAGAGGCATTTCGCATTGCACAAAGTGGACGTCCTGGCCCTGTGCTAGTGGACATTCCAAAAGATTTAACAATAGCAAGTTATGAATTTGAACATAAAGAAATTGCTAGACCACAACATCACGTGTCTGTAAAAGAAGATGACATTAAACATCTTGCAGAATTGATTAATAAAAGTGTTCGTCCTGTTATTTATTTTGGTGGTGGTGTTATTTCATCAAGGGCTTCTCACGAATTGAGTGAATTGATTAATACTTGTTCTATACCAGCCTGTCATACACTTATGGCAACAGGAGTATTAAGCTATGGTGATAGATTAAATTTAGGTATGGTAGGTATGCACGGTCACGTTTCTAGTTCAAAGGCGATTAATGAGGCAGATTTGTTGATTGCTATTGGTACAAGATTTTCTGACAGAGTAGCAACAAATAAAGAAAAGTTTGCACCGAATGCTATTAAAGTACAAATTGATATTGATGATACAGAAATTGATAAAAATGTAAGAACAAATTTCAGTATATTGGGCGATGTCAAAGATGTTGTAGTAGGATTAATGAAATATGTAAAACCTTCTGAAAGAAAAAGTTGGGTAGAAACAATAGATAAATGGAGAGAGGAAATTGACTATCACCCAGTAGATGATGAAAATACAATTAAACCTTTTAAATTGGTAGAAGCGATTTCAGAATTGAGTGGAGAAGATGCTATTATTGTAACAGACGTAGGACAGCATCAAATGTGGACAGCACAATATTGCAAAAGAACAAAACCTCGTTCTTTTTTGACATCAGGAGGATTGGGAACAATGGGATTTAGCTATGGTGCTTCTATTGGTGCAAAAATTGCATATCCTGATAGACGTGTTGTGCATATTACAGGCGACGGTAGTTTTCATATGAATATGAATGAACTGTGTACAAGTGTCACATACGAATTGCCTATTATTACAGTGATTATGAATAATCAAGTACTTGGTATGGTAAGACAGTGGCAGGAATTGTTTTTTGAAAAAAGATATGCTTATACTACATTAGATAGAAAAACAGATTATGTAAAATTAGCAGAAGCATTTGGAGGAAAAGGATACAGAGCAACGACTATAACAGAATTTAAAAAAGCATTTGAGCAAGCTTTACAAAATACAAACTGTCCTAGTGTAATTGAATGTATTATTGATAGAGATGAAAAAGTATTGCCTATGATACCACCAGGAGGCAGTTTTGATGATATTATAGTAGATTAATGATAATTTAGGAGGAAGGATATTATGAAGAAGCATATATTATCTCTTGTAGTACAGAATAATTTTGGTGTTTTAGCAAGGATATCAAGTTTATTTGCACGTAGAGGATATAATATAGATTCTATTTCTGCATCACCTACAAATGAACCTAAAATTACAAAAATAACAGTTGTAGTAGAAGCAGATGATGAAATTATAGAAAAAGTATTTAAGCAGGTTTCAAAATTAGAAGAAGTGGAAAAAGTAACACAAATTGATGAAAAAGAAGCAATTTGTAAAGAATTAGCATTATTAAAAATTCATACAGAAGATACTGCTACTAGTGCAGAAATTAGTAATACAGTATTAGAATATCAGGGTAAAATATTAGAAATACAACCAAATTCTGTTACAGTAGAATTATCAGATATTCCAAGTAATGTAGATAATTTTGTAACAGCACTTTCTAAATTTGAAATTGAAGAAATGTGTCGTACAGGTGTAACAGCATTATAAAGTATAGAAATCGGTTTTATAACTGGTTGATATAAATAAAAAAAGAAGTGAAAAAGAATGAATAATATTACGGAGGAGAAGAATTATGGTACAAATGTATTATGACCAAGATTGTGATTTGAATTTATTAAAAGGTAAAAAAATTGCTGTAATAGGATATGGTAGTCAAGGACACGCTCATGCTTTAAATTTGCAAGAGAGTGGCTGCGATGTTGTAGTTGGTTTAAGAACTACATCAGCAAGTTGTGCAAAAGCAGAAGCAGCAGGATTAAAAGTATTAGAAACAGCAGAAGCAGCAAAAGTTGCTGATGTTATTATGATGCTTGTTCCAGACGAAGCGGCACCAGATATTTACAATAAGTCTATTGCTCCAAATTTACAAGAAGGCAATATATTGATGTTTGCACACGGCTTTAATATTCATTTCAACCAAATTAAAGCACCAAAAAATGTTGACGTTATTATGGTTGCACCAAAAGGTCCTGGACACATTGTAAGAAGTCTTTACACAGAGGGACAAGGGGTACCTTCTTTAATTGCGGTATATCAGGACTTTTCTGGTAAAGCAAAAGAATATGCTTTAGCTTGGGCTTGTGGTATTGGTGCAGGTAGAGCAGGTATTATTCAAACAACATTCAAAGAAGAAACAGAAACAGACCTTTTTGGTGAACAAGCTGTACTTTGTGGTGGTGTAACAGAATTAATGAAAGCTGGTTTTGATACATTAGTAGAAGCAGGCTATGAACCAGAAATGGCATATTTTGAATGTATACACGAAATGAAATTGATTGTTGATTTAATCAATAGAGGCGGTTTTGCTGAAATGAGATATTCTATTTCTAATACAGCAGAATATGGCGACTATCGTACAGGAAAACGTTTGATTACAGAAGAAACAAGAAAAGAAATGAAAAAGGTACTTTCTGAAATTCAAGATGGTACATTCGCAAGTGAATGGATACAGGAAAATAAAGCAGGTGGTTGTGCAAAATTCCTTGCTACACGTGCAAAAGAAGCAACTCACCCATTAGAAGCAGTTGGTGCAAGATTGCGTAAAATGATGAGCTGGTTAAAAAAATAAAAATGTAATATTGTTGTCAATGGCAGAATTTGTATTCTGCCTTTGGCAATTTTCAATAATAAGCTGTGTATATAACAATAAAGTAGGCTATTATTTATATAAAGAGTTTAGCATTGAAAAAAGTAATGTTTTAGGAGGTAGTATTGTGGAAAGAAGAAGTTATAATGTAACAAAAGGTGCAGAAAAAGCACCACAACGCTCTTTGCTGAGGGCTTGTGGTTTAACAGATGAAGAAATAGACAGACCTTTGATTGGTATTGTGTCTGCTTATAGTGATATTGTACCTGGACATATCAATTTAGATAAAATTACAGCAGCAGTAAAAACTGGTGTTTCTATGGCAGGAGGAACGCCTATTGTTGTACCAGCGATTGGTGTATGTGATGGCATTGCTATGGGACATATTGGTATGAAATATTCTCTTGCATCAAGAGAATTGATTGCGGATAGTGTGGAAACAATGGCAAATGCACATTGTTTTGATGGTTTAGTGTTGGTGCCAAACTGTGATAAAATTGTACCAGGTATGATTATGGCAGCAGCTAGAATTAATATTCCTTCTATTGTAGTAAGTGGAGGGCCTATGCTTGCTGGTGATGTGAATGGAGAACATACAAGTCTTTCTAAAATGTTTGAAGCAGTTGGTTCTTATAAGGCAAATATAATAAATGATGAAGAATTAAAATATTATGAAAATAATGTGTGTCCTGGCTGTGGCTCTTGTGCAGGTATGTATACAGCAAATTCTATGAATTGTTTAAGTGAAGCAATTGGTATGGCTTTGCCTGGAAATGGAACAGTACCTGCGGTGTATTCTGGAAGAATTCATTTAGCAAAACACGCTGGTATGAAAATTATGGAATTGGTAGAAAAAGATATTAAACCAAGAGATATTTTGACAGAAAAAGCATTTCGAAATGGCCTTGCTATGGATATGGCATTAGGTTGTAGTACAAATAGTGTTTTGCATTTGCTAGCAATTTCTTATGAAGCAGGTTGTCCTTTAGATTTGAATATGTTTAATGAAGTAAGTGAAAAAACACCAAATCTATGCCATTTAGCACCTGCTGGCCCTCATCATATACAAGATTTGTATGCGGCAGGAGGAATACAGGCAGTAATGTCAGAACTGGCAAAAAGAGATTTGATTGATACAAATTTAATAACTGTAACGGGCAAAACAGTAAAAGAAAATATTGCAGATGCAGTAAACAAAAATACACAAGTAATACGTGACATTGATAATCCATATAGTACAACAGGCGGTATTGCAATACTTTGGGGAAATATTGCAAAAGAAGGCTGTGCAGTAAAACAATCTGCTGTAGCACCAGAAATGCTTGTACACAAAGGTCCTGCAAGAGTGTTTGATAGTGAAGAAGAGGCTATTACCGCAATATTTGGAGGAAAAATTCAAAAAGGCGATGTTGTAGTGATACGTTATGAAGGTCCAAAAGGGGGACCAGGTATGAGAGAAATGCTTAGTCCTACATCAGCACTTGCAGGTATGAAATTAGATAAAGATGTTGCTTTGATTACAGATGGTCGCTTTAGCGGTGCATCAAGAGGTGCTTCTATTGGCCACGTTTGTCCAGAAGCAGCTACAGGAGGTGAAATCGCTCTTTTAAAAGAAGGTGATATTATTAGCATTGATATTCCTAACAGAAAAATAAATGCAGAGATAAGCGAAGAAGAATTTGAAAAAAGAAGAAAAGAATATATTCCAAAAGAACCAAACATAAAATATGGTTGGTTAGCGAGATATGCAAAATTAGTTTGTTCTTCTAATGAAGGAGCAGTTTTAAAATAAAAAAATAATAAAGGCGTATAACAGTTTTTACTGTGAAACGTCTTTTTATTTTTTATCATTTACAATGTATAGAATAAAATGTTTATTTTTTATGCAATAATTGTATATTTATACTGATTGTACTAACACATAATATTATAATTAGTAAGAGCAATATTACTATATTTAAAATAAAAGTTTTCTTATAATATATTTTAAAATATTATTTATTATCTGTTTCGTTATTCTATCAATTTATTTACTTTATATAATAGAAGTAATTAGGGTATTCTCTTGCATATTATAATTGAATATGATATGATATGCTCAATAATAAATGATAAAACAATGTGAATATTAATCAATTTCACTAAAAATAGTATCGTAATATTAAAATATTTTATATAAATATGTTATATTTATTTTTAAGTATTTAGTATAGTATTTTAATAATTATATATTGTATAACAAGTATATAGTCAATATAAAACAAAAAAGAAACAAATATTTTATTGAATTATAACAAAAAGGAGGAAAGTTAACTAATGTTTCGTATGACAAAACGTTTTATTGCAGTAAGTGCTATCTGTTTAATTGTGCTTTGCACAGCTGTTTTTGTTTGGATAGGAACATATATGAACCAAAAAAGTGAAAAAGCAATTACTGAAATAGGTGCAATTTATATGTTAGAGATGAGCAAACAAATTCATCAAAAATTTGATGCTATTATTGATTTAAAGTTATCACAAGCACAAGGTATTGTAAAACGTACACCTCAAGAAGATGCTCAATACAGCGATAGTATGCTTCAAGACTTAGCATTAAGTGCTGAAATTCGCGAATTTACCTATATGGCACTTTATACAAAAGATGAAAAAGAACAAATTGTTTATGGAAAACCTATTGAAATAGTGAATAAACAAGAATTTAGTGAAATATTGAAAGACAAGAGTAAAAGAGTAACAACTGGCTATGATGAAAATGGAGATAAAGTTTTAGTATTAGCCATTGATGCAGAGTATCCTATGGAGAGAAACAATAAAAGTTCTTCATTGGTAGTAGCGTTACCTATGAGCTATTTAGAAAGTGCACTTGTATTAGATGAAAAAACATCTATTATGTATTCTCATATTATTCGTAAAGATGGAAGTTTTGTAATTAGAAGTGGACAAGGATTTCAAGAAGATTATTTTACACGTATTAAAGAATTATTTTCAGAATTAAATAGTAAAACTCCAGAGGATTATGCTCAAGAACTAAAAAATGCTATGGAACAAGATGAAGATTATTCTACTTTGATTATGGTAGATGGTGTATATCAACAGCTTTATTGTTCTTCTTTGCCAAATTCTAAATGGTATTTAGTTGCTATTATGCCTTATGGAATATTAAACGATAGTATTAGTGAATTAAGTGATATAAGACAGTATACAATATTAGAGGCTTGTGGTGTAATTTTAATAGCAATACTTGTTATATTTATACTATATTTTAGAATGTCACAGCAGCAGTTAAAGGAATTAAATGAAGCAAAAAAAGAAGCAGTGGAAGCAAACAAAGCAAAAAGTGAATTTCTTTCCAATATGAGCCACGATATTCGCACACCAATGAATGGTATTGTAGGAATGACTGCCATTGCTGTAGCAAATATAAATGATACAGCAAGGGTAAAAGATTGTTTGACAAAAATCACAATATCAAGTAAACATTTATTAGGTTTGATTAATGATGTTTTAGATATGTCTAAAATTGAAAGCGGAAAATTGACTTTAAATATACATCAAATTTCTTTAAGAGAAACAATGGAAAGTATTGTAAATATTGTACAACCTCAAATTAAAGCAAAAAATCAGCATTTTGATATTTTTATACAAAAAATTCAAACAGAAGATGTATTTTGTGATAGTGTGCGTTTAAATCAAGTATTGATTAATTTATTATCTAATGCCATTAAATTTACGCCAGAAGAAGGTAGTATTAGAGTTTATTTAGAACAAGAAGCATCACCTATTGGACAGAATTATATAAGATGTCATTTTAAAGTAAAAGATAGTGGTATAGGAATGACAAAAGAATTTCAAGAAAAGATTTTTGAGAAATTTGCAAGGGAACAAAAAGATCAGGTATATAAAACGGAAGGCACTGGATTAGGAATGGCAATTACAAAATATATTATAGATACTATGGGTGGTACAGTGCAGCTAAATAGTATACCAGGAAAAGGAAGCGAATTTCATATCATATTGGATTTGGAAAAAGCATTTACAAAAGAAGAAGATATGGTTCTTCCACCATGGAATGTATTAGTAGCAGATAATAATGAAGACCTTTGCCAAAGTGCTGTTTTCTCATTAAAAGAAATTGGAATAAATGCAGAATGGGCTTTAAATGGAAAAATGGCAATAGAAATGGTCAAAAAACGTCATCAAGAAGATAATGATTATCAAATTGTGCTTTTAGATTGGAAAATGCCAGATATGGATGGCTTAGAAACAATGCGTGAAATTAGAAAACATGTAGGAAATAATATTCCTATATTAATTATATCTGCATATGATTGGAGCGATATAGAAGAAGAAGCATTAAAAGCTGGAGCAAATGGATTTATTTCAAAACCATTGTTTAAATCTAATTTATTCTTAGGTTTAAGTTCTTTTATGTTGGAAAAAGATACAGAAGAAATACAACAAAAAGAAAAAGAACAAAGTTTTACAGGAAAACATATATTATTAGCAGAAGATAATGACTTAAATTGGGAAATTGCAGAGGATATTCTTTCAGAAGCGGGATTTGAATTAGAAAGAGCAGAGAATGGTCAAATTTGTGTAGAAAAATTTAAAAATTCAGATATAAATTATTTTGATGTAATATTAATGGACATTCGTATGCCTGTTATGAGTGGATATGATGCTGCAAAAGAAATTAGAGCAATGAAAGAACGTGCTGATGTAAATTTACCTATAATTGCTATGACAGCAGACGCATTTTCTGAAGATATACAACATTCTTTAGAATGTGGTATGAATGAACATATATCGAAACCAATTGATGTAGATAGATTAATACAAATATTGAAAAAGTACTTGAAATGAAAATATAATATGATGTAAATAGAAAGGTTGATAAGCGGTGATAAAAAGGAAAATTTTAATTGTAGATGACTCAGAAATTAATCGTTCTTTATTATCAGATATGTTGTCAAATGAATTTGACATTATAGAAGCAGAAAATGGAATGGAAGCAGCAGCAATATTACATAATCAAGAACATGAAATTTCTGTTATGCTTTTAGATATTGTTATGCCAGTTATGGACGGATTTGAACTGTTGGAGGTAATGAATAAAAATGGCTGGATTAAAAGTGTACCAGTGATTATTATTTCAGCAGAAACGGTACCTTCTTATATGGATAAAGCATATGATTTAGGAGTATTGGATTACATTAGTAGACCTTTTGATGAAAGAGTAGTACAGCGTCGTGTTACTAGTACAATTATGCTTGCAGCAAAACAGAAAGAATTAGCACATATGGTAACAGAACAGCTTTACGAAAAAGAAAAAGATAATAGACTGATGATTGAAATTTTGTCTAATATTGTAGAGTTTCGTAATGGAGAAAGTGGTTTACACGTTTTGCACGTTCATACTTTAACAGAACTCTTACTGAAAAAATTGATGGAAAAAACAGATAAATATGGTATATCAAAAAGGGATATTTCTTTGATTTGTAATGCTTCTGCACTTCATGATATTGGGAAAATTGCAATACCAGGTGAAATTTTAAATAAACCAGGACGTTTGACAAAAGAAGAATTTGAAATAATGAAAACACATTCTGCGGCAGGAGCAAAAATGTTAAGTTGTATTCCTATGAGAGAAAATGAACCATTAATTCAAGTAGGGTATCAAATTTGTAGATGGCATCACGAAAGATATGATGGAAGGGGCTATCCAGATGGATTAAAAGGAGAAGAAATTCCTATTGCAGCACAAGTAGTTGCATTGGCAGATGTTTATGATGCTTTAACAAGTGAAAGAGTATATAAAGCTGCTTTTACACATGAAGTAGCAGTAAATATGATAGTAAATGGAGAATGTGGTGTATTTAATCCTATTTTAATGGAATGTTTAGCAGAAATTTCGGATACTTTGAAAAAGGAATTTAGTGAAGCTTCTGTAACAGACCATTTCCAAAGGGATTTGTTTCAAACAGTAGAGCAGCAAATGATGGATATTAACGAATTGAATGTATCCGAGAGAACATTTCGTTTGTTAGAACACGAAAGAATGAAATACCAATTTTTTGCAAATATGTCTAAAGAAATACAATTTGAGTATACAGCTACACCAGAAATGCTTATGCTTTCTGAATGGGGGGCAGATTATCTGAATTTACCAGAAATGATATTAAATCCTAAAGAAAGCACTTTTGGCAATCAAGTATTTTTTAAAGAAGATTTTGAACAACTTTTGAAAAAATTGAAAAATACCACGCCAGAAAATTCTGTTATAAAAGAAACTTATCTTTTAAATATTAATGGAAATCAAAGATGGAGTGAAGTTGTTGCAAAATCAATGTGGACAAATGAAGAGCCTCCATTATATGAAGGAGCAATTGGAAAAATTGTAGATATTCACGAATATTTGGAAAAAATGAACCGTTTGGAGTTGGCTATGGCACAAGATGCTTTAACAGGCTTGTTAAATCATAATGTTGCAAAAAGTAGAATTTCTTCGCTTTTGTCGTCAGAAGAAGGGAAAAAATATATTTTACTTTTAATTGATATTGATGATTTTAGAAAGGCAAATGATGAATATGGCCATCAATCGGGAGATGAAATTTTGCAATACATAGGAGATACCATTAAAAATAGTATCCGTAGTGCAGATATAGCTGCTCGTATGAGTGGCGATGAGTTTTTAATTTTTATGGAATATAAAGATACTATAAAGCCACAAGTAGAAAGAGTATTTCATAAGCTTCATGGAAAATATAAAGATTTTGATATTACTGTAAGTATGGGAATAGCATCTTCGGAGGATTGTAAACAAAGAGAATATGATACATTGTTCCAAATGGGAGATAAAGCATTGCATACAGCTAAACATAATGGAGGAAATACTTATTATTTCTATAATGAAGAAATAGAAGCCGTTTGGGAAACAAAATTTTCACAACAATAGTATAAATAATGATGTGAAAGGAGAAAAAAGATATGACAGTAAAACAATGTTATGAAGCAATGGAAGCAAATTATGAAGAAGTAGAAAGTAGACTAAGAACAGAAGAAAGAATTAAAAAATTTTTACTTAAAGTACTAAATGATAAAAGCTATGATTTATTGTGTACTTCTATAGAGCAAAATAATATGGAAGAAGCATTTCGTGCTGCACATACTTTAAAAGGGATTAGTCAAAATTTGTCATTAACTATATTATATCAGTCTGCTGGAAATTTATCTGACATATTAAGAGAGAGCCAGCAATATAATGAAGCAGCAGCAGAATTATTTGAACAAGTAAAAAAAGATTATGAAAAAGTAACAGAAGCAATTAAAAAGCTATCTTAATAGAATAATAATACAGTTTGTATGAAAAATAATTGATATAAACTGTATTTTTTTTGTAAAAAATGAGCTTGCTATTTGACAGAAACAATGTTTTAATGTACCATTAAAACAAAACAATTTTAGTAAATATGTAGCAATCATTTTATAAAAATTTTATTTTTTCAGTAGAGTTATAATAAAAAGAAAGGGGAAATCATAGCGAATGTATCAAAAATTAAAATGTAGTGATAAACAAGAATATTTTAGACCCCTTTCCGAAAGAGAAAGAGAAGGTGTTTATTTTTGCCGTTTTATTGGTTTTGATGAAGAATTGCTGATATGGGAAAGAAAAATGCAAATATATTGTCAAAGAAATGGTAAATATCTATCAAAAAAATTACTTCAACCCAATGAAAATGAAGTTTCTCATTTTTTTGATAAAGTAGGACAATTTGATTTTGTAGTAGAGCAAAATTTATTTTATAAAATTATAGTAAAGTGGTTAAATTTTGTACCTCCAAAAATACAAAAAAATATTTCAGAGGCAATATTTTATGTATTATCTGAATTAAATATAAAACAAAATAACATTAATATATTAAAAAATACATTTGTAAAATTTATGTGTTGGTTAAAATCGGATTTTGAAAATTTACTTTATAATTTAGGAGGAGAAGAAGTACCTAAAATACTTTATGAAGGAGATATTTCAAAATATGAATTGTATCTTTTAAGAGTACTTTGTTTGAGTGGCTGTGATATTGCATATATTCATTTTTATGATGATGCTTCTTATTTTAATATAGATAGTGCAGCAATGTGGTCTGATGTGATATATGCAAAAAGGAGAGGACAGCCTCCAAAACATTTTAAAAATATTGATTTAAAGACACTGGAAAAACAACAACAAACAGATAAAAATATACAATCAGTATCTGATTTTGTAATAACAAATACCTTTTTAAAAGAAGATTTTTGGCAAGTTTTATTTCAAACAAATAGTCAAAGGGTATTGTTGGATAGAAATCATTATTATAATATTTTTATACAATATATTGGCATTGACCAATTAGAACAATATCAAAATAGATTGTATACATTAAAGCAGGATTTAAAACAAAAACAAAAACCATTTTTGATAATAGAACAAAATATGGAAAATCCTTCTATAGAAGAAAGTAATACATTACGTTTGATAAAATATGAAAATCAAAAAGATATGTTACAACAGTTGTCAGAAAAAATTGTACTTTTAGGAAATGATATATTGCAAAATCTTTTTAAAAGAGCATTTTTTACTACAATAGAACAATATACAGAACAAAGCATTTCTAAAATTTATAATACTGCATTGAAGTTAATTTGTTGGCTTAATCGTTATAGTAGTGTATTATTTGATAAATTTGATTATGAGCAAATACCTTTATTTTTGTATTATGGAAAAATAAATAAAAGTCAAGCATTATTTTTAAATATGCTTTCTTATTTGCCTGTAGATGTTTTGTATATTTCACCTCAAAAGGAATATCATACTGTATTTGAAGAAATAGAAAATAATAGTGTAGTGATAGAATTGGAAAATGATAGCGAAATGTTTTGTTTTCCTCAAAAAGCAGTAAAAGTAAAAAAAGCAACAACTGCTTATCAAGCGGAAAGAGAATTAGACAGTATATTGTATGAAGATACTGGATTATATAGACAAAGGCAGTTTATACGTTCACAGACAGTTACATTAAAAACAATATATGAAGAAATTAGTATTATTTGGAAAGAAGAAGCAAAATATCGCCCTAATTTTGAAATAAAAAATAATATAGTTACTATACCAAACATTTTTGCAAAAATTAATGGAGTAAAAGAAGGAGATAGTGTAAAATATTTGAAGGGTATTGCTGAACTTTTGACAGAAAATACAATATTTATTAAAAATTTTCCGTATATTGCAAAAGTAGGACGTTCTCCTTCTTCTGTTGCACCATTTTTAAATAAAAATAAAATTGATATAGAAGCGATTAAAAAACATTCTAATTATCGTTACGATTTTTTAAATTTAGAAACACAAAATTATATATTACAAAAAGCACAAGAAATGCTGGATTTGTGCTGGATTGAAGCAGAAGGTGTGGATATAGAGAAAGTAATACTTTATATTATATTAAATTTAGATAGAGTTACATTACAAATGATACAGCAATTTGATTTTACAAAAGAAATTCCTAAAGTTGTGGCAGTTTCTGTTAATGAGAATGTAGCAACATTAGAAGATGCAGTTTATTTACTTTATTTGAATTTAATAGGATTTGATATTGTGGTATTTACACCTACAGGATATCGTAATATTGATAAATATATTAGTAAAAAGGCTTTTGAAGAGTATGAAATAGGGGAATATTTATTTCAGATGGAAATACCAGAAAGAACAAAACTAGAAAGAATGACTATGACAACAGAAAATGGTTTATTTAATAGAATATTTGGAAGGAGAAAATAATAATGGCATTAAATTTTAAGCCTGCAACAACTCAAAATGTAATAGAATTAGAAGAAATAAAAGAATATAATATTGTGGAAGAAAGACAAGAAATGACTAGAAATTTAGTTAATTCAAAAGAAGTTGATGATATTGTAAGTGCTATTGATGTTTATAATCCTCAAGAAATTGTGTCATTTGGTGCAGAAGCAGCAGAAGGAATTTCAAAATGTTCAGACCAAATATTAAATAGTGTCAATATGAACCAAATTAATGACTCAGGGGAATTACTAAAAACATTAGGAAAAATTATGGATAAATTTGATTTAGAGGAAATCGCAGTAGAAGAAAAAAAAGGTGTTTTTGGTAAATTGTTTGGAGGAGCAAAAAAACAGTTAGAACAAATGCTTTCTAAATATCATACTATGGGTGACGAAGTTGACAAAATTTATATTAAATTGAAAGAATATGAAAATGAGATTAAGCTTTCTAATCAAAAATTAGAGCAGATGTTTCAAACAAATGTAGAATACTATCAAAGTCTTGTAAAATATATATTGGCAGGAGAACAAGGAGTAAAAGAACTTGACCAATATTTGCAGCAAATGAGGCAGGATTATGAACAATCTCAAGATGCAGTATTGCATATGGATATTATAGGTTTAGAACAAACAAAAGATGTATTAGACCAAAGGGTAATGGATTTACGTATTGCAGAAAATGTAGCAATGCAATCTATTCCTATGATTAAAACAATGCAGTTTAGTAATTTGAATTTAATAAGAAAAATTAATTCTGCTTTTATTATTACATTACCTGTGTTTAAACAGGCATTAACACAAGCTATTCTTTTAAAAAGACAAAAAATACAAGCAGAAGCAATGGCAGCATTAGATGAAAAAACAAATGAAATGCTTTTAAAAAATGCACAAAATACAGTAAATCAGTCTAAGCTTACTACAAAGTTGGCAACAGGTAGTTCTGTTAAAATAGAAACATTAGAAAAATCGTGGCAAACGATTGTAAATGGTATTGAAGAAACACAAAAAATACAGCAAGAAGCACAGCAAAAAAGACAACAAGATGTACAACGATTGAACCAACTAAAAATAGATTTTAATTCAAAAATGAACACAAATTTATAATGTATAAAAGGAGGAAAATAAAAAATGAGTCAATTAGGATTAACAGAACAACAAGTCCTAAAAAGCAGACAAGAATATGGTGATAACCGTTTAAGCGAAGTAAAATCAGAAGGGTTTTGGGAAAAATTAAAAGGAAATTTTGGTGACCCTATGATTAAAATACTTTGTGTGGCATTGATTATTAATGTAGTGTTTGCGTTTTTGGGACAAACAGAGTGGTATGAGTCTGTAGGAATTGCTCTAGCGGTAATACTTGCTACATTTGTATCTACATTTTCAGAATATCGAAATGAAAATGCTTTTCAGAAATTGCAAGATGAGGCATCTAAAATTAAATGTAAAGTATATCGCAGTGGTGAGGTTGCAGAAATTTCTATTGATGATATTGTAGTAGGAGATTGTATTATATTGCAGTCTGGTGATAAAATACCAGCTGATGGTAATTTAATTGATGGCAATATCAATGTAGACCAGTCTGTATTAAATGGAGAAAGTAAAGAGGCGAAAAAGAAAGCTATACCAGCAGATTATCAAGAAGATGAAACCAAAGCAATGGATTTTTTAAATCCATATAAAGTTTTTAGAGGTACTATTGTTTGTTCTGGTAATGGTGTTATGGAAGTAACAACTGTAGGTGACAAATCTGTTTATGGTAAAATTGCGAGTGAATTGCAAACAGATGATGATAGAGAGTCTCCATTAAAAGTAAAATTGACAAATCTTGCAAATGGAATTAGTAAATTTGGATATTTAGGTGGTATATTAATTGCAGTTGCATTATTGCTTCAAAGAATTTTTGTTCATAATAATTTTGATATGACACTTATTTCAGCATATTGTTCTAATTGGATGACAGTAGTGAATGATATTGTAGAAGCAGTTATGTTAGCTGTTATTATTATAGTTATGGCTGTACCAGAAGGTTTGCCTCTTATGATTGCTATTGTTTCTGCTCAAAATATGGGGAAAATGTTAAAAGATAATGTATTAGTTAGAAAAATAAGTGGTATTGAAACAGCAGGTAGTTTAAATATTCTTTTTAGTGACAAAACAGGTACAATTACAAAGGGTATATTAGAAGTTGTTACATTTATAAACGGCAAAGGATTAGAATGGAATAGTTTAGAAAGGATAACACCAAAGCTAAAAGATATTGTCACTGTTAGTATATTAGAAAATACAACTGCTGTAATTTCTCAAGAAGAAGGTAAAAGAAAAATTATAGGCGGTAATGGTACAGATAGAGCAGTATTAGGATTTTTACCAGAACAAATACCAAACTATAATATTCAAAAAATAGCATCTGTGCCATTTAACAGTGATAATAAATATTCTGCAGCACAAATAACAGGAGATTTTAATTATACACTTTTAAAAGGTGCACCAGAAAAAATTATATCAAAATGTAGTTGGTATTTTGATGAAAATGGAGAAAAACAACCATTAAATCCAGAAATTGTAAATACAAAAATAAATGAATTAGCTTGTCGTGCTATTAGAGTATTAGGACTTGCAGTATCTGAAAAAGGTATTGAAAATGATGTGTTACCTGAAAATGATTATATATTGGTAGGTATATTGGGCATACGTGATGATGTTCGTCCTGAATCCATCGAAGCAATACAAGAAGTGCATAATGCAGGTGTACAAGTTGTTATGATTACAGGTGATAGAAAGGATACTGCGGTTGCCATAGCAAAAGAAGCGGGACTTTTGACATCTGACAATGAAGTTGTTTGGACAAGCGATGAATTATTTGCATTATCTGATGATGAAGTAAAATCGAAAATAAAAGATTTGAGAGTCGTAGCAAGAGCATTGCCAAGTGATAAAAGTAGGTTAGTAAGACTGGCACAAGAACTAAATTTAGTTGTAGGTATGACAGGTGATGGTGTAAACGACTCTCCAGCACTCAAAAAAGCAGACGTCGGTTTTGCTATGGGTGGCGGTACAGAAGTAGCAAAAGAAGCGAGTGACATTGTAATATTAGATGACAATTTTACTTCTATTGACAAGGCAATACTTTATGGCAGAACCATATTTAACAGCATAAGAAAATTTATTATATTCCAATTAACAATTAATGTAGCTGCGGTATTGGTATCATTTATGTCACCACTTTTGGGTATGGAAAATCCTTTGTCTATTACGCAAATATTGTGGGTAAATTTGGTTATGGATACATTAGCAGCACTTGCATTTGGAGGAGAGCCAGCACTGAAACGTTATATGAAAGAACAACCAAAACGTAGAGATGAAAATATTGTAAGTAAATATATGTGGAGTGAGATTATTGTAGGCAGCTTATGGATATTTTTGTTAAGTATGGGTATGCTTGTACTGCACGAAGCAGATGCCTTTTTTAGAGATGACCCCACAAATAAATATATGCTAACAGGTTATTTTGCATTTTTTATATTTGCTTCTGTGTTTAATGCCTTTAATGCTAGAACAGAAAAATTAAATCTTTTTGATAATATTAGTGGTAATAATGGATTTTTGAAAATATTGCTTTTGATTGTGGTAGTACAGATAAGTATGACTTATTTTGGTGGTGAAATACTTCGTTGTTATGGTTTAACAGCAACAGAATGGCTGTTTGTAGTAGTATTAGCTTTTACTATCATACCAGTAGATTTGGTAAGAAAACTTATATTTAAAGGAAAAAATTAAATAATATTTTTATAAAAAGGAGAGATGATTTATGCCTATTAATTTACAAAAAGGACAGAAAGTAGATTTAACAAAAACAAACCCTGGATTAACAAAAATGTGTATTGGTTTAGGCTGGGACATAAATAAATATGATGGAGGGAATGCTTTTGATTTAGATACAGCAGCATTTCTGTTAGGGGAAAATGGAAAAGTAAGAAAACAAAATGACTTTGTATTCTATAGTAATTTAAACCATGAAAGTGGTGCTGTAGTGCACAAAGGCGATAACAGAACAGGAGAAGGAGAAGGTGATGATGAGCAAATATTGATTGACCTTTCTAAAGTACCTGCTGATGTTATGAGAATTGCTTTTACAGCAACAATATATGATGCAGAAGCAAGAAAACAAAATTTCGGACAAGTTTCTAATGCTTATATTAGAGTAATAGATGAAGCAAATAATAAGGAATTAATTCGTTATGATTTAGGAGAGGACTTTTCTATTGAAACAGCAGTGGTAATAGGAGAATTATATAGAAATGGTTCAGAATGGAAATTTAATGCTGTAGGAAGCGGTTTTCAAGGAGGTTTAGCAGCCCTTTGTGGTAATTATGGTATTGAAGTAGCATAATTGTAATTGTGTGGAAAAGAGGGAAATAATATGAAGTATGAAATATTGCATCAAGATGCCTTTCCTATTGTAAGGTACCAATTAGAAAAGGGAGAACGTATTAAAGCAGAAGCAGATGCTATGGTAGCAATGTCTTCTACAATTGATGTAATAGGTGGTGTAGAAGGTGGCATTAAAAAGGGTTTAACTCGTATGCTTTCTGGAGAAAAATTCTTTTTTCAATATCTTACAGCAACAAGAGGAAGCGGAGAAGTTTTATTTGCTCATGCTTATCCTGGAGGCATTGCTGATATAGAATTAGATGGCACATCTGGTTTAATTATACAAAAAGATGGATTTTTGGCTTGCACAGAACAAGTTGAAATTGAAACAAAAGTACAAAATCTGGCAAGGGGATTTTTTTCAAAAGAAGGATTTTTTGTACTAAAGGCAAGAGGAAAAGGAATATTGTTTTTAAGCAGTTATGGTGCTATTCATACCATTACATTAGCAGCAGGAGAAGAAATGATAGTGGATAATGGCCATTTAGTAGCATGGACAGAAGATATGACTTATAACATTGAAAAAGCATCAAATGGCTGGGTAAATAGTATTATGTCTGGAGAATGTCTTGTGTGCCGTTTTAGAGGGCCAGGAACAATATGTATACAAACTAGAAACCCTAACGGATTTTCAAATTGGATTTCTTCTTTCGGTTTTTCAAGAGGATAAATAGTGAAAGAGGTGTAACTAATGTCAGTAAATTTACAAAAAGGGCAAAAAGTGGACTTAACAAAAGGAAATGCTGGATTAAAAAGACTTGTTGTGGGATTAGGCTGGGACGAAGCTGAACAAAAAAGAGGTTTTTTAGGTATTAAAAAGAAAAATGATATTGACTGTGATGCTTCTGCTATTGTTTGTGCAGAAAATGGAAAATTATTGGATAAAAGTGATATTGTATATTTTGGAAATTTAAAACATAAAACAGATGCCATAACACATTTAGGGGATAATTTAACAGGGGCAGGAGAAGGCGATGACGAACAGTTAATTATAGAATTAAATAAAATACCTAACAATTATGGGAAAATTGTATTTGTTGTAAATATTTATAAAGCCTCTGAAAGAAATCAGCATTTTGGTATGATTAAAAATGCTTTTATTAGAATAGTAGATGCAGATACAAATAAAGAGCTTTGTAAATATAATCTTTCTGAAAATTATGATAATATGACAGCAATGATATTTGGTGAAGTATATCGTTATAAAGGAGAATGGAAATTTAGTGCGATAGGACAAGCTACACAAGATGAAACACTTGGAAAGTTAGCAGAACGTTTTTTATAATATTATAGTAAGGAGGTGCTTATATGGGTATCAATCTTTCAAAAGGGCAAAGGGTGAATTTAGGAAAAGCAATGACATTGGCACTTGTAGGATTAGGCTGGGATACGAACCAGTATGATGGTGGCTATGATTTTGACTTAGATGCAGCAGCATTTTTGTTAGGAGAAAATGGAAAAGTGCTGAGAGATGAGGACTTTGTATTTTATAACAATTTAAGCGGAAGAAATGACGCAGTTGTGCATACAGGGGACAATTTAACAGGAGAAGGAGAGGGTGACGATGAAGTCATACTGATTGATTTTAAAAAATTGCCTGATGAAATTAAAAAAATTGCTATTACTGTTACAATACACGAAGCAGTACAAAGAGGACAAAATTTTGGACAAGTTTCAAATGCTTATGTTCGTGTTGCTAGACGTTCTAATGAAAATGATATGATAGGAATAGAAGAATTGAAATATGATTTAATGGAAGAATTTTCTATTGAAACTGCTATTGTAGTTTGTGAAATATATAGATATGGAAATGAGTGGAAATTTAATGCCGTAGGAAGCGGCTATCAAGGCGGATTAGAAGCACTTTGTAAAAGTTTTGGTGTAAATGTATAACAAAAATAAAAAAGCGATTTTATTATGATTTTACTAAAGGCAAGGAGTATAAGGGGAAATTTTTTCACTTGTAAAAAGTTTCCCCTTTATCCTTTTTAAAAAAGTATTAAGATTTTTTATAAAATGCCTCTATGGCTTCTGAAAAATATTCTGATGCTCCTTTTCCATATTTTTCATCTATCATAGGTTTTATTTTATCATTACGATAGTATTTTGCTAATCCCATCATAACACCTTTTTCTTGTTTTAACTGACACATTTGTTTCATTACAAAAGCATATTCTCCTATGATTTCTTTTATTTCAAAAGAGTTAATGTCACAATCTTTTTTGTTTATTAATTTTTGAAGTATTGCTTTTTCTCGATTTTGATAACTTTTTGAAATTTCTTTACTAATAGGATGATTTGCTGCATATTGAAAGGCCTCTTTTCCTCCATACCACTCTACCACTTTTACATAACGCTTCTGCATATCTTCTGAAGACATTGTTTGTATATAATGTTTTTTCCATTTTTCAATACTTCCAAATTCTTCGATAGCTTTTTGAATTATATTTTCTGGCATATTATGAAACATTGTTTCAAACATTTCTTCAATTTCTGTTTTATTAAATACTGTAAAGTCCATAGTATTTTCTCCTTTCAATATATCATCAATGTGTATTATCAATTTTTCTATACGTTCTTTTTTTGCTGTTAGCATATTTTTTTGCATTTTTAATATTTGATTTTTGTTAAGAGTGCTGTCTTTTATTACAGATTTAATTTCTTTTAGAGGAATATCAAATTCTCTAAAAAATAATATTTGCTGTAATATTTCTAGTGCTTTGTCATCATAGTAACGATAGCCTGCTTCGCTTTTTTCTGTAGGTAAAAGTAATCCTATTTCATCATAATAATGTAATGTACGTATACTGATACCTGTAATTTCTGATATTTCTTTTACTGTTTTCATATCGTTTCACCTCCTTTTATATTACTTTACTGTATTACGTAACGTTAGAGTCAAGTATTTTTTGTAAAAAAAATTCTACCAAATGGTAGAATTTTTATGACTATTATATTCTCTTTTTTTATTTCTCTAATGGTTTCATAGCAGGGAAAAGTAATACATCACGTATAGAAACAGCTTCTGTCAAAAGCATTACCATTCTATCAATGCCAATACCTAAACCACCTGTTGGAGGCATACCATATTCTAATGCAGTAATAAAATCATTGTCAATCATATTAGCTTCTTCATCACCAGCGGCACGAAGTGCTTCTTGTTTTAAAAATCTTTCTTTTTGGTCAATAGGGTCATTTAATTCAGAATAAGCATTACCATATTCTCTACCTACAATAAATAATTCAAAACGTTCTGTAAAGCCAGCTTTGTCTGCTTTTTTCTTACTCAATGGAGAAATTTCTATTGGATAATCAATTATAAATGTAGGTTGTATTAAATTCTTTTCCACATATTCCTCAAAGAAGAAACTTAATATATCTCCTTTTTCGTGTCTATCTTCAAATGCAATGTTATGTTCTTTTGCCAATTTTTTTGCTTCTTCTGTATTTTCCACTTGATCGAAATCTATTCCAGAGTATTGTTTTACTGCTTCTGTCATAGTAATACGTGCAAATTTTTGCCCTAAATCTAAATGATGTCCACCATATTGTATTTTTGTTGTGCCTAATACATTTTTTGCTACAGTACGAAACAAATCTTCTGTCAAATCCATCATACCTTCATAATCTGTAAATGCTTGATATACTTCAAGAAGTGTAAATTCTGGATTGTGACGAATAGAAATACCTTCATTACGAAATACTCTACCAATTTCATATACTCTTTCAAAACCACCTACAATTAAACGTTTTAAAGGCAATTCTAATGCAATACGTAAATACATATCAATATCCATAGCATTATGATGTGTAATAAAAGGACGTGCAGCAGCTCCTCCAGAAATAGACTGTAATACAGGTGTTTCTACTTCTAAAAATCCTCTGTTATCTAAGAAATTTCTAATTTCTTTTATAATAGCAGAACGTTTCATAAAAGTATCTTTTACTTCTGGATTAACAATTAAATCAATATATCTTTGACGATAACGTAGTTCCTGGTCTTTTAAGCCGTGAAATTTTTCAGGCAATACTTGTAAACTTTTTGAAAGAAGTGTTACTTCTTTTGCGTGAACAGAAATTTCGCCTGTTTTTGTTTTAAATACAAATCCTTTGATACCTACAATATCACCTATATCAAATTTTTTAAAAGCAGCATAATTTTCATCACCTATATCATTTCTACTAACATAAGATTGTATTGTGCCATTTCTATCTTGTATATTACAAAAGGACGCTTTTCCCATAACTCTTTTTGACATCAAACGACCAGCAATGGCAACATCTTGGTTTTCTAATGTTTCAAACTCTTTTTTTATTTCATCGCTATGTTTTGTTACATCAAATTTTGTTTGTTCAAAAGGATTTTGCCCTTCTGACTGTAATTGTGCTAATTTTTCTCTACGAATTCTAATTTGTTCTGTCAGCTCTTGTTGTGTCAATTCTGGTTGCTCTGATTGTATTTGTTTTGTATTATCTGCCACGATAATTGCCTCCTTTTGTTTATTACTTCATTGTATTTTATTTCTTGATTTCATCTATGCGAAATTTTAATTCCCCTGAAGGGGTTTCTATAGTAACGATTTCTCCTAATTTGTGTCCAATTAATCCCAAACCAACAGGGGACTCATTAGAAATTTTACCATTCATAGGGTCTGCTTCAGCAGAGCCAACAATAGAATATTCTACTTCTTCTTCAAATTCAAAGTCATATAATTTTACAGTAGAACCAACACTAACAATGTCATTATTTACTTCATCATCATCTATTACTTCCGCATTGCGAAGCATTTTTTCTAATACCACAATTCTAGACTCAATTTCTGCTTGTTCTTCTTTTGCTGCATCATATTCTGCATTTTCAGACAAATCTCCTTGTCCTCTTGCTTCTTTAATTTTTTCTGCAACTTCTTTTCTACGAACAGTTTTTAAATTTTCTAGCTCATTTTCCATTTTTGTAAGACCTTCATAGGTCAATATTACCTTTTTTTCTGCCATAGCGACACACTCCTTTATATCTATAGTAAATATTTCAGCAATACTGAAAAAGATTTTATTTATTTGAAAAAGAGGCAGGTATACACCTGCCTGTTTTTTACGGTAAAATTATACTCCACTACTTAATTATTGTCAATCATTTTCAGCATTCAAAAATACAATAAACTATTTTTTATGTTCGTTTTTCAAAACAAGTAAATCCTGTTACTGTAATTTTTTTCTGTTGTAATAAATTTTTGATTTCTTCCACAGATTGCTGATGATAGTCATAATATAAAAAATGATGAAAATGATTTTCTGTTATACAAAATATTGCTTCTAATTGTTTAGAATAGTATGTATTGTTTTGCCATTTTAATAATAATCCATCTGAAAGTAATAAATCATTTCGGCGTGACAATAAACGCTGCATTTTTGGCTTGTTTTGTACTATATCAAAATAAAAAGCATTTTTTTGTATTTTATAATCGTAATTGTCCATAGCATTAGAACAATTTATTATAACGTTAAATGTTTCAAACAATTTATTTTTTTCTCCAGTAAAAATTTCTAAACACAAGCCGTAATTTTCGTAAATTTGTTCTGCTTTTTTTGTAAAATATTGTTGTCTATTGGTATAAATAGAAAGATAATTCACATGAGGGTGCAATATATCTAATACTAAATTTGTAATAGAATTTTCTCCATCTACAATTAAAAATCTACTTTCTTGTAATGTTTTGTATTGTCTTTTTATTGCTTTTTGTGCTGCTTGTAATACTAAAAAGCTATTTAAAATAGTTCCATAACATATTTTTATATTATCAGGTGGTATTATATTACAGTTAGTTAATAATACAATAACATCTTTTTGTTCTAGCAGTAATAAAAGTTTTTCTATTTGTTTTTTTTGTTTTTCTGTTTGCTGTTCCAAGTTCTGATAAAGTTTTACTTTATATCCTTCTACATTTGCTAATTTCATTTCTTCTATATAAAAAGGGTGATATTGTAATAAATACCAATTTAATATAGAATGAGGTAATTTTAATAAAATTTTATGTACACCAAAATCCTCTTTTTTTGCAGAGAATTGTATTTCTGCAAATTTCATAACTATCACATCCTTATTATAATTTATATTATATTTATTCTTTTGTTACAAAAGAGATACATTTTTTAGAAAGATTTCCCTTTTTATAAATAGTATGTTATAATGAAAAAAAAGCAACAGAAAGGAAAGAAGGGGGATTTATGTATCAAAATGTAAAAAATAAAATATTTTTTTTAATTGTATTAATAATGTTGTTATGCACTACAGTTATAGCGTTTGCATCAGAACAAAAAGGGTATTTATTACCAGAACAAAGTATTATGATAGATAGAAGTGATATTTTTGTTACAGTATTAAATGATAGTTTATTAGAAGGCTATGCGATAGAAGATGGATTACAATTACCTTTGTTAATTAATTTTCGTCCAGTAGAAACAGCAGAAGATACATTGTTGTATCAAGGAGAATGGGGTGCAGCAAAAATGGCGATATTTGCAGATAAACAGACACAACGTTTACAGTCTGTAGCATTGATATTGCCTAGAGATTATGTTTTGAATGGATATCATCAGGGAGGATTGGATTATTTTGCTAGCATAGGCATATTAGCAGGATTTTTTAATGGGGCAAATGCCAATGGTATAGATGGCACATTGTTAAGACAAGCACTTGACTTTTTTGATTTTGATTTTTATACATTACAATCACAGCAATGTACTATAGGAAATTTAAACTATTATTATGAGGTAGGAGCAGGTTCTATTACATTTATGATTACAGGTGTTCCACAAACAATACAATAGATAAAATAATAATAAAAAGAGCAGTACTTTATGTACCTGCTCTTTTTTTTTAAGCATAATTTACCAAAATTTTGATTATACTATCAATAAGGAGGAATGTCCCATGGAAAGCCTAAAACAACATTTAACACAAGAAGGAGAAGAAATACTAGAAGTCATAGAAGAAATTAAACAAAAATTAGAAGAAGCAAGAAAACATTTTGACCAAGCTACAGATGATACTTTAATTGATTGCTATATTTATGAAATGAATGCACTATATAAAAAATATGAATATTTTTTGAAAATGGCAAAGGAAACTGGTTTAATTGCTATAGGATATGAAAAAATTAGTTGATAGAAATATTCAGCGTACTAAGTAATTTAGTACGCTGATAAAAAATTACATTTTTTTACTTTTTACTTTTTTGTTTTTAATAGGCTTTTTATATTATGTATAGAAAAGGAGGAAAATATATGGATTCCACACAAATTATTACTGCTATGATTTTTTCTTGTTTAGGATTAATGACACTAATTATATTATCTAAACCAATTAAATTTTTACTAAAAACGGTTGTGAATGCTGGTATTGGTTGTATTGCCATTTTATTATTACATACCATAGGATTTCCTATAGGGATTAATTATATGACTGTATTATTTACAGGGCTTTTAGGTATACCTGGAATTGCAGGACTTTTATTGCTTTGTGTACTGTTATAAAATTAAGACTATAGTTAAATTGTGACATATTTTTATATAAAATAATAATATTATGAAAAAAATATTTCATATTTTTTAAAAATATATTGACGAAATGAAAAATTAGTGTTATCATAATCACATACAAAAAATGTGAAAAATAATATAAAGTCTTTTCACAAATTTGTTAATCTTTTTGAAATGTTTATATGAATAAGGATACCCCAATTCTTATTCAAAAAAAAGAAACTCATTGGAATTTTCCCTTGTTCCGATGAGTTTCTTTTTTGAAAGGAGTTTTATGTATTATACTATTTTGCAGAATTTTGTAAAAAAACTTATTGAAAATGAATTTGAGTTAGTTACTACACTTTATGCAACAGAAACACAACAATATAATAAAGTTATTCTTTTAAAACAGCAAAATCCTATATTATATGTTGTATCAATTATAAATGGAGAAAAGATTGAGTTACAAGATTATGAAATATTTATGAATAAATATTTACAACAGTTACAAAACTCTTTAACATTATATCATTGTTCTAAAATTATTGCTTTAACAGTTGTAATAGGAGAGTTTTCACAACAAACAACACAAAAGAATAGTTTTGATATGGCACAAGTAATTCATTTTGTAAATCAAAAAGAATTACTTGTAGAGGAAGGGTGTTTCCACGCTTGGTGGTATGTTTCTTATGCAAGAAAAACAATAGAAATGCAAAAGAGTCAACCTCAAAATATATTACATATAAGACAAATGATATTAGATTGTTTAGAAAATAAAGAACAAAGTCATAATAATTTGTATGAAATGGTAATGCAAACAAAACAAAAAAATGCTTTTTCATTAAAAAGCAATAATATATTATTCACATTTCATTTATTATGTATTAATGTTTTTTTATTTTTAGGTATGATTTTATTAGGGCTGAAACAAAATGCAATAATGTCATTTGGCGTAGAATATCATACTATTTTTGATATGCACCAATATTATCGTATCATTACTTATTGCTTTATTCATACAAATATAGTGCACTTAATACAAAATAGTGTTTATCTGTATTATTTTGGTATGCACACAGAACTATTATATGGTAAAATAAAAATGGCTATCATTTACTTTTTTTCTGCAATAGGAAGTGCTATATTAAGTGCTTTATGTAATGATGCAATTTCTGTAGGGGCATCGGGAGCAATATTTGGTTTAATTGGAGCTGTATTTGTATACAGTTATTGTCATGGCAAAAAGAGTGTAGGTATGAATTATATGACATTACTGCTTTTGGTTGTTATTGCTTTATTGTCAGGATTGCTACAACAAAATGTAGATTATTTTGGACATTTTGGTGGATTTATTATAGGAAGTCTGGTATCATTTATTATATTGAAGTATGATTAACAAAAAAAACGTTTTATTTACAATATTTCTGTGGATAACTCTGTGGATATGTGGATAACTCGTGTATTGTGTGTATAAAAGGAGTGAGAAAAGTGGAAGAAATGGAAAAATTGCAGCAGAAAATAACAACAGAAGTATTACAATCAGATTATGCAGAGAAGAAAATTGTTTTTGGAGAAGGCAAACAAAATGCAAAAATTTGTATGATTGGGGAAGCACCTGGAGGAGATGAAGAAAAACAAGGTAGACCTTTTGTAGGAAAAGCAGGAAAAAATTTATCCTCTTTTTTAGAAACAATAGGATTAAAGAGAGAAGAAATTTATATTACAAATGTTGTAAAATTTCGCCCTACTAATGTTAGTCCTAAAACAGGAAATTTTGTAAATAGGCCTCCTAAAAAAACAGAAGTTGATTTCTTTTTGCCTTATTTGAAAAAAGAATTAGAAATCATTCAACCAGATATGATAGTAACATTAGGGAATGTTCCTTTAAAAGCAGTGACAGGTGATGATAGCTCTAGTATAGGTGATATGCACGGTGTTATGACAAAAACAAAAGATGGTTATCAGCTGTTTCCTTTGTATCATCCAGCTGCAATTATATATAATAGGTCACTTTCTGAAGTATATCAAAATGACTTGCAAGTATTAAAAACCTATTTGTAATTAAAAAATAAAACAAATAAATAAAAAATTACAAATATAAAAAGCAAGTAGGTACTTTATTACCTACCTGCTTTTTATTTTAAATTTTTTTCCTCATAGAATTTAATATTGCAATTAATGCTACTCCTACATCAGCAAATACAGCTAACCACATTGTAGCAATACCTAATGCTCCTAGTACAAGTACAATCGCTTTTATTGCTAATGCAAAAACAATATTTTGATTTACAATGCGATTTGTATTTTTTGAAATGATAATACCGTCTTCTATTTTACCTATATCATCATTCATAATAACAACATCGGCTGCTTCAATGGCTGCATCAGAACCAATACCTCCCATAGCAATACCAATGTCTGCTCTTGCTAATACAGGTGCATCATTAATGCCATCACCAACAAATATTACTTTATTGTTGTTTTGTTTTTTCAATATTTCTTCTAATATTTCCACTTTGTTTTGTGGCAAAAGTTGCGCATAATATTCGTTTAATGCTAATTCCTCACTAATTTGTTTTGCTGTTGCTACATTATCTCCTGTGAGCATAATTGTATTTTGAATACCAAGTGATTTTAATTTTTGTATTGCGTTTTTACTGCTTTGTTTTATGGTGTCTGCGACAACAATACTGCCTGCAAATTTACCATCTTCTGCAATATATACAATGCTTCCTATGGCTGTACAGACTTCATATTGTATACCAAATTGCTTCATCAATTTTTCATTTCCTGCTAATATCTGTTTTCCGTTTATTTCGCAGCAAACACCATACCCACTAATTTCTTTATAATTTTCTATTTCTTCTGTTATTTTGCCGTATTTTGTTTGATATTGCTTTATAATGGAAACAGCAATGGGGTGATTTGAATTTTTTTCTGCCTTTGCAGCAATTTCTAATATTGTTTTTTCTGTATAATTGTTTGTGGCATTTATTTGTGCTACTTCAAAAACACCTTTTGTTAATGTACCTGTTTTATCAAATATAATAGTATTGACATCTTTTAAAGCGTGAATGTAATTGCTTCCTTTTACTAATATACCTCTTTTAGATGCCTCTCCTATGCCTGAAAAAAATCCTAGTGGTACAGAAAGCACCAAAGCGCAAGGGCAAGAAATAACAAGGAATATCAATGCTCTGCTTAACCACATTTTAAAATTTCCATCTGTTATCAAAGGTGGTATGATAGCAAGTAAAACAGCTGCACAAACAACAAAAGGAGTATATACTCTTGCAAATTTTGTAATAAACTGTTCTGTTTTTGATTTTTTTGCTGTAGCATTTTCTACCATTTCCAATATTTTTACAACAGTAGAATTACCAAAATTTTTAGTTACTTGTATTTTAAATAATCCGTTGATATTCAAACTGCCACTATATACTGCTTCTCCTACAGATACATTTACTGGTAATGCTTCTCCTGTTAATGCAGAAGTATCTAGTTGTCCATTGCCTTGTACTACAATGCCGTCTAAAGGTATTTTCTCTCCTGCTTTTACTACAATATAATCTCCAACAGCAACTGTTGATGGCTCTACTTTTTTTGTTTGTTCTCCTACTACTAAATTTGCATAGTCTGGTCTGATGTCCATAAGTTCTGTAATAGATTTTCTGGAACGGTTTACTGCATAGGATTGGAATGTTTCTCCAATTTGATAAAATAACATAACAAATACTGCTTCTGCCATTTCTCCTAAAAAAATCGCTCCTATTGTGGAAATAGACATTAAAAAGTTTTCGTCAAAAATTTGCCCTTTTTTGATGTTTTTGATTGCTCTCCATAATACATCATATCCAAATATAATATAGGAAATAAGAAATGGTACAAAAGAAATATTTTGTTTTATTAACAATACTCCTCCCGCAAAAAATACAATACCTACACAAAAACGCACGATTGTTTTTTGAAACTCTTTTTGAAATGCTGATTTTTCTAATTGTTTTGTGTTAGAAATTTGTGTTTGTGACGCTATGGAAACCTCAACATCAGGCTCATGTTTGTGTACAATTTCTGAAATACTTTGCAATAATTCCTCTATAGAAGTATATTGTTCTGTTGTGACTTCCATTTGCTGTTTTAATAAATTAACTGTAGCATTTTTTACTTTTGGCAATGTTTTTGTGCCTTGTTCAATTTCTGCTGCACAATGTGCACAGTCTAGCCCTTTTAATGTTACTTGAAATGTTTTTTGATTTTGCTCCATAAATACCTCAACATCAGGCTCATATTTATGCACAATTTCAGTAATTTGAGGAAGTAATGCTTCTGTAAAACAATTTGCTTTTTTTTCCACAGATAATTCTTGTTTGATTAAATTGATTTGAGGATTTTGCAAATTTTCTAATTTTTGAATGTCTGCTGTTATTTTCTCAGCACAGTGGGGACAGTCTAGTCCTTTTAGTTTAATTCTGATGACATTTTCCATAACAATACCTTCTTTCTTAATCAAATGTTTTTATGAATATTCATTCATATATGTTTTATAATATTAGGCTGTTTTATACCAACAGCCTAATTAGAATTTATTCCATATACCCTTTTTTATGGCAAATATGGCTCATTCCTTGCTCCAAAACAATTTTTATATGCTCATCATCTAAAGAATAAAACACAGTTTTTCCTTCTTTTCTATACTTTACTAAATCATTCTGACGCAATACACGAAGTTGATGGGATACAGCAGATTGGTTCATATTTAAATGTTGTGCAATATCTCCAACACAAAGCTCTTGATTTAAAAGTAAACGTAGTAATTTAATACGTGTACCATCACCAAATACTTTAAAAAATTCTGCAACATCATGAATAAAATCATTTTGCAGTTCTTGCTCCATATCTACTTCATCAGGACATTGATACAGTTTTTGTTTTTGCATAAATGTCCTCCTCTCACATTTATTTTATATAAATATATGAACTTATATTCATATTATAATATCTTTTTTTTATTTTGTCAATATATACTTTTTTCATTTATAAAATAAAACAGAGAAAAATATTGTTTTTCTCTGTTTTAACTACGAATATATTGTTATTTTTCCAATATCTGATAAATCCAGCGAAGCAAAAAGCGATATACTTGTTTTTGGAATGTTTCCTGTAAAAGTTCGTGACGTCCCCCTTGATATAATTTTATTTCTACATTTTCACAGCCTGCTTCTTTCAGCCAATGATATACTTTTTCAACACCTTTTCCATAATCTCCTACAGGGTCATCCTTTCCAGAAATCAAAAGCATTGGTAAATTTTTAGGCAATTTTTCTGCCCATTCATCAGAAGATATTCTTTTTAATAATAAAAATAACTCTCTATATCCAGCATAAGTAAATACAAAACCACATTTTTCATCGTTTAAAAATTGATTTACAGCTTCTTCGTCACTAGAAAGCCAGTCATAATTTGTTCTTTTAGGAGAAAATTTTACATTAAAAGCACCAAATGCTAAACGACTTACAGAATATCCTCTTGCTTTTGCTCCTTTTAATTTTGCCCCTTCTTTACTAAGTAATATTGCAATGTCTAAAAAAGGACTTCCTCCACTTGTTCCCATAAATACAGTACCTGCTAATTCTTCTCCCCAATGGGTACAAAATTCTCTTGCTAAAAAAGAACCCATACTATGTCCTATTAAAAAATAAGGCAATTCTGGAAATTTCTTTTTTACAAATTCCATAACATATCTCATATCTTCTATGATATATTGCCAGCTTCCTTCTTCTTCTCCAAAAAATCCTCTGTCTTGCCAATGCTCTACAGAACGTCCGTGACCTGTATGGTCATTGCCACATACTACAAATCCTTGTTTTGCTAAAAAAGCTGCAAATCTTTCATATCTAAGAATATGTTCTTCCATACCATGTGCAATTTGTATAATTCCTTTGTATTTTATAAAACCATCTGCTGTCCAAACACAGCCATATAATGGGTGACCATCTCCTTTTGCAGGAAATGTAAATTCTTTTCTTGTTACCATATAAGTTTCCTCCTCTTCACTCTAATATTTAATTTAAAAGTTTGATTAAAAAATAGTATATGAATGTATTCTCATTTGTATAGCAATTTTTTTAAACAATAGTATTGTTTAAATTTCGCAAAAATTAACATTTTTAGTTTTCTAATTCTGCTAAATATTTTATAAAAGCATATGTTGTTTTTGCCATATTTTTATATCCGTGCAGATTAGGGTGTGTGGTATCAGATACTTTCATAGGTTTTGATTTATCTGTTTCTTCTATCCATTTAAAATTCATAGAAGGATTGATTGACATAGATATGGCAGATAAATAAATACCATCATATTCTTTGTTTTCATAATTCTGTTTTAATGTTTTTGTAAATTCTAAGCGAGTGTTTTTTGCACCGTCTGTACTTTCTGTAGAAAAAAGCATTGTTGGTGTGTTCAATATAATTTTAATATCGGCATTATACTGATGTATGCTGTCAAATATGGTATTGAAATAGCCTATAATTTCATTGTGGCTGTTGTGTCCTACGATATTCAAGTCATTTACGCCTAAACTGATTATTACATAATCCACATCTGCATAGTTATTACTTTTCATATAATATCCAAAATCAAACTTTCCATTGTTTAAAAATGGATTGGTAAAACCGTATTTTGTCTGTTCATTGCAATAATCGTAAGCTGACCATCCTCCTCGACCTTCGTGTTTGTTTTCTTCTGTTCCTCTTGTACCTATTAAATTAATATTCATATCATCATTTTCGAATAGTTCTTTTACACAATTTGTATAGATATTTTCATTAATTAAACTATCTCCTAAAAATAATATTGTTTTTTCTTTTCCTGCACCAGCTTCTTTTTTTACTTTTATAATATCTGTAGAGGCTTTTATACTTTCGTCATTTTCTAATGTAAGTGTCATAGCAGAATTTTGTGTTAAAAGAGAAATACCTTCTTTAGTATTTATTTTTTCTCCATTTGATTTTAATAATACAATATTGTCCATAGCACCATTTATGAAACCATTTTCAGCATACTGTATGATGTCAACACCTTCTACTACTGGTGTGTATGCTGTTAATATCAAATCTTTTTGCTGTATGCAATTATTATTAATACCTGTTGTACTACTGTCAAAACCATATACTCCTTCTGAAGGTGCTTTCCATTTTGACAAATTTATTTTCACCTCAGCAGAAGCAGTAATAGGTGCTTTTTCTTTTGGTTGTAGACGTATTTCAGTAGGCTTATTAGATAAAAAATCAATTTCATCATATCTTACCTCGCCATAAAAACGGTGTCCATTATCATTTTGTATAGACAATCCTAATGTATCTCGACTTGTGGCAATATTCATAACATAAAAATTATTTTGGTCTGCTTCTCCATAAATTTTAATATCTGTAACGGCAGAAAGAAATTGGTCCATAATAGCATTCCCAGTCTGTTTTACAGTAAATAAATTTTGATTTAATTGTGTTTGTTGTATAGTATTTACTTTTACACTAGCATCTATAAAACCAACTTTTTGCCAATTTACTGCATTTAATTTGTTTTGCATTTCTTCATCAAATGCTTCAAATTGACTTTGTTCTAAGGCATACAAAAATTTGACAGGTGTTCCTGCGTCATATTGTGCTTTTAAATAGGCTGTTAATGTTTCTATGGTAGACATATTTTTTACATTCATAGTACGCATATATATTTTTTCTCTGTTTTCACTAAAAGAAATACCATCATATATATTTTTCATTTGAGAATTTAACAAATGTACATCAAAATGAGTACAAAGTCCATTTCTAGCAAGTACTTTTTCGGGAGCAGTACATTCAAATATTGTTGTGTTTTTGTTGTAAAATTTGCCTTCTTTTACTTTTTGCCAATCTTCTGAACCATCAAATAGTTTTACTCCAACATTTCTTTCTATTCCCCAAACACCATTTTTACAAACAATTTTGTCTGCATAACCATCAGATAATTTATATAATGGTTGAGAAAGGGGGATATCAACAGTAACATATTCATCTAAAAGTCTTATTTGCCCGCTTTCTCCTAATCCTTCTATTGTTGCAGGATTATAGGGATTAATGTTATATATAGTAGAAGATTTTGTAACAACTGTTTTTCCTTCTATATAAAAAGAACCATATTCATTATAAGACAATGTATTTATCTGTTGCTTTTCTACTGCCTCATTGTTTTGCATTATTTGCTGTCCTAAAACAGGGGTTGCTACAATAGTACATATCATAAACATAGAAATTACACTTTTATAAAATTTCAAAAAAAAACCTCCTTATATGTTATATTTTCGTATTATTATTCATTATAGTACAAGCGTTTTAAAATCACAACTGCAACATTTTAGAATATGATGGAAAGTCGTTTTTTGCCATTGCTTCTTTTATTGTGTTACTATTTTTGATATAATAATAGAATAAAACGAAGCGAAAACAATACATAAGGGGGCTTTTATATGAAAAAGAAAATGGTATCTCTTTTGCTAATACTTTGCTGTAGTATTATATGGCCTTTTAGTGCATATTCTCAAACAGAAACTATTCCAAAACAACAAAAAACAGTTACTGTAACACAAATGACACTTTCCCAAAAAGAATTTGATGCTGTTGATAAAATACAAATTATTTGGGCAAGAGGGCAAGTAACTGTAACACAATCTCCAGATGAAAAGGTTTATATTACAGAAAAAGCGTTTGTTATGCCTAAAGCAACAGAAGTAGTAGGTGTTTCTGTTAAAAATGATACGCTTCTGATAAAGGATTATAATTCTCTTTCTAGTTTGTCTGTACAAAATAGTATGGATATAGATACAAAAGAATTTCAACAATTATTACAGAGGTATTATGATACAGAATATGACTTATATGTTGCATTACCACAGAAACAATATAAAGAATTTTATTTTAAAACAGTTAGTGCAAATTGTAATATAGAAAACAATAATTTTGATACTGTAATTACAGAAACAGTAAATGGCGAAATACAACTAAATAATGTTAATGCAGATTTTATTAATTCTAATACAATAAATGGTAATGTTTTGTTACATTCTGGCACAAATGCAGAAAAATATCATTTAAAATGTGTCAATGGTAATATTGACGCAGATTTTACTATATTTCCTACTGCATTATCTGTTGAAACAGTAAACGGTAATATTACACTAACATTACCTGAAAATGATGGTTTTAGTTTTTATAAAAATAAAGCAAAAACTTATAAAAATTTTAGTACTTCTTTCGCTTTAAAAGATAGTAATCAAAAAAGAGTATATAAAAATGGAGAAATATTACTTGATATTGTTTGTGTAAATGGTTCTGTTACATTAAAAAAAGCAGAAAGCATTAAAAATGATTTGGAAATTTAGTAAATGATGTTATATTTGTAATACAAAAATATCAAATAAGCAATCGTTATAATGGCTCTATAAAATTGAGACCTACAAAGAAGTCACACACTTTATAAAAAATTTTTTTAAATAATAGCATACCCCATTTTCTATTTACTGCATACCATAGCAGTAATAGTATAAATGGGGTGTTTTTATGATTACAATAAGTCTTTGTATGATTGTTAAAAATGAACAAGATGTTATTGGACGATGTCTGGAAAGTGCAAAAGAAATTGCAGACGAAATTATTATTGTAGATACAGGTTCTTGTGATAAAACAGTAGAAATTGCTTCTCATTATACCCAAAATATTTATTATTTTAAATGGATAGATGATTTTGCTGCTGCTCGTAATTTTTCTTTTTCAAAGGCTACAAAAGAATATATTTTATGGCTAGATGCAGATGATGTGATAGAGGAAAAAGACAGACAACAGTTTTTAAAATTAAAGAATACACTTTCTAATAATATTGATGTTGTAATGCTTCTTTATCATGTTGCATTTGACCAAAATGATAATGCTATACATTCTTATTATAGAGAAAGGCTTCTCAAACGTAAAACAGATTTAAAATGGCTTGGTGCAGTACACGAAGCAATACCACCAAAAGGAAATGTGGCATATTCCAATATAGCAATCAGCCATAGAAAATTACGACCTTCTGACCCTGACAGAAATATACGTATATTTGAAAAACTGCTTTCAGAAGGGCACAAATTAGAGCCTAGACAACAATTTTATTATGCAAGAGAGTTATATTACCATAAAAGATATGAAGAAGCAATTTCTCTTTTTGAACAATTTTTATATGAGCAAAAGGGCTGGATAGAAAATAATATTAGTGCCTGTATTGATTTAGCAAACTGTTATAAAAAAATCAATCAACAACAAAAAGCATTGCTTTCACTTTATCACAGTTTTTTATATGATATTCCTAGAGGAGAAGTTTGTTGTGAAATAGGAGAACTATTTTTACAGCGTCAGCAATATAAAACTGCAATATTTTGGTTTGAAACAGCTTCAAATCAAAAACCTGATATTTCTTCAGGAGGATTTTTTACTACAGATTGTTATAACTATATTCCTTATTTACAGCTTTGTGTTTGTTATGATAAATTAGGAGATTATAAAACTGCTGCAATGTACAATCAAAAGGCAAAACAATGTAAACCAAATGATGCTGCTGTTTTACAAAATGAAAAATACTTTAATAGTAAAGGATTTTAAATTTTATTGCTATTACAAAAAATCAGCGAAAATAATTATTTTCGCTGATTTTTCAATCAAATATCATAGCTTACTACAATATTATTTTGATTATCCTAGCACTTTTTTGATTACTCTATGAAAGTTTTTATAACAAATGCCTTCTACCTCTTTTTCTGTAAAGCCTACTTCTTTTAATTTTTTAACAAAATCTGGAACTTTAGAACTATTCTCTAATCCTTTTGTATAAGAAGCTTGCTGACTAACAAAAGAATTTGATGTTTGTGATGGTAAAAATTCAAAGAAGTCAAATCCACAGCCAACGTGTTCTGCTCCTATTTTATCTGCAATATAAACAGCGTGTTTTACAAAATTATCAATATTTTGTTGTGTAGTATCATTATGCACAAATTCATTAAAAGCATTTACACCAATTACTGCATCTAAATCCCTCATTTTTAAAAGTTGTTCATCAGAGAGATTTCTTGCTACATTGCATAGTGCTTTTGCATTAGAATGGGAAGCAATCACTGGTCCTTCTACCATTTCTGTTAAATCCCAAAATGACTTTTCATTCAAATGGGATACATCAATTATCATTTTTTTATCAATCATTTTTTTAATTGCTTTTTTACCCAATTCTGTAAGTCCTCTTGTTACATCACCTTTTGCTCCTGTAGCAAGAGCATTTTGTTCATTCCATGTCAGCATAGCGTGTCTTGCTCCTAAATCATAATATGTATCAATCAAATCTAAATTTTCACCTATAGAACTTAATCCCTCTGCACCAATAATAACATAAAATTTATTTTGTGTGATTGCTTTTTGAATATCTTCATAGTTTTTTACAACTACAAAATCTTTACTTACAGCAATTTCTTTTTTAACTGCTTCTGTAATTTCCAAAAATCTTTCGTAAGGACGTGTTGCAGCGTGAGGAGGGTCAATCCATATTACAAAAATACTTCCCTCAATTTCACCTTTTTTCAATCTTTCTAAATGATATTTACTGAAAATATCACTTTCTCCTTTTAGAGAACGTATTGTAACATCTGTCCAAATATCAGAATGTGCGTCAAATACCATACTATATCCTTCTTTCATTATGAAATATATATTTTTTAATATTATGTATTGCAGTTTGTATTTATCATTATGCTCCTAAAATAGTACCTATAAAAGTGCCAAAATATGTACCTATAACATAACCCATTGTACCAACAAGCATAATAGGGCCTACTAATTCTACCCAACCTTTTGAAATAGCCATAGCAACAGCTGTTGTAGGACCTCCAATATTTGCATTAGAGGCTAATATAATATCTTCTAAATTAAATTTTAATAATTTTCCAAATACAAATACTACTAACATATTAATTGCAACTATAATGGCACAAAATACCAAAAGTAATGGAGAGTTTCTTATAATTTCTATAAGAGAAGCAGGAACGCCAATTACAAAGAAAAATAAATAAATTAAAAATGTACCTATTTCCTGTGTACCTGCAATTTCACCAAATATTTTAGGAAATGCACTTGCACAAATCATTGAAACTGTTGTAATAATTAAATATTGATTGCCCAACAAACCATTTATGATATTTAAAAGTACATTTGTTGTTGGAATAGTAGAAGCAAAAAATGTTGATAATCCTCTTGAAATTGCAACAATAATAAATCCTGCTGCTGCTGCACAAGTAATATCTTTCAGTCCAATTTCTTTTGGCTTCCAATAAGATGATGCTACATTTTGATTTCCGCCCTCTGACTGTAATTTTTCCATATTGTCAACATAAGGATGTTTAAAATGTTTTCTAAAAAATGTGATAGATGGTATTGATATTAATACAAAGAAATATATTGCCATTAAAAGATTATCTGCAACTGTTGCAGAAGAAACCATTGCTCCAGAAACTTCAAAAGAACCAGCCAATGCTGCAAAATTAACAGTACCTCCTATATAAGTACCTGTCATCATAGCAGAAATACCTGCTAATTCTGGTATATTGTTTTTCAATGCTTGATATGCAATAAATGTTCCTGCTGCTGTACCACAAGAACCTATTAAAAACAATATCATCATAGCACCACTTTCTCGCCCTATTTTTCTAATATCGCATTTCATTAGAAGTAATGGTATGGCGAGTGGCACAACATAACCCCATACAGCATCATATGCTGGTGCATCTGTTGGTATAATTCCTGTATTGCTCAATAACATAGCTAAAATGAGTGCAATAATTGCACCAGAAGCAGTTGCTGCCCACTTATATTTTTGTTCCAATATAATGCTTACTGCTGCTCCTCCTACAATAATTGCCCATAGTGCCCAAGTATTGTCAGGACTGATAATAGGTGTAGTCATAAAAATTCCTCCTTTAATAAAATTAAATATAATATATTTTCATCAATAAATTGATGATTTAAGTATATTATAATTATATATTATAGTATTTGTCAACTATTTGAAGCAAATAATTGAAAAAAAATATTATTTCATCAATAAATTGATGAATTTTATATTATTTATGATAATATTATTGTGCAAATTTGTCAATTATAATTTATTTACAGTAAAAAAACAAATTAAATTGTACAAATTATTATTATTATACTGTTTTTTGAAAAACAGCATTTTCAGAAATGATATTTTTCGTTATAATGATAAAGTAAAAAGTATTATTTTATTACCATCAGAACATTTAGAAAAGGAGCGTTGCATATGGGTGGTATATTTGGTGTAGCATCAAAAATGGACTGTTCATTAGATTTATTTTTTGGAGTAGATTATCATTCACATTTAGGTACTCGCCGTGGTGGTATGGCAGTATATGGAGAAAATGGTTTTAATCGTGCCATACATAATATTGAAAATTCTCCCTTTCGTACAAAATTTGAAAGAGATGTGGAAGAACTTACTGGTAATATTGGTATTGGCTGTATTTCAGATTATGAGCCACAGCCTCTTTTAATACAATCTCATTTGGGTAGTTTTGCCATTACAACAGTAGGAAAAATTAATAATATACAGGAGTTAGTAAAACATGCCTATGAAAAAGGAAATAGCCATTTTTTAGAAATGAGCGGAGGAAATATTAATCCAACGGAACTAACTGCTATTTTGATTAATCAGAAAGATAGTATTGTAGAAGGTATTCGTTATGCACAAAGTTTAATTGATGGTTCTATGACCATATTGCTTATGACAAACGAAGGCATTTATGCAGCTCGTGACCGTATGGGTAGAACTCCTTTGGTAATAGGTAAAAAAGAAGGAGCTTATTGTGTTTCATTTGAAAGTTTTGCATATATTAATCTAGGCTATGAAGATGTAAGAGAGCTTGGTGCAGGAGAAATTATATTTTTGACAGCAGATGGCTATGAAGTACTTTCTCCTCCAAATAAAGAAATGAAAATCTGTTCTTTTCTTTGGGTATATTATGGTTATCCTACTTCTTGTTATGAAGGTGTTAATGTAGAGCAAATGCGTTATAATTGTGGAGATATGCTTGCAAAAAGGGACAATAACAGCGTTTCACCAGATATTGTAGCAGGTGTTCCTGATTCTGGTACTGCCCATGCCATAGGCTATGCAAATCGTTCAGGTATTCCTTTTGCAAGACCTTTTATTAAATATACCCCTACATGGCCTCGTTCTTTTATGCCAACAAATCAAAGTCAAAGAAATTTAATTGCTCGTATGAAATTAGTACCTGTAGAAACATTAATTCGTAATAAAAGTTTACTTTTAATAGATGACTCTATTGTAAGGGGAACACAGCTAAGAGAAACAACAGAATTATTATATCAAAGTGGTGCAAAAGAAGTACATATTAGGCCAGCTTGTCCTCCTTTGCTTTTTGGTTGTAAATATTTGAATTTTTCTCGTTCTAATTCTGAAATGGACTTGATTACTAGAAGAATTATATTTGAAAGAGAAGGAAAAAATGCTGTTAATACATTAGAAGAATATGCAGACCCAGACAGCTCAAAATATCAGGATATGTTATCACAAATTTGTAAACAGTTAAAATTTACATCTTTACGTTATCATCGTTTGGACGATTTGCTGGCTTCTATTGGTATACCAGCAGATTGCCTTTGTACTTATTGTTGGAATGGAAAAGAATAAAAATAATTAAAAAACCAATGCAAAGCATTGGTCAAACTGTCAAAGAACTCACTTTTCGATAAAGTGGGTTCTTTTTATTTATTAAAAAAAAGTGGTGTCATTGCCCATATAGAAATACATTCCTCTTTTTGTAAATTAATATATTTATGAGGAATTGTACTTTCAAAATAAACGCTATCCCCTTCTTCTACTTCATAATATTCTCCATTTAATTGTAATGTTAATGTTCCTTTTAATACATAGCCACATTCTTCTCCCTCGTGAAATAATTCTTCTCTTTCGTAAGTTTGTCCTCCTTTTAATGTGACTTTTACAAAATCTATTATATGGTTTGTATCATATGGTGAAAGTATTTGATAAGTACTATTTCCATTATTTGTAATAATTAATTTATGTTGCCCTTTTTTGATAACAATATTAGGTTTTTTTTCTATGTTTTCAAAAAAGAAACCAATATTAGTATCTAGTGCTTTTGCAATACGCCATATGCTTACAACTGTTGGCACTACTAAATCTCTTTCAATTTGACTAATTAAGCCTGTACTTACTCCTGAAATTTCTGAAAGTTGTAATATACTCAAACCCTTTAGTTTACGTAGTTGTTTTACTTTTTGTCCCATATTAAAATCCATAAACATTCTCCTTATTAATTAAAGAAATTATTTCTTATTTAGTTTACCATTTTTTATAAATTGCTACAAGCATAATTTTGTTAGACATTCTCAATACAATAGTATTATTTTGACAGTAAATGTTTATTACCATTTTTTATAATTAATTTTTATGAATAAATTTGATTTTTATTGTAATAATGAAAATATCACTTTTTAATATTTATTAATTATTTTAAAAATAATAAAAAAAACATTTGACAAGTATTCTTTTTTATGGTATAGTGTTACTTGCAGTAGGTCAGAAACTTCTGGAGAAGTACTCAAGTGGCTGAAGAGGTGCCCCTGCTAAGGGTATAGGTCGTTTGCGCGGCGCGAGGGTTCAAATCCCTCCTTCTCCGTTGAGAAAGAACATCTAATTATATTAGATGTTCTTTTTTTATGATAATATTTTAATAAAAAAATAGGCATCAGAGTAATGAGCTGATACCTATTTTAAAGATTGGGATTTTACTATGCAATTTTTATAACATTAAGCAATAATTTGTATGGTACTGCCAACTTCCAATTTAGGAACAGTTGCTTCTTCTAAATAAATTGTTCCTGGTAATTCTGCTTCTGTTTCTCCTGTGAAAGAAAATGTTACGTGGCCTAAATTTCCAAGATTTTGCATTACCACATCTCCAACTGCTGTGATGTTATATTCTTTTCCATCAATGACTGCTTTTTGTCCTGCTTTAATTTCTTGTTGAATAGGGTTTACATCAATTGTATAACAATAGTCTTTTAATGTATCTGGTGCATTGTCACCAAACAATATAAACATTCCTTCAAATTCTGCTACACAAGCTCCTAATCCTTTTACTTTGTTGTCATAAATTACTGCCATATCAATTTCCTCCTTATTATTTTTTATACTTTATATTTTACACATACATACCGATACTTGCAAGCCAACCAACCAATACACGTGGTACACCTGTTAAAAATCTGGAATATAATACTGCTGGAACACCAACTTCTACTGTTTCTGGTTCTGCTTCTGCCAAACCAAGACCAACTGGTACGAAGTCACAAGCACATTGTGTATTTATAGCAAATAATGCAGGCAATGCTAAATTTGGATTGATATTTCCTTTACCAATTTCTACACCAATCAATGTACCAATTACCTGTGCCATAACTGCACCAGGTCCAAGCAATACAGAAAGGAATGGTATAGAACAAATGAAACCTAATACTACAAGACCAATACCTGTACCAGCCAAAGGAATTAACAACTGTGCGAACATATCACCAAAACCAGAACCTTGTATTAAACCAATGAGCAGTGAAACAAATCCCATAAAAGGAATAATTGATGTAATCATTGTTTGTACTGCATCTCTTGCTGCTTGGTTAAATGTGTTGATTACTTTACCAGCAGCCATACCGATTTTTGTTACAATGCCGCCTTTGTTACCTTCTGCCATTGTTTGAGATACTTTTTTATCTGCACTATATTTAAACTGACGTTCATCTTTATTTTCTTCTTTTGGAGCAGATGCTGCTGCGGAAGGCGCTTTGCTTTCAGAAACAGTACCTAATACAGTAGAACCAGGTGCTGCTGCATTAACAGGTTCTCCATTTGCATCACTAATTTGATTTACACCAACTGCAGAAACGTAAATATCTTCTGTAATATGTTTTGCCATAGGGCCGCTTTTACCAACTGGCATAACGTTGATTGTTGGTATTCTTTTTTGTGGATAAATACCACAACGAAGTGTACCACCACAGTCAATAATAACTAAAAATATTTCTTTTTCTGGTACAGATGTTTTAAATCCGTTTACAGCTTCACAGCCTGTTAATTCTACAATTTTATCTACAATGTCAGGTTTTGCACCGCCACCTGTAATATATACTAATTTATCTTTGCCTTCTTCTGGTTTTACTACCAATGGGCCACCAAAACCGCCGCTGCCCTTTACAATTTTAATTGCATTATATTCTGCCATATATATTATCCCCTTTCGAGTTTATAAGTAATTTATCAAATTTTCAATTCATTGCTTAATTCAATACCTTGCTGTTTCATAACAAATTTTGTTGTGAAATCTGTTGCCCAACCACTTACAAAGTTCATTACTAAACCAACAAACATATAACGCATTGCTAAAGGCATTGTGCTAAGTCCTAATGTAGAAATACCTTCTGCAATTCCTAAGAATATAAATACTTCACCAGGATTGATATGTGGGAATACACCACTTGATGTATGACAGAAATAACTAGCTGAAGCGTAGTAACTTGGTTTTAATCTTTCTGGCATAAAACGCCCTAATGAAAGTGCTGTTGGGTTACCTAACATAAATGCACCTAAATATGGTAATATCATATAGCGTAATAAAGGGTTTTTAGTAGATGCCTGTGCTAATTTGTTTATTCTTTCTTCACCAATTAAGTGAATTAATGTGTTCATAGCAATTAAAAGCATCAATACTACTGGTACAATACCGCTCATCCAACCAATAAATGTTGAAGCACCTGTATTAAATAAATTCATAAAAGCTTCTGCAAACTTAATTACATAATCCATAAACTTTACACTCCTTTTTATTTATTATTATTGTGTTTTTGTTGTTATTGCTGTTTTTTTAGGAGAAAGTTTTTGTCCTATTTTTTGGAATAAACTCAGTCTTGGAGGAATTTCACCACCACTCATAATAATATTATAATTCATTACAGCGTCCAATATTGCTTTACGCAAAGGTTTTGGTAATTTTTCCACATCCGTCTGTGTCAGTTCTCCAATGTTTCTCCCTTCAAAACCAGTAAAATCTTTAAACTTTGCCAGAACTGTCACACCCATCATTCTTTTTCCTGCTAATATTATACCATTTTCATCAATGGCAAACATAACAATAGCACCTGCTCTAAGTCCTCCATTTGTTCTGCCTATTGCAACTCTACCCATTTTTCTCAAAGGACGAAATGTTTTTGAAAAATCTTTCATTTGCATCAGTCCGAACAAACATTGTAATAAATATCCGCCTCCAAGCAGACACACAACTAACCAAAAGTTCATGGCAAAGTCTCCTTTCAATATATTATAGTAAATTCCCAATGCCTAATTTTATAAAACATCTTACCAACTGTTTATAATTTTCTGCTTTTGTAATTTCGGCAATATATTCTTCATTTTGTGCAATAGAAATTAGTTCATCATATATCCTTACTAATACAGAGTCGTCAAGTTCTTTTTCTTTTGGTAAGGCAAGCAAAAATATTAATTGTACTTCCTCTCCACTTTCACTTGCTAGCTTTTTAGAGCACACTCCTAAAGCTAATACTAATTTCCCCTCTTTTTGTTCGTTAATGGTATGAGGAAATGCTACATTGTGTCCAAATACCATAGTAGAATTTTGTTCTCTTTGTAGTATTCTTTGTTCAAATTGTTTGTCTACAAGTTCTTGCTCTGTCAAGTGCTTTATCATCATTTTTGTATTGTCTAAGTACCCCTTTTTTTCATCTAACAAGAAAAATGTGTTTTCTTCCAGAAGTGCAGCAATCAATGATACACCGCTTGTTTCTTCTCCTAAAAAATCAACTTTTTCAAGATATTTTACTTTTTGTATGTGTAATAACAGCTCTTTTTCATCAAAAATGTCTTTAATTCTAATAATTTGTTTTTTCGTTTCAATAGGTATTTTTATGGTAGAAAATACAATATCATAACTGTCTAATAATTCCGCTGATATTTGTTTTTCAGAATATAAATCCATTTCTGCATTGTGGTCAAGCAGCTTTTTTAGTTGCGATGCAATGAGTCTTGCTGTTCCCCTGCCTGTGCTGCATATTAAAGCAATACGATATGGTTTTTGCTGTACAATACTATATTCTAATATATAAACTCCAAAATATGCTGTAATATATCCAACTTCATCTTCTGGTACGACAACATCATAATATTGCTCTATTACTTTCGCTGCAATTTTTGCCATTTTATAAGCAAGAGGGTATTTTTTTGTAATTTCCTCTGCTAAAGGATTTTTCAACATATAGCCAAATTGAAGCCTGTTCACCATAAAAGAAATATGATAGTAAAAGTCCTGTTGTAAATTATCTTTTTTCAAATATAAATTTAATTCATATCCTATTCTTTCAATAATTTCTTCAATTACTTCATCAATATTTTGTTTTAATTCCATTTTAGAAACATTTTCTAAATCGGTTGGTGTTCTCATACCAGCAATAGGAATTGTCATAAATAGCTTTTCTTCTATGCTAAAATCTTGTTTTAAAAGTGGTCGTAACTTATTTGTTACTGTTTGTGTAATATTCCACGCATTGCTTTGCTGCAATGCATAAAATTTTTTATCCATATGGTTTAAGCTATGACCACTTTGCATTCTATCCGCTGACACCACAACATATTGAAAAAAGTTTTTTTCAGTAGTACTTTCCAAACCATAATTTTGCAGTAATGTAATAATACTATCTCGTATATCTTCCTGCATTGTACACCCATCATACAACATATCATAAATATTTTCTAATATAAAAAGCCTTAATTGAAATTCTTCTCCTTTTAGACGAATTCCTGCACTTTGTGTTCCTTCAATAGAAAGACCATAATTGTACAAAACTTTATTTAGCTTTTTAATTTCATTAGAAAGTGTTGTTCTGCCTAAATTCATATCATAGGCTAATTCTTCTGTAGAATAATGTGTGTCATTTGTCATAAGTGTTTTGATAATATAAGCTACTCTTTTTTGAGGAGAGTCAAAATCTCTTTGCATTTTTTCTAAAGAAATTTTTTTTTCCTCTAATTCATAATGGTCTGTAATATAAAAACGACATTCTCCTTGTTCCATTTCAATAAAAGCGGTGTCTTCTAATAACTCATTTAATAATTTAATATCATTTCGTATTGTTCGTGTACTGACATTAAGTTTTTGTGCTAATTCTGCAAGAGCAATCACGTTATTTTGCTGCAATAGCTTTATAATTAAAAATTTTCTATCTTCTGCAAAATAGTTGTTCATACTGTTTTAGCCTCCCTCTGAAAAATTATTTATTATACTTTTCATACTGTCATACACGCTCATACGACTAAAAGCAGTCAATTAACCTCTTGTTTTTCCTCCAGCTACATTAAATGTAACGCCATGTACATAACTTGCTCTTTTGCTTGCCATATAACAAACTAAATCTGCAACTTCTGTTAATTTTCCACTTCTGCCCATAGGTGTAGTAGATGTTTTACTATATCCAGCACGTAATTCTTCTACTGTAATTCCTCTTGTATAAGCTAATGCTGTTTCATATTGTATGGTACGTAATCCTGTTGCTTCTAATATACCAGGTGCTACTCCCACTACTCTAACACCTAATTTACCAAGTTCTTTTGCCCAAGAACGTGTTAATGAATTGACAGCATTTTTTGTTGCTGCATATACGCTTTGTCCTTCAGAGCCTTCCAAACCGCTTTCGCTTGACATATTGACAATAACGCCTTTTCCGTTTTTCACCATTTCTCTTGCTGCTGCTTGAGCACAAAAGAATACACCTTTAAAGTTAACGTTTACTACTTTGTCCCAAACGGCTTCATCTAATTCAAACTGTCCTTTTGGGTCTTTTGGGTCTACCAGCAATCTTGGAATATTGATACCTGCATTGTTTACAAGAACATCTACACTACCAAATGTTTCTACTGTTTTGTCTACCATTGATTGAACACTTTCCATACTTGTTACATTTGTTACAACATAAAGCAATTTGCCACTGTTTTCGTTTGTTTCAAATGTAGGTGCTTCTGGGTTCATATCGCATACTACTACATTTGCACCTTCATTTAAAAACTCCTGTGATACTGCTTTACCAATACCAGATGCTCCTCCTGTTACAATAACAGTTTTTCCATTTAATCCAAGCCAATCTTTGCTCATAATATATTTCCCCCTTTGAAAATTAATTTTATCGTTCTCTTTGTGGCTTTATTATAAATAAAAATGGTACACCAATTAATACATTCTTTTTCAAAGGCTGTGAAAAAGAATGTAAAAACTATATTTTATAGGGAAATTTGTGATTTATATCATATCAAAATCATTTATATTTTGAAACTTAATTTAGTTATTCCCTAAAAATATAATATTTGTTTCTACATTATAGGAAATATTATTGTTCGAAATTTGTGATATTATTTCTGATTTACTATTAAATTTCGCCACATTTTGACTATTTAGTTAGAAAAATATGTCATAATAAAATCCTAACAACTTGAAAAATCAATAACTAAAATATTACCTTTATGTCACTAATTTAAACATTTTTTAAACATTTTATTGTATTTTCACAATAATACAAACATATATTCTTTTTAATGATTTGTGAAGCTCCTAAAAAAACTAAAATTTTTTATATTGACTTTTATAAAGCGTATGTTACTATAAAAAAATGTAAATATATATATTAAATTTTGTACATTTTGTATATATTAAAAAAAGTTTTTACAAAAAAATGTTATTTTTGTAAAAACAAAATAAATAAGGAGGAATATTTATATGAAAAATAACAAAATTTTAATCGTAGTAATTTCTATTTTAATACTATTTGATCGTATTACAATAGTATTCGCTTTTTCACCAGTACCTAGTGATATAGCAGGACATTGGGCGGAAAATGTAATATTACAATGGCAAACAGAAGGTAAAATAAAAGGGTATGAAGACAACAGATTTCGTCCTGATGCTTCTATTACAAGAGCAGAATTTGTTCATTTACTTTATAGCATTATTACTGTAGAACAAAATAAAAATGTTTCTGTAAATTTTAATGATGTAAATACAAGTGATTGGTTTTATAATGATATTTCAAAAGCTATCAGTAACAATATAATTGCTGGTTTTGAAGATAATACATTTCGTCCCAATGAAATGATTACAAGAGCACAATCTGCATTAATTATTAGTAATGCACTACAACTTTCTGATAACATAACAAATAGCATTCTTTTAGTAGACGATAATGATATTCCAGTATGGTCTAAAAATGCAGTGTATGTTATGTTAAATGCAGGTTATATTTCTGGATATGAAGATGGTAGTTTTGGAGCAAATAGAAATATGACAAGAGCAGAAGCAATTTCTATGCTTGATAGAATAAATAAAAGTAATAAATCATATGAAAATGAAAAAGAAATGCCCCAAAATGATACAATAGAAAGCACTTATAAAAATAATGATGAAATAAATATGTTAGAACAAGACACTGCTGAGTATAAAAAAGAAACAATTACAAAAACAATATGGGAAAATGGTGACAGTAGTCTTACTGTGTCTGAAAACAAAGAGAATAAAAATATAGAAAAAACTTTAGTGATTACAAAAGATAATATTGCTGATTTTTATGGAAAAACATTACAATATGCAACTGTAAAAATAAAATTAGAAGATATTTCTATGGAATTATTTGATATAAAATTTACTGGAAATGTAGAAATTATTTCTGATATGCAAACAGACACAATACCTACATTATACTTGAAAGGCAATACAAGAATAAAAAATTTAACTGTTTTGACCCCTGCTATTATAACATCAGATAATAATGTAATAAAAACACTTACTACAAAATCAGAAACAACAATATCTGGAAATACTAATATAAAAAATCTAAAATGCTATAATAAAACAATTATTACAGGTAACACTAAAATTATGGATACAGCACAAGTTTTTTCAAGTGTCACTACAGATAGTAATACAGAAGTTAACAATGTCAAAATGATACCAAATACAGATGCAAGCATTTCTGCAAAAGGTATTATTAATAAAATAAGTGCAAAGGGAAAAGGAAATATTTCTTATATTCATTTAGGAGAAAATATAAATACTGATATTGACATTTCAGATTTTGCTGTAGTAGAAAATATTACTCTTTCAGAAAATGCACAAAGTCATATTACTATAAAAAATAATGGTGAATTAAAACAACTGATTTCATTTTCTCATTGTTTTGGCACTACAATTATAAATCGTGGTATTGTAAACAGTATTATTGCTTGTAATGCAGAAACTATTACAGCAGAAAATACTGTAGTAGAAGCTGCAATACTCCAAAATATTACATTGATTTCAAATCCAAAACAACTACATTATAAAGAAGGTGATACACTATCTATTGTAGGTATTTCACTACTTTTAGAATATCAAAATAATATTACTCAAATTGTAAATAATGTAGAAGACTTTGCATTTTATCATATTCAATCATCACCTGCTCACAACACAATGTTAACAGCAAAACAACACAATACGCCTATAAAAATATATAGTAATGACAAATATGTATATGCAGGCTTTATTACAATAGAGGATATTGAGATAGCTATAATAGATACACAACCCTTCAAAGAACTTATTCAACAATGTAATATAATATTAAATAATACACTCATTCAATATGCAGAAGAGGAAATTCCAGTAGGACAATATTATGTTACAGAAAATGATTTTAATTTATTAAAAGACATTTTATTTACTTCAGAAAAATTATTACAAACAGAAGATTTGACACAACAACAAATACAAAAACAATATGATATACTGCAATCAGCATTATATTGTTTTGAAGAAAAAAGGATACTTTCTCAAAAAGTAATCACTCCTCCAAAATTGTCTATCAATAATGCACTACCACAGTATGGCGAAGAAAATGTTATATTTACTATAGAAAATATTGAGCAAAATACAACATATTATTATACATTAGATAATAGTGAGCCAACGCCAGAAAGTATACTTTATACAGAACCTGTGATGTTATTACCACCAAAATCTACATCACAAACTTCTGTTACAATTAAAGTGATTGCAATACAAGATAATATTTGTTCTGCTATATCAGAAAAAATAGTAACATATTCTGCTGCATTGCCTATTAAAAATATGATACTTTATCATTTAAAAGTTCCTGTGATGGGAGAAGAAACTACTTCTACTGTACAATCCAATAATGAAACACAATATGTAGTACATTCTTTTTGCTGGAAAAATGCAGCAAATGAATATGAAATTGTAAATTCATTTCAACCAGAAACAATTTATATTGCAGAAATTGTTTTAAAAGCAAATAAACCTTATGCTTTTCAAAATGGTATACTACCTGAATTAAAAAATATTGCAGATGAAAATATAAAAATTTCAATAGATGAAAATCGTTCTGATGCAAATACTTTGTATGTATTAGTTACATTTCCAGCTACACCACCTATTCCTACAGAAGAAATAGCAGAAAAGGAATTAAATGATTTACTAAAACAAAATATTAATGTTTCTGTAATAGATACAGATATTCCTAGTGATGACCAAGAGATAAAAGCATTTTGTTGTGAAGCAATATTAAAATCGGCTCAAGAAATAATCGCAAAATATTGGACAGTAGAATTTAATATATTAGGTTATTTTCGTGGAAGTTCTTCTATTGGTATGACTGGTAAATTTACTATAGTTAGTACAATAGACCCTTCTATATATTTTACTACTCCAAATTATGTAGATATAAATATTACGATTAAGCAAAATACTGATTTAGATAATTAATAAAATGCCTGCAATATCAATTATTGCAGGCATTTTTGAATATAATATGTTGTGTTGTTAGGGAGTTTTGTATCATATATTATTATTTTGAAATAACTTCTTTTGCCATTTGCATTAAACCTTCTTTGTCAATGTCTGCACCTAATGCTGTCATTTCATAAACAATGCCATCTTCTTCCCAGAAAAGAGATTGTATATTCATTTCTTCAATTTCGCTGCTGCCGTAAGAAATTTCCAAAGCACCTGCTTTTTGTGCTTCTATATCTTCATCAGATGGTGTTACATCTGGTGGGAAAAATTTGTACGCCTGTTTATTATAGTGACCTTCAATGCCATCTAAATCTACTGTTTCATCAAAATCGGAGTAATCGTCGCCAATTTCATCGGATACTTCTCTATTTGTAATTCCTATAGTTTCTTCTCCTCTTTTATAATCAAATGAAACTTGTTTATGTTCTGCTGTTACTTTGTTAAAATCACTGTCCACACCAGACACAGCACCAACAGAAGCACTATCAAATACAAAACCATTTGAAAATTCTTCTACAAATTTTGGTGTAAAATCTACTTTTTTCTGTACTTCTTCTGCTGTTGGAATACTATCCCATTCTCTATAACTGTGACTTGTATAGCCAGTTATTTTCATAGCAGCATAACAAGTAAATGACATTACACACAATGCACCTACTACTACAGCAGCTTTTAATTTTTTAGAAGCAAATAAATTCTTTTTCATAACGTTTTCCTCCTGTAATTTGATTTGATTTTTAATATTAAAAAATAATTGTTGGGATGGTTCCAGGTTTTTTACTGTTTGCTTTAGTTCTTGTTTTATAAAATCATCTATTCTTTTATCCATTTTTCTCACAAACCCTTCCCTTAAAAAATGCGTCTGCTTTCAACTTTTGATACAGCTTTTTTCTGGCAAAAAATAATCTGGATTTTACAGTACCTTCTAAACTGCCTGTAGCTTTTGCAATTTCTGAAACAGACATTTCATTGTAATAATATAATATTACTGTAATTCTCTGCTTCAAATCTAATTGATTGATAGCTTCCAGTAGTTTTCTTCTTTCTTCTTTTTGCAAAAATGTTTTTTCGGAATCTTCTTCCACACTTTCGTCTATTGTTTCAAATAAATTTTCAACAGGTACTGCACTTTTTTCTTTTTTAGCAAATTTCCAGGCTGTCCTTGTCAATATTCTGTAAAACCACGCTTTAAAAGTTGCAGGGTCTTTTAGTTCTTTTATGTGAAGACAGCACTGGACAAATGTTTCTTGTAAAATATCCTCTCCTGTATAACGATTGCCCGTAATCAGATAAGCTGTTCGCAATGCTGCATTTTTATATTTCTCATATATTATGAAAAAAGCAGTATCATCGCCTTGCTGCATTTTTTTTATCCATTCTAATTCTTCCACGTGCTGCCTCCTTTTGTTTCTTTATTACTTGGTGCACCTATTTATAAGAGTACCATAATGCGGTATTGGTTCAATTTTTTTTTAAAATTTTTAAAGCAGTACCATTTTTTATTGTTAGTTGCCTTTTTATTTTGCTGTTTTGGTGCACCTGTATATAAGAGTGACATATTGCTATATTGGTTCAAAATATTTTTAAAAATTTTTTATTTTAAAAAAAGCAGTACATAATATAGAAATAAAAGTAATTGATATATTAGGAGGATAATATTATGGCATTATTAAATGAAAAAGTTGCACTTGTCACATCATCTACAAGAGGGATAGGCTACTATACTGCCAAAAAATTGGCTTCAGAAGGAGCAAAAGTATATTTGGCAGTACGTCGTTTAGATGCTGGTAAAAAAGTAGTAGAAGAAATACAACAATGTGGTGGCAATGCAGATGTAGTATATTTTGATGCAGAACAACAACAAACATATACTTCTATGATACAAGAAGTATTGCAAAAAGAAAATCGTGTTGATGTACTTGTAAATAATTTTGGTACAACAGACATACAAAAAGATTTAGATGTTGTAAAAGGGGATACAGATAAATTTTTTGATATTATCAACACAAATATCAAAAGCGTTTATTTACCTTGTAAAGCAGTCATACCTTCTATGGAAGAAAATGGCGGAGGAAGTATTATAAATATTTCTTCTGTAGGAGGAAAATTTCCCGATATTTCACGTACAGCATATGGTGTTTCAAAGTCTGCTATTAATTTTTTGACAAAAGATATTGCTACACAGTATGCCCATAAAAATATTCGTTGTAATGCTGTACTACCTGGATTTATTGAAACAGATGCCTCTATAAATAATATGTCATCAGAATTTTTAAATATGTTTTTAAAAACAGTACCACTTGGCAAGGCAGGACAGCCAGATGATATAGCAAATGCAGTATTATATTTTGCAAGTGATTTGTCTGCTTTTGTAACAGGAGAAATACTTTCTGTTTCAGGAGGATTTGGTGTACCTTCTCCTATGTATCCACTGTATAAAGATATGACCAAAAAAGCATAAAAAATATCTGTACTGCTGTAAAAAGGCAGTACAGATAAATAATATTATAATAAATTATTTAATTTTTCTGATAAGTGCTCTTCTGGTACAGCTCCTATGACTTGTTCTTTGATTTCTCCATTTTTAAAAAACAGCATAGAAGGTACACTCATAATATTATATTTCATAGCTAAATCGGAATTTTCGTCAATATCTATTTTTGCAACTTTTGCTTTTCCTTCAAAATCTTTTGCTAATTTTTCCATTACTGGTCCCATCATTTGACAAGGGCCGCACCACGTTGCAGAAAAGTCAACTAATACAGGCTGATTGCTTTGTAATACTTCTTTATCAAATTCATTTGTTTTTAAATGTAACAACATAAATGATTTCCTCCTTCTGTACAAGCGATATTACACTTTTATTATAATAAAAAATAAAATGTTTATACCAAATATAACAGAACTAGTATAAAAAATCAATAATTATTTTTAAATAATAATTATTATTAAATATATTAAAAATTTTTTTAATTTTGTGTATAATTTTTTTATAGTTGTTTATAATTACTATTGAGAATGTTATTCTCCCCCATACAAATAACATTCTTTCTACTTCTTCCCCTAAAAAAGAGTTGGCTTTCTTTTGAGATTGTCAGCTCTTTTTTCTATTGTTATTTTATATTTACTTTTTTTGTCAATATATAACTGCACCCTATAAGAAATAGGACAATAGTGATAATAGAAACTGTTATCATAGAAAAAAATACAGTACTGTTTTGTCCCTCTGCTAATATATTGAGTGTTGCTGCAAAGCTAGTAAAAAATGGAGAAAAATTAGAATAAGTAAAAAATACAACTCTTAAAAGATTACCCATAACAAATCCTTCTATCATATTTACTACAAAATACAGAAATAAAGCAATAGGAATATTTCCTTTTTTAAAACAAGGCAAATAAGCCAAAGAAATAACAAAATAAACACGTGCAATATTTACAGCAATTTCCACTAATATGGATAAAAATGTACAGAAAACCAAATATCCTTGTTCTGACATTACCCTTTGTATCAGTTTTATTAATGTATAAGATGTTTGTATCATATCATCTGGTATACTCCACAGCATAAATTGAGCTACACCTAGAGAACAAATAATAATTGTTATAATTAAAACAACATTCCAAAACATAGCAATTACAAATTTAGAACATACTAGTTCCCATCCTTTTACAGGTAATGTAAACATCAAATAGCCTTCTCGCCCATAAAGATTTTTATAATATCTGTTAAGCAATGTAACCAAATAAGCAATAAATGTACCTCCTCCTATCACAAAACAAGCTCCAGAAAACAGTATCAACATCATTGTATTTGGAATTCTCATACTCATACATAGCAATATTGTGAGCAAAACAAAACTTGCCATAATTGTAAAAAATACTTTATAAGTAGATTTGATTTCATATTTCATTAACTTTAACATCATATTTTGTACACCTCCCTAAATAGTGCATCAATAGATAATCCTTTTTGTTCTCTTATGGTATCCACATATTCATCAAGTTCTATTTTTCCGTCTTTTAAAAATAACACTTTATCAAATATTCTTTCTACATCGTGTATTAAATGAGTGGAAAGCAATATAGAGCTTTCACTGGAATAGTTTTTCAATATTGTACTAAGTATATAATCTCTTGCGGCAGGGTCAACACCACCTATAGGCTCATCTAGTATATATATTTTTGCCTCTCTTGACATTACAAGTATCAACTGTATTTTTTCCTGCATACCTTTTGACATTGTAGTAATTTTTTGTGTTTCTTCTAAATGCAATGAGTATGCCATATCTCTTGCTTTTTCTATATTAAAATTTGTATAAAAATCATTAAAAAGATAAAAAGCATCTTTTACTGTCATCCAATTACTTAAATATGTTTTTTCGGGCAAATAAGAAACGATTGATTTGGTATAAGTATTAGGAGGGTTTCCATCAATTAAAATAGTTCCTTTATAATCTTTTATCAATCCTACAATTGTTTTTATCAATGTGGTTTTTCCGCAACCATTTGGCCCTAAAAGCCCTACAATTTGTCCAGAGGATATTGTTAAATTAAGTCCTTTTAATACTTCTTTATTACCATATTTTTTTTCAAGTTGTTTGATTTCTATAATATTATTCATTATTTTCTCCCTCCTTTTGCCACAATTCTATTTTTTGTATAATTTCTTTTTTGCTATAGCCTATTTGTTCCATATATCCCATAAATTTTTGTAATTCTTGTTCTGCTAATTTATTTCTTAATGTCATAATGATACCTTCATCAGTTGTTACAAAACGACCTGATGTCCTTTCTGTATAAAGTAAATTTTCTCTTTCCATTTCTGATAATGCTCTTTGCATTGTGTTAGGATTGACTTCAAACTCTTGTGCAAGTTCTCTTACAGAAGCAATTTTTTCTCCAGCAGATAATTTACCAGATACCATACGTATTTTCATTTCCATTATAATTTGCATATAAATAGGAACTTTATTGTCATATTCTTTCACAAATGAAGCCTCCTTTCTAAATATTATTGTATTAGATACTTAATACAATAATATAATAATACTTAATTTTTCTGTTGTCAATATATTTTTAATATTATTTTTTGGTATATCCTTTTTTTGATTTCATACAATGTAGTATACTATAGTATAGAAATAAATTTTAATTTTTCTGTTTTCAATTAAATTTTTTGAAAATAACGATATTGTAATAAAGAGATGTTTTGCAACGTTATTATGAAAATGATACAAAATTAGCTATAAAAAAGACAAGCCACATTATTATTTTTCTGTTTTATGTTTTTCTTGAAAAAGATAGTAAAAAATGAGATAATAACCATATAAAATTGTTGTTTATTTCTATTTTGTTATGATATAGCGTAAAAAAACAATAATAATAGAATATTCACTAATTGAAGGAGAAAGTATATGAAATCATTTAAAACAATTATATTAGCAGCAGGCGAAGGCACTCGTATGAAATCTAAAAAACCTAAAGTGTTTCATGAATTATTTCATACCCCTATGATTTGTTATGTCATAAAGGCAGCAAAAGATTGTAATACAGAGGCGTTGTGTGTTGTGGTAGGACATAAAGCAGAAGAAGTAAAAAAGGCGATTGGTAATAGAGATGTTACATTTACATTGCAACAACAACAGCTTGGCACAGGGCATGCAGTAATGCAAGCAATAGATTTTATAGAAGATGATAAAAATATATTAATATTGTATGGAGATACTCCTCTGATTACAAAAGAAAGTTTACAGGAATTGCTATTATTCCACGAAAAAGAAAATAATAATGTTTCTATTGTTTCTACTGTATTAGAAAATCCTGCTGGATATGGTCATATTATAAGAGATGAAAAAGGTAATTTTTTAAAAAATGTAGAACATAAAGATGCTTCAGAAACAGAAAAGCAAGTAAAAGAAATTAATACAGGCATTTATTGTTTTAAAGGTGCTGATTTAAAAAAGGCACTTTCTCAATTAACAAATAATAATGCACAAGGAGAATATTATTTACCAGATACATTAGAAATCATATTGCAATATGGTGGAAAAGTAAATGCACTTGTTACAACAGATGCTTCTGCATTTTTTGGTGTAAATTCTCGTGCACAATTAGCACAAGCTATTGCTATTATGCAAAAAAGAATTAATAAAAAACATATGGAAAATGGTGTAACAATACTATCACCTGAAAATACTTGGATTGACCCAGAAGCAGAAATAGGCCAAGATACTATACTATATCCTAATACTATTATAGAAGGTAATACAGTAATAGGACAAGATTGTACTATTGGCCCAAATGCTAAATTAACCAATATGATAATAGGAGATGAAGTACAGCTTCAATATAGCGTTGCAATGAATTCTACTATAGGAAATTGTGCAAATATAGGACCTTTTGCATACATTCGTCCAGATTGCAATATAGGCGATGGTGTAAAGGTAGGTGACTTTGTAGAAGTCAAAAATTCTACAGTAGGAAATGGTACAAAAATTCCTCATCTTACTTATGTTGGTGATACAGATGCAGGAGAAAAAATTAATTTCGGTTGTGGTAGTATTACAGTAAATTATGATGGAAATAAAAAACATAGAACTGTTGTAGAAGATAATGTATTTGTAGGTTGTAATGCAAATTTAGTAGCTCCTGTTACTATAAAAAAAGGTTCCTATATTGCAGCAGGTTCTACTATCACTAGAGATGTACCCGAACAAGTACTTGCTGTAGCAAGAGCAAGACAGCAAACCATTGAGGGTTGGGTAAAAAAACATTGATTTTTATGGAATAATGTTGAAATATAGTCGTATTTGATGTAATATAGAATTGTATTTACTTTTGCCGTATAGATATGGCGTGACACTATTAAGCAGAGAAAACCATAGGGGGATATATGAAATGACTTATAACTGCAATAGCGATATTAAAATTTTTGCCTGCAATTCTAACAAAGACTTGGCTGAAAAAATTGCAAAAGACTTGGGATTAACAGTAGGAGATTCCGAAGTAGAAAAGTTTAGTGATGGAGAAATTTTTGTCAAAATCAATGAAACAATTCGTGGTGCAGACGTGTATATTATTCAATCCACTTGTGCACCTGTCAATGATAATTTGATGGAATTGCTTATTATGATTGATGCTATGAAAAGAGCTTCCGCTGGTAGAATTAATGCGGTAATTCCTTATTATGGCTATGCAAGACAGGACAGAAAAACACGTGCTAGAGACCCTATCAGTGCAAAACTGGTTGCAAATTTGATTGCTTGTGCTGGTGCAGATAGAGTTTTGACAATGGATTTGCATTGTGCACAAATACAAGGATTTTTTGATATACCAGTTGATCATCTTTTAGGAGCACCGCTTTTAGTAAAACATTATTATGAGAAATTTCATCATTCAGATAATATTGTTGCAGTATCTCCAGATTTGGGAAGTGTAGGCAGAACAAGAAATTTCGCAGAAAAAATGAATATTCCTCTTGCAATTATTGACAAAAGAAGACCAAAAGAAAATGTTAGCGAAATTATGAATATTATTGGCGATATTGAAGGAAAAAAAGTAATATTAATAGATGATATGATTGATACCGCAGGTACCATTACAAATGCAGCGAACGCATTAAAAGAAAGAGGAGCAGAAGAAGTATATGCTTGCTGTACACACGCTGTGCTTTCTGGTCCAGCAATAGAAAGAATTGAAAATTCTGCAATAAAGGAATTAATTGTATTAAATACTATTACATTACCTCCAGAAAAACGTATTTCAAAAATAAAAGAATTAACTGTAGCAGATATTTTTGCAGATGCTATTAATAGAATACACGAAGGTATTTCTGTTTCTAAGTTGTTTGACATTGAAATTAAATCTTAATATAAAAAAACAGTATAGTTGTTTTACTATGCTGTTTTTTTATATATTTTTACAATTTATAGTGTATTATAGTAAAATATTTCTTTTATTTTTATAAAAAATTTTTCAGTAACTATATTTTTTTTATAATACTGTTATTTTTTTGGCTTAATCCTATCAAAAATGTATCTTTTTAGTAGAATTAATTTTGATTTTGTATAAAATAAGATTTTATTACTCATACAGTTTGTCTAAAAATTTTACTCATTTTTTATAAAAAAAACAAATAATTATCATAAAAATTTGAAAATTTTAGAAATACACAAAAAAAATGGTGAAAAAGTAGATTATTTTTGCAAAAGATATTGACAAATTTATAAAAATATATTATATTGTTAAAAGTAAGACAAGCAAAGGCTTGTAATCTTGTATAGAAAATTATTTTATAGATAAAGATATGAAAATATATCTTTATTCTTACAACTACTTATTAATATATAATTTAGGAGGAATTTGATATGAAAATCGCATTTTTCGACACAAAACCTTATGACAAAATAGCTTTTGACGCTGTTTCTAAAGAAATGGGTTATGAAATAACTTATTTTGAAGAAAGATTAACTCCAGCAACAGCAGATAAAGCAAAAGGTTTTGATGCTACTTGTAGTTTCGTAAATGACGAAGCAAATGCAGATGTTATACAAACATTAAAAGATGGCGGTATTAAAGTTATGCTTTTGAGATGTGCTGGTTTTGACAGTGTTGATTTAGCAAAAACAAAAGAATTAGGTATTCCTGTATTAAGAGTACCAGCATATTCCCCAGAGTCTGTTGCAGAACATGCTGCTGCATTGCTTCAAACTGTAAACAGAAATACTCATTTAGGTTCTAACAGAACAAAAGAATTTAATTTTAACATTACTGGTTTAATGGGTGTTGCTCTTGTTGGTAAAACAGCTGGTGTAGTAGGTACAGGTAAAATTGGTAAATGTGCTGTAAACATATTAAGAGGATTTGGTATGAAGGTTATCGCTTATGACGCTTTCCCAGACAAATCTAGTGACATTGAATATGTAACATTAGATGAATTATATGCAAAATCTGATGTAATTACATTACACTGCCCATTGTTCCCAGAAACAAAACATATGATTAACAAAGATTCTATTGCAAAAATGAAAGATGGAGTATTATTAGTAAACACTTCCAGAGGTGGCTTAATCAATACTGAAGATTTATTAGTTGCTGTAAAAGCTGGAAAATTCAGAGGCGTAGGTCTTGACGTTTGCGAAAAAGAACATGAATATTTCTATGAAGACAGAAGCAATATTACAGACAAAGACCCTGTATTGCAAGAATTATTACAAAATGAAAGAGTTGTTTTGACAGGTCATCAAGCATTCTTCACAGAAGAAGCTTTGAGAGCTATTGCTGAAGTTACATTAGGAAACTTAAAAGCATTTGTTGATGGTGCTGAATTAGTAAACCAAGTAAAATAATTATATTATCATAAAAAAGTGCTGTCGCTTTTGATAAATCATCATAAAGCGACAGCTTTTTTATTGTGTATGTTATTTTAGTTTTTCCCACTCTGCTTCTTTAAAGCCAATTAATATACTATTTTCTGTTATAATAAGAGGTCTTTTGACAAGCATACCATTTGTAGAAAGTATAGCATATTGTTCTTCTTCTGTCATATCTTTTAATTTATCTTTTAGAGCTAATTCTTTATATACTAATCCGCTTGTGTTAAAAAATTTTTTTAGTGGCATACCACTTTTTTGATGCCATACTTTTAATTCTTCTTTAGTAGGATTTTGTTCTGCAATATTTCTGTCTTCAAAAGTAATATTGTTTTGTTCTAACCATTTTTTTGCTTTTTTGCAAGTACTGCATTTTGGATATTCTAAAAATAATATAGACATAATATTCCCCTTTCTTACGATATGAAATTGATACTTTTTTATTATACAATATTTTTGTAATAATCTTTGTAAAAAGTAAAAAATTTTACAAAAAAATATATTTTTTATAGTAGAATGAAAAAAAGTTTATTGATTTTTATATTTTTATGCCTTACAATAAAATTAGTTTTATACAATTCAAACAAATTATATAGGAGGGATAATATGAAAATTGTCATTATAGAACCTTTAGGTATTACTCCAGAAAAAGTAGAAGAAGCTGCAAAAGTAGTAAAACAAAAAGGACATGAAGTAATTTATTATGAAACTAGAACAGAAGATGCTATAGAATTGATAGAAAGAGGAAAAGATGCAGATATTATTATTGTAGCAAATTTACCTTTGCGCAAAAATGTAATAGAACATTGTGAGCGTTTAAAATTGCTTTCTGTTGCTTTTACAGGAGTAGACCATATAGATATTGATTATTGTAAACAAAAGGGAATTATGGTATGTAATGCAGCAGGCTATTCTACAAATGCAGTTGCAGAGTTAGCATTTGGTTTAGCTATATCTGTATTAAGAAATATTCCAGCTTGTGATAATGTAACAAGGATAGAAGGTACAAAAGCAGGACTTGTTGGTACAGAACTTTATAATAAAACATTTGGTGTAGTAGGTACAGGTGCAATTGGCACAAAAGTTGCTTTGATAGCACAAGCTTTTGGTTGCAATGTTATAGCATATAGTAGAACAGAAAGAGAAAATGTAAAACAAGCTGGTATCAAATATGTATCTTTGGAAGAATTATTAAAACAGAGCGATATTGTATCACTTCATGTACCTTTTAATAATGAAACAAAAGAACTGATAGGAAAAGAACAAATTGCATTGATGAAAAAAACAGCGATATTGTTAAATACAGCAAGAGGCGGTGTTGTAGATAATAAAGCACTTGCTGATGCACTGAATGAGCAAAAAATAGCTGGAGCAGGTATTGATGTATTCGAAATGGAACCACCTATCCCTAAAACACACCCATTAGTAAATGCAAAAAATACTGTATTGACCCCTCATGTTGCTTTTGCTTCTGAGGAAGCATTGTATGCAAGAGCATTAATTGTATTTGATAATATTATAAATTGGGAAGCTGGTACAGCTAAAAATGTGATTGTTTAGTAATAAAGAATAAAAAGACATTAGTGTATTTCTAATGTCTTTTTTTATGCTATTGTCAATTTAACTGGTATTGATTAAAATAATATTGTATAAAAAAAGAAAAGGAATGATAAAAAATGATACAAGTAACTTATTTTCACCATAGTGGATTTATGGTAGAAACAGAAAAAAATTGTTTGATATTTGATTACTTTACAGAAAACGGGAAATATGATTTTTTGGATATTTCAAAATATAGTTCAAAAAAAATAGTTGTATTTGTATCTCATTTTCATCAAGACCATTATGACAGAAAAATATTTGACTGGCAAAAAACAATACCACAAATACAATATGTTTTGTCAGATGATGTAACACCTATCAGAACTGTACAAAATGTTCATAAAGTACATTTTGGAAAAATTTATCAAATAGATGATATTATAATAGAAACATTTCATTCTAATGATGAAGGTGTAGCTTTTTTGGTAAAGGCAGATAATAAAGTAATTTATCATGCAGGAGATTTGAATTGGTGGCATTGGAATGGTGAGAATGATAAATTTAATAAAGGTATTGCTGGTATGTATAAAAAAGAAATTGATAAAATGAAAGATAGTGTTATTGATGTTGCATTTGTACCAGTAGACCCTCGTTTAGAAGAAAATTATATACTTGGTTTAGATTATATTATGAAAACAATAAAAGTAAAAAAAGCATTTCCTATGCACTTTTGGAAAAAATATGACATTTATAACACTTTACAAAAAGATGAAAGAAGTGTAAATTATAGAAATTGTGTTGTTTCTATTCAGCATATGAATGAATTGTTTGTAATAAAAGAGGAGGAAGTATAATTATATGAGTATTAAATTAATTGCATTAGATATGGATGGTACACTTATGAACAGTAAAAGTGAATTGTCTGAAGGAAATAAAAAAGCATTAGAAAAAGCAATGCAAGCAGGTATATTAGTAGTACCAGCGACAGGACGTGTTTATAGTACATTGCCAGAAGGTGTAAAAAATTTGCCTGGAGTAAAATATGTACTTTCTTCCAATGGTGCTGCAGTATATCGTATAGGAGAAAAAAAACCTATCTATACTAATTTTATGAGTACAGAAAAGGCACTAAAAATTTATGAAGCGATAAAAGAAGTACATTGTATAAAAGAGTTTTACATAAATGGAAATGGATATTTTGAGAAAAAAATATTAAATTGTATTGATACATTTGACATATTGCCTACTTTCCGTAAATATTATAAAATAACAAAAGTGGCAGTAGAAAATATGGAAGAATTTATAACACAAAATAAACAAGGTGTAGAAAAAATTAATTTGCCATGGATTACACCAGAGTTAAGAAAAGAATTGTTGCAATGCCTTTCTGCTATAGAAGACATTGCATTAACATCTTCTTTAGGAGCAAATATAGAAATTAATAATAAAGGAGCAAACAAAGGAGATGGATTAAAGGGACTTTGTAGTATGATAGGACTAGATATGTCAGAAGTAATGGCTTGTGGAGATGGCGGAAATGATTTAGAAATGATAGAACAGGCTGGTTATGGTATTGCTATGGCAAATGGAGAAGAAGAAATAAAACAAAAGGCAAAATTTGTAACATTGTCAAATGATGAAGATGGTGTTGCCTATGCCATTGAAAAATTTTGTTTTGGAAAGTCATAATTGTCATAATATTGTTTTCTTTCTATAAATATATATTAAATGATATTTGGGGGAAATAATATGTTTTTGATATTAGAAGGAAAACAAATTTTTAAAAAGTGTCTTTTGTATTTGTGTGCATTTTTATGTCTTTTATGTGTTACTAGAAAATTTCAGCCAAAAGCAGCAACTACTTCTGTAGATATTTCTGCTAAAAGTTATGTTGCAATCGTTATTGACGATTTTGGATATAATGGAGAAGGTACAGATGATATGATAGCACTAGATATTCCTTTTACAGCTGCGGTAATGCCATTTTCAAGTAATTCAGCAGAAAATGTTTCAAAATTACAGTCAGCTGGAAAAGAAATGATTGTACATATGCCTATGGAGTCATTGACAGGTAAAAAAGAATGGGTAGGCGATAAGGGAGTATTTACTTCTATGTCTGATGAAGAAATTGCAAAATGTGTTGAAGAAGCATTTTCTATTGTAGAAGGAGCAACAGGTATTAATAACCATATGGGCTCTGCTATTATGGAAAATGAAAGATGTTTTACTGCAGTAATGAATGTAGTGGCACAAAAAGGACTTGTTTTTGTAGATAGTATGACAACAGCAAATTCTGTAGGAGATGCTGTTTGTCATAAAAAAGGTGTAACTATATTAAAAAGAGATGTTTTTTTAGATAGTACAGATGATATAAATGTAGTAAAAAAACAAATAATGCAGACAGCAGAAATTGCTAAACAAAAAGGTTATGCAATAGGAATTGGACACGTAGGCCCAGAAGGTGGCAATATTACAGTGCAAGCAATAAAAGAATTAGCACCTGTATTAGAAAAACAAGGTATTGTATTTGTTACAGTAAGCCAACTAAATGAAATCGCAATAGCACAACAAAATAATTAAAACGATAAAAGGGCAAGTATGTACTGCCCTTTTTGTATGTATTTTATTTATTAAAAAATTCTTTTGTACTAACGATAATACCGATAAATGCTAAAACACAAAATACTGTAAAAGGCAGTGATATATTAGAATAAAGTAGTTTATCTATTATACCACTGTCTGAAAACATTTGATTTTGGTATACTGCAACAATGCAACAACCAACGCCAATACTGCCACTTATTAACAAGCCAATACCATATAACATATTTTTCATAAAAATTCCCCTTTCTGCCATAAATATTACTGTTTATGTAGTGTCAATATTAGTATAGCATATAAATTATTATTTGAATAGTTTTTTATATAAAAAAAGGACAGCTTTATATACTGTCCATTAAAATAGTATTATTCATTTGTATGATATGGTTCTATTGTAATTTTTTCAATGATAATATCTTGTAATGGTTTGTCAGAGCCATCTGTTTGTGAAATAGCAATAGCGTCTACGACATCTAAGCCGCTATACACTTGTCCAAATATAGTATAAACACTGCCAGAAAATACACTTTCTAATTCAATAGAACCACCGTTTTGCTCATAATAGTCGATTGCTTTATCTGTAAAAGCATTTTTCATTTTATTAATGCTAATAAATTTTTCACCTAAATAAATGCCCATATTGTCGCCATCTTCTTCTGTTGTTTTGGATTGTCTTATTGTTTGTAACATTTGTTCTGAAACGGTATTATTTTGTACTATAAAAAATTGACTACCGTTTGTGTTAGGTCCTCTATTTGCCATTGCAACAGCACCTTTAAAAAAGTATAGTTCATCAGAAGGTTCGTCTTCAAAATCTTTTTGCCATATACTTTCTCCTCCTGTACCAGTTCCTGTAGGGTCGCCACCTTGTATCATAAAATTATTAATGACTCTATGAAATATTAAACCATCGAAATATCCTTCTTTTGCATGAGTTTTAAAGTTTTCAACAGCTTTAGGTGCTTGTTCTGCAAAAAACTGCATACGAATTTCGCCTTTATTTGTTTGTATTACAGCAATTTCATCACCTTCTTTAGGCATTTGTGATTGTAAAAGTTCTGCATTTTCATCACGTTGTTGTGATTGACTGATTTCTTCAGGGTCATTTTTTTCTGTTGTTGTGTTATTTTCTGCATTTGCGGAACAGCCTACAGCAGAAAAAAGAAACAATGTCATAATAAAACAAGTTACTATTTTTTTCATTTTTTTCAATCCTTTCTGTTATGAATACTATTTGTCATTGTAGTATACTTTTTTTGTGCTGTCAATGTGGTTGTGAAAGCAATTTATTAATTTGCAAATTTTTAAAAATTATTTTATAATAACATAGTATCATTAGACTATATTATAAGGAGATTACATACTATGTTCATTGTAAATACGGATTATATTTCAGGAAAAGAATTAGAAATGTTAGGAATAGTAAAAGGAAGTACAATACAATCAAAACATCTTGGAAAAGACATTTCACAAGGTTTTAAAACATTAGTAGGAGGAGAACTAAAAGCCTATACAGAAATGATGAATGACGCACGTGCTTTAGCCACAGAAAGAATGAAGGCAGAAGCGACAGCAATGGGAGCAGATGCTATTGTAAATGTACGTTATTCTTCTTCCTCTGTTATGCAGGGAGCAGCAGAAGTGATGGCATATGGTACGGCAGTAAAATATAAATAACAATAATAAAAAGCTGTAACTTCAATAATAAAAGTTACAGCTTTTTGCTATTAAATTCTCTCATCATAACGAAGTATAATTTCTTTTGCAATTTCTTTTTTTTGTTTTCTTGTATTCATTGCTTGCCGCTCAATAAATTTGTGGGCTTCTTCTTCTGTTTTATTTTCGTATACCATTAAAAGATATTTTGCTTTTGCTGTTAAACGAATATCTTCTATTTTATGTTGTAATTTTTTATTTTCTTGTACTAGTTTAAAAAAACGTCTTTGATTACCTTGTAATAAAATAAGTGTTTGATGAAACTGCTGTCTTTGTATAGGTTTTGATAAAACAAAAACACCTTCTTTTTGTAATTTTTCACATAAAGTACCCATAATATCATTTTTAAGTAAGAGTAATATACCAGCAGTTGTTTGTTTGATAGCAAATATAGCAATGTCCGTACCAAACTCATCTATTAAAGGAGTATTAATTAATATAAAATCAAAAGTCTTTTGCTGTAAAAGTCTTCTACCTTCTGCACCATAATAACATACTTCTATATGATGAGAAGGAAAAAAGGAGGTAACAAAAGATTGTAGTGTTTCACTACTTTTTTCTGTCGCTGATAATATTAATATTCGTTCCATAGCTTTCACCACCTTTGCGGTGTTTAATATCGTTGAAAATACATATCATATTCTATTTTATTTCTGTCACTGGAGGAGAAAAATGTTTCCCATTCTCTTTGCTTTACAGCCAAATAACTTTTTAGTGTTCTTTCTGGTACAATAGATTTTACAAAATTACTGTTTTTTGCTAGCATAATCGCTTCATTTAATGTTTGAGGAAGTATTTCATATTCTTTTGTATCTTCGTGAGAAGCAGAAAATAAATTTAGATTGCAAGGTTTGGGTAAAGGACTTTGCTTTGAAATACCTTCTAAACCAGCATAAATCAATAATGTAAATGCTAAATAAGGATTAAAACAAGGGTCAGGAGAACGCAATTCCATACGCTGCATTTCTTTTTTTGCGTGAGGAATACGTATCAACTGAGAGCGATTTTGATGTGACCACGTCACATACTTTGGTGCTTCAAATTCTCCAAAACGAGCATAAGAATTTGTTAATGTATTTAAAAATAAAGAGATTTCTCTTACTCTGTATAATATGCCTGCAATAAAACTTTCGCAAATAGCAGAATGTTTTGTTCCTGTTTGTGTTTGAAAAATGTTTTCCCCATCGCGAAAAAGTGATAAATTAATATGAACACCATTTCCCGGTTTTCCAGAAAGTGGCTTTGGCAAAAAAGAGGCAAAAAGACCATTAGAAGCAGCAATATTTTTTACAACAGCTTTAAATGTTATAAAATTGTCAGCAGCTTCTAAAGCATCAGCATATTTAAAATCAATTTCATTTTGTCCTGGACCTTGTTCGTGATGAGAACTTTCAGGGTGTATTCCCATTTCTTCTAGTGTAATACAAATTTGACGACGCACATTTTCTCCTTTATCAAGAGGAGCAACATCAAAATAGCCTGCATTATCATAAGGAATTAATGTAGAAGCATCTTCAAAAAGATAAAATTCACATTCTGTACCAAACATACAAGTTAAGTTTTGTTTTCTGGCTTCTTTTACGGCATTTTGTAATAAATATCTACCATCACCTTCAAATGGCATACCATTAGGATATTTAATATTGCAGTAAAGACGTATGACATCTCCTTCTGAAAAAGAACGCCAAGGAAGTACAGAAAGTGTAGAAGGGTCTGGAAAAAGTAATAAATCAGAGGCTTCTACTTTCATAAAGCCAGCAAAGGCAGACGCATCAAATGAAATACCTTCTTCAAATGCCTTTTTTAACGCTCTTGGTGTAATAGAAATATTTTTTTGTGTACCAAAAATATCACAAAAAGCAAGGCGTATAAATTTAATATCGTTTTCTGAAACAAAATTTATAATTTCATTTTTCGTTATATTCATATTTAACCTCCTGTAACAATCAATATTCAGTAAAAAATGGAATAGAATTTTGACTTTTATATTATATTTTTAGTGTAGCATATTTTGCATATTCTATCTATTTTACAGAATAAACAGAACAATACAGTATTTTATAAAAAAGTTTATAAAAAGTGTAAAATATTTTCATATTTTCAAAATAAATCAATATTTGACTTGACAAAATATCCTTAATAGGAATATAATAACGCAGTAAAACAACAATGGCGTTGTGAAAGTAAAAAAGGCTTTCATTACGTCATTTTTTTTTGAATAATAACTACCTAATGGGAGGTAAATCATATGAGTGAAAAAAATAATGTACCAGAGTATTTTGGAAGTATGGTGTTTGGTGAAACAGTAATGAAAGAACGTTTACCGAAAGATGTTTATAAATCATTAAAAAAGACCATAAAAGAAGGTACACCTTTAGACCAACATATTGCAAATGTTGTTGCAAATGCTATGAAAGATTGGGCTTTAAGTAAAGGTGCAACTCATTTTACACATTGGTTTCAACCAATGACAGGTATTACAGCAGAAAAACACGATTCTTTTATATCACCTTGTCAAGATGGTACTGTTATTATGGAATTTTCTGGAAAAGAATTGGTAAAAGGAGAACCAGATGCTTCTTCTTTTCCATCTGGAGGATTGCGTGCTACATTTGAAGCAAGAGGATATACTGCTTGGGACCCTACATCATATGCTTTTATAAAAGATGGAAGCCTTTGTATTCCAACTGCTTTTTGTTCTTATACAGGAGAAGTATTAGATAAAAAGACACCTCTTTTACGTTCTATGGATACCATAAGCAATCAGGCTTGTCGTATACTAAAATTGTTTGGAAAGGAATGTAAACGTGTTACAACAACGGTAGGTTCAGAACAAGAATACTTTTTGATTGATAAAGAAGATTATAAAAAAAGAAAAGATTTGATATTTACAGGAAGAACGCTTTTTGGTGCAAAGCCACCAAAAGGACAAGAATTAGATGACCATTATTTTGGAAGCATACGCCCAAGAGTTATGGCTTTTATGAGAGAATTAGATGAAGAACTTTGGAAATTGGGTATACTTACGAAAACAAAACATAATGAAGTAGCACCTTGTCAGCACGAAATGGCACCTATATTTACTACAACAAATATTGCCACAGATCAAAACCAACTGACAATGGAAATGATGAAAAAAGTAGCAGACAGACACAATTTAGTATGTCTGCTTCACGAGAAACCATTTGAATATGTAAACGGTAGCGGAAAACATAACAACTGGTCACTTTCTACAAATACAGGAGAAAATTTATTAGAACCAGGCTCTACACCAAGTTCTAATGCACAGTTTTTGTTATTTTTAACGGCAGTGATAAAAGGAGTAGATGAATTTCAGGATTTACTTAGAATTTCTGTAGCAAGTGCAGGAAATGACCATAGACTAGGAGCGAATGAAGCACCTCCAGCAATTGTATCTATGTTTGTGGGAGATGAGTTGTCTGCAATATTGGATTCTATTGAAGCAGGAACAGATTATACAGATGCAAAAAAAACAATGATGAGTGTTGGTGTTTCTACATTGCCAAGAATACCAAAAGATAATACAGACAGAAACAGGACATCTCCTTTTGCTTTTACAGGAAATAAATTTGAATTTAGAATGTTAGGTTCTACATTTAATATTGCTTGTACAAATGTTATGCTAAATACTATTGTTGCAGAAGAACTGTGTCAGTTTGCTGATGAATTGGAGAAAGCAGAAGATTTTGATACAGCATTGATGATATTGATACAAAGAGAAATCAAGGCACATAAAAGAATTATATTTAATGGTAATGGTTATGACCAGAAATGGGTAGAAGAAGCAGAAAAAAGAGGGCTTATGAATTTAAAAACAACACCAGATGCACTCCCTCACTATACAGATGATAAAAATTTAAAATTGTTTACAAAACATAAAATTTATACAGAAATAGAAATTGCCTCCAGAAAAGAAATACTACTGGAAGAATACAGCAAAACAATAAATATTGAAGCATTGACAATGTTGGATATGCTCAAAAAAGATATTATACCAGCTTGTATTGCATACAATAAAAAAATAGTAGATGCGGCTATTGCCAAAAAGGAGATTGGTATTTCTGCTGATTTGGAAATAGAGCAGGCAGAACAACTATCTGAAAAAACAGCTTTGCTTTGTCAAAAACAACAAGCATTAGAAAAAGCACTAAATAATGTTCCAGATTTGGAACAGGGAGAAGCTGCTGCAAAATATTTTGGCAATGTTGTAATAGAAAAAATGGAACAAACAAGAGCAGTTGCTGACGAATTAGAAATGATGATAGCACAAAATGATTGGCCTATGCCAACATATGGAAAAATATTATATTATGTATAATTGTATACTCTCCTTACTATAATAAATTGTAATAAAACAGAGGTTTTTGTATTTTAAAAATACAGTAAAAACTTCTGTTTTATTTTTGTTGAAATTAAAAAAACACTTCTTTGTATTTGTCAATAAACTATGATATAATGTAGCCGATTGTAATATGGAGAGGATATTAAAATGGAGCGAAAACAAAATGTAATTATTAAGATAGAACAAGATAGTATTGCACAAGAATTAGGCATACAAGCAGGAGATATTTTGCTAGCTGTAAATGGACAAAGAGTACAAGATGTTTTTGATTATAGATATTTGATACAAGAGGAATATGTGGAATTGACAATACGTACTATAGAAGGAGAAGAATATATTGCAGAAATAGAAAAAGAAGAAAGTGAAGATATTGGTATTATATTTGAAAGTGGTTTAATGGATAATGCGAAAAGCTGTAAAAATAAATGTATATTTTGTTTTATAGACCAGCTACCAAAAGGTATGAGAGAAAGCCTTTATTTTAAAGATGATGATTCTCGTTTGTCATTTTTGCAGGGAAATTATGTCACATTAACAAATATGTTAGAAGAAGATATTAACCACATTATATTTTATCATCTTTCTCCTATCAATGTTTCTGTGCATACAACAGATTTAGAATTGCGAAAAAAAATGCTAAAAAATCCCAATGCGGATAAAGTGCTTGATGTTATGAAAAAATTAGCAGATGCAGGAATAGAAATGAATTTACAAGTAGTTCTTTGTAGAGGAATAAATGATGGAGCAATATTAGATAAAACAATAGAGGATTGTGTTTGTTTTTTTCCTCATGCAAAAAGTATGTCTGTTGTACCTATTGGTTTAACAAAGTATAGACAGAATTTATATACTATGATACCTTTTGATAAACAAGAAAGCAAAAAGGTCATTGCACAAGTAGAAAATTGGCAAAAAAAATTAAAACAAAAATTAGGTACTTCATTTGTATTTTTGTCAGATGAATTTTATTTAAAAGCTGGCTGTGATTTGCCGGAGGATACTTTTTATGAAGATTTTGCACAGTATGAAAATGGTGTTGGTATGCTTTCTCTTTTGAAAGCAGAATTTGAGCAGGCACTGCAAAAATATCAATATCAACTGCCAAAACAAAAACAAAATACAATATCCATTGCAACAGGAGAAGCGGCATATGATTTGATAAAAAAATTGTGTGATAAAGTAATAGAATATTGTCCCAAATGGAATATTTGCGTTTATAAAATACACAATGATTTTTTTGGAGATGAAATTACAGTTTCTGGACTTTTGACAGGACAAGATATTATAAAACAGTTAGAAAAAAAGGAGTTAGGAAGTTATCTTCTTTTACCTGAAAGTCTTTTACGTAATGATACCACAATGCTTTTAGATGATATAGAAATAGAGGACATTGAAAAAGCATTAAATATAGTGATTAAAATAACAAAAAATACAGGAGAAGCATTACTTTGTAATATTTTAGATTTGGAGGAAAATAAATGAGTAAACCTATTGTAGCAGTAGTAGGAAGACCAAATGTGGGAAAGTCTACACTTTTTAATCGTTTGGCAGGAGAAAGAATTTCTATTGTACAAGATACACCTGGCGTAACAAGAGATAGAATTTATGCAGATGTAGAATGGACAGGCAGAAAATTTACATTGATTGATACAGGCGGTATGGAAATTGGTGCAGAGGACGTAATATTGAAGCAAATATTGCAACAAGCAGAAATTGCCATTGAAACAGCAGATGTGATATTGTTTATTACAGATGCCAAAGCAGGTATGACAGATGATGACAAACAAGTGGCAAATATGCTTAGAAGAACAAAAAAACCAGTTGTATTAGCTGTAAATAAAATAGATAATGTAAATAGAGATAGTATGAATATTTATGAATTTTATGAATTAGGTATAGGTGACCCGATTGCTATTTCAGCAGGACAGGCGTTAGGACTGGGGGATATGTTAGATGAAGTCATATCTTATTTTCCAGAAAATGCCGAAGCTGAGGAGGAAGAAGAAGTAATAAAAGTAGCAATTATAGGAAAGCCAAATGTAGGAAAATCTTCTTTGATAAATAAAATATTAGGAGAAGATAGACTGATTGTAAGTAATATTCCTGGTACAACAAGAGATGCTATTGATACGCCTATTGAAATCGATGGACAAAAATATGTTTTTATTGATACAGCAGGTATGAGAAGAAAAAGTAAAATAAAAGAAGAAATCGAACGATTTAGCATTATTAGAGCAGTTACAGCAGTGGAAAGATGTGATGTAGCAATATTGGTGATTGATGCCAACGAAGGTATTACAGACCAAGATACTAAAATTGCAGGTATTGCACACGAGAGAGGACGTGCAGCCATTGTTGCAGTAAATAAATGGGACGCTATTGAAAAAAATGATAAAACAATGAACCAATATTTAAAAGATATTGGTAATGAACTTGCATATATGCCTTATGCACCAAAAGTATTTATATCTGCTTTGACAGGACAAAGAATTACAAGAATGTTAGAATTGATACAAACGGTGTATCAAAATCACGCTTTACGTATTAGTACAGGTGTTTTAAATGATGTTTTGATAGAAGCAACTGCAATGCAACAGCCTCCAGCAGACAAAGGAAGACAATTAAAGCTATATTATATGACACAAGTTTCTATTAAGCCTCCTACATTTGTAATATTTGTAAATGATAGAGAGTTATTTCATTTTTCATACAAAAGATATATTGAAAATCAACTTAGGGAAGCATTTGGATTTGTAGGCACACCAGTGCATTTTATTATAAGAGAAAAGGGAAAAGAAATTTAAAGGGGATAGAAATATGTTTCGCTTTATCTGTTTATTGTTGGGGTATGGTATTGGTTGTTTGCAGTCTGCTTATTTAGTGGGTAGAATTGCAGGACACGTGGATTTGAGACAATATGGTAGTGGTAATTTAGGTACAACAAATGCTTTGAGAGTATTAGGAAAAAAAGCAGGTGCTATTACATTTGTTTGTGATATTTTAAAATCTGTAATAGGTTTTTTATTGTGCAAAATGCTTTTTAAAGATGTACCATTAGCTGGACTTTATGGTTGTGTTGGTGTCATATTAGGACACGATTTCCCTTTTTATTTAGGATTTAAAGGTGGAAAGGGCATTGCTTGTATGATAGGACTTGTATTATGTTTAAGTGTCACAACATGGTATTTGCCTGCTTTTGCATTTGGAATAGGTATTATTTGTATTGCTGCTACAAAATATGTTTCGTTAGGGTCTATGTCGTTTGCTGTAATGATACCTATTGTACTGTATAGAGTAGGATTTTCATTAGAAGGTACTTTGATTGCAACTTGTTTAGCGATATTAGCTTTATATCAGCATAGAGCAAATATAGGTAGACTTTTGGCAGGGAATGAGAACAAATTAGGTATAAAAAGAATAGAAAAAAATATTTAAAGGAGGGTATTTTATGAAAAAAATTGCTGTAATTGGTGCAGGAAGTTGGGGAACTGCATTAGCTGTTATGTTAGAACAAGATGGTCACGATGTTACTATGTGGGCAAGAAATGAAAAAGCTGTAGAAGATATGAAAAAAACAAGACAAAATAAACAGTATTTGCCTGGCGTGATATTAGGAGAAAATATTGATGTTACTTGTGATGCAGAAAAAGCAATTAAATCAAAAGAAATTATAATTTCTGCAGTACCTTCTCGTGCAGTAAGAGAAACTATGACAAACTTTGCAGATTTATTTCAAAAAGAGGCAATTATTGTAAATGTAGCGAAAGGATTAGAAAAGGACAGCTTATTAAGATTATCCCAAGTAATAAAACAATGTGTACCTCATTGTCATCCGTGTGTATTGTCTGGTCCAAGCCACGCAGAAGAAGTAGGAAGATGTATTCCTACAGCTTGTGTCATTGCAACAGAAGAAAATGATATTGCAAAAATGATACAAAAAGAATTTATGAACCCTAATTTTAGACTATATACTAATAATGATGTGATAGGAGTAGAAATTGGTGCAGCATTAAAAAATATTATTGCATTAGCAGCAGGTATGTCTGATGGTCTTGGTTTTGGAGATAATACCAAAGCAGCACTGATGACAAGGGGTATGACAGAAATGTCAAGATTGGGTATTGCTATGGGAGGAAAAGCAGAAACATTTGCAGGACTTTCTGGTATTGGGGACTTGATTGTAACTTGTACTAGTATGCATTCCAGAAACAGACGTGCTGGTATATTGTTGGGAAAAGGGAAATCTCTTTCTGCAACATTAGCAGAAGTAAAAATGGTAGTAGAAGGTATCAATACTGTGCAGGCAGCGTGTGAATTGGCAAAAAAATATCACGTTTCTATGCCTATTACAGAAGAAATCAATCAAGTTCTTTTTTATAATAAAAATGTAAGAGAAGCTGTTTTGCAGCTTATGACAAGAGATGGAAAAGCAGAATAATTATGTAGTGAAAAAGGAGTTATTATTGTATAACTCCTTTTTATAATGATGTTTTATTACTCCATAGCCATTTCAGATACCTGCAATTTAATAAACTGTCTTGCAGTTCTGGGAGAACGACCTCCCCTTGTAAGAGCAAAACGTTCTGCTAACATATGTAGTTCTTTTTGTTCTAAATCAATACCATATTCTTCTGCAAGACTATCCACAATATCAAGATATTCTTCTTTATCAGGTACAGAAAATGTGATTTCTAAACCAAATCTGTCTGAAAGAGAAGCAGCTGTTTCCATAGTATCTCTCAAATGAATTTCATTGTCTGTCATACGTTCTGACATAGTTTCTCTTACTAAATGACGACGGTTAGAAGTAGCATAAATTAAAATATTGTCTGGTTTGCCTGCAACACCACCTTCAATAAATGCTTTTAATGTTGTAAATGTTTCGTCTTCTTGCCTGAATGTTAAATCATCTAAAAATAATATAAATTTAAAAGGACTTGCTGCTGCAGTTTCACATATTTTAGGGAAATATTTCAACTGTGCCATAGAAAGGTCAATAATTTTTAGACCTTGTGAAGCATATTCATTTACAACTGCTTTTACTGTAGAGGATTTTCCAGTTCCTTTGTCACCATATAATAATATATGGTTTGCTAATTTGCCTTGTAAAAAAGAAAGTGTATTTGACAATATTGCTCTTTTTTGTCTTTCATATCCCTTTAAATCGGAAAGACGTATACTGTCTGATTGAGGTAAAGCAATAATTTCTCCTTTTTCTACTGTAAAAGCAGTTCCTCTAGCAAAATAACCATACCCTTTTTGTTTATAAAGTTGATAAAGAGAAGTAATATCTTTTACAGGAAGCTGTGCAGAATTAGGAAAGCGTGGTAATGTATGTAAAAAAGCACTTTCTTTAGGAAATGTTTTGACAGCTTGTTCAATAAGCATATCTCCTGTAATAGAAGAAACCGTTTCTAATACCTGCATATCAAATGATACAGAGGATTTTATGTGTTCTGGTATTTCCTCAAAAGACTTTTTACAACTTAAATCTGCAAATATGTTGTCATCATATACCAGTTCCTCATAAAATAAACGAGATAAATCTTTATGTTCAAATATATAACCACATAATTCTCCATAAGCACGACAAAAGTCTTGTGCTGTTTTAGAATAACTTTCCATAACATCATAAGTTAATTGAAATATAGGTGCTTCTGCTATATGACGCAATGTTGTCAAAGAGCAAGAAGCAAGTAAAAAATGTTTAATTTCCATAGAAAAACTCCTTTTCTTTTGATTTATATACTGTTTTCTTGATTTTTTTTACGAATGTCATCTCCAAAAAATTTTAACATAATATAAGTGCCAGCAATACGAGAAACAAGTCTATCAGAATATTGATTGATTAATTCATCTGGTGATAAATTGGTAGAAATGATAACAGATTTTTTTGTTAACATTCTGCTATTAATAATATGAAATAGTTTAGCACTAGAAAGTATGGTACTAAATTCTGTACCTAAATCATCTATTATCAATAAATCTACTGTAAGCAAATCTTCCATAATATCTTCTTTTTCTTCTTGATTGTTATTGTCAAACTGCTGTTTTTCAATCATATCAAAAAGTTGTCCTGCTGTCATATAAAGTACAATATAACCTTTGTCCAATAATTCCTTTGCAATACAATTACATAAAAATGTTTTGCCTAATCCTGTTTCACCATATAAAAATAGATTTTGAAATGTAGTACCAAAATTATAACAAAAATCCATACATCTTCCATAAATTTTTTTAATATTGTCATTAGGTGACCAGCCTTCGTGCTCATTGATTTCTTCACTATAATATCTAAAATCAAATGTATCAAAATTTTCTTGTTTTACGATTTCTTTGATATTAGATTGGTCATATGCTAAATCAATTAATTTTTGTTTCATACAATGACAAGGCACATTATCAATATAGCCTGTATCTTTGCAGTCATTACAAATATAATTGATTTCAAGTGCCTTTTCTGAAAATCCTAATTCATTAAGAAGTTGCTTTTTTTCTTCTTTTAATTTTGAAACAGCTTTTTTTAATTTTTTTAAAAGTAATTGTGTGTCTTTTGGTTTTTGTAGTACCATACGAGCAATACGAACACCTACTAAAGCAATTTCATTTTCTATTTCTTCTACACGAGGACAAGCAGCATAAATTTCATTTCTATTTTTTTGTAGTTGATGTTGATTTTTTGTTTGTATTTGTTCATATTGACGCAATACCATTTTATATAATTTTTGTTTTTTAGACACTATACATCAACCTTTCTTTTAACTCTTTTTTAAGCGTTCTCTTGCTAATCTTTCTAATTCTTCAAAATCCCATTCTCTCTGCTTGTAGTTTACAAATCTATTTTGTTTTACAGAAGTATTTTTACATTGTTTAGAATGTGTTGTTTTTGATTTTATATTTTGATTTTGTTTTTTAGAAGATTGAAAATTTTTGTCTGAAATTTCGACATCTTCTATTGTTTTTATATTTTTATCGTACCAATCTTTTAATATAGTGTCAGCATATTTAAACATATTACCATTTCCAGATGTTTGCAATATTGTTTTTTCACAGGCGGTTAATATCATTTCCATAGTAAAGTGATATTCTGATGTCCATTTTTTAATATATTTTTCTTCTGCTGGAATAATCATACGACCATTAATTCCTAATGCTTTCATAATTTGTTTATAACCACTTTGATGCAAATTAATGTATTGTGTTGCTTTATCTAGTGTTGTAATACCCTCATTCGACCAACCTATTGCTACTTTTTCAATATAGCGTAAATCGTAATGGTTGCTTTCTGTACAATATGTAAAAAGTAGTTCTATTACTTCTAATGGAAGTTTTAGCCATTCGTGAAACCCTATTATTGTATTCATATCTGTATAAGATAACGTTCTTGCTAAGTGCTTTTCTGCTAAAGAAAAGAGTTTTTGTGCTGTAGAGCTATTTTTGCCTATTGCTATCATTTCTTCTTGTGTATATTGAGGTGGTGTACTATAAGTATTTTTTTGTATTGTTGTTTTTTGTTCTTTTTTTGATTTTACTGGCAAAAAATGAACTGTATAGTCTTCTAGTAATTCCACAATACCTTGTGTTTGCCAATATCTCCAGCTTTTTATAACATCGCTTTCTAATATATCAAGAGCCTCAGCAATAGATTGATTTGTTAAAGAAGTATCTCCATTTGAAATATGACAATAAGCATATAAATATACCATAACAAAAGAAGGCTGAGCTTTTGGCATATATTCCTCTATAAAAACATTTGAAATTTGTGTTGTTTGAAATTCTGAAAGTTCTATTGAAAAAGCCATTGTCTTATACCCCATTCTCTAATCACAATTATCGATATGGTAGTATATCATATTTTTTTCAAAAATAAAAGAGTTTGAAAATGTTTTCAAAAAAGGGCAGGCACATATCATAAATATTTATCGTATACTAAAAACAGTAGTAATTGGAAGGAAGGAATATACGATGCAGACATTGCAAAATAGTGCTAATGAAATACCTTGTTGTATTATAGAAATGAAAGCAGAAGGACAACAAAAACTGCGTCTTTATGATATGGGATTTTATATAGGGAGTATTGTAACACCTCTGTATGAATGTTGGGGAGGAGGAACAAAAGTTTATGAAGTGAAACAAACATTAATTGCACTTAGAAAAAAAGATGCAGAAAATATATGGGTAAGGGAGTTGAGAGAATATGGTCAAAAAGGATAAAGAAATTATAATTGGCTTGGCAGGAAATCCTAACACTGGTAAAAGTACAGTATTCAACTGTTTAACTGGTTTAAAACAACATACTGGAAATTGGTCTGGTAAAACTGTAACAAATGCAAAAGGTAGTTTTTTTTTACAGGGAATACGTTTTATAATATATGATTTACCAGGTATATATTCTCTTTTTTGTGATAGTGCAGAGGAATGTTGTGCAAAAGAGTTTATTTGCTCTGCACAAACGGATATTATGGTTGTTGTAATAGATGCTACATCATTAGAAAGAAATTTAACATTAGTATTGCATATATTAGAATTGACAGAAAATGTAATACTTTGCATCAATTTGATAGATGAAGCACAAAAAAAAGGTGTTTTTATAGATAGTAAAAAATTGTCAAAAGAATTAGGTATTCCTGTGGTTTTTACAAGTGCACGTTCTGGAGAAGGTATTACAGAACTTAAAAAAACAATATTATCTGTTGTAAATAAAGAAATTATTATTTCTCCTCATAAAACAGTATTTCCTAAAGAAATAGAAGAAGTATGTGAGGATTTTTTAAAACAAGCAAGTCATATTGTGCCAAAAAGCATTTCACAAAAATATTTTGCAATGGAAGTATTAGAAGGAGATAAATGGTTTTTGAATATGATTATTGATAAATTAGATAATATACAAATGGCAGAACTTCTAGCAAGAGAGGAATTTGCAGAACAATATTTACAAAAAGTAGGATATAGCAGAGAGAAACTAAAAGAACAAAGAAGTATTGCATTTTTAAAAAGAAGTTATGATATAGCAAAACAGTCTGTAACAGAAAAAACAGAAAAAGCAAAAAAAAGAGAGCATTTTTTAGATAATATTTTTCTTTCTAAAAAAACAGGTATACCAGTTATGTTAACATTACTAGCATTTATATTTTGGATTACTATAGCAGGTGCAAATGTGCCTTCTAATTTATTAATGGAATTATTTTGGAATGTAGGAGAAAAGTTAGGAGCATTTTTAAATTGGTGTGCTGTACCTGATTGGTTTTATGGTATTGTAAAAGATGGTGTTTTTTTGACAGTAAGCTGGGTAGTTGCTGTAATGTTGCCTCCTATGGCGATATTTTTTCCGTTATTTACGATATTAGAAGATTTTGGACTTTTGCCAAGAATTGCTTTTCATATGGACGGATTGTTTCAAAAAGCGAATGCACATGGCAAACAAGCATTAACGATGTGTATGGGATTTGGGTGTAATTCTGCTGGTGTAACTGCTTGTCGTATTATAGACTCTCCAAGAGAAAGATTGATTGCCATATTGACAAATAATTTTGTGCCCTGCAATGGCAGATTAGCACCACCATTGTCAGGGAAACAATAAAATACTATATTTTCACTTTAAATTCAAATTATTTTTTTGTATAGAAAAAATAGTTTGTTCTAAAGGAGGAGAAGTATATTTTTGAAGAAGTGAAAAATACAGCTTGTCACAACAATTAAAAAAATCCTCTTGCTCTTTGGGAGCAAGAGGAACAATTTTGATATTTTGTGCTTGATTTTTAGCAGACATATAAAACCACCCATTTTCATTTTTTATTATGTTATGTTTACATTGTTTGAAATAGACTATCTGCTTTTTGTGGGAGTTGTTCTATATTTTCAATAAATGGCACTTCTGTATCTATTGTACCAAAGCCATATTTTGCATATAAAAAAGGAATGTTTGCAATTTTAGTTGCATTGTAATCTCCTTGTGTGTCACCAATATAAAATGCTTTTTTTATGTTATTTCTTTGTATAATCAGTTTAATGTTTTCTCCTTTAGGCTTTCCTGTTCTGCCAGAGTTTTCGTAATCTTTAAAATAGTGTCCTAATTTATGATAGTCAAAAAATGCTTCTATATAACCTGCTTGACAGTTACTTACAATATATAAATCATATTTTTGCGACAATATTTGTAATGTTTTTTCTAAGTTGTCAAAAAGTTTTCCACCATTTTTGGAAATTTCAACTTCTTCTTGTTTTCCACATTCTTCTGTAATAGCAATTCTTTTTTGTTCTTCTATGTCAGGTAAAAGTGCAGTAAATATTTCTTCTGAAGTTTTACCCATAAAACTTTTTGCTTCTTCAGCAGTTACTTTTTTGCCGTTTAATTCTTTGTATCTGTCAAAAACAGTATTCCAAGCATTTGCTACAGCTTGACAAGAGTCCCAAAGTGTACCATCTACATCAAATATAATTGCATTCATAAATGTAACCTCCTCCATTATCGTGAAACGAGTAATTTTTTCAGACCCTCCTGTAAGCCATCTACAGAAAGGGGATACATAGCAAATAAATCAGCAAGCACATCATAAGTATGTGACCAGTAACTGCTCCATTGAGGGCGTTTTGCAGGATTGAGCCATATAATATGAGGATATTTTTGTTTAAAGCGTTGAAACCATTCTATACCTGGCACACTGTCACGTACACCATAGCTATAATAGCTGCCTGAAAGTAGTTCAGAAGGTTCCATCATAGCATCTCCTACAATAATTACTTTGTATTCACTACTGATATTTTGTAGTATCCAGTTGGTATCTACAGCAAGTTTAACACGTAAACTAGGTTCTGTATAGACTTTAGAATAAATACTATTGTGAAAATAATATACCTTTAAATCTTTAAAATGATTTGATTTACTTACAGACTGAAATAAAGCACTACAAAGACGACTGTAATATTCTACAGAACCTCCAGAGTCCATAAGTAATAATACTTTTACAGTATTTTTTCTAGGTTTTTGATAAACTACTTTTAATTTTCCTGCATTATTACAAGTTTCTTGTACAGTATTGTCAATGTCAAATTCTGTTTTAGGAGCATCAATACGGCTGGAAAATTGACGAAGCTGACGAAAGGCAATTTGAAATTGTCTTGTATCTAATGTATTATCATTACGGAAATCTCTAAAATTACGTTCTCCTGCCACTTGGAAAGCTGTTTTATAGCGAGAAACGCCACCAACACGAATACCTTTGGGACTATATCCGCTGTTGCCAAATACAGATACGCCACCTGTACCAACCCAGTAACTGCCGCCGTTGTGCTCTTCCTTTTGTTCCTGCAAACGTTCTAAAAGCATTTTTTGTATTTCTTCTGAGGAAAGATAAGCATTTTCTCTTGCTCTATCCATATCAAATTTATCTTTTGGCTTATCTTTGGGATTTTCAAGCCATTCCAATAATTCTTTTGGAAGTTCCTCTGTAAATTCCATATCTTTAAAATATTCTAAAAATGCACCATCAAAACGGTCAAAATCAGTTTCGCTTTTGACAAGAATAGCACGACATAAATAATAAAATCCTGTAAAACTGGAATGATGAAGACCTTTTTTCAATGCTTCTAATAATGTCATCCATTCATTAAAAGATACAGAAAGTCCTCGTTTTCTTAAAAGATAGAAAAAAGAGCTGAACATATTTGACACCTGCTTTATCGTTTATATTTTTCGAGTGTATCTAAATCTTCATTTTTTTTGAGCAATACACCAGCAAAAGGAATTTCACTTTTAATTTTTTGCTGAGAAATACCACCTAATTGTAATGCTTGTATCCAGTCTAATACTTCTGATGTGCTTGGTTTTTTCTGTATGGAAGAAAGTCCTCTAATCCAGTAAAATGCTTCCATAACTTGTTTAAGCATTTCTATATCTAAATTTGGGAAATGTACATTTACAATTTCTTCCATAAGTTCTTGAGAAGGAAATGCAATATAATGAAATATACATCTTCTCAAAAAAGCATCTGGTAGTTCTTTTTCTGCATTAGAAGTAATAATAACAATAGGACGATGCTTTGCCTTAATGGTCTGTTTTGTTTCTGGAATGTAAAACTCCATTTTATCTAATTCCCAAAGTAAGTCATTAGGAAATTCAAGGTCAGCCTTGTCAATTTCATCAATAAGTAATATTACTTGTTCTTCAGAAGAAAATGCTTCTCCTAATTTGCCTAATTTTACATATTTTGCAATGTCATCAACACCTTGATTGCCAAATTGGCTATCATACAATCTTTGTACTACATCATAAACATATAACCCGTCTTGTGCTTTTGTAGTAGATTTGATATTCCATATGACCAATTTTTTATTTAATGCTTGAGAAATTGCTTCTGCAAGCATTGTTTTTCCTGTTCCTGGTTCTCCTTTAATAAGTAATGGTTTTTGTAAAGCTATAGCAATATTAACTGCTCCCATTAATTCCTGAGAAGCAACATAATTTTGACTTCCTTGAAATGTATTTTCAGAATACATAGTTGTGTTCTCCCTTCCTAAATATAAGTAATGTTAATTGTTATCATTGTATTAGCAAGTGCTTTATTTTGTCAACTAAATTCTGTGCAGATTTCTGATTTTTTAGGCATATATTAAAAAAATAATAATTATAGAAGGGAAAAATATGGAGTTTGCTATTTATAGTAGAAAATCAAAACAAACAGGAAAGGGAGCTTCTATACAATATCAAATAGATTGTTGCAAAGAATATATAATAAATCATTTTGGAAAGGAACATAATGTACATATTTTTGCAGAAGAAGGAATTTCTGCAAAAAATAGAGAACGTTATCAATTTCAAAATATGATGCTTTTGGCACAGCAAAAGAAATTAGATTATATTGTATGTTATCGTTTGGATAGAATAAGTAGAAATGTAGGAGACTTTGCAATATTAATACAACAGCTTTCTTTATGGGATACCGCTTTTATATCTGTACAAGAACAATTTGATACAGCAACGCCTACTGGTAGAGCTATGATGTATATGGCTTCTGTATTTGCACAGTTGGAAAGAGAAACCATAGCAGAAAGAGTAAAAGATAATTTATTTTATTTGGCAAAAAAAGGATATTGGTTAGGAGGAACATTTCCTTTAGGTTTTGTATCAGAAAGGGTAGTACAAAATGAACATTCTTATTGTTATTTAGTAGAAAAACAATGTGAAATGAATATTGTAAAAAAAATATATTCTCTTTTTTTAGAGTATGGTACACTTTCAAAAGTAAAAAGACAGTTGAAAAATGAAAATATTTCTACTAGAAAAGGAAATGAATTTTCATTGACAGCATTAAAAGAAATATTGACAAATCCTGTGTATTGTCAAGCAGATACTAAAGTACGAAATTATTTTTTAGAAAAAGGAGCAGAAGTGACATTTACAGAAAAACAATGCAATAATAATTGTGGTTTAATGGTGTATAACAAAAGAAATTATACTAAAAAATCTGCACCAAGACAAAGTATAAAATATTGGATAGTAGCACTAGGAAGACACAAAGGTATTATTTCAGGAGAAAAGTGGGTAAATATACAGTATATATTATATAGAAATAGCAGTCAAAATACAGAACATAAAACAGAAAATCAATATGCACTTCTTTCAGGAATATTGTACTGTGATATATGTGGAGAAAAAATGCAAGCAAAAAAAAGAAGAAATTATCAAAAAGCAATGACATTTGATTATATTTGTAGAGGAAAATTACAAGGAAAATGTTGTACTATACAGAACTTATTAGGAAAACAAACAGATAACAGTATAGAAGAAACACTTTTAAAATATATAGAAACTAACAAAAATTTTTATGAAATATGGAAAAAATGGAAAAGTGAGTATCCCTATAAAAAATGTTATGAAAAAGAAATAGCATATTGTCAAAAGCAAAAACAAAACTATATTGATTTGGTAGGAAATAAATATATCAGTAATGAAATGATACAAGAAATTAATATCAAAATAGAGCAATTATCAAAACAACAAAAAATATTGCAGGAAAAAAAATTTAGATATGAAAAGGAACAATATACTATGCAACAATATCAATATAGTACATTTCGTGTACTTTGGCAAAAAATGAATATCACTCAAAAACAAGAAGCAATGCGATATTTAATAAAAAAAGCAATTTGGAATGAAAAAGAAATAAAAATTTTATTAAAGTAGTTAAAAATAGCATTTCATATACTGTTTGTATAATATGCACAAAAAATAAAATGAAGTAAAAGCAGTAAATAAAATATGAAAAAAACAGAATATTTTATGATAAATAGACAGAAAAATAAAAGAACTGTTTAAAAAAGTGCCTATATTATAATAAAATTTTAGAATGAAAGTAATAATACTCAAAAAACTAATAATATAAATTGTGAATATTTTATAAAATAATAAAAAAAATCTGCATAAAATAAAAAGTTTTAAAAGGTAAAATATAGAAAAAAGGGTTCAATAAAGCGGTAAAATAAGCCCCAAAAATGTCAAAAAGTATACTTTTTGAGAAAACAGTTTTTCACTCCATTTTTTAAATTTATTAAAATTTTATTAGACATTTTTAATAAATTATGCTATAGTAAAAACATAAATATCTATGACTATTGTATCTTTTCAAATATACAGTAGTCATAGATATTTATGTTTTTACTATAGCATAAACAATACATAGATTTTTATTGTTATTTTTAGGAGTTTCTATTATAAAGAGGCTTCTCATTGGGAGAAGGCATTGTCCCTAGAACAAAAATTTTATGTTTTATTTTTATGGAGGAGGAAAAGAGAAAATGAAGAGATACCAAGCAGTAGCGTTTTTGCTGTCTACAGCAATGACAGTAGGCAGTGTAGCTCCAGTATTTGGAGCATCAAGTGACATATTAGGTCATTGGGCAGAGTTTACTATTTCAAAATGGCAAAATGAAGGCAGAGTGGGAGGATATGAAGATGGTACATTTAAGCCAGATAAATCGATATCAAGAGCAGAATTTGTACGATTTTTGAATAGTGCTGTTGCCACACCAGATGGTGGAAGTGTTAGTTTCAGCGATGTTAGTATGAACGATTGGTTTTATAATGATGTGGCAAAAGCAGTTGCAAATGGCATTGCAAGTGGATTTGAAGACAACACATTCAGACCAGGAGAAACAGTTACAAGAATGCAGGCAGCCGTATTTATATGTAATGCCTTAAAACTAACACCAAATGAAGCAGGTGCAGCTGCTTTAACAGATGCTGCAAGTATACCCGCTTGGGCAAAAGGTGCAGTTGGTGCTGTAGTAAGTAAAGGCTTTATGAGTGGCTATCCAGATGGTAGCTTTGGCGGCAGCAAGGGTATGACAAGAGCAGAAGCAGTTTCTACATTGGATAGAGTATTAGGAAATGGCATATCTTCAAATGCTAATGCACCAAAAGGTGAAGTTGATACTTCTAATAGAGATAAAGAAGAAAATAATAACAACAAAGAAGAAGAAAAAAATACAGGTAATATGGTATGGACAAGCGGCGGAGGCGGCGGTCATAAAACAAGTAGTGGTGGAAGTACAAATAAAACTGTTTCTGTAAAAAGTGTAGAATTGGATAAAACAACACTGGAATTAAAAGAAGGAGAAAGTCAACAGCTTGTTGCTACTATTACACCAAGCAATGCCACAAATAAAGATGTTACATGGACTTCCAGCGATGAAACCATTGCAACAGTGGACGAAAATGGTAATGTTACAGCAGTAAAAGCAGGAGAAGCTACTATTACTGTTACTACAGCAAACAGAAACAGAAAAGCAACTTGTGCTGTTACAGTAACTGCACAAGAAAAACCAGAACCTAAACCAGAACCAACTCCTACACCTACTCCAACTCCTACACCAGCACCAGAAGTAAAATTGACACCAGGAAGCAATATAAGCGGTTTAACAATGACAAAGACAGAAACTACAGATGCTGCTACAAAAACAAAAAATGTTGTTATAGAATTAGCAGGTAAAAATCTTACACCAGGTGTAACAGATGAAATTACAGAAGCGGGAGCAACATTTGTATTTCCTAATGGGATTGAAGGAGCAGACTGGTTTAATACATATGCACCAGATAGTTTCAAAGATGAATTTACACTTGTTACACTTCAAATTCCTTTAGAGGCAGATGAAAATGGTAGTTTTAAACTAAAACAAACAAATCCAGCACTGAAAGATGTATTTTTACAAAGTGGTAATGTTAACTCAAATAATGCATCTAATTGGGACCCATCTATTATACAAGAAGGCACAGGTGATACAGCAACAGGTACAAAAACAACAACAAGAGATATTTCTTATTTTAAAGGAGAAAAAGTCTATAACTACATATTTATGGTAGAAAAAGGACAAGATGTAGAAATAGATATTGATTGGTATGCTGGTGATAAATCTACTCAATCAACAGCAACACCAACAAGCAAAACAAAATATACTATAAAATCAGATAATGTAACATTTGAAACAGTAAGTGAAGAACAAAAAGCAGCAGATGCAGCAAAAGCAGTTGTTTTGACACAAGGTGGAAACAAGCAAGGCTTACAAATTGTTAGTAAAACAGCAAAAGCAGGCAGTACTGCTGTTGTGAATATGACATTGGGTGGAGCAGTACAAATGGGGGCTTTAACTGAAAAAGATGGAAATAGAGCCGATGAGATAAATGGTTTGTTTGGTAATGCAGACTGGTTAGCAAATAATGCAAGTGACTACGCAAAAACACAAGGATATTTTGTTATGACATTAGATGTCCCTGTACCAGATGGCTATACAGAAAATTATGCTTCAGTACAAACAAATAAAGCATTATATGATTTCTATATGGATGGAAAAACACCACCAGACAATTTTACAAGCAAAACAGATAAGACTACTGGTAAAACGGTAGGAATAAAGACATCAACAGATAGTGATAAGAATGGTTTTGAACCCCTTGTAGGTGATGGAAATAGAAAAGTACTTCCTTTTGCATTTATTGCTATAAAAGGTGAACCAGTTACATTGGAATTTACATTTAAAAATTCTAATAATGCAGAAAAGAAAGTAAAATATATTATTGACACAACTGGTGTTACTGTAGAAGGTACAGAAGTAGGTGGAGATGTTGACGAACAGCCAAAAGTAATTGGTGCTGAAAGTGCAGAAGGATTGCCAACCCCAAAAGTAGAGCAAGTAGAAGGTAAGAGCGAAACAACAATTACATATGAAGCAACTGACAAAGAAGTAACAGGTGGTACAGAAAAAGCAGATACAACATCATTTGCTGCTATGTTTGGTGCAGATGCACAAGAAGCTATTGGTGCAAGCTATGAAGGTCAGCAATTAGTATTGACAACAATAGATGTTCCAGTTAGTCATTTAGGTGATATATCAACATATAGTTTAAGAACAAGTACAACTGTTACAATGAAACAGACAAATGCAGCATTAAAAGATATTGCACAATATTTGTCAGAGGATGAGGGTACTATAAAAGATAATGTCTGGACAAAACAACTTGCAACAGATGGTGATACATTAAAAGTACCTGTATTAGTAAAACCTGGTAGCGATGTAACATTAGAATTTAGCACAGGAGAAGGAGAAACTGCTAAATCTTCTACATATACTATCAAAATGCCTAATGTAAATGTAGTTGCTCCAAGAGGTGACGCAGCAGTACCAAAAGGCGAAATTATAAAAGGTTTAAACGTTGGATTGGAAAAAGGAAAAGCTGGCGATGAATATACATTGAAAGTGTCATCAGAAAATGCTATCAAAGCTGGTAAATTAGATGCTAAAGAACATGGTGTAACAGCTGAAGTTGCAGAGGCTTATAACAATGCATTTGCAGGATATGATCCATTTAAAGATTTCTTTGACAGAGATTATACCCAGAAAGATACAGATGCAGATGGTAAAGAGATAACATATAGTTCTGGCTTGAATGATTTAGTTAGAAGTGCTACAATGCTTCAATTTACTATTCCTGTACCTGTTGGTGCAACACAAGCAACAATTAAACAAATCTCTCCATTGATGGAAGCATACCAAAAGGACCCTAGACACGAAAAAGCTCCAGATGGAACATGGTTTAAAGAAACTACTAAAACTAGTGATCTATCAGGTTCATTTAATTTAGCTATATTGGCTTCTCCTCAATGGAAAACTGGTGATAGTGTAATAGAAGTGACATTTACAGTTGATGGAAAAGAACAAAAAGTAACATATATAGTAGATACAACAGGTTTAAAAACTGAAAAATATACTCCGGTACAAACACCTACACAACCTGCTACACTAGAAACTTCTAAAACACAAACTCCTGCTACACCAAATACTCCATCATCAGAACAACCAAGTGCTCCATCTAATACAGTTGTGCCACCTGTAGAAGAAGAACCTAAAGAACCAGAAGAAAATGTAACTCCTCCAGAAGGTGGAGAAAACAAAGAAGAAAATACAACTCCTCCAGAAGGTGGAGAAAACAAAGAAGAAAATACAACTCCTCCAGAGGATGGAGAAAACAAAGAAGAAAATACAACTCCTCCAGAGGATGGAGAAAACAAAGAAGAAAATACAACTCCTCCAGAAGGTGAAGAAAACAAAGAAGAAAATATAACTACTTCAGAAGGTGGAGAAAACAAAGAAGACAATAAAGAAACTGACACAGAAAAAGATACAGATAATGAACAAGAAAAAACACAAGTAATGCCTGGAAATACAGAGACACCAGGTGCTGAATAATTAAGGTTAGTGATTGCAAGGGACAGCAATTTCTAAATATATAGTGTTGTTTATAAAAAAGATTGTAGAGGGCAGATATTTGTCAAATCTGCCCTGCTGGCAATCGTAATTTTTAAAAAATTTGCTTTTGTTATAGGTATTTGCCGTGCTTGTGACTTTAGCTTTGTAAATAATTCTGAAATCAAAAAATAGCTTGATACTTTTTTATTTTGATTTAGAGGGGTATGCCTTTGCTGAGGCATATCCCTCATTTGTATTTACTGAAAATTTTTTATGATTTTTAAAGAGAATATGTTATAATGAATAAAAAAATTTTTGAAAGGACAATAAAATATGAATGGTATCAAAAAAAGAATACTGTGTGTGATGATAATTTTTATTGCAGTAGTTACATCTGGCTGTCATAGCAAAGCAGAACAAATAGAATATAGTGATGCAAATGGAAATTTTAGTATTACATTACCTTCTACTTGGATACAAGATACAGGAGTAAGTAATAATGATATGCTTGTATTATATTCTAATGAACAAAGAGATATTATTATTTCTATACAAAGGTATGACAAAGAAGTTGCAGAGGATACTATGGGATTAAATTCTTTGCAAAAATTTCAGCAATTTCATAAAATAAATTCTATTGTATCAACAGTGTATGCACAGGGGGAAGTAGAAGAAGTAGAATATAGTATAGAAGGTATAAAAAATATAGCAGCACAAGAAGTCGTGTCAAAATCTAATGATAATACTACAGTAAAAGCATTTTGTGTAGTAGCTGAAAATGATAATGCTTATTATACTTGTGCTATTACAGCAGAGCAAAAAATTTATAATAAAAATATTAACAAATTAAAAGAAGTACTATCTAAACTAGATGAAAAGTAATGCTGTAAATTTTCCCTGAGTATGGTTGTGGCTTTCCAACAATTATTATGCTTGCCAGTATTTTTTTTTCAGGAGGAAATCCTTTATTAGCCGGAGTATTTGTAGTGTTGGCGTTGGTTCTATCTGTTAGTATTACATTGTTGGTGTCTAGTATGTTGGGAAAAACAATATTAAAAGGAGAAGCATCTTCTTTTACATTAGAATTACCACCTTATAGAAAACCACAATTTGCAAAAGTAGTTGTGAGAAGTATATTGGATAGAACAATATTTGTGTTAGGAAGGGCAATATCGGTTTCTGTTCCTGCAGGAGCATTAATATGGTTACTGCAAAATATTACAGTAGCAGATGGAACGTTATTAAGTATGTTTTCAAATATGTTAGAACCTTTAGGTAGTGTTATGGGTTTAAGTGGTGCAATATTGGCAGCATTTTTGTTAGGAATACCTGCAAATGAAATTGTGATACCTATATTGTTAATGTATTATAGTCAAAGTGGTATGCTAGTAGAAAGTTCAGGTATAGTAGAATTAGGAGAAATATTGAAAAATAATGGCTGGACAATCATTACAGCACTTTGTGCTATAGTATTTTCATTAAATCATTTTCCCTGTGCTACAACGCTTTGGACAATTGCAAAAGAAACAAAAAGTATAAAATGGACAACAGTATCATTTTTTTTACCTACTCTAGTAGGTATTGTATTATGTGTTCTAATAAATATTATATCAAAATTGTTTTTGTAATGTATATGTAGAGAGTTTGGAAACTATTTTTCTAAACTCTTTTTTATGTATAAAATAAAATATAATATAAAATACTATATTGACAAATTGCAAATACAGCATTAAAATAACACTATACCCCTGAGGGGTGTTAGAAAGAGGTGATGTATGTGAAACAAAAATTTGATGTAACAGGTATGACTTGCAGTGCTTGCAGTGCTCATGTAGAAAAAAGTGTTAATAAATTAGCAGGTATTTTTTCTGTTAATGTCAATCTGTTGCAAAATTCTATGATAGTAGAATATGAAGAAACAAAATTGACAGATGAAGAAATTATAAAAGCAGTAGAACAAGGAGGGTATGGAGCAAAAGTACACGGCAAAGAAAAAACAGATATTTCTGTTGAAAATATTGCACAGTCTGAAATGAATGCTATGAAAAAAAGGCTGATTTGGTCATTTGTGTTTTTAGTACCTCTGTTTTATATTTCTATGGGTCATATGATGGGTATGCCGTTGCCTAGTATATTGCTTGGGTATGAAAATATGATGTCATTTGCACTGACACAATTATTTTTAACATTACCTATATTGTATTTGAATAGAAAATATTTTTCTGTCGGTTTTAAAGCATTATGGAACCGTTCTCCTAATATGGACACACTTATTGCATTAGGTTCTACAGCGGCATTTTGTTATAGTGTCATTGCTATATATGCTATGGGTTATTATATGGGTCACGGAGATATGGCAGCAGCTCATAACTATAGTATGGAATTTTATTTTGAGTCATCTGGTATGATATTAACATTGATTACTGTGGGAAAATATATGGAAACCCGTTCTAAGGGGAAAACATCAGAAGCGATTACTAAATTACTAGATTTAGCACCTAAAAAAGCAACGATACTCAAAGATGGCAAAGAAATTGAAATTGCAGTGGAAGAGGTACAAAAAGGTGATATTATAGTAGTTCGTCCAGGACAAAGTATACCAGTAGATGGCGAAATTATAGAAGGATTTTCTGCAGTAGATGAGTCAGCACTAACAGGAGAAAGTATACCTGTTGAAAAAAAAGTGGGAGATATGGTAATTGGTGCTACAGTCAATAAAACAGGATATTTTCAATTTAGAGCTGAAAAGGTAGGTAGTGATACAACACTTTCTCAAATTATACAGTTGGTAGAAGAGGCAAGTGCATCAAAAGCACCTATTGCAAAATTAGCAGATAAAGTAAGTGGTATATTTGTACCTGTGGTTATTACAATAGCATTAGCAGTAACCATAATATGGCTGTTATTAGGATATTCTTTTAGTTTTGCACTTTCTATAGGTATTGCAGTGCTTGTTATTTCTTGCCCTTGTGCATTAGGACTTGCTACGCCAACAGCAATTATGGTTGGAACAGGAAAAGGGGCAGAAAATGGCATATTAATAAAATCAGCAGAAAGTTTGGAAATTGCTCACGAAATAGATACTATTATATTAGATAAAACAGGTACAGTAACAGAAGGAAAACCTAAAGTAACAAATGTACTTTTAGCAGAAGGTGTTTTTGAAAATAAATTGTTAAGAAATGCTTTTGCAGTAGAACAGCTTTCGGAGCACCCTCTTTCAGAAGCGATTGTTCATTATGTAAAACAAAAAAATATTACTGCAACAAATGGTGAAAACTTTACAGCAATAGCAGGACAAGGTGTTAAAGCAAATGTTTCAGGAAAAGAAATTAGTGCAGGTAATTTAAAAATGATGAAAGAAAAGGGTATTGCAGAAAATATTCTTTTTGAAAAGGGAGAAGAATTAGCAGAACAAGGAAAAACACCTTTGTATTTTGCAGAAGATAATAAACTGCTTGGTGTGATTGCAGTAGCAGATGTTGTAAAACCAACTAGTAAACAAGCTATAGCAGAATTTAGAAAAATGGGTATTGACGTGGTAATGTTGACAGGAGATAATAAACGTACAGCAGAAGCAATAGGAAAACAAATGAATTTGACAAGAGTAGTAGCAGAAGTGTTGCCTCAAGATAAAGAAAAAGAAGTTAGACAAATACAACAACAAGGCAAAAAAGTGGCTATGATTGGAGATGGCATAAATGATGCTCCTGCATTAGCAAGGGCAGATGTTGGTGTTGCTATTGGTGCAGGTACAGATGTTGCAATAGAGTCTGCAGATATTGTACTTATGAAAAGCGATTTGTTAGATGGTGTTACGGCAATACAACTTAGTCGTGCTGTAATAAGAAATATTAAACAAAATTTGTTTTGGGCATTTTTCTATAATGTCATAGGAATACCATTAGCAGCAGGATTGTTTTTTACAACATTAGGCTGGAAGTTAAATCCTATGTTTGCAGCAGCAGCAATGAGTTGTAGTTCTGTGTTTGTTGTAACAAATGCTTTACGTTTAAAATTGTTTCAACCTGATTTTAAAAAGGGAAAAACAATAGAAAATAATAATACTATAGTAGAAGAACAACAAAAGGAATATAAGGAGGAAATGAAAATGAAAAAAGTATTAACAATTGAAGGTATGATGTGTGGTCATTGTACAGGTAGAGTAGAACAAGCATTGAATGCACTGGAAGGTGTGAAGGCAGAAGTAAGTCTTGATAATAAAACAGCAACTGTTACAGCAGTAGAAGAAATAGCAGAAGAATTGCTTGTAAAAGCAGTAACAGACGCAGGATATACTGTTGTAGATGTACAATAAGGGGAAAATATATGAAGGCAGACAAAAAGCAAATTGTACGATTGCTTAAAACAGCAAGAGGACAGATGGATGGTATATTGAAAATGGTAGAAGAAGACCGTTATTGTGTTGACATTTCTAACCAAATTATGGCAACAGATGCGATATTAAGAAAGGCAAATAAAGAAATATTGAGGGCACATATGAAATGTTGTGTTAAAGACGCATTACAAACAGGACAAGAGGAAAAAAAAATAGATGAATTGATAGATATGATAGATAAAATGAAATAAATAAAAAATAAGAATGCTGTTAGTTTAACTAATAGCATTTTTTATATAAAAATTTGCGTATGATGAAAAAATATTGTAAAATGATGTAAATATGTATATAGTTCTCTTTTTTTAAAAAAAGAGAGGGGTTAGCTTTGCTAACCCCTACATACTCTCATAAAGTTACTAAAAAAAGAGAAATGATAATACAAATAAATATATTTGTTATGGACACACTAAAGTAAAAATATATAGTAATGATATTGGGAGGTTAGTTATGGAACAAAATGATATAATGTTGTCTATTTGTATGATTGTAAAAAATGAACAAAGATGTCTAGAAAGATGTTTAAAATCAATAAAACCTTTAAAAGAGCAGTTAAATTGTGAAATTATTGTAACAGATACAGGCTCTACAGATAAATCCGTAGAAATTGCAGAAAAATATGCAGATAAAGTAGTGCATTTTGAATGGTGCAATGACTTTTCTGCTGCTAGAAATAAAGGAATAGAGCAAGCAAAAGGTGAATGGGTTATGGTAATGGACGCTGATGAGGAACTGGTAGAAGATGTATCTCATTTAGTAAAATTTTTTAATAGTGAAGAAAAATATCGTTATACAGGTGCGTTTTGTAAAATGAAAAATTGTTTTAATGCAGAAGTTTGTAATAAAGTAGAAAGTTTAAGAGATTATGTAGGAGATACTTCTGATTTTTTGGCTTATAGAATATTTCGTAGAGACTTAAATCCTAGATATGTTGGCATTATACACGAATATATGCCTTATAGAGAACCTGTATATACGTTAGATACTACAACATTGTATCATGATGGATATGCTTTTGAAGATGAAAAGAAACGAAAACAGAAAAAAATAAGAAATGCTTCATTATTAGAAAAACAAATTAAAGAAAATCTCCACGATTTAAGAGCGATTGTACACATTTTGGTAGAAGAAGATGTAATTAATAAAGAAGTTTATAAAAATTTAATATTGCTAACAGAAAAATTGATGTATAAAAATTTGAATAATATATTTGTGCCAAATGCTTTTGTAAAAGTAGCTCGTTATTATGATAAAAATGATGATAAACAAAAAGCATTGAAAATATGTCAAGACTATGTAAAATTGTTTATAGGGGATGGCAAAAGCAAAATGTATCAAACATTTGAGATAGATATTCGCTTTATACAGTCTAATGCTTTATTTAGACAGAAACAGTATCGTCCTGCATTAAAAATGATGGAAAAATATCTTGAACTAATGGATAAATATCAAAAGGGAGAATTAGATTTACAGTTGCTAAGAACAGGTTCTCTTGGTTTTGCAAATGATACACAAAAAGAATTTATAACATTTTTAAAAACAAGATGTTATATGGAATTAAAAGAATATGAAAAGGCAAAAGAAATTATAAAAACAATAAATTTGAGAGAAACAGTAGGAAAAGGATTTTATAATTTTTATTGGCTGATTGTGAGATTGTGTAATATAAAAGAATGTGATATGACTTTAGGAGAATATTATATAATATTGGTTGATGCAATGAAAAGAGAAATACCAAGTCAGAAAAAAGTTGTAGAAGATACTTATAATATGATACATTCCTATATTGCAAATTTACCTAAAGAACAAAGAGAGGTATTGTTAGGACAAATTATTTCTTCAGAAGAAGGAAAAACAGATTTGTGGAATATGATAAAGAAAAAAGAGGAGGAGAAAAAAGAAGGCTTAAAAAAGATGATAGGAGATACTAAAGTAACCATTAAAAAATTAATGGAAGAAGTAACAATGAGAGATAAAGCATTAGATTTGTCAAAAAGATTAGAAAAAATTGCACCAGAAGATGAAGAAGTAAAAGAATTTATAAAAATATTAAGTAAATGATAGTACTGTGTTCTGTTTTCTTTTTGTGTTATACTATAAAAAAATAAAAGGAGAGAAAGCAGTATGAAAAATATTGGTTTTATAGGAATTGGTGTTATGGGGAAATCTATGGTAAGAAACCTCATAAAAAAGGGTTTTACAGTTTCTATTTATACAAGAACAAAACAAAAGGCACTTGATGTAATAGAAGAAGGTGCATTATGGTGTGATAGTATAGAAGAGTGTGTAAAACAAAAATATGCTGTGATTACAATGGTAGGCTATCCTAAAGATGTAGAAGAAGTGTATTTTGGTCAAAAGGGTATATTAGAAAATGTTTCAGAAGGCACTTATGTCATTGATATGACTACAACAAGTCCTAAATTATCACAAAAAATATATCAAGAGGGAAAGAAAAAAGGTATTTTAGCATTAGATGCTCCTGTTTCTGGTAGTGATATTGGTGCAGCAAAAGGTACATTGTCTATTATGGTAGGCGGTGATAAAGAAGCATTTGAACAATGTAAATTTATATTTGAAGCATTAGGAAAAAATATAGTGTATCAAGGAAAAGCAGGTAATGGACAACATACTAAAATGGCAAATCAAATTGCATTAGCTGGGGCAATTTCTGGAGTTTGTGAAGCATTGACATATGGTAAAGTAGTAGGATTAGACTTAAATACAATGTTAGATAGTATTAGTAAAGGAGCAGCAGGAAGTTGGCAAATGGATAATATGGCTCCACGTATATTAAAAGAAGATTTTGCTCCAGGATTTTTTATAAAACATTATGTAAAAGATTTGAATATTGCATTAGAAGAAATAGACGACAGAGGGGTTACATTAAATGTGCTTGAAACAGTAGAAAATATGTATCATACGATGCAAAGAGAAGGAAAAGGAGAATTCGGTACACAAGCATTAGTAAAATACTATGAATAATTCTATAGTAGAAAAGGGGATAGTATATGAATGAGAAATTGTTTGAATTATTGGAAAAAGCAAAACAAGACCAAATACTAAAAAATATGCTTTTGAATACCAAAAAAGAAAAAGATCCTGTACTTGCTTTTTGTGAATTGGCAACACAGCAGGGATTTCCTATTACAGTAGGAGAACTGTTTGCAGAAGGGGAAGAATATTGTTCTAATCTCTTAAAAAGTTGTAATGGTGGTGCTACATATCCTAGAGAAGGCTGGGACGATAGTTATGAAATGTTTTTTGCTTCTCTAGAAAGAATATAATAAAGTAAAAAAGAAGTAGTATAAATTAATATACATACTTCTTTTTTATATTATTTTTTATTCTGACCATTTAAAAGTGTCTACAATATTTTTTGCAATATTGTCAACTTCTTCTGTATTACCATCATATACACTTTCATAAACCATAACAAATTTTTGGTCACCAACAATATAATATTGTGTAGCATTTAATGTCATATCATCTTCTGTAATGGAAAATGTAAATGTATACAATACATAATCATTTGCGGTATGACTACCACTACCATTTAATGTAGTATCTTTTGGGAGCTGATGTACAAGTTGATTGACGATTGCTTGTCGGAATGTAATATGGTCTTCTGCACTGTATTTGTTTGTACCCATATTAACAGAAATATTATTTGGTGGTAATGTTTCGTTTTTTTCTTTGTATTCTGTTCCTTCTAGCAAGTAAAAAAATTTATCATTAGTAGAATATACAGAACTTTCTATCCAGCCTGTTGGAACAGTATAACTACCAAATGATTTTGTATAAGTTGTTCCGTTTTCATCTGTGACAGCAGTTTGTTCTGTATCTTCTTGTATATTTTCTTTTGTATCACTTTCTGTATTCTGTTGTGTATTATTTTGTACATTTTGAGAAGAAGGCGTTGTACAAGAAGAAAAACAAAAGAGTACTAATATAAATAAAGTAATATATTTTTTCATAAATAATTCTCCCCTTTCTGATTAATATGATATAGTATTATTATGGTAAAATCAACAAAAAAAGAGATAGTTTCTAATGTGAAAAAACTATCTCTTTATTATTATTTTTTGATAAAATGTTTATCATAGTGAATAGCTAACCAACGTAACACTTCATTTACATTATTTTGTTTGATATTAGAAAGTATCATTTGATGTTCTTCTATACTTTTTTGACAATCTCTTAAACCGTGCTGATTATTGTGTAATATCATTAAATAAAATACATCTTCTATTCTTTCATAAATAGAAAGAAAGTAACTGTTTTGACAAACAGATATAATACTTTTGTCAAATAGTATAGATTGCTGCACTAATTCGTGAAAATCGTGAGTTTCTAAAGCATTCTGTTGTAGTGTAATATGACGCTGCATATATTGTACAATTTGGTCTGTTCTGTTTAACTGCACACATAATAAATAAGCACCACACAACATAGCACAAATCGTCTGAGCAATTTCAACAAAACTTTCTTCAGTAAAAGAAATCACTCTTGCACCATTGTTCGGTATTGTTATAATCAGTCCATCTCTTGCTAAAAGCATTAAGGCTTCTCTTATAGGAGAATTACTGACTTGCAGTTCTGCTGCTAAAGCATCAATATTAATTTTTTCTCCTAATTGATATTTTTGATGAAGTATTTTTTGCTTTATAACATTATAAACTTGTTCTTTTATAGTAATTCTGCTAACAGTATCCATTTAAAGTTCTCTCCTCATTTGTAGTATCGATAGGATTATATACTATTTTTGAGGAACTGTCAAAGAAGTTATACAAAAAAATGGCATATATTTACATTATACACAAAATAATACATATTCTGTTGGTATTAAATTACCACCATTGTGACGCATATAAAAGCGATAACTAGGGTCAATTTCATATACCATACGAGCAATTTTCCAAATATCTTCATTATTATGATAAGTACAGATAGCAAGTTTAGGGTGATTTTTACGAATTTGTTTTATACAACCTTTTAAAGCAGATTGCTCTGCACCTTCAATATCCATTTTAATAAAAGAAATTGCTTCTGTAATGTCTTCATCTATTGGTACAACAGTGACTGCATTTTGTTCGTTTTTGATTTGAGAAGAAAGTGTATTAGCAGAAAAATCACTTTCATTAAATTGAATATATAGTTTCTCTTGTTTTTCTCCAGCACCTTTTTGACGAAGTTCGATATTAGGTAGTCCCTTTGTATTTTGTTCTAATTTAGCATAAATTTTAGGTGTAATTTCATAACAATATATTTTTTTGTATTTTTTGTAAGTATCTATAAATTGTAATGCACTGTCGCCTATGTAAGCACCTAAATCAACAAATACTTCATTTTCATTGCAATGAAATACATCTAAATCAAAATAATCTCCAAAATTAATTTCTTTTGTTTCTGCTAATAATTTAAAATCTAGTTCTATCCAATTTGATAATATTGCTAATAATACTTTTTTAGAACGATAGTCACATAAATTTTGATAAAGCCATATAAAATCCTGCTTGTGTTCCCAGAGCGCTTTTGCTCTGTTTTCAAATAAAGTATAGTCATTTTTTTCTGGATTTAATGTTCCCCAATAAGGAAAGCGTATCATATAATTAATTAGTCCCTGCTGATTTTGGGGGTGAAGACGGTGAAAACAAGCACGCATATGACGCAACAAACCAATTTGCTCTAATTTTTGTATTTGTTTGATAATATCTTGAAATTTTCTGTCAATTACATTGTGTATCAGTATTTCTTCAGAAGTAGCTTCTAATTGCTGCAAACGATATTTTGCTAATGCAATCCATTGACGAAGAGAATAAAGTAAATTTTCATTTTTTTGAGGAGGTGTAAAAGAAATGCCACCATAATTTAAAAATAATGTGTTTAATTCTTCTATTGTACTGTCAATATCTTCACCGAACGTGCCCCCCCCCCAGAACATATGTTCGTTAAAATGGTCAAAAACAGCCTGTTTTTCTAGCTTTTGTATTAGCTTTTGTAATTGCTCTAATTCTTTTTTTGTCAAATAAAAAACCTCCTTAAAAATCATAATATGAAATAAGTATATCATTTTTTGTTAACATTTGTAAATAGATTTTGAAAATATTAAAAAGCCCCTAACTATATATAATAGAAAGAGGCAAATTTATGATATTACCAAATTTGTAATTGTTCTGCTTGTTGTGCTAATTCTTTTCTGAATTTAGGGTGAGCTATAGCAATGAGGTTTTGTGCCCTTTCTGCCACAGTTTGCCCTCTCATTTTTGCTACACCATATTCTGTTACAACATAGTCTACATCATTTCGAGAAAGTGTTACAGCAGCACCAGTTGTCAAAAAAGGAGTAATTTTTGATATTTTTTCATCTTTTGTAGTAGAAGGAAGTGCAATAATAGAACGACCGCCTTTGCTCATAAGAGCACCTAATACAGTATCGATTTGTCCTCCTATACCACTATATTGTCTGCTACCAATGCTTTCAGAACAGCATTGTCCTGTTAAATCTACTTGCATTGTAGTATTAATAGAAATCATATTATCATTTTGGGCAATAATATAAGGATTATTGACATAATCCCCATCTAATATAGCAATAGCAGGATTGTCATTTAAAAAGTCATAAAGATTGTTACTTCCAAAAGCAAATGCTGCAACAGTCTTACCTTTATGTATTTTCTTTTTTAAATTTGTTACAACACCTGCTTTCATCAGTTCAGCCATACCTTCTGTAAGCATTTCACTATGAATACCTAAATGTTTTTTATTTTTTAAACTTTGAGCAACAGCATTCGGAATACCACCTATGCCAAGCTGAAAAGTGTCACCATCTTGTATAAAGTCAGCAATATAAGCACCGATTTTTTTTTCTACTTCTCCTACTGGCTGAGTAGAAACAGAAACAATATTATGACTATATTCATATATGTAGTCTACTTGAGAAATGTGTATTATGTTATCTCCTAATACACGAGGCATTTTGTCATTTACTTCTAATATAACGATGTCTGCTGCTTCTAAAAAAGGTCTTTCATATACAAGAGAAAGTGACATAGTGAAATAACCAAATCTGTCCATAGGTGTTACACTTGCAATAAATATATTTGGTTTTTTGTCTTCTAATACCCATTTTGAAAAATTACGAAAATGACAAGGTAAAAGTGAAGTTCTTTTTAATGGGTGTATATTGCGACTACTTTTTCCAAAAAAATAACACATAGAATGTATATTTTTAATATTTTTTTCAGGGTCTTGAAAAGGAAATGTGCTAAATTCTAAAGCATTGAATACACGTACATTATTTACTCTGTCATCTATTTCGTGCAATCTTTCTAAAAAACCAGAAGGCTCACAACCAGCTAATGCTGGAAGTATAATATCATCACTTTTTACTTTTTCTAATACACTATCTAAACTAATTAATTTTTGAGCATATTGTTGTTTTAAATTCATAAAAAGTACCTCCAGTGGTAATAAATTTTAAATGGAATTTTTTTTGTTTGGTATCAATAATCCTATCACGCCGGCAATTATAACAGGTACTACCCACGCAAAGCCGAATTTTGAAAGAGGAAGATAGGATATAAAAGAAAATTTCAGCATATCTAAAAATCCCATCAATACTGCCATATATGCTGCACATTTGAATATATTGTCATTTTTAATATAATCTGTAAATGTAGAAAGTACAATCATAGTAACAACAGTAGGATAAAGTAAATTGAGTATAGGTACTGAGAAATTTACTATTGTTGTTACACCAAATTTAGAAACTATTGTACTGAATATACAAACTACAGCAACAATCCAACTGTATTTTAACTTATTATTTGTCATAGAAGAAAAATATTGTGCAGTGGAGGAAGTTAAACCAACAGCAGTAGTTAAACAGGCTAATGTCACAATAATAGCTAATACAACTTGTCCTATATGACCAAATAATGATTTTGTAATACCAACAAGTAATGTTGTTTGTGCAATAGAGGCGTCATATTGTTGTGAAACAGTTCCACCTAAAAAACAAAGTCCTCCATATACAATCATTAAAGCGAAACCTGCAACAATTCCTGATTGTGTTGCAATTTTTACACGAGCATTTTTTTCACCGTATCCTTTTTCTACAATCGTAGCCATAACAAGTATTGCAACAACAGTACCTCCCATAGCGTCCAAAGTTTGATAGCCTTGCATAAGCCCTTCGGCAAAAACAGTTTCAATTTTGGGCATAGGAGCAAAATTTCCAATAGGGGCAATAAAGCCTTTTATAATCATACAAGCAAGTACAAATAAAAGAGCAGGGGTTAAAATTTTACCCACATAGTCTACTACTTTAGTAGGGCGTACTGCTAATATAAATACAACAATAAAAAATAAAACAGAAAATAATAAAGTAGGAATTTGTGGAAAATTTGGTTGTATAGAAATTTCATATACTGTAGAAGCCGTTCGAGGAATGCATACAAATGGTCCCACACAAAGTATCATAATACTGCTAATAACAGTAGCAAAATGATAACCTCCTCTTGTAAGTACACCTCTATTAGCATCTTCAAATTTACAGGTAGCAATAATAGCTAGTATTGCTAATGTAACATCACCAATTAAAAAGCCAAAAAAACCAATATACCATTGAGAACCTGATAACATACCTAGATATGGGGGAAATATCAAGTTTCCAGCCCCAAAAAAAGTGGAAAACATCATAAAACCAATCATAAGCATATTTTTTGTTTGATTTTGCATAAAGAACCTCCTTAATAAATGTAATTTACAGTTTTTTAAATAAATAATAGAAAAAGGTTGTTATATTTATTTTTATTATATGCCCCTTTTGTGCTTATACTATATGATACATTACTTAGCCTATTGTTGTAAAGAATTAAAAATAAAAAGCCCTTATGAATGAAAAAAAGATTTTTCTTTCATAAGGGATATGGGGGATTTTGTTTATCATTCAGCTTGCTTTTTGTTCTAAACGAAGTTTGTCAGCAATAAGAGCAATAAATTCTGAGTTTGTTGGTTTTCCTTTGTGATTATTAACAGTGTAGCCAAATAAGGCATTAATTGCATCTACTTTGCCTCTATTCCAAGCAACTTCTATTGCGTGACGGATTGCTCTTTCCACTCTGGAAGGTGTAGTATTACATTTTTTAGCAATAGATGGATAAAGTTCTTTTGTAATGTAATTTAATACGTCCATATCATTAACAGACATAATAATTGCCTCTCTCATATAATGATAACCTCTGATATTAGCAGGTACACCAATTTCATGAAGTATGTTTGTCACTTTTGTTTCTAAATCATAAGCAGGAGAAGAAGTATTTGCTTGTATTGTAAATCCTTGTGAAATGGTGTTTTTTGCTGTAGATTTTTCATAAATGAGTTGATGAATACGACTAGCAAGTGACTCCATATCAAAAGGTTTCACAATATAATAAGCTGCACCTAAATCCATTGCTTTTTGTATGACTTTTTCCTGTGTTATGGCGGAAAGTATAATACAAACAGGATGAAAGCCATCTTTATTCTTTTGTAAACGTTCTAATACACCAAGTCCGTCTAAACGAGGCATTATGCCGTCTATAATAGCGATGTCAGGGCGACATTCTTGTATTTTGTTACAGGCATCTACTCCATCATAAGCAACTGCTACAACTGTGATGTCCTCTTGTTTATTTAGATAACTCACCACTACATCGCAAAATTCTTTGTTGTCATCTGCAAGTAGGACTTTTATTTTTGTTTGGCTCAATGTTAATCCCTCCAATAATTTAAGTTTGGTCGTAAATATTTTTAAAATACTCTATAAAAGTGGAAATATTTACCTGTCTTTTGAGTATAGTGCATAATATTTGTAATTGCAATATTTTCCGCTAGACATTTTTTTACACCAATTTACATTTCGCTAAAACAGAACAAAATAACTAATTTTTTTTATGTGGTATTATAGTATAATATCGTATAATTTGTAAAAATTGTCATTATTTTAGGGAAATTTTTTTATAATGGAATGATTAAAAAAGTGATGTAATTTGTTTTATTCTGGTTGAGGAATACCATGTATACAAAGATTTGTATTTTTATAACGAAAATCAAATGTTACATCTTTTCCAAACCATAGCGGTGCAACAAATGCGTTTGCTTCTTCTTCAGAAGAAAACTCTACTTCTGTTGTAATAAGTCCTTTTAAATTACCTTCGTAAAAATCAATTTCAGCTGTGATATTATATTGTAAAGGAACATAATAACGTTTTTTGATAATAGGAGGAGCATCACATTTTTTTTGTAATGATTGATATTGTTGTTGTGTGATGGGAAGCTCAAATTCTTCACGAGCTAAATGCCCTTTTCCTTTTACTGTTAAAAAATAGTCGTTGTTGCTTTGACGAATTCGTATAGTGGGAGAAAAAGAAATATAATACTGTGAAATCATAACATAATAATATGGTTCTAATGAAAAAGGAATTTCTTTTGTTAAAAATTTTCTTTCTATTTCCATAATAATACCTCCTTGTATTGTTTTAATGCTATTATATCATTGCTTTATGTAGTTGCAAAGTATAATACTTCTGTGATATAATCAAAAAAAGATATGATGTTGATATATAAAGAAAAAGAGGCGATTGTAGTATGAAAAATGTTTTAGTTTTTTTGGCAGAAGGTTTTGAAGAAATAGAAGCAGTTACAATAGTAGATTTACTGCGTAGAGCAAATATAAATTGTAAAACAATTTCAATAACAGAAAAAAGAGAAGTAATGGGAGCACATGGAGTACCTTTTATAGCGGATATGCTTTTTGATGAAAAAATGTGTATGGAAGCAATAGGGCTTGTGTTGCCTGGAGGTATGCCTGGAACAATCAATTTGCAAAATCATACAGGACTAACAAAGGTGTTAGAAGAATTTTATAAACAGAATAAATTTATTGGAGCAATTTGTGCTGCACCTATGATATTTGGAAAATTAGGTTTTGTAAAAGATAAAAAAGCAACTATTTATCCAGGAATGGAAGAAAATTTAAAAGGAGCACAATGTAGTACAGATGTGGTGTGTTATGATGGAAATGTAATGACATCAAGAGCACCAGGAACAGCTATGGCATTTGGATTAAAATTAATAGAAGTATTTGCAGATGAAAAAAAAGCAAAAGAAGTGAAAGAAGCACTTGTATATCAACAATAGTAAAAAATCCCTCAGTATACACTAAGGGATTTTTAAATTATGTAAATGTTATTTTTGAATAGGTATAAAATGAAATAATGTTTTGATAATACCAGGACTAAATTTGTTTAATCCCATTTGCTGTGAGGCTTGTAGTACAGTAGAAATATCTAAATTGTAAATATAGGAAATATTTTCTGCTGTGTAATATTGAGGTATGCCACAATATAGTTCTCTAGCAAAAATGTGACATAATGTACTAGAACCATTTTTCATAATTGTAAAAAAAGTTTTTTGGTCAATAGTAGTCACATTTTCTTTTGTCATAATACGTTTAATTTCAGACTGAGATATATGAAGTAATTCAGCAGTTTTTGAAATAGAATAAGGTGGTTTTTTAGTTTTTAAAAAAATATCAATTTGTTTTAGATATGGTTCAATTTGTGTTTCATATTCCTCTTTAAATGTTTTCATAGTGTATCCCCCTCTGCAATGATACCATTAGTATACTATGATAAAGTAAGCTTTTCATTATGAAATGATTGGAAGAAATATTGTAGAAAAATCACAAAAAAAAGAAATAAGCATATTCTATTAAAAAGGGGGTTGTACTATTAAAAAGGGAGAGAGAAAATATGAAATTGATAGCAGTTGATGCAGGGCATGGTATGGATACAGCAGGAAAAAGAACACCCACTTTTCCAGATGGAACAATTATGAAAGAAAATGAATTTAATAGAGCAACAGCAAAATTTTTGGTAGAAGCGTTAGAAAGAAATGGTTTTAAAACACTTTTGACAGCACCAGAAATAACGGATACTCCTTTACAAACAAGAGTGAAGAGAGCAAATAAAGCAAAAGCAGATGCTTTTATATGTATACACGCAAATGCCTATGATAATAAATGGAATGATGCAAATGGTATTGAAAGTTGGATTTACAATAAAAGCGGGAATAAAACAATGAAACTTGCAGAAGATATTCAAAAAGAATTAATTGCTATTACAAAAAGAAAAGACAGAGGAATTAAAAAAAGTAGTGATTTATATGTACTGCGTTATACAAATATGATAGCGGTGTTGGTAGAATGTGGTTTTTTAACTAATTTAGAAGAAGCAACATTATTGCGTTCAGAAAATTATAGAAAAAAATGTGCAGAGGCAATTTGTAAAGGTATCTGTAAATATTATAATGTATCTTATCAAAGTGAGAGTGTTCAAGACAATATAAATTGTTGTCCAAAACGGTATCAAAAAGTGAGTGAATTGCCTTATGGAAAAGAAGTAGTACAAATGTTAATAGATAAAGAACTGTTAAAAGGAAATGAAAAGGGCGATTTAGACTTAACAATAGATATGGTTAGATTATTAATAATATTATATAGAGCAAAAGTTTTTGAAAAAATAGAGTAAAAAAATAGAAGCAAAGGTTTTTTTTACCTTTGCCTCAGCCGATGAGAAGTAAACATTCATCAATAATTTCTTGTGGTATTGTAATCATAGTATAACCTCCTTTTATTTATAAAATCATATTTTATAGATATAATAGCATTAAAATATAACAATTTTATTGAAATTAGATTAAAATTCTATTAAAAATATAATAAAAGAGTGTCGAATTTTTCGACACTCTCTATTTTTTTATAATGGTTTAAAATAGACCGCCACCTAAACCACCAAGTCCTCCTGTAATTTTACCCATTTCGTTGGTATACATTTCATCTGCCTGACGAATTGCCTCATTGACAGCAGATAATATTAAATCTTCTAACATTTCCACATCATCTGGGTCAACTACTTCAGGGTCAATTTTAATAGATTGTATTTCTTTTTTGCCAGAAATAACAATTTTTACAGCACCTCCGCCGCTTGTCATTTCTAATGTTTTTTGATTTAATGTTTCTTGTGTTTCCAACATTTGCTTCTGCATTTTTTGAGCTTGTTTCATAATGTTGTTCATATTCATACCGCTCATACCATTAAATCCTTTTGCCATATTTTATTTCCTCCTAATCATTTCTTTTTTGATATAAAATTCTGAAAATTTTATTGTTTGATTATTCTATTTTACAAGAAAGAAAGCATTTATACAACTGCTTTTATTCTTGAAATTCTACATCAGGAATGAAAGTGCCTACTAAACTTTCAAATTCTGCCTCTTCATCTGTTTTTTGTACTGTTGTACCATAAATAGAGCAATACCAGTTGTCATATTCTTCTTTTGTAATAACAGAAAGAGAAACGCTTTTGTTAATATATTGTTCTATTTTTTGTTGTAATAAAGTAATATTTTTTTTCACAATATCTTGTAGAACAGAAGTAGGGCAAACAATGTATAGATTTTGGTCTGTTTCTTCTTTAAATTCTGGTGAAGTATGAGAAATAACGCTTTTTAAAGGAATGTTCTCTAGTTCTTGAAAAATAGTCTGCCATTGTTGCTTTATTGTTTTTCTATCTTGAGAAAGTGCAGGAGGACGCTTTAAAACAGCAGAAGAAGAAACTGCTTTGTTATCTATTTGAGTAGTTGTAGAGGGAATAAAAGAAATTCCATTTTTTATTTGCCTTTCTAATGCTGCTAATTTTGCAGAAATTGCGTCTATGTCTTTTTCCTGTGTAATGCTACAAATTTTGAGTAAAGTAACTTCCAACAGTATTCTTTCGTTAGAAGCATATTTTAAATCATTTTGTAATGCAGAGAATGTTTTGATAAAATACATACATTCTTCTTTTGATAATTTTTTAGATTGTAATTGTAACTGTGTATATTCTTCAGAAGAAACATCTAATAATGAAAAGGCATCTTGTATTGTGTTGCAAATAAGTATATTTCTTAAATGAACAATTAGTTCTGTTACAAATTGAGTAATAGAACGGCCTTGTATCATAATCTGTTGTATAAAATCCATTATTACAACAGCATCTTTTTGCAATATAGCATCTGTCATAGAAAATAAAATACTGTTGTCAACAGCACCAACTACATCAAGTACTTTGTCTAATGTGAGCGTTTCATCACTGTAAAAAGCAATACATTGGTCTAATATACTTAAGGCATCTCTCATAGAGCCATCTCCTAAACGAGCAATATAATGTAAAGCTTGTTCTTCAACATCAATATTTTCTGTTTTCATATAATTCAAAAGTGTTTGTGTAATTTCTTCTGTTGTAATACGATGAAAATCAAAACGCTGACAACGAGATAATATAGTAGCAGGAACTTTTTGAGGGTCTGTTGTAGCCAATATAAATACAATATGAGCAGGAGGTTCTTCTAATGTTTTTAATAAAGCATTGAAAGCACCTGAAGAAAGCATATGCACTTCATCAATAATATAAACTTTGTAATACCCTTGTGTAGGAGGATATTTTACTTCTTCTCTGATTTCTCTAATATTGTCCACACCATTATTAGAAGCAGCATCAATTTCAATAACATTCATACTTCTGTTTTCTAATGCAGCAGTGCAAAGTTCACAATGATTACAAGGATTTCCATTTTTAGGAGAAAGACAGTTGATAGCTCTTGCAAATATTTTTGCAGTAGAAGTTTTACCTGTTCCCCTTGTACCACAAAAAAGATAAGCGTGAGAAACACGATTGGTTAATATTTGATTTTTAATGGTTTTGATAATATGTTCTTGTCCTATTACACTTGCAAAAGTATTAGGACGAAATTTTCTGTAAAGTGCTGTATAAGACATAAAAAAACCTCCTTTCGATTTGATATTTTATCACAGTAAAACTAAAAAAGAAAGAGTATGGTATTTTATATAGTAAAAAGCCATAAAATAAAGACAAAGGTAGGTGTTTTTGAATGAAAATAATAGAAAAGTGTAGTTGTTTTTTATTGTTGTGTTTGATTTTATTTTATGTTATTACAAAAAATGAAAAACAAACTACATTGCAGAAATTGCTGTTTTGTGATGATATATACCATTGGAAAGTGACAGAGGGAGTACATAGTAATGTATATTATCAAAAAGAGAAAGAATATGCAGAATTAATACAAAGACAAGCTGATACTTATTATACTATGATAAAAACAGACTTCCAATGGAATAAAATAGAAAAAATAGATTTTGTGCTTTTTGAAACAAAAGAAGATTTTGTTTCGTCATTGTTATATAGAGGAGAAATTCCTATGGGTGTATATTATAATGGTGTAATAGCAATTCTTTCTCCTGATTTATGGAAAGAGGAAAAAGAAAATTGGCAAACAAAAGATGACTTTTTAGAAAGAGGGCCTGTTGTACATGAAATGATACATTTTGCAGTAGATGATAAAACAAAAGGAAATTGTGAACAGTTTTTATCAGAAGGAATTGCATTGTATTATGAAGAAAAATATACTAATTTTTTATGGGATATAAAAGAGAATGAAAAACAGATTACTATTACCAAAAAACAACTAAAAGAAAATTTTAATCAATTAGATAGTTCAGTAGCTTATTGGAAAAGCTATGAATGGGTAAAAAAGTTTGTAGAATGTTATGGTGAAAAAGTGTTACAAGAGGCTTTAAAACAAAGAGGAGAAAAATATTACTAATCGTGAAAAATGTTTTTGTTTTACATTTCTATTTATTTTTAGTATAATAGATAAAATAAATAGAAAATGCTTTTTTGCTCTTTGGAAAAGATATTTAATGTAGGAGGTGCTATTTTGCAAAAAAAAGTATTGATAGTAGATGATGAAAAAAATATTGTAGATATTATAGCATTCAATTTAAAAAAGGAAGGTTTTCAAATTATAAAAGCAGCAGATGGAGAAGAAGGACTGAGAAAGACGTTTGAACAACAACCCGATATTATATTATTAGATATAATGATGCCTAAAATGGACGGATATGAAACTTGTAAAAAAATTAGAGAAAAATTACAAACACCTATTATTATGTTGACAGCAAGAGCAGAAGAAGTGGATAAAGTATTGGGATTAGAATTAGGTGCAGATGATTATGTTACAAAACCATTTGGTATTAGAGAATTGGTAGCAAGAGTAAAAGCAAATCTTAGAAGATTAGAGGCATTAGAAAAGCAATCTTCTATAATGGTAGGCAATCAGCAACAATATGGTAGGATTAGTATTAATTTAGATAGATATGAAGTACAAAAAGATGGAAAAGTAATTGATTTAACTTATAGAGAATTTGAATTACTTAAATTTTTAGCACAACAAAAGGGACAAGTTTTTTCAAGAGAGGCATTATTAGAAAAAGTGTGGGGATATGAATATTTTGGAGATGTGCGTACAGTAGATGTTACAGTAAGACGTTTAAGAGAAAAGATAGAAGATGACCCCGGAAAACCAGCGACTGTATTAACCAAAAGAGGCGTAGGCTATTATTTTGATTGTTAAGGGACAGATGATATTTTATGAAAAGTTTAAAATGGAAATTGATTGCTATGTATTTAGGCTTGGTGCTTTTGGTAATGATAGTAAGTGGCACATATATATTATTAAGTTTAAGAAATATAGAAATCAGTAAATCAAGACAAGAATTGGAAACATATGCAAAAAAAATAAATGACCAAGTAATTACAGGAGGAGAAGAAGAATATTTTCAAACAGAGCTTTTAAGGACGGTGTCTAATTCTATAGGTATACAAGGAAATATATTAAATGCGAAAGGAAAAACAATCGCTTCTACTACAGATTTGCAGCCACCTTATGAAGATTATAAAAGTTCTGTGATTGTAGCAGCGATGTCAGGAGTTGCTTCTTTTTCTACTGGTAAAAGAATACAGACTCTTTTTGGTTAGCAAAAGAATGGATAAGTTATGCAGTGCCTGTAAAAGATGCAGATGGTAATATTAATTATATAATATTTACAAGATTAGATGCAACAGATATGAAAAATAGTTTAAGACAAACTACAAAGACAATTATTATTGCGGTAATGTTGGCATTGTTGCTGGCGGCAATAATGGGATTTGTATTTTCGCAAACATTAACGCGACCAATATTAGAATTAACTAAAGGTGCAAAAAATCTTGCTGAGGGAAGCCTAAATCAAAAAATAAAAGTACGAAGTGATGATGAAATAGGACAGCTTACAGCAAGTTTTAATAATATGGCAGCGAAATTGGAAAAAAATATAGCAGATATGTCAAAAGAGAAAAATAAATTAGAAATTATACTACATAATATGACAGATGGTGTACTTTCTTTTGATAAAGAAGGAGAACTAATTCACGTCAATAGTGCTAGTATGGATATGTTGGAAGTAAATGAATTGCATTTAACATTTTCACAGTTTATAAAAAAGTTTGATATTAATTCAGGTGTTTATTTGGATATGGGACCAGAAATTTCGCAGAAGGTTAATTTTCCTGTAGGAAATCGCTTTATTAATGCAAGTTTTTCTCCTTATTCTAGTGAAACAGAAAAAATTGCTGGTGTAGTAGTAGTATTGCAAGATATTACAGAACAGAAAAAACTAGATGATATGAGGAAAGAATTTGTTGCGAATGTATCACATGAATTAAGAACACCTTTGACGACTGTAAAAAGTTATACAGAAACACTTTTAGAGGGTGCATTAGAAGATACAGAAATTGCTAAGGAGTTTTTGGGAATAGTAAATAGTGAAGCAGATAGAATGGCATTTTTAGTAAGAGATTTGTTGCAGCTTTCTCGTTTTGATAGTAAACAAGTGCAGTTGGATATAACAGAAATTCCATTAAATGCCTTTTTAGAAGAAACAGTAAGACAAAATAAAATTCACGCAGAAACAAAAGAACAAAATTTGTATTATGTACCTGCAAAAAAAGATGTCATATTGTATGGTGATAGAGATAGAATTAGCCAAGTAATCAATAATATTGTAACAAATGCTATAAAATATAGTTTGCCAAAGGCAGAGATACGTATTTTTACAGGAGAAGATGCGTATTATTATAAAATTATGGTAAAAGATACAGGTATGGGAATACAAAGAGAAGATTTGCCAAGAATATTTGAACGTTTTTATAGAGTAGATAAGGCAAGAAGTAGAGCAATGGGAGGTACTGGTTTAGGGCTAGCTATAGCAAAGGAAATTATGGAAAGCCATAAAGGAAGATTGACAGCAGAAAGTGAATATGGAAAAGGTACTACAATGACAATGTGGTTTCCTAAGGAACAGCAAGAACCTTGGGAGGGAGAAATACTGTAAAATGAAGTGTTGTGCGAATGCCAAATTAATGTAATTCAAACGTAAGGGCGTTGTAACATAATTGTAACATTACTGGGTTATAATAGGGGCGTGTAGAGTACATGGTACAAAAAATTTTAGTTAAGGAGGCCAATTAGAAATGAAAAAATTTTCTATCGCGTTTATTGTTGTAATGCTTTTCTGCTTTGCACCAGTGCTTGTTTACGCAGGGCCTCTTGATGCTGAAACGGCGGAGCAGGAACTTGGCCTTTCCGTAACAAGTGGCATTGATATGTCTAAAGAAACACAATCTACCTTTGATGATACAAAAACCATCGCAGGTGTGGCAAATCAAGGAACTGCCATAGAAATCAGTGTTAGTACAAAAGACGCCAATGGGGATTTGACAGAAAGTGCAAATTTTGAAATAGAAGTTGGTGCTTCTGGTATATTTAGCCAGACTGTGGAATTAAGCCTTGGAGAAAATGTCGTATCTATTATAGCATCAAAAGAAGGCTGTGAAACAGTAAGTGGAGAGACCATTGTCAAAAGGCGTAATATTACTATTAAAAATGAATTGGAGAATACAGTTTCGATTCCCGGCAGCACAAGAAACCTATCGCTAACAATGTAAATGAGCAAAAATGAAATATAGAAGCGGTGAAAAATCAATGAATATCAACAAAATGAAAAGTTTTGTCATTATTATTTTGGTTATAGCTGCTGTTTATCAAACGGGATTGTTATGGCTTGAGGATACTGCAAGCCATAACTTTTTTTATACTGTTTTTGGTCTGGGGGGGCAAAAGGAGTTTACGGCAGAAGAAAATGTGTTACTTTTGCCAAGTAAATTTGTGATAGGCAGTGGAAATAAAAAATATACAGTGGCATATGCAAATAGTATAGAAAAAGAAGCAGTATTGTCAGAAGGAAATGATTTGCTTCAGGAAGTTTTAATGCAGTCAGAAACAAGTACAGTAAAACAAACAATACCTTGGGAAGAAATATTAGAAGAAAAGTGTTTACTGTTGGAGTATCATTTTTTTATTCCAGTATCAGAATATTTTGAGAACTATAATAAAAAATTTTTGATACCTACAATAAAAAGTTTTGATTGTATTGCATTAGTACCAAGTAAAACAGGTAATGGAACAACAAATGTGTATTTTATTAATACAAGTTTGGGAGAATATTGTAATATGTCAATAAATAAATCTCGTATTAGTACAAAATTATATGCTATGTTGGAAGCAAAACAAAGCGATTTAACGTATGTTTCCACAAAGCAAAGTGGCTTTAATTTATTTCGAGATAGTGTTTTCGTACCACAATGGAAAGGAGATAGTCTTCCTTATAGAAGTGTTATGGAAATTAATCCTTTTATGAAAGATGGTAGTATCAATAGATATTTTTTAGAAAATTCAGTAGATAGTTTTTTTAAAAACTTGGAAGCAGATTGGAATAGGGTAGATGAAACAGGTACATTTGTATTTAGTGATGAAACAGTTGTAGTAAGATATTATCCTAAAGGAATATTAGAATATTATAGTTATGGAACATATGATACAGAAATAAAAACAGACATTGTTACAGGATATCAAATTTGTAAAAACTTTATGAATAATGACACTTCATTAGAAACAGAAACATATTTATCTGATGTAGAAATAAATGGAAATGAAATATTATATTATTTTGATTATACAATAGATAATTATCCTGTGTTGCTTTCAGAGGCAGTACAAAAGGAATTTGATATGCCTCATGCCATAGAATTTTGTGTAAGAGGGAATTCTGTAAGAAAGTATAAAAGATATGCTCATAATTTTAAAGCGGTAGATATAAAAGATAAAGAAATATCAGTAGAATTTTTAGGGGCATTAGACCAAGCGATTGAACAGTATCAAATCAATCATGAAGAATTAGAAGTAAAAGAAGTAGAAGATATGTATTTAGCGTATTTTGTAGAGCCTAATTTTACTGTAACAATGAAATGGATAACAGAATTATATCACGAGTTATATATAGGAAAAACAATGAAATAATAGGTATAGAAAAAGAAAGGAGGAAGAACTTTGGAATGGAAAACTGTAAAAAACTTTCTTTTGGTGTTGCTTTTTGTAATGAATGTGGTATTAGGATATTTTAATTATCAGCAATATCAGCAAAATGTATTAACTTCTAGTCAAGAGAAAGCCATTTATGAAGTTCTTTCTCAAAATCGTATTATATTGTATACAGACCTTTTAACAAAGTTTCCACCTATGAGAAAATTGTCATTAAGTGCTCCTATGTATAGTAGAGATGATATGAAACAACAATTTTTTGCACAAGAAGAGGTTACTATTACAGTAGAATTTAATAAAACAATTATAACAAGTGAAACCAAAGTGCTTACTATGGAAGGAAACAAAGGAGAACTTGTGTTTAAAAATGGTACAAGAGAAAGTAAAAAAACTACATTAAATGAGGCAAGAAAAGAAGCAAGGGAATTTGTAGAAGTTTTGGCAAAAAAAAATGGAAATCATTTTGAAGTAGGGAATGTACAAGAAATAGAGGGAGGCTATAAAGTTACTTTTTTTCAAAAGTATAAAGGGACATATGTTTTTGCAAACTGTTTTGAAGTGTATGTAGGAGAGAAAGGAATTTCTCGTGTAAAATTAAATTATTTTAATACAGAAGGATTTACAGGAGATAAAAAAGATATTTGTTTTTCTGATGAAGCATTGCTTACTTTTTTAATTGAGATAGAAAAAGAAAGACAAGAAACAAATACTTATGAAACAGTAACCATACAAAAAATGGAATTGGGATATGACTTTCAAGAAATGGAAGATTTAAAAATAGAAAATGTAGCAAAGTTGGTACCTTGTTATAGAATTTATGTATTGGGAAAACAACAACCATATGTTATAAATGCGTATACAAATGAAATGATAAGAGAAATAAAAGAGTAGTTAATAGATAATGTTGGTGTATACTTTCTGTTAAGAAAGAGAAGTACTTTATTAATATTTAATTGAAAAATAGTAAAATAGTAATAAAGAATTTTATTTTAGAAAAAGAATTTTGATAGTCTAGGCAGTGCTTTTGAAGAGTAACTGCCTTATTTTTATGAAAAAAAGAGAGATTTTTATTTTTACAGATGTTAGCATATAAAAAATGTTTGAGATTTTAGTATTTAGTGGTATAATTGCTATAATAAAAAAGAGAAATTTTTATAGTAAAGATAGGAATAAAATAGTATTTGTGTTATAATACATTGCTAAGACAGCATTTTGATTGTTTTAAAAAAATTTGGACTAATTGATTTGATAAATAATATAGATATAAAAAATTACTGAAATAAAAGATACTATGACATATTGTTAGTGATACTTTTGATATAAAAAACAAGAGTTTCTTTGGGAGGAATTGAAGTTTTTATGGATAAATTAATTGTAATGGGGCAAAAACAGTTAAAAGGAGAAGTTTGCATCAGTGGTGCAAAAAATGCAGCAGTTGCGATTATTCCTGCAGCAATTATGGCAGATGATGTAAGCATTATTGAAAACCTGCCTTGTATAGAAGATGTAAGTAGTTTGTGTAATACAATAAATAAAATAGGAGCAAAAAGTTCTTTTTTAAATAAACATACATTACAAATTGATGGTAGAAATATTAATAATATTTGTGCTACTTATGAAGAAGTACAAAAAATTCGTGCATCTTATTATCTTTTAGGTGCACTTTTAGCAAGATTTAAAAAGGCAGAAGTTGCTATGCCTGGAGGGTGTAATTTTGGCACAAGACCGATTGATTTGCATTTAAAAGGATTTAGAGCATTAGGAGCAAATGTCATTGTAGAAAATGGTATTGTAAAGGCTTATGCAGATAAATTAATTGGAACTTCTATTTATATGGACCAAGTAAGTGTGGGAGCAACAATTAATATTATGCTTGCTGCTACTATGGCAGAAGGAAAAACAGTAATTGAAAATGCAGCAAAAGAACCTCATATTGTAGATACAGCAAATTTTTTGAATTTTATGGGGGCGAATATTAAAGGTGCAGGTACAGATGTGATACGTATTACAGGTGTAAAAAAATTACATGGAGCACAGTATACCATTATACCAGACCAAATTGAAGCAGGGACTTATATGATTGCTTCAGCGATTACAGGAGGAGATGTACTTGTAAAAAATATTATTCCAAAACATATGGACTCTCTTTCTGCGAAATTAGTAGAAATGAATGTAAAAGTAGAAGAATTTGATGATGCTATCCGTGTAGTATCAGATAAACCTTTGAGAAATGTAAACGTAAAAACAATGAGTTATCCTGGCTTTCCTACAGATTTACAGCCTCAAATGGCAGCATTACTAAGTGTTTGCCAAGGAACAAATATTATTACAGAAAATGTATGGGAAAACCGTTTTCAATATATAGATGAGCTGCGTCGTATGGGAGCGAATATTACAGTAGATGGTAGAATTGCAGTAATAGAAGGTGTACCTTATTTGACAGGTTCACAAGTTTCTGCTACAGATTTAAGAGCAGGTGCAGCGATGATATTGGCAGGACTTGCAGCAAAAGGAGAAACGCATATTGATAACACAAAATATATTGATAGAGGTTATGAAGATGTAGAACATAAATTTTCTGCATTAGGGGCTGAAATCAAAAGAGTACAGATATAAAAAATTACATAAGGTATAAGGAGGACATTGCTTTATGGCTGTAAAATTTTATGCAATTGCCAGTGGAAGCAGCGGAAATAGTACATTCGTAGGTACAGAACATACAAAAATATTAATTGATGCAGGAATAAGTGGAAAATGTATTACACAAGCTTTGTCTTCTTTAGAAATAGCAGGAAATAATATTGATGCTCTTTTTATTACACATGAACATACAGACCATATTAAAGGAGCAGGTATCATTTCTAGAAAATTTGATATACCAATTTATGCTACTTGTGGAACATGGAAAGCTATGGAAAATCAAATTGGCAAAATTGCAGAAAAAAATAAACGTTTTGTATATGCACAAGAACGATGTATTATTAATGATATTTGTATTAATCCTTTTGCTATTCCTCATGATGCTACAGAGCCTGTAGGATATAGTATAGAAACAGAAAATCATAAAATAACGATTGCTACAGATTTAGGCCATATAACAAATGATATAAAACAAAAATTATTTGATAGTGATTTATTGCTTTTGGAAGCAAATCACGATGAAGAAATGGTAAAAAATGGTTGTTATCCTTATTATTTAAAAGAGAGAATATTAGGAAAAAAAGGTCATATTTCTAATGATACAGCGGGAAATTTGTTATGCGACATAATGTCTGAAAAACTGAAATATGTTGTTTTAGGTCACTTAAGTGAACAAAATAATTATCCTCGTTTGGCATATCAAACGGTAAAAAATATATTAGAGAAAAATAACATTAAAATAGGAAAGTATTTTCAATTAGATACGGCATTAAAATATAATAGTAGTCAAGTGATAGAATTATAGGGAACAGTTATGAAAATTACAATAGTGTGTGTAGGAAAATTAAAAGAAAAATATTGGAAAGAAGCGATACAAGAATATAGTAAACGTCTAACAAAATATTGTAAATTAGATATTGTGGAATTGCCAGATGAAAAAGCACCAGAAACAATGAGTAAAGCAGAAGAACAGCAGGTTTGTAAAAAAGAAGGAGAAAGAATATTAAAAGCAATAAAACAAGATGCTTTTGTGATTGCACTGGCTGTAGAAGGTAAAATGCTTTCTTCTGAACAACTTGCAGAACAGATAGAAAAGTATGCTATAGAAGGTATTAGTCATATAGTATTTATTATTGGAGGTTCTTTAGGGCTATCAAAAGAAGTTATAGCAAAAGCAGACAAAATACTTAGTTTTTCTGCTATGACGTTTCCTCATCAAATGATGAGAGTAATATTGTTAGAACAAATTTATAGAGCAATGCGTATTATCAAAAAAGAACCTTATCATAAATGAAATCATTTTTAGAAGCGATAGTATGAAGAAATTAGTAAAAAATAACATCAAATGTAATATAAATAAGCAATGTCTGATATAGACGCTATAATGAATATAAAATATCAAATAAATTACAGAAATATAGTAATAGATAAATAGAATATTTTTCTAATTAGGTATAGCATATGCAAGAAAAATATTTCTCTTTTGTTAAAGTACAACAACAAGCAGTGAAAAAATTGTGTGCTATGTGAGGAAAAATAAAATATGTGTCATAATGAAAAACAATATATTCATAATCTTTTTAAAACAAAGGATTATATACAACTTTATAAAACACAAACAAAAATTATACAAAAAATGCTTTTTATTGATAATCAGCAAGATTTTGAAGATTTTTTAAAATATAATTGTGATATAAAAGAGGAAGTATTTTGGTTATATTATTCTGTTTTACAAAAAGAAAGTCTTCTCGTTGGAGGATACGAGGGAGAGGTAAGTGAAAAAGTTGAAACATTTTTAAAACAAAAATTGCCTTCAAATTTATTTTATAATATTAAACAATGTATTCAATATTTATATGTAGATTTAGGAACAAAAGATACTATAGAAGAACAGATTGCTGCTTGTAATCAATATTTGCAGAATACTGCATATTCTCTACTATTGTATTATGATGAAACGTATTGTGCAGGAGCTTATTTTTTAAAAGTAAATGTTTTACATAATGTATATGAGCAAAGGGAGTTATGAAATGAATTATTATGGAAATCCTATTACAAAGCTAATTGAAGAGTTTTCTGGATTGCCAGGAATAGGAAGAAAGTCTGCTCAAAGATTAGCATTTTATATTATCAATATGCCAAAAGAAAAAAGTTTAGCATTGGCATCTGCTATTGTAGAGGCAAGAGAAAATGTAAAATATTGTTCTGTTTGTTGTAATTTAACAGATGATGACCCTTGTCCTATTTGCAGTAATTTAAAAAGAGACCATAAAACAATTATGATAGTAGAAGACCCTAGAGATATGGCAGCATATGAAAGAACAAAACAATATCATGGATTGTATCATATTTTACATGGAGCAATATCTCCTATGCTAGGGGTAAGCCCTAAAGAATTAAAAATAAAAGAATTGCTTGATAGACTGCAAAAAGATGAAAAAGTGGAGGAAGTGATACTTGCAACAAATCCTAATGTAGAAGGAGAAGCAACGGCAATGTATATTAGTAGACTTTTGAAGCCTCTTGAAATAAAAGTAACTAGAATAGCAAATGGAGTGCCTGTAGGTAGTGATTTAGAATATGTAGATGAAATCACATTATCAAGGGCATTAGAAGGTAGACGAGAAATGTAAAAGTATATGAAGAAAGTAAAGGATTGAAATAGTATAAATATTCAATCCTTTTTTTATGTTAAAATAATATAGTTTTGAGAAAAGGAATGAGTAAAAATTGCCAAAGAAATACAAATATTGCTGTAAAAAAGTACCAGTTTGATTGCTTCATACATACACCACCAGTCTTTTCAAAAAGTTTATAAAATTTTGTAGTAAAACTATTATAACGAAATATTTTAAAAAATACAACTTATAAGGTTGTTATTTATACAACCTATTACATTGTTATTTTACTTTTTGGCTTGGGCTATACTTTACTGAAAAGGTAAAAAAGGCGGTGAAAATCTATGAATTATAAAAAAGAGATGGGTGTACGATTAAAAGAAAGAAGAAAAGAAATGCGTATGACACAAGAACAGCTTTCTGACCAGTTAAATATTTCTATAAAGCATTATAGTGAAGTAGAAAGGGGAATTACAGGACTTTCAGTAGAAAATATTATAAAAATTAGCAATATACTTCATGTAAGTATAGATTATCTTTTAAAAGGGGAAGGAAAAAAAGAAGAATTTCCATATGAAATGATATTATTTTATCAAAACTGTTCTACAGAACAAAAGAAAGGAGTAATGCAAATATTCCGTGGTATGGAAAAACTAGCAAGAAAATAAAAAAGGTGTTTCAAAAGTAAATAGCTTTTGAAACACTTTTTTCATATCAATATAATGTTAATACCATCTTGTGATAGGTAAATTGTTGTTTATGCCTTTTGTAAATAATATCTGATGTAAATCTACTACGCCATTGTGAAAAGCAGCAGCACAACCACAAAGGTATAAATCCCACATTCTGATAAATTCTTCATCAAACATAGTACGAATAATAGGTAAATTTTGTCTGAAATTATTGTCCCAGCAAAGTAATGTTTTGTTATAATGAAGGCGTAAATTTTCAACGTCTAATACATCAAAATTAAGTTCAGCAGATTGATTAATAATTTCTCTTAAAGAAGGTATGACACCACCAGGAAAAATATATTTTTTAATCCAAGGGTCACCAGCGTGTTCTTTTTTGGCACTGATATAGTGTAATAAAAATAAACCTTGTGTATTTAGTGCATCATAAACACTGCTAAGGAATTTTTGATATTGTTCTCGCCCTACATGTTCTAACATACCTACACTAACTACTCTATCAAATTTTTTGTTGAGATGTTTTAAATCTCTGTAATCTAATAATTCTACAGTAATGTCATTTTGTAATCCTTCTTGTTCAATACGCTCCTGACACTTTTTGTATTGTTCTGTGCTGAGTGTGATGCCAGTGCCTTTGATATGATATTTTTTGGCAGCTTCTATTAGAAGAAATCCCCAACCGCAGCCAATATCAAGTAATGTCATATTTTCTTTTAAATAAAGTTTTTGAAGTATATAATCTACTTTATTTACTTGTGCTTGATAAAGGGAATTTGTTTCATTTTTAAAATATCCGCAAGAATAACTCATTGATTTGTCTAACCAAAGCTGATAAAAGTCATTTCCTATATCATAATGGGAGGACACTTCTTTTTTTTGAGTTTTTTTAGAATTGGAAGGAAATATTAATTTTTTTAGTACGAATTGGTCTGTAGAAAACTTGTCCATTTGGCATAAAAAATGGTCTAAGGCATTATATAAGTCACCTTCAATTTCTAAATCGCCACGCATATATGCTTCGCCTAAAGCAAGAGAAGTACTTTTTGTTAATTCTTTTATATTAATTTCTTTTTTGAAATGTACAATAAAAGTAGGCTCTCCTTTACCTACTTGATATGTGTTATTTTGATATTTGATAAGAAAGGGATATTCATCAAATTTTTGTAAAAATTTGATCATAATATTTTCTTCTAAATGTGTTTGCATTGTAAGACCTTCTTTCTAAAATAGTATTATGAAAAGTATAGACGATATTTTAAAAATTAAACCTTAATAAAATATACATCTTTTTTAAATAAAAAATCCACACAAATTTTATACAAAATTGATAGGAATTTATGAATATTTTTGTTAAAAATATTCATAAATGTATTTATAATATATAGTATAAAATGTTATATAACTATTGTAATATTTTAATAAAATTTTTAGCATAAATAAAGAAAAAAGATATATAATAAAAAGAGTGAATTTTTATAATAAACTATTTCGTTAAAAAAGTTCACAAATTATTTACAATTTTGTTAGCACTCACCTCTTGACAGTGCTAACAAAACGTTGTACACTATATTCAGAACAAAAGAAATGAACAAAAAAGTCCATTTTAAGTAGTCCATCAATATAATTAAAATAATTTATTTCATTGGAGGAATGGCTTATGATGTTACCTAGTATTTTTGGAGGAAGTTTATTTGATGAATTTATGAGTTCACCATGGGACAAAGAATTTTTTGGAGGAAAAACACCTTTCTTTGGTGCATATGAAAAAAATATGATGAAAACAGATATAAAAGAAAAAGACAATAGCTATGAAATAGATATTGATTTGCCAGGATTTCAAAAAGAAGAAATTAGTGCAAATTTAGAAAATGGCTATTTGACAATCAATGCATCAAAAGGAGAACAAAAAGAGGAAAAGAACGAAAATGGAGTATACATTCGTAGAGAACGTTATACAGGACAATGTACAAGAAGCTTTTATGTAGGAGATGCTATAGAGCAGCAAGATATTAAAGCAAAATTTGAAAATGGCATATTGTGTTTGACAATACCTAAAAAAGAGGAAAGAAAAGTAGAGCAGAAAAAATATATTGCTATTGAAGGATAACAAAATGAAGGAATACGATACTATCGTATTCCTTTTTGTGTTATAATAGCTCTATATAATAATGTGAGTAAAAGAAAGGAAATAATATGACAGATAGAGAACTAATTGATTTTTTGGCAATAGCAGAAAAAATGAAATGTAATACTAGACATTCTTGGACGTCAACAAATAGAAAAGAAAGTGTTGCAGAACATAGTTGGCGATTATCTTTGATGGCACTTTTGCTAGAAAAAGAAATAGAAAATGTTGATTTTCAGAAAGTGATTAAAATGTGTATTATACATGATTTAGGAGAAGCGGTAACAGGAGATATTCCTTCCTTTTTGAAAACAGAACAACATTCAAAAGAAGAAGAAAAAGCGATTGTAAAATTAATGGAAAAATTACCAGAGCCTCAAAAAAGTGATATGATGATACTTTTTGAAGAAATGGAACAAAGACAAACAATAGAAGCAAAAATTTATAAAGCGTTGGATAGACTGGAAGCAGTAATACAACACAATGAAGCACCTATTTCTTCGTGGTTGCCTTTAGAGTATGAATTACAACAGCAATATGGCTGGGAAGAAGCACAGGTGCATAAAAGATTAAGTAAACTGCGTAAAACAGCAAAACAAGATACACTTGATAAAATAAAACAAGAAAAACAATAAAATAGAAAAATATAAAGAAAATGGAAAATATATTTTAAAGGCAAACCTAATAAAATTGAAAAAATTCCGCTTGGAAGAAGTAAAATGGCAGTACATTCTTGTAGATATACTAATTTGTAAAAAATGTTAAATATAGATACAGTATCTAATTTGTGGAGGTAAACTAGATATTTTGTAAATTATATCAATATATCCCTAAATAGTATTTATCATAAAAATAAAATTTACAACTATATTTCTAATCAAAAATATTTTTGCTTTTGAAATAGGTGTTGCATAGAGAGGGGCTTTTTGATAAACTATAAAAATGTAAAACTAAAAAATAATGAGGTGAACCGTAATGGGTCTTTTAGAAAAAATATTTGGAAATTATAGTGAAAAAGAAATTAAGCGTATTACGCCTATTGTAGATAAAATTGAAGCATTGTCACCAGAATTTGAAAAATTATCTGAAGAGGAATTAAAACATAAAACAACAGAATTCAAAGAACGCCTTTCAAAAGGAGAAACGCTTGACCAGATTTTACCAGAGGCATATGCAGCAGTAAGAGAAGCGGCAAGTAGAGCATTAGGTATGCGTCATTTTAGAGTACAGCTTTTAGGTGGTATTGTAATGCACCAAGGACGTATAGCAGAAATGAGAACAGGAGAAGGTAAAACATTGGTTGCAACATTATCTTCTTATTTGAATGCTTTAGAAGGAAAAGGAGTACATGTAGTAACAGTAAATGATTATTTGGCAAAGCGTGACTCTGAATGGGTAACACCTTTGTTTGAAAAGTTAGATATGACAGTAGGCGTTATATTGAATAATATGGAAAATGATGAACGTAGAGAAGCATATGCTTGTGATATTACCTATGCAACAAATAACGAATTGGGATTTGACTATTTGCGTGATAATATGGTAGTAAGAGAAGAAAGTATGGTACAAAGAGATTTGAACTTTGCTATTATTGACGAGGTAGACTCTGTTTTAATTGATGAAGCAAGAACACCTTTGATTATATCAGGCTCTGGAGCAAAATCTACAGAACTATATAAAATAGCAGATACTTTTGTAAAAACATTGAAAAAAGGTAAAATATTAAATGAAGAAGAAGCACTAAATCCTTTGACAAAAGAAGAAATACAAGAAGAAGGAGATTATATATTAGATGAAAAAGCAAAAAGTGTTACATTAACACAAGAAGGTGTTAAAAAAGCAGAAAAGTTTTTTCATGTAGATAATCTTTCTGATGCAGAAAACTTAGAAATACAACATCATATTAATAATGCCTTAAAAGCAAACTACAATATGCACCTTGACCAAAATTATGTAGTACAAAATGATGAGGTTATGATTGTAGATGAATTTACAGGACGTATTATGCCAGGAAGAAGATATTCTGATGGCTTACATCAAGCGATTGAAGCAAAAGAAAATGTAAAAGTAAAAAAAGAAAGTAAAACATTGGCAACGGTTACATTTCAAAATTTCTTTAATAAATATAAAAAGAAATGTGGTATGACTGGTACAGCAAAAACAGAAGAAACAGAATTTAGAAATATTTATGGTATGGACGTTGTAGAAATTCCTACAAACCGTCCTGTGATTAGAATTGACCATCACGATGTTGTTTACCGTACAGAAGCAGCGAAATTTAGAGCAGTTGTAAAAGACATCATTGCTTGTCATGAAAAACATCAGCCTGTATTGGTAGGTACAATTACAATAGATAAATCAGAACAATTAAGTAGAATGCTTAAAAAAGAAGGCATTAAACATCAAGTATTAAATGCAAAATATCACGAACAAGAGGCAGAAATTGTTTCTCACGCAGGAGAATTAGATGCTGTTACCATTGCGACAAATATGGCAGGACGTGGTACAGACATTAAATTAGAAGAAGGCGTTGCAGAAATAGGCGGTTTAAAAATTATTGGTACAGAAAGACACGAGTCCAGACGTATTGATAACCAGCTGCGTGGACGTTCTGGACGTCAAGGTGACCCAGGAGAGTCTAAATTTTATATTTCTATGGAAGATGAATTGATGCGTCTGTTTGGTTCTGAAAAAACAATGAAATTAGTAGATGCTATGGGATTGCAGGAAGATGAGCCTATAGAAGCAGGTATGTTAACAAGAGCCATTGAAAATGCTCAGAAAAAGGTAGAAGGCAATAACTTTGCTATTCGTAAGCATTTATTAGAATATGACCAAGTAATGAACGAACAGAGAGAAATTATATATGGTGAAAGACATAGAGTTTTAGTAGGAGAAAATTTAAGAGAGAGTATTGTATCTATGATAGGAGATGTAGTAGATAGATATGTAGATGCGTATACTGGAGAAAGTGAATTTTCAGAAGAATGGGATATGGCAGGATTGAGTGAAAGTTTAGGTTCTGTTATTCCTATAGGCTCTATTAAAATAAAAGAAGATACAAAAGAAAATTTAACAAGAGATAATTTGAAAGATACACTTAAAAAATTAGCTGAAAAAATATATGAAATGAAAGAGCAAGAAATTGGCGACCCAGAAAGAATGAGAGAATTAGAAAGAGTAATACTTTTGAGGGTAATTGACCAAAAATGGATGGATCATATTGATGATATGGACCAAATGCGTCAAGGTATTGGATTGCACGCTTATGCACAAAGAGACCCTCTCATTGAATATAAATTTGCAGGCTATGATATGTTTGAGGAGTTAAGTAATAATATTCAAGAAGATACATTACGTATGTTGTATAGAGTAAAATTAGAAACAGAAACAACAAGAGTACAGATGATACAGCCTATGTTTACAAATAAAGATGATACTGTACAGAAAAAACCAAAAGAAAGAAAAGAGGCCAAAATAGGCAGAAATGACCTTTGCCCTTGTGGTAGTGGTAAAAAATATAAAAATTGCTGTGGTAAAGAAGCATAAGTTTTTTGTATATTGGTATGTAAGAGGAGAGAAATTATCCTCACAAAAATATAAATAATAAAACATTTTAAGGAGATGATTTTTATGTTCGAATTAGAACAAATTCGTTTATCGCTGTCTGCGTATGACGAAAAATTAGAGGAAATGGGGGCTTCACTTTGACGTCGCTGGTGCGAAAGAAAAGATAACAGAATTGGAAGAAATATCTGCTGACCCAGATTTTTGGGCAGATATGGAGAAAAGCCAAAAAGTGCTAAGACAATTAAAAGGATTAAAAAATAAAATAAACAGATATGAAACACTTGTAACACAATATGAAGACATTTTGACATTGATTGAAATGGGTACAGAAGAAGAAGACGCAAGTATTATTAGTGAAGTAAAAGAATTGGCAGATAATTTTTTAGCAGAATATGATAATTTAAAAATTTCTACACTTTTAGATGGAGAATATGACAAAAATAATGCTATTATAACATTACACTCAGGTGCTGGTGGTACAGAAGCTTGTGATTGGACAAATATGCTTTTCCGTATGTATACAAAGTGGGCAGATAGAAATGATTTTCAAATTGAGATATTAGATATGTTAGATGGCGATGAAGCAGGTTTAAAATCTGTTACAATACAAGTCAATGGTGAAAATGCCTATGGTTATTTAAAATCAGAAAAGGGAATTCATAGACTTGTTAGAGTATCTCCTTTTGACAGTTCAGGAAGAAGACATACTTCTTTTGCTTCTTGTGATGTTATGCCAGAAATTGAAAACGATACAGATATACAAATTAATACAGAAGATATTCGTATAGATACGTATCGTGCAAGTGGTGCAGGTGGACAGCACGTAAATAAAACATCTTCGGCAATTCGTATTACACATAATCCAACAGGTATTGTAGTACAATGTCAAGATGAAAGAAGCCAATTTAGTAATAAAGACAGAGCAATGAAAATGTTAAAAAGTAAACTGCTTTCTTTAAAAATTGAGGAACAGATGAAAAAATTAGCAGAAATTCGTGGTGATGTTAAAGAAATTGGTTGGGGAAGTCAAATTCGCTCTTATGTATTTATGCCATATACTATGGTAAAAGATCATAGAACATCAGAAGAAACAGGAAATGTACAAGCTGTTATGGATGGTAATATTGACAATTTTATTAGTGCATATTTGGCGTGGATACACAGTTAATAAGGTGGGTTGTTCTTTGAAAGAAATTGAAATTACACAACAGGAACAAAACCAAAGATTAGATAAATTTTTATTAAAATATTTTAATAAAGCATCAAAAAGTTTTATTTATAAAATGCTGAGAAAAAAGCGTATAAAATATAATGGTAAAAAAGGAGAAGGAAACGAAATACTTCAAAAAGGAGATTGTTTGCAACTCTATCTTTCAGAGGAAACTATAAAAAGTTTTATGGAAGAAAAAGCCATTTATAAAGCAGAAAAACATTTTGAAATTGTGTATGAAGATGATAACCTGCTGGTAGTATCTAAGCCAGCAGGAATTATTGTACACCCACAAAATAATAATGATAGAAATACATTAATTGACCAGATATTGTATTATCTCTATAAGAAAGGGGAGTATATCCCTGCAAAAGAAAGTACATTTACACCAGCTATTTGCAATCGTTTGGATAGAAATACAAGCGGTATTATTATTGCTGGAAAAAATTTAAAAGCAGTACAAGCAGTCAATGATGCTATTGCAAAAGGAAAAATAAATAAATATTATATGACATTGGTAAAAGGGAATATCATACAACAAGGAGAAATTGTAAGCTATTTAAAAAAGGATAGCGAAAAAAATCAGGTAATGTTATATGATAGTCAAAAAGAAGGAACAAAAAAAATTATAACAAAATATAAACCTATTGCTAATGCAGAAAATATGACACTTTTGCAAATTGATTTAGTAACAGGACGTTCTCACCAGATTAGAGCACAAATGCAAAAAATAGGACATTGTATAGCTGGTGATAGAAAATATGGTGAAGAACAATGGAATGTATATTTTAGAAAAAAATTTGCTTTAACAAATCAATTTTTGCACGCTTATAAAGTAGTATGGCAGCAAAAAGAAGGTGATTTAGCATATTTAGCATCAAAAGAATGGATAGCACCATTGCCTGATACATTACAACAAATTTACAATTTTTATTTTAAATAATAAACTGATTGTTAGTAGTATAGAAAGAGGAGGCAATTTATGAAAGCGATTATATTGGCGGCTGGTTATGCAACCAGATTATACCCTCTGACAATAAATAAGCCAAAAGCATTGTTGACAATCAATCAAAAACCGATTATCAATTATATTGTAGAGCAAATTAACACGATAGATATAGTAGATGAAATTTATGTTGTAACAAATCACAAATTTATTAATTCTTTTGCAGGCTGGCAAAATGAAACAGTAAGTAGAGCAAAAATTACTGTTTTAGATGATGGCTCAACAGAAGAACAAAATCGTAAGGGTGCTATTGGGGATATTGCATTTGTAATAGAAAAAATGAATATAGATGATGAATTGCTTGTTGTTGCAGGAGATAATTTCTTTACTTATCCGCTAAAAGATTATTATAACTTTTATGAAAAAAAACAAAGAGATTGCGTTTGTGTAAAAGTATGGCAAGATAAAAATACATTGAGAAATTTTGGTATTGCATTGCTTGATGAAAAAGGTAAAGTATTAGAAATTGAAGAAAAACCAGAAAAACCAAAGTCTAATACAGTAGTATTTGCTACCTATTTTTATAGAAAAGATACAGTACCTCTTTTTCAAAAGTATTTGTTAGAAGGTAATAATCCAGATGCACCAGGCAATTTTCCAGCGTGGTTATATAAACAAAAAGAAGTGTATGCCTATACTTTTAAGGGAGAATGTTATGATATAGGAACACGACAAAGTTATGAAGAAGTACAACAATTATTTCAAAAATAATTGTTGTAAGAGAGTATAATACATTTTGGCTGTCGTTTTCGGCAGCCTTTTTTAAGAGATAGGAAAGGAGATTTTTTTTTGGAATGGATAGAAATTTTTGTAGAAACAAGTCAAATTGGCTTAGAATTGGTAAGTGGTTTGTTGTACCAGTATGGATTGACAGGGCTTATGATAGAAGACGGTTCTGATTTTGAGGAATTTTTGCAAAATCCTAATAGAGAATGGGATTATATAGAAGATGAATTAGTAGAACAAAAACAAAAACAGCCTACAGGAATTACATTTTTTATAAGGGATAATGTTTATGGTAGAGAACAGTTGTCAGATATTAAAAGTGCTTTATTTTCTTTAAAAGAGCAAGAAAAGGAGTTTGATTTAGGAACATTAAAAGTAGTAGTAAAAAATATAAAAGAAGAAGATTGGGCAAATAATTGGAAAAAATATTTTAAACCATTTGCAATAGGGGATAAAATCATTATAAAACCATCTTGGGAAGAACTAGAACAAACAACAGAAAAGATTGTATTAAAAATTGACCCAGCACATATTTTTGGTACAGGTACACACGAAACAACACAATTATGTATTGAGTTTATAGAAGAGTTTGTTAAAAAAGGGGATAGTGTATTTGATATAGGCTGTGGAAGTGGTATACTTTCTATTGCTTCATTGCTTTTGGGGGCAGAAAATGCAGATGCTATTGATATAGATATAAATGCAGTTGATGTTGCTTATGAAAATGCAAAAAGAAATGATATTGATAAAAAGAGATATTGTGTTGTAGCAGGAAATATATTGAATGATGAAACATTGCATAAAACATATAGTAGTAAAAAATATGATGTAGTAGAAGCAAATATTGTAGCAGATGTGATTATAGCACTTTCAGAGCAAGTACCATATTATATCAAAAAGCAAGGAACATTTATATGTAGTGGTATTATAAAACAAAGAGAACAAGATGTAAAAATAGCGTTAGAGAAAAATCGTTTTACAATAATAGATATAAAATATAAAAAAGATTGGGTTGCAATAGTATCTCGTTATGATGGATAAGGGGGTAAAGTATGCCTAAATTTTTTGTAACAAAACAACAAATAACACAACAAATTGAAATATTGGGAGAAGATGCCAAACATATCAAAACAGTTTTAAGAAAAAAAGAAGGAGAAGAATTAATTGTTTGTGATGGGGAAGGCATAGATTATATCTGTAACATAAATCATTTTGAAGAAAATAAAATTATTGTTGATATTGTAGAAAAGCAGATTTGTGAAGCAGAACCTCCTATAAAAATTATATTGTTTCAAGGATTACCTAAAGCAGATAAAATGGAATTAATTATACAAAAATGTGTAGAATTAGGTATTGATGCTATTGTGCCTGTAGAAACAGAACGTTCTATTGTAAAATTAAATAAAAAAGAATATAAAAAAATAGAAAGATGGCAAAAAATTGCAGAAGCAGCTGCAAAACAAAGTGGTAGAGGTAAAATTCCTCAAATTGGGAATGTACTTTCGTTTGAACAAGCATTACAATATAGTAAAAAATTAGATAAATCTATTATACCCTATGAAAAAGAACAAAAAACAAATTTGAAAGAGTTTATAAAAAATTTTGAAGGAAAAAGTATAGGCATTTTTATAGGAGCAGAGGGAGGTTTTTCTGAACAGGAAATTGTAAAAGCAGTAGAACAAAATGTACTACCTGTTACGTTAGGAAAAAGAATATTAAGAACAGAAACAGCAGGTATGATAACAACAGCAATATTGATTTATGAAATAGAACAGGGGGATAATATATGATTTATTTTGATAATGCGGCAACTACAAAGGCCTCCGAAGAAGTAGCAAAAAAAATGACAGAAATGCTTTGCTATAATTTTGGAAATCCAGCGTCTGTAAATAAGTTAGGATTACAAGTAGAAAAAGAAATCAGAAAAGTAACTGAAATTTTAAGTATAGGTATTCATTGTAAAGAAAATGAAATTTATTATACATCTGGAGGCACAGAAGGAGATAACTGGGCAATTTTTGGTACAGCAGAAGGATATCAAAGACAAGGAAAACATTTGATTACAACAAAAATAGAACACCCTGCTGTAAAAAAGCCTATGGAAGCATTAGAACAAAAAGGATATGAAATTACTTGGCTTTCTGTAGATAAAAAAGGAAAAATTAATTTGCAGGAATTGCAAAATGCAATTAGAAAAGATACTATACTTGTAAGTATTATATTAATAAACAATGAAACAGGAGTGATACAAGATGTAGCAGAAATTGGCAAAATAATAAAACAAGAAAATAAAAATACACTGTTTCATGTAGATGCAGTACAAGCATTTGGAAAATATGATATTGATGTAAAAAAAATGAATATAGATTTACTAACAATGAGTGCTCATAAAATTAATGGACCAAAAGGTGTTGGTATGCTTTATAAAAGACAAGGCTTAAAAGTTAAACCTTATATATTAGGGGGAGGACAGCAACAGGGGCAACGTTCTGGTACAGAAAATGGTGCTGGAGTAGCAGGATTAGGTGTGGCAGCAGATATTTGTTTTCAAAATATGAAAAAAAATCAACAAACTGTTTTTGAAATAAAAAAGACATTGTTAGAAGGTATATTAAATGAAATTTCTGATGTACAAATAAATGGTGATACATTAGAAAAAAGTAGTCCTTATGTGTTAAATGTTACATTTAAAGGATTGAGAAGTGAAGTGCTGCTTCACGCATTAGAAAGCAAAAATATTTTTGTTTCTGCAGGTTCTGCTTGTGATAGTAAAAAGAAAGTAGGAAGTTCTGTACTAACAGCTATGGGATTACCTTTTGAAGAAATAGAAGGAGCAGTTCGATTTAGTTTTTGTCAATATAATACAATAGAAGAAGCAAAACAATGTTTAGAGCAATTAAAAGAGATAGTACCATTTTTGAGGAAATATAACCGATAGAAGGGAATTTTTATGGAAGAAAAAGTATTAATTGTAAAATTTGGTGAGATTGCTATGAGAGGAAATAATCGCCCAATGTTTATTTCTCAGCTTGTTAAAACAATGAGAAATAATTTAGAAAAAGAAGGAAATTTTTATATTGTAAAAGAGCAGGGCAGATTAATAGTAGAAGATAGAGGTGGAGAATTAGACTATGATAGAGTAATACCTAAAATTGTACCTATATTTGGTTTGGTAGGGGTTTGTCCTGGTGTGAAAACAACGGACCAATCTATGGAAAATCTGAGAAAAGTTGCATTAAAACATATGAATATGTTTTTTAGTGAACAAAATACAACATTTAAAGTAGAAGTAAAAAGAGCAGATAAAAGATTTCCATTAACATCAAGAGAAGTAGCAGCAGATATTGGAGGATATATACTGGAAAGAATGGAAAATTTGACAGTAGATGTGCATAATCCTAGTGTAGTATTAAGAGTAGAACTGAGAAATGATGCATATGTTTTTTCAAAAGTAATTAAAACATATGGTGGATTACCTGTAGGCTCTTCAGGAAAAGGAATTGCATTGATGTCTGGTGGTATTGATAGTCCTGTTGCTGCGTGGCTTATGGCAAAAAGAGGCATTGCTGTAGAGTGCATTTATTTTCATAGTCCTCCTTATACAAGTGAATGGGCAAAACAAAAAGTAGAGGATTTAGCAGAAAGAATAGCTTGTTTTACAGGAGAAATAAAACTTCATGTGATACCTTTTACAGAAGTGCAGTTATACTTGTTAGAACACGTTCCTCACGATAAATTAACAATATTTTTAAAAAGGGCAATGATGAAAGCAGCAGAAGAAATTGCTCATAAAAGTAATGCTTTGGCACTTATAACAGGAGATAGTGTAGGGCAGGTAGCAAGTCAAACATTGCAAGGTATTCACGCTATTAATTCTGTTTGTACTATGCCTGTACTTCGTCCTCTTGCTGGTATGGATAAACAGGAAATTGTGGATTTAGCGAAAAAAATAGGCACTTTTGATATATCCATTAGACCATATGAAGATTGCTGCACAATATTTGTAGCAAAACACCCAGAAACAAGACCAAAAACAAATATTATAGAAGCAATAGAAAAGAAGTTAAGAGATTTAGATGATTTGATAAAAAAAGCAGTAGAAACAGAAGAAATTATTATAAAATAAAAAGAAAAGTCCTTTTATTAATTTTGTAAAAGGGCTTTTCTATTTGGGGAAGGAGGAAAGTAAATGAAAATAGATAGATTATTTCAAATAGTTTATATACTTTTGGAAAAGAAGAATGTGACGGCTAAAATGCTTTCTGAACATTTTGAAGTATCACAAAGAACAATATATAGAGATATTGATGTGTTAGGTCAGTGTGGCGTGCCTGTGTATACTACAAAAGGAAAGGGAGGAGGAATTGCATTATTAGAAAATTTTATACTAGATAAATCTGCTATGACAGAGCAAGAACAAAATCAAATATTAATGGCATTACAAAGTTTGCCAAAAGGAGGAAAAGAAAATGTAAAAGAAACATTAAAAAAGTATAGTAGTTTTTTTCAAAAGTCAAATGAAAACTGGATACAAGTAGATTTTTCAGAATGGGGAAAACAAAGAGAAATTGTATTTGATATACTAAAACAATCAATTATAAATAAAAATGTTATATCATTTTCATATTATAATAGTAGTGGAGAAATGTCACAAAGAAAAGCGGAACCATACCAATTATGGTTTAAGAGTAAAAATTGGTATATAAAAGCTTATTGCAGAAGCAAGCAAGATTTAAGATTATTTAAAATAAGTCGTATGAGAGATGTCAATGTAACAGAAGAAGTGTTTGATACAATATGGCAAAATAAAGAACAAAAAATAAATGAAAACACATTTGAAGATATCACAATTATATTAGAAATAGATAGTGCGGTTGCTTATAGAGTTTATGATGAATTTGAAATAGAACAAATAGAAAAAAAGCAAAATGGGAATTTTTGTGTAAAAATGAATTGTATTGAAAATAGTTGGGTATATGACTATATTATTTCTTGGGGAGAATATGCAGTAGTAAAAGAGCCTTTGTCTGTCAGAAAAAATGTAGAACAAAAAATAAAAAATATGATAAAAAAATATAATATATGACAAATAGATGTCATATTTATTATGTTATACTCATTCTATCAATATAGAAGGAGGAAAATAATATGAAATATGAAATCGTAATGTTGAAAGAAAAAAGAGTAGTAGGTTTTTGCCAAAGAACGGGAAATGACAAAGAAGATATGGGTAATGTCATAGGTGGATTGTGGCAAAAATGGAGTCAAGTGAATGATGTGCAAGGAAGAAAAAATAAAAAGTATATTGGATTATATACAGATTATGTAGGTATGGAATATGATACTACAGTAGGTTGTGAAGTAGAAAAATCTACTCTAATACCAGAAGGTATGACAGAAAAAATAATACCAGCAGGAAAATACGCAAAATTTGTATTACATGGAGATGTTGTAAAAACAGTGCAGCAGGCGTGGGAAGATATTTGGAAAATGAATTTAGAAAGAACATTTACAGGTGATTTTGAAGAATATCAAGAAGGCGAAGATATGGAAAATATGGAAATTTATATTTATGTAGCAATAAAATAATATAAATTGTGCAATAGTATATTTTTGTATTAAAAATATACTATTGTTGTATTTATAATAAAAAGTACCAATTGAATAAAAAAGTATATACTATTTTACTAGAATTTTTATAATTTTATACTATAAAATTATAAAAATTTGAAAGAAAAATGTAACATAAAAAGGCTACTATTCTACTGTTTTATATGGTAAACTGTTGCTATGAATTAACAATTTAGAAAAACAGAATATCATAAAAGGAGGGGCAATCCAATGAAACAGAAAATAGCAGTTTTATTGGTAGCTTGTATGTTATCTACAAATTTTTGTATTATGAGTTATGGGGCAAATTTTTCTGACATTAACAATGTGCCATGGCCTGGTGCTGTAACATATATTAATACGGTATCTGATTTAGGATTGATGGTAGGAGATATTGATGCAAAAACGGGTAAAAGTATGTTTCGTGCAAAAGACCATGTTACCTACTGTGAAACAACACAATTAGCTTATGCTTTACTGAAAAAAACAGGAAAATTAAAACAGACAAGCTCTGATATAGTTTCAAGATGGACACAAGTGATGCAAGGATATAATATACCAGCGTGGGCATATGAGAGTGTTTCTTATGCTTTGGAAAATAATATTATTTCTTTAACAGATACTTCTCGTTTTGTCACACAAAAAAATGGTGTTGTAACAAATAATTATGCAAGTAGAGAAAGTGTTGCAGTAATATTTGGAAAATTTTTAAGCCATTTATATACTGTAAATGCGAATGCTACATTGACATTTAATGATAAAAGTAGTATTGCAAATACCTCTGTACCTTATGTAGATTTATTAGCAAGATTAAATATTATGGTAGGAGATACTAATTCTAATTTTACACCAAAAGCAGCAATTAATAGAGCAGAAACAGCCGTATTAGTATCAAAGACATATGATGTATTAAATAATAATACATCTATCACACAACCTAGTACAAATAATGTTATCTCTGGAACAGTAATTTCTTTAGAGCAAAATGGAAATAATAAATTAGTTGCTATTACAACAGAAAAAGGAGATAAACAAGGATTTATAGTAGACAGTACAACAAGTATATATGAAGGAGATACTACAAAAACAATTACTCTATCTGTAATAGAAATTGGAGATGGTATTTCAATAGAATATGATGGCTCTAAAGCAAAAGTGATACGTTTGGTAAATGATGTTGTACCTTCTACATTAGAAGTAAAAGGAAGTATAGATGATGTTACATCAAGTAAAATAACATTAGTGAAGAGTGACAAAAGTACAGAAAGTTATTATTTTGCAAAAGATTTTGATATTACATTAGATAAAAAGAAAATTTCACAAAAAGATTTGCTTGATGAATTTGATGAATATGTTTTAGATGCAGTATTGACATTAGATGGTAACGGAAACATTATATCAGTAAATGTTACAAAAGGAAAAGAAACAGGAGTTACTGGTATATTAGTGAGTATTTCTGAGGACGAGTTGAGTGTAAAAGAAAGTAAAAATAGTAAAACAAAAGATTTCGAGTGGGTAAGTAATCCTGATATTTATTTAGAAGGAAAAGAAAGCACTGTTAGTAGAGTAAGGAGAAAATTAAATGATGAAACATTGTATGCAAAATATTATTTAGATAGTAAAGATAGAGTAAAAAAAGTAATGGTGTCAGAAGATGAATTTGGAGAAGCAGATACAAAATCAACGATTACAGGCACAATTTCTTCTATTGATGAAGATAGTGTAAAAATACGAAAAAGAAGTGATGGTAAAAGAGAAGAATTTGATTTTGCTTCAAAGATAAAATATTATTTAGATGGAGATAGTTGTAGCTTTAGAGATGTAGAAAAAGCATTTAACAAAGAAGATGATAAAACTGACCCAGCTGATTTTTATATTAAGGTTTATTTAGATGATGATGGTGATGTAAAAGAATTGTATGCTTCTTTGAGTAGTAAAAATTTAGAAGGAAAAGAAAATTATGATACCATTGATGGAAAAGTTTTGCGTATGAGTGAAGATGAAATTAGAGTAGAAGAAGATAACGAAAAAGCAAAAAATTATGATATTGCTAGAAATGCAGACTATTACATTGAAAATAGTAAATCAGAATTTGAAATTAGTACATACTCTAAAGTAAAAAAAGCCTATGATGAGGCTTGTGACGACGATGATGATTTTTTTGTAACATTATATTTAGATGATGATGACGAAGTAGTTAAAATTGAAGCTTCTCCTGAAAGAGACTCTTATGGTAGAGAGGTAACAGGTACTATTACAAAATTAAGTAAAAATTCAGTGACATTAAAAGATAAAAGTAGTTATGACATTGATGATGTAGATGATATTAAAATGTATCTCAATGATAGCAAAGTAAAGAAACTAGATGTGTTAGAGGACCTGGTAAATGATAGAGATATTACATTAAAAGCAGTATTAACTATTGAAAGTGGAGAAGTAACACAAATAGATGCATATTATTATGAAGTAAAAGGAGAACTGCTGTCTGTTAATGGTAAAGTAATGGAAGTAGAAACAGATGATACCACAATAGAAGATATTGAGGTATTGAGAACTTCTATAGATGTGACAGGAGATTATACATCTTTTAGAGATATGACAGCAGCATTAAGAACAGAAAATATTACTGTTACATTGGAATGTAGCGATGATAAAGATGATAGAGGAAAAGTAATTAAAATTACAGCAAAAAATGATTAAATTATAATAACATAAAAAGTAATGTTAAACCGTAAATTGTAAATTTTTGTGGTAAAATTTTCAGTTTACGGTTTTTTATAAAAATTGTTTTGATAGAAATTAAAAATTGTATTGATAAAATAGGAGTGGTGACGGTATAATAAAACAATCGGAACAAAAAAGAAAGGATTGAAAAAATATGAGATATGAAGGTACAGTGTATCGTCCACCAAGTGAAGCAAGTAGTTTAATTATACAATTAACAATAGGATGTGCTAGAAATACTTGCACATTTTGTGCAATGTATAAAGATAAAACATTTCGTGTAAGAGATTTACAGGAAGTGGTAGAAGATTTAGAAATGGCAAGAAAATATTATCAAAGAATAAAAGTCAGAAGAATATTTTTGGCAGATGGAGATGCACTTATTGTAAAAACACAAGATTTGCTTTATATATTAAATAAATGTAAGGAATATTTTCCAGAAGTAGAAAGAATTTCTGTTTATGGTGCACCAAAAGATATTATTCATAAAACACCAGAAGAATTAAAACAGTTAAAAGAGGCTGGATTAGATATGGTGTATATGGGATTGGAGTCAGGAGATGACCAAGTATTAAAAGAAGTGAAAAAAGGGGTAACAGCAGCAGAAATGATAGAAGCAGGACAAAAAGTGCGTGCTGCTGGTATGGTACTTTCTATGACAATTATATCTGGTTTGGGTGGCAAAAAATTGATGAGAGAACACGCATTGAATAGTGCTAAAGTAATTAGTGCAATTAAACCAGAATTTGTAGGATTTTTGACACTGCTGTTAGAGCCAGGAACACCAATGTATGAACAGTATAGAGCAGGGGAGTTGGATTTGTTAAGCCCTGAAGAAGTGCTTGATGAAACACAACTATTTATTGAAAATGTAGATGCAGAGGGTACAGTATTTAGAGCAAATCACGCTTCTAATTATATTCCTTTGGCAGGCACATTAAATGCAGAAAAGCACATTATATTAGAGCAAATAAAACGTTCTAAAGAACAGAGTAGTTATAGACCAGAAACATTTAGAGCATTATAATAAAAAAAGTGTGGGGTAGATGCCCCACACTTTAATAAATAATAAATCCAATAGGATAGTTTTATGTAAATTGTTTTTAGTCTAAATTATTAAATTCTACTGTACCAGAAACATAATCACGGCTTTGACTTACAACTATACCATAATAATCTTTATCTTCATCTAAATCAGGATACAGATATGTTATATCGTCTTCTGTTGCAGAAACGCTTGTTCTGAGTTTGTTAGGTACTGCTGTATAACCCCAATAATCAATATAACAAAGACCAATACTTAATGTTCCTGATGTATTACTAGAACTTGGAAAAGAGCAGATTTCTAATGCACCATTTGAAATATCCTCAGATGTTATATGTTTAGGAGTTCCGGTTGTATCAACCATACCCCCTTTTTTACTTATTCTATAAGACATTTCAAATAAACGACTAGGAGTCATACGAGGAGATATACTTTCTTCATCTTCAAGAAGCACACCATTATACCCGCCTGCTGGTGCAATAAGCGTACCTTCTTCATCATAATATGGTTCAAATTCGTTAGAAGATGCAAAAGCAGAGCCTATACAACTCATTGATAATATGCTTGCAGTAAGCAGTAAAAAAAGTTTTCTTTTCATTAAAAATACCTTCTTTCTCTTGTGATAAAAACCTATTGAAATGTTATTATTTATGTAGTATAATACATCACAAAAAAACAAGAAAAGAAAGGAATTTTGACGAATGAAAACAAAAAAAGCAATATTATCAAAAATTATAGTTATATCTATTGCTGTTTTGTGTATTTTTTATGCTGTTTATACACAAGAAGATAGGAAAGAGATGAAAATGATAAGAAATTATACGAAGGAATTTTTTAATGAAATTTTAAACACGTCAGAAGCTCTAGAGAAAAGAGATATAGATAAATTACTAGGCGTATATTATAGTAAATTTACAGGAACAGAAAAAGAATTTGTCCCTAGAGCTGTTTTAAGTAGTTTAAAAATAAAAAATTATACTTTGAGCAAAGTAGAAAAATTAACAGACGGATTATATAGAATTTTTACTCATTTAGATTCAGATAGCTTAAAAGATTATGAAAAAGATGGTTATACATATATTGCATTAATAAATAATCAATGGCGTATTATAATTGGAGTATATAATATACCAGAAGAATATAAAAAGGAAGTAGAAGAAAAAGGAATTATATTGGAAGACCCTAAACCAGATGACGGCACAATCATATTAGACTGGGATGATTATGGTGTAACTTGGGAATAAAATTGCTATAGAAGCTATATAAAAAGGATTGGTAGTATAGTATAGCTAATATAATTTGTTTTTGTAGTTTTTTAGTGGTGTTTGAAAACTGTTATAATCATTAGAAGAATAGATAATAAATATTTAAAAAGTTGTAATAAAAAAAGTGTGGGGTAAGTACTCCACACTTTTATAAATTTTAGTTATAATAAATAGGGAGAATGATATGGAGCGAAAATATTGTAAAAATTTTATAAAAAATATTATATTTGTTGTAATGATTAGCTGTATATTAAATGTAGTTATATGGATTGCTTTTCATGGTATTCCTATTATGGGTATTCCTAATATAGAAGAAGTAGAAAGTATTACAATAAAATATAATAATGAACAACAAAAAGAAATTATAAAAAAGGAAGAAATAGAATTATTGGTAAAATCTAGTAATATTTTAAATTATAAAATTTTAGGAAAAAAAGAGGGGCAACCTGTTATTTCTATGATTTACCATTTAAAAAATGGTAAAGATGTAATGATTGAAGCAAATTATACTACAGTGTGGTGGAAAGGAAAATCGTATGAAATAAAAGAAAAAGATATGTTTATAAATATTATAACAGTATTATTTTTTGATTTAGAAAAAAAGTAATGTTTTCTTAATGAATTATTCGTGATATATTATATTTAAAATAATATTGATAATGTGGCTACGTAAGTATAAAAGGGGTCGATAGAATGGCATGGCTGGGGTTATTTGCCCTTATCGTTTTTTATTGGTGTTTTTTTACAGCTATAGTAATAGGAAGAAGAAGTTGGATTTGGCTCAGTGTGCTTTGTGTGCCTATATTAATTATGGCTGTTGGATATAAAGAAGGTATGCAAATTAATGGTTTAATTGTAACATTGTGTGTATTTATGTTTTTAGTTTGCAGAAATAGTTTAAAAGATATATTATTATGGAACCAGAAAAGAAGAAAATATCATTGGATATTTTTGGGAATATTGTGGCTGATGTGCTTTTTATTTTTATTTTATTGTATAATAGAATTACAAATAAAAGGATATTTATATGATTTTCAAGGTTGGAATATGGAAAAAAGAAATTCTTTTCGTATTACTATTACAACATTGCCACTTGTATGGATTTCTTATTATTATGGAGAAATGTTTTATAATAGTGTAGATAGATTGTGGAGAAGAAAAAGTGAATTAATACTAATTGCTTGCAACTTTTTTGTAGCAAATAGTAGAGGTGGAGATACAGGAATTGATAAAGGATATTTTTTAGATGGTGTAAATAATGGTATTAATTATCATTTTCGTATGACAAAAGGAACTTATTATATGCTTCAGAAAGAAAAATCATTGCGTTTGCAAGTACAAAAAGGGCTTCTAGGAGGATTGTATGTTTCAGAAAATCCTTGTCCTAATAATATGAAAAGAACATTAAAACGTGATAGAAAAAATGCAAAAATTGGTATTGTACTATTTTTTTTGATATTGATATTTGGAATATTTTTGTTCTTTTTTCCTCAAACATTTCGAATATTATATTTTTGGAAATAAAAAAGGAGTATGTTATTGATAAAAAAGTAAATGCTATATTTGAGGTGATATTATGTTAAAATGTTTGAAGAACTTTGACACATTACCTGCACAAATGAAAAAACAGATTATAGATAATAGCAAGGATATGAATGTTTTTTATACTTTGCCTTTAGAACAAAGACAACAAGTACTAGACCGTATTGCTTCCTTAAATACAGAAGCAGAAATTAGAGCATATTTAAAAAAGTAATATTTATGAAAAAAGTGTATTTCTATTGAAATACACTTTTTATATTGTTATTATATAAGATTGTAAACTTTTTAAACAACCATTTTTTTTATAAAATTCTTCTGCTTCAGGTTTTGCACCAAAATAAAGTATAGTTGGAGTATTACATTTAGCAAGATGAAGAAGTTTAGTACCAATTCCTTGCCTTTGATATTGTGGAAGAACAAGTAATTCTGTAATAGTTCCAAAAAAATAACCATCTGAGAGAATTCGTAAACAAGCTACAAGTGTTTTGTCATCATAGGCAGTTATGTTTAAAGTTTTAGATAATGCAAGTTGTGTTTTATCTATATCATAATCTCCAGACCATATAGTATTAACAAATGAAATAAATACTGAAGCATTAAGTTCTTTATCATTAATTTTATATTCCATTATTTTTATCTCCTATAAAATTCAAATTATTAATAAAATTTTAGTATAAAAATTTAACTATGTCAATATGATGCCAACAGTTTAAAAGTAACTTATAAAGTATATTCTTGCATAGTATTTGCCTTTGAGATATAATAACGATAATGTGCAGCAGAAAAGAGTATAAATGAAGAGAGGAAGAAGAATATGAAATTAGGTATTGTAGGTCTTCCAAATGTTGGAAAGAGCACACTTTTTAATTCTATGACATTGGGAAAAGCAGAAGCAGCAAATTATCCTTTTTGTACCATTGACCCTAATGTTGGTATTGTTGCAGTACCAGATGAAAGACTGATAAAATTAACAGAAATGTATCATTCTGAAAAAACAACACCAGCAGTAATTGAATTTGTAGATATTGCAGGACTTGTAAAAGGTGCAAGTAAGGGAGAAGGATTAGGTAATAAATTTTTATCTCATATTAGAGAAGTAGATGCGATTGTTCATGTAGTGCGTTGTTTTGAAGATAGTAATGTTGTGCACGTAGATGGTAGTGTAGACCCCATCAGGGATATTGAAACAATCAATTTAGAATTAATATTTTCTGATTTAGAAATATTAGAAAGACGTATTTCAAAAACAGTAAAAGCAGCAAAATCAGATAAATCATTACAAAAAGAATTAGAAATACTTCAAAAGCTAAAAACAGCATTAGAGGAAGGAAAATGTGCCAGAGCAGTAGAATTTGAGGCACCAGAAGATATTGCATTTGTAGAAAGTTTAACACTTTTAACACAAAAACCTGTGCTGTATGCAGCAAATGTGTCTGAAGAAGATTTAGCAGATAATGGTGCAGGAAATCAATATGTAAATAGAGTGCGTATATTTGCAGATAGTGAAAATTCAGAAGTATTTGTACTTTGTGCTAAAATTGAAGAAGAAATTTCTGATTTAGACGAAGCAGATAAAAAAGAATTTTTAGCGGATATGGGAGTAGAAACAAGTGGCTTAGATAGATTAATTTCAGCAAGCTATAAATTGTTGGGATTGATAAGTTATTTGACAGCAGGAGTAACAGAAAGTCGTGCATGGACAATTAAAAAGGGTACAAAAGCACCAGGAGCAGCAGGAAAAATACACAGTGATTTTGAAAGAGGATTTATAAGAGCAGAAGTAGTAAGTTATGAGGATTTAATAAATATTGGTTCTTATAATGGTGCAAAAGAACAGGGATTAGTACGTTCAGAAGGAAAAGAATATGTTGTAAAAGATGGAGATGTGATATTATTCCGTTTTAATGTATGATATAGGAGGAACATTATTTTGTTATATTTTACATCAGACTTGCATTTTTATCACGAAAATATTATTAAACATACAAACAGACACTATGCTAATGCAGAAAAAATGAATAATGATTTAATAAAGAAATGGAATGAAAAAGTAAATGCGTGTGATGAGGTATATATATTGGGTGATTTTACAATGAAGGGTGCAAAATTAGCTACAGAAATATTATGTCAACTAAAAGGAAAGAAGCACTTGATAAGAGGAAATCACGATGGATTTGTAGACAGTTCTGAATTTGATAAATCATTGTTTACTTCTATACAATATTATGCAGAAATAGTTTATTCTAATGTAGAATTTGTATTATTTCATTATCCTATATTGGAATGGAAAGGAATGTTTAAAGGTAGTATTTCACTTCATGGACATCAGCATAATAATGAATATTATAATTATAATAATTTAGAAAATAAAATTCGTAGATATGATGTAGGTGTTGACGCAAATTATATGACACCTGTGAGTGCAGAATATATTATTTCTTTTTTTCATACGATTTGATGAAACAGCAAAAAAGAAATAAAAAAAAGAAGGATTTTTGATTTTTATATAGAATATATAACATAAAAGGAAGAATGAAAAATAACCGATGCTTTTCGGGTCATCATAGAAGGGAGCTGTTTTTATGCGTTATAATTTTATAGGAAAAAATATAGAAGTAGGGGAAAAAACAAAGGAAAAAGTTAGTGCAAAATTAGCTAGAATTGATAAATTTTTCCCAGAAGAAACTGTAGCCACAGTGACATTAAGTAGTGAAAAATTGGGCACAAATATTGAAGTAACAATCCCTTATCACAAAAGAATGATTCGTGCAGAAGTAAGAGATGCTGATATGATGGCAGCAGTAGATGAAGCGATTGATATTTTGGAAAATCAAGTAGTTCGTTATAAAAAACGTCTGAGAACAAAAGTTCGTCAAAGTGCTGAAGCTTATAGAGCAGAATATGAGTCACTGTATATTGCAGAGGAAGAATTAGATGAAGAACCATTGTATAAAATCGAAAGAATTAAACACTTTGAAGTAAAACCTATGGACGCAGAAGAAGCTGTTATGGAAATGGAATTGATTGGTCATAGTTTCTTTGTATTTAGAGATGCGGAAACAGAAAACATTAATGTAGTATATAAAAGAAAAAATGGTTCTTATGGTTTGATTGACCCTGAATAAAAAGTATATAAAAGCGAGTGGAATATTCCACTCGCTTTTGATATGTGGTTATGTTTAAACTGTGTTTTTTAAAGATAAACTTTTGCGATATTGTAGGGGAGTGATACCCATATATTCACGAAATACTTTGCTAAAATAACTAGAACTGTTAAATCCTGTAGAAAGAGCAATTTCTGTAACAGAAAGAGCAGTATTTTGTAAAAGAGATAAAGCAGTAGAAATACGATATTTTGTAATGTATGTCATAGGTGTTGTGTGCAATATTTTTTCAAAACAACGAAAACATTCTCTTTGACTGATATTTGCAGAAGAAGAAAGTAATTCAAGTGAAATAGCTTTGTTGTATTGTGTGTGAATATATTCTAATAATTGTTTTGTGCGTTGATATTCTATTGTGTTGTGAGAACTAGAAGATTGTAAAGCGGTTTGACAATTTTCAACGATTTCATAACAAATATAAGAAAGTTGTTCTCTTATAGCAAATAAAAAAGCAGAAGGTTCTTCTGTAAAAAGAGAACAAGCCTTTTTAAAATGTTCAATACAGTTTTTCTGCCAATCTGTTTCAGAACAAAATACAATGTAATGCAAATTGTGACAACAAAGCAAAGGAGAAATATAACGCTCCATATATATACTTTTGGTGTTTCCGCTTACTAATTCTGCATCAAATACAATAGTAATTGCAGTACAATTTTGTTCTGAAGCCTTTTTCATAAAATGTAGTACATTAGTATTGATAAAAAGAAGCTGCCCTTTTTGTAATGTAAATGTAGTTTCGCCTAAATCTACAAAAAGACTTCCTTCTGTTACAAGTATAAGTTCTAAATCTTTATGCCAATGCCAAGGAATTTCAGGGTGGATATAATATTGAAAATCAGTGGTGTAAACAGTACAAGGAAAAAGAGGTTCTATATGAGAATAAAGTTGTTTTTGGTTTTGGTCTGTAATGACATTACAATGGTCTATTGCTTTCATAAAAAAACTCCTTTGGCAGTATTATATTATTTTTTGACAGTATTATAAAAGAATATATCAATTATTGGCGGTATAATAATAACAGAAAAAGAGAAATAGTACAATAATAAGGGGAGAAAAATTATGGTAACAATATATAATATTCAAGATTTAGAATTATTTTTTGATAGTATTAATGACTTTGAAAATCCAGTAACAATACAAACAAAAAAGGGGCAATATAGCCAAGATTTAAGAAATAATACAACATTGCAAGAAGTGCTGATTTCTGTAGCAGGAGAAAAAGGATTAGAGCAGATTTGTTTAAATGTAGAAGGAAATAAAGATTTAGATAAAATTGTGACATTTTTGTTGTCAATGAATAAACAGGGGCGTTACTCTTAAAGTAAAATTGTCGTAGTATAATATTATAAGAGGCGTAACAAAATTAAGGCTGCCAAATTTATTTGACAGCCTTAAAGTATTGTTATTTTTTATAATTTTTAAGTGCTTTTTCATAAGTACGAAATGTAATTTCGTCAAAACAAACCATTTGTACTTTTTCAATGTCATTGTTATTTTCTAAAAATGTCATAATTTCTTTTACAGCAATGTCAGCTGCTTGTTCCACAGGATAACGATAAACGCCAGTACTGATAGATGGAAAAGAAATTGAAGTAATATCATATTCTTGAGCCAATTTTAAGCTATTGCGGTAACAATTTGCTAAAAGTTCAGCTTCTCCTTTGTTGCCACCACGCCAAATAGGACCAGGTGTATGTATTACATATTCTGCACGTAATTTATAACCAGAAGTAATTTTTGCCTCACCTGTAGGACAACCACCTAATGTTTCACATTCTAAAAGCAACTCTTTTCCAGCAGCTCTATGAATAGCACCATCTACACCACCACCACCTAAAAGAGATGTATTAGCTGCGTTTACAATCGCCTGTGTTTTTACTCGCACAATATCCCCTTTTATGACAAAAAAACGTTCTGCCATGACATATCCCTCCTTTATTTTTTATTTTATCCCTTTTTCTGTTTTTCGTAAAGTAAATTTTTAGAAAAACAATTTTTTCCAAAAAAAGTGAACATATATTACAAGACATTTTTGTTATAATATATAAAATAATAGAAAAAGTAAATATATTTGATATATGGCATTTCATTATATATGTTGTAGAATTGTATCAATATTAAAAATGGATAATTCTTTCCTAATTTGTACAATAATATATTGAATAGAAATATAAAATTATAGTAAAACTGAATACAATTTTAAAACGTGCACGATTATAAACTATATTTTTTATGTAAAATATACAATACAATGTTTTGTTTTTGTTCAAAATATAAATTTACTTTAAAGCGTAACGCTTTAAATTGCTAAATTAAAGTTTGACTTTAAAATAAAGGAGTAATAAAATAATAACATCATTAATACATAAATGATTAAAAAGTGTTTGAGGGAGGAAAATCATGAAGAAAGGAATTTTTAGAACAATTTGTTCTTTTACTGTAGCAACAGCTATGGTTTTAGCAGCAACAGCTTGCAGCAGTCAATCAACAGAACCACAAGAAGAAGAACAGCAACAGCAACAATCAGCTGATGGAGAACAGCTTAAAATTGGAATATTGCAATTAATGGAGCATGATGCTTTGGATAATGCAAGAAAAGGTTTTGTTGATGTTTTGGCAGAAGGTGGCTATGTAGATGGTGAAAAAATTGTAATTGATGTACAAAATGCACAAGGCGACCAGTCTAATTTAAAAACAATGAGCCAAAAATTTGTAAATGATAAAGAAGATTTAATACTTGCTATTGCAACACCAGCAGCACAGTCTATTGCAGCAGAAACACAAGAAATTCCTATTTTAGCAACAGCAATTACAGACTATCCTGAAGCAGGACTTGTAGCTTCTAATGAGGAACCTAATGTAAATCTTTCTGGTACAAGTGACAGAACACCTGTAAAAGAACAATTTGCACTTTTAAAACAAATATTGCCTGATGTTAAAAAAGTAGGCATTATGTATAACTCTAGTGAAGCAAATTCTGAAATACAAGCAAGATCAGCAATAGAGGCTTGTGAAGAATTAGGTCTTACTTATCAGGAAGGTACAGTAACAAATGTAAATGATATTCAGCAAGTAGTACAGTCTATTGTAGGAGATGTAGATGCTTTGTACATTCCAACAGATAATACATTTGCTTCTGCGATACCATTGGTAGCTTCTATTACAGATGTAGAAAAAGTACCTGTAATTTGTGGTGAAAATGGTATGGTAAAAGGTGGCGGCTTAGCAACAGTAGGCATTGATTATTATAAATTAGGTCAACAGACTGGTAAGATGGCAATTCGTGTGTTAGAAGGAGAAGACATTTCAAAAATGCCTGTTGAATTTCCAGATACTACAGAAGTATGTATTAACTTAGATACTGCAGAAAAAATTGGTATAACAATACCACAAGAAATTATTGATAGTGCAGCAATCGTTATAAAAGATGGAGCTGTTGTAGAATAAATTAATAATTTAAGAACTTTTCAAAATTACAAATGAAGTATTTTTCTTTTGAAAAAATTACTCAGAGATGGTTTGATTGACAGTATAAGAGAGTGCTGAGAGGCACTCTCTTTCTATAATTTATAAATATAATATGGAATGGGTGAAAATATGACTTTAATTTCAATGGCATCTTTTTTAAGTGCTATTTCTCAGGGTTTATTATGGTCTATATTGGCGATTGGTGTATATATTACGTATCGTGTGTTAGATTTTGCAGATTTGACAACAGAAGGTAGTTTTCCATTGGGAGCAGCAATAGCAGCACAATGTATTGTAAATGGAGGAAATCCTTTTACTGCAACAATATTGTCATTTGTTGTAGGATTGCTTGCAGGATTTGTAACAGGAATACTACATACAAAATTAAAAATACCTGGACTTCTTGCAGGTATATTGGTTATGACAGGTTTATATTCTATCAATTTGAGAGTAATGGGAGGAAAAGCAAATTTACCTTTACTGAAACAAACTACAATAGTGACATCTGTTGTTGAGTTTTTTAGTACAGAAGCAAATACTTTTTCTACAGCAAATGCAGTTATGATGGTAGGTGTTATATCTGTAGCAGTAGTAATATTTTTGTTGTGGCTGATGTTTTCAACAGAATTTGGATTTGCACTTAGAGCAACAGGAGATAATCCACGTATGATAAGTGCATTGGGTGTAAATACAGATATTATGATTATATTAGGCTTAATGATTAGTAATGGTTTAATATCGTTATCAGGAGGACTGATTGCACAATATAATGGTTATGCTGATGTAGGTATGGGAGTTGGTACAATTGTTATTGGATTGGCTTCTGTTATTATAGGAGAGGTTTTATTAGGCAGAAAAGGTATGGCATGGTGTTTAGCCTCTGTAGTAGTAGGCTCTATATTGTATCGTATTATTATTGCTTTTGTATTAGCGAATAAATTGCAACCAACAGACTTAAAATTGTTCTCCTCCATTGTATTGGTAATTTGTTTATCACTACCAGCAGTAAAAGAATGGTATAGAGATTTTACAAATAGACGAAATCATAAAACAGAAGTGAAGGAGGGGTAATAATGTTAAAAGTAAATGGTATCAAAAAGACATTTTCTCCTGGTACAGTAAATGAAAAGCGTGCAATAAAGGAAATTACATTTCATTTAGAACCTTCTGATTTTATGACAGTAATAGGAGGAAATGGAGCAGGAAAATCTACTATGTTAAATGCTATAGCAGGTATATTTAAAGTAGATACAGGAAGTATTATTATAAATGGTAGTGATGTTACAAAATTGCCCGAATATAAAAGAGCAATTCATATTGGACGTGTTTTTCAGGATACAAGAATGGGAACAGCTTCTGATATGACAATAGAAGAAAATATGGCTATGGCATTGCGTAGAGGAAAAAGTAGAGGATTAAGAAAAGGTATTACAAAAGCAGAAAGGAATTTGTTTAGAGAAAGACTTGAAATATTAGATTTAGGATTAGAAAACCGTATGACAGCGAAAACGGGTTTGCTTTCTGGAGGACAAAGACAAGCACTTACGTTGCTTATGGCAACTATGACAAAACCGGAATTACTTTTATTAGATGAGCATACAGCGGCATTAGACCCTAAAACAGCAAAAAAAGTGTTGGAATTGACAAATCAAATTATTACAGAAGATAAGTTAACAGCACTAATGATTACACATAATATGCAAGATGCCATTAGATTAGGAAATCGCTTGATGATGCTTCATAAGGGAAGAGTACTTATTAATTTGCAAACAGAAGAAAAGAAAAATTTAAAAGTAGCTGATTTACTGAAAATGTTTGAAAAAGCAAGTGGTACAGGTATGACAAATGATAAAATGTTACTAAGTTAATAGCATAATAAAAAAGGACTTGAAAGATAGTCCTTTTTTATTTATGTTAATAGAGAAAGAGGAATAAAAAATTAAAGTAAATATAGAGGAGAGTATTTTAATGAATAGAAAAGAATTAGAAAAATATATTACAGAAAACTATAATACAAAGGCGGAATTTTTGTGGGCGAAGTATCCCAATTATGCAATATTTCGACATAATAGCAATAGAAAATGGTTTGTATTGATTATGACTATTTCAAAAGAAAAGTTAGGACTGCCAGAATGTGATATAATAGATATTATGAATGTTAAATGTGAAACAATTATGATAAATTCTTTTAGAGCAGAAAAAGGAATTTATGCAGCATATCATATGAATAAAGCGAATTGGATTTCTGTAGCATTAGACGACAGTGTAAGTGATAAAAAAGTGAAAATGTTTGTAGATATGAGTTTTCGTTTAACAGCTCCAAAAATAAAAAAAGGCAAAATAAAAGAAAATGAAATAAAAAATAATTTACAATAAAGAAAAGAGAGAAATTAATTATGGTGTTATTGTCAAAAGTAGAAATTGTTGATATGGTGGAAAGGATTAAAATTCTAAATCATTTAGGAAAAATAAAAGAAAGTGATAAATTGCTGGAATTGTTAGAAAAAGGAGTAATTGACCCATATGTTTCAGATTACATATATTACAGTGATATGACAGCAGAAGAAATTGCAGATAAGGTATTGTCATATAAACCAATTTATTTATAACTTACAAAATATTAATTTTAGTAATGAAAATTTGGATAAATAAAGAAAGTGAAGGTAATACTATTAGCATTAAATCAAAAGGAGTTTTTGCAATGGGTATAAAAAATGGTAAAGCGATATTGATTGGTGCTGTAACAGGTTTTGCAAATGGCTTGTTTGGTTCTGGGGGAGGAACGATTGTTGTGCCTTGTATGGAGAGATTTTTGAATGTAGAAGAACATAAAGCACACGCCACTGCGATTGCAATTATATTACCTTTGTCACTGCTTTCTATAGCATTTTATGTGTGGAAAACAGATGTATTGTGGAGTGTTGCGTTATGGGCATCGCTAGGCGGTGTTGTAGGAGGATTTATAGGAGCAAAATTGCTTAGTAAAGTATCAGGAGTATGGCTGCATAGAATATTTGGATTATTTATGATTGCTGCGGCTGTAAGAATGATACTATGATATGGGTTGTAGTAGTAGGTGTATTGGCTGGCATAGTAAGTGGTATGGGAATTGGTGGAGGTACAATATTAATACCAGCATTACTTTTTTTGCAAGATATGAACCAACAACAGGCACAAGGAATTAATTTAATTTATTTTGTTCCAACAGCAGTGATTGCACTGATTACACATATAAAAAATAAAAATATTGAAGTAAAAGCAGTAAAGTCTATTGTATTGACAGGATTGATAGGAGCAGCAATAGGGGCTTTTTTAGCAGTAAAAATGGATGCAACATTGCTAAGGAAATTTTTTGGAGGATTTTTGTTATTTATGGGATTGTCAGAGGTATTTCATAAAGCGAAGCATAAAAATGAAATAAAAGAAGGGAGTAAACAGTATATGAATGATGTACAATTTGCAAATATAAAAGCGGAGTTTCAAAAGGCAGATTTAGAGGGAAAAATAAGACTTTATGTTACAACAGAAGGATTAAGCACACAGCAATATAAAGAATTATTAGGAATGTATCCGGTAGGAGAATTAGAGGAATTAGAAAAAGCATTAGGATAAAAATAGTTTTAAGTATTTAAGCGTGTCGAATAATCGACACGCTACACTCTTTTTATCATAATAGTATTGCATTTCTGTGTAGTAATAAAAAAAATCGTTTTCATTTTTGTATTATCTGTTATAATATAGTAAAAGAAAGGAGTACAACAATGAAATATATTGAGCATTTGTTTGTAGGTGGCAGTGTTCAGGATTTAGATACCATTCTTTATAGTCTTAGTCGAGATATTACTGTTTTTCATTTATATTGTATTTGTCTATTTTATAATGAAAAAAGAAACCGTGTGGAAATTATGTCTAATAAAGAAATTTGTAAAAAGCGATATAAATATAAAGACTTTGTTGTAATTGGTGTAGCATATGGTAAAACAGAAGCAATAGATTTGTTTTGCTATATCATACAGCAAGCAGTACAAAAGGGCAGTAATCTGCAAAAGGCGGAGGAATGGATTTTATGAAAATAGTACATATTTTAGCAGGCATTTTTTGTGTAATATCATTGCTTGTAGTAATATTGATTTCTTCTGTAGATATAGCAGTATATGGGGATATGAGATATTTTCAAAAAGAATATCGCAAATATGATGTTATAAAAAATGTAAATATGGAAGAAAAAGAACTGCTTTTTGTAACAGAAGAAATGATGTCTTATTTAAAAGGAAAAAGAGACAATTTGAATATAGAAGCAGTAATTGATGGAGAACAACAAGAATTTTTCAATGAAAAAGAAATTGCTCATATGAAAGATGTGAGAGTTCTTTTTTGGGGAGGACAATGGCTGAGAAGAATAGGAGTTATTATTTGTATTATAACCGTTATTTTTTTACTATTTCAAAGTAAAATAGAATTTTTATTAAAGTGTTTAAGAAATGGTTTGATTTCTTTTATAGTTTTTATGGCAATATTGGTAGGTATTATAACAACTAATTTTACAAAATATTTTGTAATATTTCATAAAATATTTTTTTCCAATAATCTTTGGATATTAAATCCTGAAACAGATAGATTGATTAATATAGTACCAGAACCCTTTTTTATAGATACTTCTATACGTATTGTGGTCATTTTTTTTAGTATTATTTTGTTTGTATGTATTGGTTGTAGTGTTTTATTAAAAATTGGAATAAAAAAGATAGGAGTATAATATGGGAATACTTGTTATACTATGGAATATATTAAAAGTAGTTGTTTTTATTGTTTTGTTTATTGTAGTATTGATATTAATAATAATGGCGTTAGTGCTGTTTTCTCCTATTTGTTATAATGTAACAGGAAGTTATGTACAATGTGTTGATGGAAAATTTGATATAAAATGGATATTAGGAGCAATACACGCTTATGGGCTATATGACAAAGGAAATTTAAAATTTTCTTTGCGTTTGTTTGGATACTGTATTTGTGGTGATGATAAAAAGCAGAAAAAAAAGCAACAAGAAATAGAATATACACAACAAGATACTGTACTTTCTGCAAGAAGCAAGTCAGAACAACAAAAAGAAGAAGTAGAACAACAAGAATTGCAACAAAATAAAAAAGAAACAATAGCAAATGAAACTGTAGAAACAGTAATAAATACAGAAAAAAAAGAGGTACAACAAAATCAAAATAAAAAAGAAAAAGTGAAAAAGGAACAAACAAAACAAAAACATAGTCGAAAAAATGTGTCTGATATTAAAACAGATAGCAAACAAACAAAACAAAATAAAAAAACAAAACAGAGTAACAAAGAGAATAAAAATAAAAAAATAGATAAAGATTATTTTATTCATATGGAAAATAAAAAGGAATTGTTACAGGCAATAGCAGCATTTTTGAAAAGAATGTTAAAAGGAGTTTCACCAAAACATTGTAGTTTAAAAGCAACTATAGGAACAGGTGACCCAGCATTGACAGGTTATTTGTTAGGTATCGCTGGAACAGCAAAAATGAAATTTGGTAAAGGATTGAAAATTACAGGAGATTTTACACAAAAAATAATAAAAGATGTTTTTTTAGATGTAAAGGGAAAAATATTTTTAAGTTATTTATTGTATGCAGTATTGAGATTATTATTTGTAAAGCCAGTTTATAAAACAGTTATGGTATTATGGAAAGGATGTAGATGAAAAAATGGGTAAGGGATTTGATACTTCTTTAAATACTTTGTTTGATAAAGTAGAAGATATTGTTTCTACAAAAACGATTGTAGGAGATGCCATTATAATGGGAGATTTAACATTGCTGCCTTTGATAGAAGTGTCTGTTGGCGTAGGGATAGGGACAAAAGAAGGAGCAAAAGAAGACTCTGCAGGGGGTATGGGAGCAAAGATTACACCAAGTGCAGTATTGGTTATACAAAATGGAAATGTGCAAATGATTAATATTAAAAATCAAGATGCTGTAAATAAATTAATTGATATGGCACCTGGCATAGCATCTAAATTAAATTTTAGTGCTATATTTGGAAAAAGAAATGAAAATAAAGAACCAAAACAAGAAGTAAAATTTGAGGAGGAAATTGTAACAGAAGAATAGGAAGTGTTATATGAAAACATTGATAAAATATTATGATAAAGATGTTTTAAAAAATATTTCTGCTCCTTTGGCTTTAAAACCGGAAAAGATAATATTTTTTTATGATAATGGTATACAAGATATGATATGGTTTCATAGTTTAAAAAAATGTTTTAAACATACTATGCCTAATGTAGTTATGGAACATATTTCTTTAGATATTTTGAATATGGTAGAAATTTATAGTAAAACAAAAAAGGCACTGGAAGAAAATGAAGATTGTGCTATGGAGTTTACAGGAGGTAGTGAGCTTATGCTCATTGCTGGTTTTAAAGCAGGTGCAAGCAAAGGAGTACCTCTTTATTATACGGATTTAGTAAAAGGAATTATATTGGATTTAGCAGAAAATAAACCTGTAGTAAATGTACCAAAAATAAAATTACAACATTTTATGGATGCAAGAGGAGCTTGTCTTATGGGATATTCCCATAAAGAACCTTTGGAAAAGCGATATGATGATATATTAAATATGTGTGATGTATTATTTAATGATATTAATCATTGGAAAACAACAAGTAATTTTATACAAATTGTAGCAGCAAGATTTTCTAGTCATGAAATGTATATGAAAAGTAAAATAGAGGCAACACAAAAAAACGGTAAAAAGGTAACACCTGATAAAAAAATATTGTACGCATTTCAAAAATTTGGTTTTATAAAAGATTTAAAAATAACAAAAGAAAATGTTAGTTTTTATTTTAATTCTATAATGGATAAACAGTATGTTATTAATTATGGGATATGGTTGGAGCTTTTTGTGTATATTCATGCGAAACAGTCTTGTGCATTCGATGATGTATGGCTGGGAGCATTAATTGATTGGAATGCGTATGATGCTTCTAGAATGGCAGGAAATGAAATTGATGTAGTACTTTCGGACCAGTCTATGCCAGTGTTTATTTCTTGTAAATTGAGAAGTGCAGATGCAGCAGCAGTAAATGAATTGATGATTGAGAAAAAAAGGATAGGCGGTTGGTTTTCAAAGGGAATATTGGTAGCTTTTGGAAGGGATAAACAAGAAAAAACAGCTACATATTTAAGAGCAAAAGAATTTGGTATTGAAATATTAGATGCCAAAGACATATTAAGTGCAAATTTTGCACAAAGGCTTATAAAAATAGTAAAAGAGCACGATTTAAATAGTTTAAAATGGAAAAAGGTGTAAAAAAAATGACAACAAAAAAGAGATTTTTAACCGCTCTGTATACAGGACTGCTGATAGCTGTACTTTTGGAATTAAAAGATGGTGCAATACACATTACAAGAATACTATTTTATTGTGCTGTATATTTGTGTGCGTTTTTGTTAATAGAGTGCATAAAATGGATAAGTGAAAAATATTTTTAAATGTATAAAAAGTAATGAAATATGGTTAGCATATGGAGTTACTTTTTTTGTTGTAAAAAATTAAAAAAATACTTGACAAAATAAATAAGATATGATAAATTGGAGTTGAAGTTAGTTATAACTAATTTAAAATAGTTTAAACTAATAATAAATAGTTAATACTAATAATCTATATAAAAAGGAGATATTGCCATGAGTGAATTTGAGCAAATGCTTTTAGACCAGTGTGCTCCAACAATATTTGGAGTAAAGCAAGCAAATTTATTTTCCTGTTCTAAAGAAAATAAAAAAGAAGTGTTAGTAGAATTAAAAAAATATAATGCTTGTGGTAATGCTTCTGGAATACAGTTTAAAATACTATATGAATGTAAAAATAGGATATATATTATAGCATATAGAAAAAGGCCAATGAAAAATTGTATGAAACAGAAAGAAATACAAAATTTTTTGATGGAAAGGGGATATCCTCAAACAAGTGATGTAGAGGAACTTTTAAAGTATTTAAAATATCGTACAAATATTTGTGAAGAATTTCCTCATGAAATTGGCTTATTTTTGGGCTATCCTATTACAGATGTAAAGGAATTTATTTCAAAAAAAGGATTAGATTTTAAATTTTGTGGCTATTGGAAAGTGTATAGTGATGAAGAAACAGCAAAGAAAATGTTTAATGTATATAAAAAATGTAAAAAAGTAATTTGGTATAAGGTAACAAAAGGTACGCCTCTCATAGAATTGGTAGGAGCGTATTGTTAATAAATAATATTAGGAGGATAGAAAAATGGAAAAAATTGCAGTAATTTATTGGAGTGGTACAGGAAATACGGAAGCAATGGCAAATGCGATAGCAGAAGGTATTAAAAATGCAGGAACAGAAGCAGAAGTTTTTTCAGTAAGTGATTTTGTAGTAGATACATTAGATAGTTATAAAAAAATAGCATTTGGTTGTGCTGCTATGGGAGATGAAGTATTAGAGGAAGCAGAATTTGAGCCATTTTTTTGTAGTGTAGAAAATAAATTATCAAATAAGAAAGTGGCATTATTTGGTTCTTATGGTTGGGGAGATGGAAAATGGATGAGAGATTGGGAGGAAAGGATACCTGGTGCAGCACTATTTGAGGAAGGACTTATTGTAAATGGTATGCCTGTAGGAGAAACGAAACAACAGTGTGTTGATTTTGGGAAAAAATTTGCTGAATGCTAAAATAATTTAATAAGAAAAATGCGAAACCTCTTTATATAAAAAATATTATATAAAGAGGTTTTGTTATATGTCGATTTGTATGATGTTGAATTACTGATAAATAGTATATAACAAAGTTTTAAAATAATACTTTTCGTTAAATAATGTTAGTAAGTATATATAAATGTCTAATAAATTGTGTAGAATAAATTTTTATACAAAAATAAATACAAATTATATCATAGAAAGTAATTTTAAAGTAAAAATAGAATATTATTTTGAGCAAATATACTAAAAATAATATAGAAAATAGTGCAATATTTTCTATAAGAGCTAAAAATGTACAAAAATGAAAATAATATATTGTATAAAATAAATAAATAAAAATATAAGAGAGAAATAAAGTATGTGCTAGTAAAAAAGTTTAATATAAGGTATAATAAAAATAACAAAAACAGGCTCCTAAATTTATAATATGGTAGTGTTTTGTAATGCCATAAGCAGTAAAGAATGAAGGAAGCGTTTTGTCATTAATAATTTAGAAAGGGGTGAGGCTGCGTAAGCAGCAAGAAGTATGATTACAACAACTAATTTAAATGAATTGTTTCAAATCGTGAATGTAGAACACGGTGAACCCCACCACGTTTTAGGTATGCATGAGGTAGAGCATGAGGGAGAAAAATTTGTAGCAGTAAGAGCTTTTGTACCACAAGCAAAAGAAATTGTAGTAGTAGATGATGCTGACCAAGATAAAACATATCCTATGATGAAGATACATGAAGATGGTTTTTTTGAAGTCATCATAGAAGATAGACAAGAATGGTTTAGATATCAGTTATCTCTTACAGATTACGAAGGAAATCAATGGACAACATATGATGCATATTCTTTTGCACCTACAATATCAGAGTATGACAGATATCTTTTTGGTGCAGGTAATCATTATAAAATATTTGAAAAATTAGGAGCACATATTACAACAGTAGATGGTGTGGAAGGAGTTGCGTTTGGCGTTTGGGCACCAAATGCGAAAGCAGTTAGTGTTATTGGTAATTTTAATAGCTGGGATGGCAGAAGAAACCAAATGAGAGTATTAGGAGAGTCTGGAATTTGGGAATTATTTGTACCTGGATTAAAGGAATATGACCAATATAAATATCAAATTAAAGATAAATATAATAATGTATGTGACAAAGCAGACCCATATGCTTCTTTTGCACAATTAAGACCAGATACAGCTTCTGTAATATATGATAATAGTCGTTATGTTTGGGGAGATAAAGCATGGACAGATGATAGAAGTAGTGAACATATTTATCAAGGTCCAATAAATATTTATGAAGTACATTTTGGAAGCTGGATGAGAGTACCAGAAGAAGGAAACCGTTCTATGACATATTTAGAAGGTGCAGAGAAACTGGTTGCTTATGTTAAAAAAATGGGTTATACACATATTGAGTTATTGCCTGTTGAGGAACACCCTTTTGATGGTAGCTGGGGATATCAAGTAACAGGATATTATGCACCAACAAGCCGCTTTGGCACACCAGATGAATTTAAGGCATTTATAGATGCCTGCCATAGAAATGGTATAGGTGTTATATTAGACTGGGTACCAGCTCATTTTCCTAAAGATGCTTTCGGATTGGCACGTTTTGATGGTACAGCATTGTATGAACATCAAGACCCTAAACAAGGAGAGCACCCAGATTGGGGTACATTAATATTTAACTATGGTAGAAATGAAGTAAGAAACTTTTTAATTGCAAATGCAATTTATTGGATTGAAGAATTCCATTTGGACGGCTTGAGAGTAGACGCAGTAGCATCTATGTTGTATTTGGATTATGGTAAAAATGATGGACAATGGGTACCAAATGAACACGGCGGAAGAGAAAACTTGGAAGCAGAGGAATTTTTAAGACATATGAATTCCGTTATTTTGGGTAGACACCCTGGTGTAATGATGATTGCAGAAGAATCTACTGCTTGGGCTGGTGTAACAAGAAGTGCAAATTATGGTGGTCTTGGATTTAGTTTGAAATGGAATATGGGCTGGATGAATGATTATTTGTCTTATGTAAAAAAAGACCCTATTTATAGAAAATACCATCATGATAATTTAACATTTAGTATGGTATATGCTTATACAGAAAACTTTATATTGGTATTATCACATGATGAAGTAGTACATGGTAAATGTTCTATGATGGAAAAAATGCCAGGTGATTTGTGGCAAAAATTTGCAAATCTTCGTGTAACATATGGATTTATGTATGGACACCCAGGTAAAAAGCTGTTGTTTATGGGTAGTGAATTTGGTCAGTTTGCAGAATGGTGTGAAGCAAGAAGCCTTGATTGGCACTTGTTAGAATATGAAACACACCAAAAGCTGCATCAGTATATGAATGATTTGAACCATTTGTATTTGCAAGAACCAGCATTGTGGGAAAAAGATTTTGACCCAACTGGTTTTGAATGGATAGAATGTAATGATAGAGATAGAAGTATCATTGCATTTATTAGAAGAGGTCAAGACCATACAAAAGAATTGATAATTGTATGTAACTTTACACCAGAGACACATTTTGGATTTAGATTAGGTGTTCCGGTAGCTGGTACTTATGAAGAAATATTTAATAGTGATGATGAAAAATATGGCGGTAGTGGTGTTATAAATAGAAAGCCTCTTGTAAGTGATAGAATAGATTGGAATGGCAGACAAAGTAGTATTGAATTAAAAGTACCACCTCTTGGAATTACAATATTAAGAAGAACAGAACAAAATGACGCACACTAAGTTTTAAAAAAATTTGTAAAGTTTTTATATGCAAAAAGAGGGTTTTTTATTGACGTGAAATGTTTTTTTGTGTATAATTCAATAATGTGCTATATGAAAAAAAGACATATTTTTTTAAATAGCGTGTAACAAAAAGGAATCTCACACCTGGGAGGGAGGGAAATTCATGTCAGAGGTAAAGGTAAAAGAAAATGAATCCTTAGATAGTGCTCTTCGCCGTTTTAAAAGAAGTTGTGCAAAAGACGGTATTATGGGAGAAGTACGTAAAAGAGAACATTATGACAAGCCAAGCGTTAAACGCAAAAAGAAATCTGAAGCGGCTAGAAAACGTAAATTCAAATAATGTTTGATTGCAAAGGAATGATTGTATGGCATTAAAAGAGCAGCTTTTTGAAGACTTGAAAAGTGCTATGAAAGAAAAAGATACAATACGCAAAGATACAGTACAGTTAATTCGTTCAGGAATTCTGCAAATTGAAAAAGATAATAAAATAGAATTAGACGATAAAGGTGTAATTGAAGTCATTGCAAAACAGCTAAAAAGTCGTAAGGACTCGTTGCCTGACTTTATTAAAAGTGGTCGTCAAGATTTAGTAGATAAACTGAACAAAGAGATTGAGATATTGTTGAATTACCTTCCAGAGCAGTTAAGTGAGAGTGCAATTCAAAAGGTAGTAGAAGAAACAATAGCTGAACTTGGTGCAACGTCTTTGAAAGATTTGGGAAAAGTAATGAAAGCGATTACACCAAAAATAAAAGGTGTTGCAGATGGCAAAGTTGTAAGTAATATTGTAAAAAATATTTTGATGAAATGATATATAAAAGCTGGTGTTGTAATAACACTGGCTTTTATTATTGAAATTTGGAGGACATGATGTATCTATATTATTGTATTCATACAAAAGAAGTTCATTTTACTTGGAAAACAAAAATGATAGAAAAATGTATTGAGCAGACAGGTATGTTTTTAAAATCATATGAAGGCAATTATGAGGGAATTGATTTTTTTTGCTTGTTAAGTTTGATGAAAGTAGAAAATTGGGATAGTTGGAATGATAAAGACTATGATTGTGAGCAAACAAATTATATTTCTATTATAACTAGTGATAGTAGAGGAAATATTCCAGAGCAAAGTATAAAAATTATGAAAAAATTGTCAAAACTTTTGTCAGAAGATATACTTTTAGAGAGTTAATTAGAATAGTATAAAAAATTTTATTATGTTTGATAATTTAAGACAAGAATTTCACTTGTCTTTTTTTGTTATAAAAAATTTTTGCTATAAAAAGGCTAATGTTGCATAAGTATATAAAAATGGTATTTTCGGAGGGATAATATTGCTTGGCGGAGGATTGAGAAGAAATGTAGTAAATGCCTTAGAATTACCAAAAGAGGTAATATTAAATCTTCCTCTTATTTCATTGACAGGAAAAGAGGAATTAATAATTGAAAACTATAAGGGAATTATAGAATATGGCGATGAAGTAATGAGAGTAAATACTGGTATAGGGGTGTTGAGAATAGAAGGAAAAGAATTGTTTTTAAAGCAATTAACATCAGAGTGTATTGTCGTAACAGGAAAAATAAAAGGAATATTATTTTTGACATAATGTAAAAAGGAGGTGAAGTAATGTTTTTAGCATTATGGTATTATTTGCATGGATATGTTATGATAACAGTATCAGGATTTTCTGTAGAAAGATTTGTAAATATGGCAACTTTTAGGGGAATTTATCTGTGGAATATACAACCGAAGGGGAGTTGTGTACAAATGAATGTTTCTACAAAAGGATATTTTCTTTTGGAGGAATGTGCAGAAAAGACAGGATGTCAGTATAATATTATTTGTAGATGTGGATTACCTGCTTTGCTAAAGAAATATAAAAAAAGAAAGATATTGTCATTAGGTGTTCTGTTTTTTGTAGCATCATTGTATTTGTTATCCTCTTTTGTATGGACAGTAGAAGTAGAAGGTAATGAACGCATTCAAAAAGAGGAATTATTTGCAGTTTGTGAGAAAATGGGTATGGCTCCAGGAAAATTAAAATGGAATGTAAATACAGATAATATTACAGAAATATTGTTAGAAACATTTCCAGATATTTCGTGGGTAAGTGTATCTATAAAAGGAACAGATGCATTGATAAAAATTGTAGAAACTATACCACAACCAGAAATAGTGGATAAAGTAACACCAAGCGATTTGATAGCAAAAAAAGATAGTGTAATACAAAGCATTACTGCAGAAGCGGGAACACCTATGGTACAGTCAGGAGATGTTGTAAAAAAGGGAGAATTGCTTATTAGTGGTGAAATTATCATTGCAGCAGGAGAAGAAGCAGAAGTTGGTAGAGAATATATTCGTGCAAGAGGAGCGATATTGGGAAAAGTGTGGTATACTTTAGAGGAGAAAATTGCTTTACATTATGAAGAAAAGAAATATACTGGAGAAGAAAAGAAAGACAAAAGCATACAAATAGGAGATGTTGTTTTAAACATCATACAGCCTAATATGGGAGAAAGTACATATGATAAACAAAAAACAGGAGGGAAACAATTTGCTATAGGAGATTTTAAATTACCTGTTGCCTGGGTAGAAGAAACTTATAAAAAATATGAAACCGTACAGAAAGAGAGGACAGAAGAAGAAGCAAAGAGGGAAATAGAACAAATACTGAAACAAAAAGCAAATGAAATAGTAGAAGGAGAAATTGAAAATATTGATATTGTGTACCAAAAACAAGAAGATAGTATTGTAGCAATTGCAACAATAACAGTAGTAGAAGAAATTGGAGAAGAACAAAAAAGGGAACAAATTATATTACAACAAAATGAGGAGGAATTATGAGCCAAATAGAAAAAAAGATGCAAATAGAACATCAATATATTGGTACAATATTTGGACAATTTGATAGTAATATCAAAAAAATAGAACAGGCGTGTTGTGTACAAATTGTAAATAGGGGAGATGATATTAAAATTATAGGAGAAGAAAAAGGAGTAACAAATGCAGAAAATGTGTTACACTCTTTAGGGGTATTAGTAAAAAAAGGAGAAGAGATTACAGAACAAAATGTAATGTATTTATTGCAGACAGTAGAACAAAATTATTTGACAGAAGTAGAAAAAATGTATGATGATTTTATCTGTATGACAGTAAATGGAAGACCAGTAAAGCCAAAAACATTGGGGCAAAAAAAATATATTGATTTAATTAAAAACAATACAGTAATATTTGGTGTTGGACCAGCGGGAACAGGTAAAACATATTTAGCAATGGCAATGGCAATTACAGCATTTAAAAATGAAGAAGTAAATAGAATTATATTAACAAGACCAGCTATTGAAGCAGGAGAAAAATTAGGATTTTTGCCGGGAGATTTACAACAAAAGGTAGACCCTTATTTAAGACCTTTGTATGATGCACTTCACGAAATTATGGGAGCAGATACTTTTATGAAAAATATGGAAAAAGGTCTGATAGAAGTAGCACCTCTTGCCTATATGAGAGGTCGTACATTAGATAATGCTTTTATTGTATTAGATGAGGCACAAAATACTACACCAGAACAAATGAAAATGTTTTTAACAAGAATAGGGTATGGTTCTAAAGCAGTCATTACAGGGGATTTAACACAAATTGACTTGGCAGAGGGAAAACGTTCAGGATTGTTGGAGGCTACAAAAATATTATCAGGTATAGAGGATATTGGCATTATTACATTAACAAATAAAGATGTTGTAAGACACCCTCTTGTACAGAAGATTATACAAGCCTATGAAAAATTTGAAAATAGAAAACGGAAGTGAGTATCATGGAAAACGAAAGAAAGAAATTTTCGGAATGGAAGTATTTTTCTATTGTGTTATTGTGTATTGGATTTTTGATTACTGTAATTTGTATTGCAACAGGCTCTTATATACAAACAATGGAAAGTGTACAAATAGGTTCTGTAGCAACACAAAGATATGTAGCATTAAAGGATGAAGTAGATACTGTTGCAACAGAAAAGAAAAAAGCAGAAGCTGCTGCAACAGTTGGTCCTTTGTATAAACACGATTTAGAAATAGAACAACAGTCAATTTCAGAAATAGAAGGATTTTTTAAAAGACTAGATGAAATGCAAGGAACATTGAGAGCAGGAGAAAGTCTTTCTGATGCCATTAAAAATACCTCATTGAAATTGCCAGTGGTGTTATCTGTAAGACAATATAGTGCCTATCAGGTACTAAGCCAACAGGACAAGCTGGAATTTCAAAAAAGCTGTATTAATATTGTCAATAGTATTTATGAGCAAGGAGTAACAGCAGAAGCTGTAGAAAAAAGTAGAGAACAAATTAATACAAATTTGCAGCAAACACAATGGAACTCAGAATTGCAGGAAATGGGTATGGCTGTATTAAATAGTGCTTTAAAAGCAAATCTTGTATTAGATACTGATGCAATGCAGTTAGCAAGACAAAAAAAAGAAGATGAAGTAGAAGATGTTATTATCAAAAAAAATCAAAAAATTGTAGATGAGGGAGAAATTATTACTGCCGAAATCTACCGTAAATTGGAAACTATGAATTTAATTAATACAGAAAATACAGCAGAAACAATACTACCTGTATTTAGTAGTATTGTTGTAGTGTTGCTGATATTTGCTAGTGTGTTTTTATTTTTTTATTCTAGCAATAAAAAGTGGCATAGTCTGAAAAAAAATGAAATGGTAATACTTTTCACAATATATATGATAGTAGTGTTATTGTTGAGAGTAATGAGTGAAGTGCCATATTTTACATTAATTCCATTAAGTGTATTTCCTATGTTGGTGTCATTGTTGATTAGCAGAAGAGTAGCATTACTTTTAAATTGCTTTGTCAGTATTATAGGCTGTTTTGTATTTAATGGTGATGTAGAATTTTTATTATATTTTTTGCTGACAGGAGAATTTGCAGCATTAATTATGAGATATGCAGAAAAAAGAAAATATGTTTTTCCTGTTGCTGTTTGTGTAGCAGTCATTAATTTTATTTCTATGATGGCAGTAGGATTGTTTTTTGAAAAAGGATATTCTCAAGGGCTGTTATACTCTAGTGCTTATGGAGCAGCGGCAGGATTGATTGCTGTAATATTATCTATAGGTAGTTTACCATTTTGGGAAGCGATATTTGAAGCAAATACCCCTTTAAGGCTTTTGGAGTTAACAAATCCAAATAATGAATTGTTAAGAAGGCTTATGATTGAAGCACCTGGAACGTATCATCATAGTTTAATTGTAGCAAATTTAGCAGAAACAGCAGCATATGAAATTGATGCAAATGCAGCATTAGCGAGAGTAGGAGCATATTATCACGATATTGGAAAATTAAAATCTCCTTTGTATTTTAGTGAAAATCAGGCAGGAGAAAATCCTCATGACCAAATGGAGCCATATAGTAGTACTCAAATTATTACTGCTCATACTACAGCAGGAGTGCAAATGGCAAAAGAAAGAGGACTGCCAAAAGCGATTATTAATATTATACAAGAGCATCATGGTAATTCACTTGTAAAATTCTTTTATTATAAGGCATTAAAACAATATGGTGCTGATAATGTAAAAGAACAAGATTATCGTTATCAGAGTTGTGTACCTCAAAGTAGAGAAGCAGCGATAGTGATGATGGCTGATACAGTAGAAGCAGCAGTTAGAAGTATGGTAGGACAAGGAAAGTCATTAGATGATGTGGAAGAATTTATTAAAATGCTTATAAAGGATAAATTAGATGATGGACAACTGGATAAGAGTGGCCTTGCAATATCTGATTTAGAAACAATAAGAAAGTCATTTATAGAAGTGTTTAAGGGAATGTATCATAATAGAGTAGCTTATCCTAAAAAAGAAGAAATGGATGCAGCAAAGAAGCAAAAAAAAGAAGAAAAGGAGGAAAATAAAGTATGACATTGTATATAGATAATAGAACAACATTTGAATGGGAGGAAAAATGGGAAGAAGTTGTTAGAAAAGCAGTAAGGACAAGCCTTGATTATGAAGGATTTGAGATTGAAGATGAAGTAGAATGTGAAATTAGTGTTTCTATTGTGACAAATGATGAAATACAAAAATTAAATAAAGAATTTAGAAACATAGATAAGGCAACAGATGTGCTTTCTTTTCCTCAGCTTACGTTTGAAATGGGAGAGGTTGCTGATTTGAATGAAAACGACGAAATTATATTAGGTGATATTGTAATTTCTATTGATAAAGCAAAAGAACAAGCAGAAGAATATGGGCATTCGTTAGAAAGAGAGATTGCTTTTTTGACAGTACATAGTATGTTGCATTTAATGGGATATGACCATATGGAAGTAGCAGAGGAAAAAGAAATGATAAAAAAACAAAAAGAAATATTGCAACAAGTAGGTTTTATAATATAACTATTTCATTGCTTTAAATATTGTGTATTGAAATGAGGGGGAAAATAAAGTGACAGATAGAGAATTAATAGAGCAGGCAAAAAAAGCAATGAAAAATGCTTATGTACCCTATTCGCATTTTAAAGTAGGTACAGCATTACTAGATAAAAATGGTACTGTTTTTTTAGGGTGTAATATAGAAAATGCAAGTTATGGAGCAACTTGCTGTGCAGAAAGAACGGCTATATTTAAAGCAGTGTCTGAAGGAATAACAGAATTTGAAAAAATAGCGATTGTTTCAGATAGTAGAAAATTGACACCACCTTGTGGTATTTGCAGACAAGTACTTTTTGAGTTTATGCCAGAAGGCGTTGTAATATTAGAAAATGAGAAAAAGGAAATCAAAACATATACTGTAAAAGAGTTGTTACCAGTTGGTTTTACATTGTGAGAGAAGGTGCAAAATATGAAGAAGGTATTAAAAGGAAATTGGATAAATCGTTTAATAGAAGGAGATAATAAAAAAGCAGAAGTAGTTGTTTCTCTTTCTGTACAAGAAGTAGCAGAAAAATTGTGTTTGTGGGGACAATGTGATGGAGCAACGACAGATGTGTGTAGTATTTCTCTTGAAAATGGACAAGAAGTCATTACAGCGGTGCTTTCTAAAAATGATGTAACACTTTTGGTTGTGGTGAAAGAAGCAGAACAAGGAGCAAGAGTATATCTTTCAGCAAGTAAAAAGGGAGGAAGTATACGAAATGCAGAAAAGTATTTAGAGGGAGCAATAGACGCATTGCTGCATTATGTTGTAAAAATAGAAAAAAATTGGTAATGTAAAAATAAAAAATAATTGTGTAATAAGATATGACTAAAAGTAATTTAAAAGGAAAAATGGTATGTATAATGATATTTATATTACACTTTCACCAGAAGAAGGAGCAGAACTATTACAGCAGTGGGTGGAAGAACAAGGAAATTTTATTCGAAAAATAGGTAAAAATATTATTGATAATTGTGTTGTTGATTTTGGAGAAGATAAAAAAGCTATTGTTGTAGTAATAGAGTATTATACATGGCGTAATAGCAATCAAATGACAGCAACAGTAGTATTAGATAATTCAGAAAAAAATACAAAAGTACATATTGCAGTAGGTGGAAGTAGTCAAGGTATAATATTTAGTTATGATTATGGAGCAGGAAATTCTTTGGAAGAAAAATTAAAATCTCTTTTTAAAATATATGAAGTAAAAGAAATGAGGTGAAAAAATGGCAGAAAAAACTTGGGAAATATTAGAAGGTGCTTGTTATAGTTGTAGAAAGTGTAAATTGTGGGAAACAAGAAACAATGTTGTAATAGGAAAAGGAAATAAAAATGCAGATATTATGTTTATAGGAGAAGGACCTGGACAGCAAGAGGATTTGACAGGAATACCATTTGTAGGACCAGCTGGACAGTTGCTAGATAAAATGTTGAAGGCGATTGATTTAACAATAGATGATGTGTATATTGCAAATATTGTAAAATGTAGACCTCCTAATAATAGGGACCCTCAAGAGGAAGAACAAGAAGCGTGTTTAAATTATTTGCGTTATCAATTAGTGCTTGTAAAACCAAAAATTATTGTATGTTTAGGTAGAATTGCAGGAACGGCAATTATTTCTCCTACATTTCGTATAACAAAACAAAGAGGACAATGGATAGAAAGAAAAGGGTATTGGATTACTTCAACGTTCCACCCTTCTGCACTATTAAGAGATGAAAGTAAAAAACGTCCTGCTTGGGAGGATTTTAAAAGTATTAAACAAAAATTAATGGAATTAGGACAAAATGAAGTATAATATTAAAGGAGGAATTGCATTGCAAAAAAAATTTCAATCAGGTTTTGTTTCATTGATAGGTAGACCAAATGTAGGAAAATCAACATTAATGAACCACTTGATAGGAGAAAAAATAGCAATTATTTCAAATAAACCCCAAACAACAAGAAATAAAATTACAAGTATATTAACAAAAGAAAATTTTCAATGTATTTTCATTGATACACCTGGTATACATAAACCAAAACATAAATTAGGAGAATATATGGTAAAATCAGCAGAAAACGCATTAAATGAAATAGATGTTGTGTTGATGTTGATAGAACCCACAGAAAAAGTATTAGAAAAGGATAAATATGTATTAGAATATTTAAAAAATGTAAAAACACCTGTCATATTGGTTATCAATAAAATTGATACTATAGAAAAGCAGAAATTGCTTCAAGTGATAGATAACTATAGAAAAGAATATCGTTTTGCAGAGGTAGTACCTATTTCAGCAATAAAGGGACAAAATACAGAAGAACTTTTAAATGTCATACAAAAATATTTACCAGAAGGTCCTCAATATTTTCCAGAAGATATGGTAACAGACCAACCAGAAAGACAAATTGTTTCTGAAATTATAAGAGAAAAGGCATTGCATTTGCTTCAAGATGAAATTCCTCACGGTATTGCAGTAGAAATTATGTCTATGAAGAAAAGAACAGATAAAAATTTAGTAGATGTAGAAGCAACAATATATTGTGAAAAAGAGTCACATAAAGGTATTGTAATAGGAAAGCAGGGCAATATGCTCAAAAAAATTGGTTCTCGTGCTAGAACAGATGTAGAAAGATTGTTAGGCTCTCCTATTTATTTACAGTTGTGGGTAAAAGTAAAAAAAGATTGGAGAGATAGCGACTTTTTATTAAAAAATTTCGGATATGATAGCAGAAATATATGATGTCGTTTTTTGCCAGTATAGATAGTACAAAAAAAGAAAAAGCTAATGCTATAAATCACGCAGTACGGAAAAGAGGCGTATGCAAATATGAAGCAACTGTCGTATTGGAACAAATTTGTAAAAAGCGGAAATGTGTTAGACTATTTATACTATAAACAAGCAGAAAAACAAAAAGGAAAGTTTTATTTTAATAGAAAACAGAAAAAAGAATTAGAAATGTAGGTGTTGTATTGGCAACAGAAGTAATTAGGGGTATTGTTTTAAAAGAAATGCCAAAAGGAGAAACAAGTAAACAAATTATTGTATTAGCAAAAGAAAAAGGGAAAATATGGATAACAGCAAAAGGAGCACGAAAACAAAAAAGTAAATTACTTGCTGGAACACAATTATTTTGCTATGGAGATTTTCAAGTGTATGAGAGCAAAAAATATTATTATGTAGACCAGATTGATATAATAGAAAGTTTTTTTGATTTACGGTTAGATATAGATAGATTGTCACAGGCAATGTATATGATAGATTTAGTGGAAAAAACTGCTTTTGTAGGTATGGAACAAGATAATATATTACAGTTGCTTTTGAAAACATTACAAATATTGTGTAAAGGAAAATGTATTCCAGAATTAGCAAGTCGTGTGTTTGAAATGAAATTTTTGCAAATTACAGGCGTTATGCCTAATATGACAGAGAAATGCTGTATTTGTGGAAAGGAAGCAAAACAATATTTTGATGCTATTTCAGGGGCAATGGTGTGCAATGAGCATAAAAGAGGCGGCAGATTGCTGTCACCAGCAGCGATTTGTGCTATGAATTTTGTGTTTTCACATAATATAAAAAATGCTTTTCAGTTTTCTGTTTCAGAAGAAGTAATGAAAGAATTATACAAAATATTAGAAGAATATATTGCAATACATATCAATATGCAGTTGCAGACAAGAGATTTTAACAAAAAAATAAAGTTTTGATAAAAAGCCCCCAAAAAATGAGGGCTTTTGTTATTTTGATTATTCTAATTTTTTGCCACATTTTGGACAATATGTAGGTAATTTTGTTCTACTAGACAGCCTTTCTAAACAATAAGGGCAACGACAAAATGCAATTTCTTGCAGAACATTTAATATAACACTGATAATACCTATTGCTACTAATATACCTTTGAGTGTACTGTTTTGACTTGTTTGAGATGCAACAATAAGAATAAGTAAGCTAATAAATATTCCATATTGTGACAAATGGTAGCTTTTTTTATAGTCCATATTGTTTTCCTCTCCTATTAGCAAATGTTGTATAGTAGTTATTCCAATGAACCTTCTCCACCCATAAGAGCAGTTAATTCTGTAATTCGTTCTAATGGAAATGGTGGTTGTGCTAATGGCTTCATAGCGATAGACATTAATTTCATAGGATTATCATCGGCGGCTGTTCTGTTAGAGTTAATTTTACCACAGCGACGACATCTATGAATAATTGCCCATTCTCCGTTTTTGCGTACCCATACGCCAATGGGCTCCATAATGCCGCCACAATCTGCTTCACGGTCACCAGGTTGCTCATCAACATGAATACTGCAAAGGCAATTTGGACAGTGATTGCGATGATTACTTCCAGCACCTGCTGAAACAACAAGGCGACCACATACTTTACAAGTAAAACTGTCACTACAAGCATGATTTTTGTAATATCCTTTTTGATAACGTATACGTTTATTTTCTCTATTCATAATAAATTTCCTCCAAAAAGTTATAGTATAAAATCCTTTTGGGAGGTTGGGCTGTTTTTAGCAAACCTCCCAATTTACTACAATAGCACAGTCCTTCTTACTTTTCATATAAATCCTCTCTTTCTATAAAACACCATAAATTTACAGAATATAGTTTCTGCATGTTGATTATAGCATAATATAATATATTTTTCTAGTGAAATGTCAAAAAAGAGGTTGACTTTAATAAAAGGGCGTGATAGAGTATATAAAAATAAAAAACTGTGTTGAAAAAGAGGAGTATCTATGTAATATTTTTAGAGAGCATTGTGAAGTGGTGAAAGCAGTGTAATGGAGCATAGAGAATGGCACTTTGGAGCAGAAAGCAATAAAAGAGGGTTAAATTTTATTTAGCCAAAAAGGGTGGAACCGCGGAAGGAATACTTTCGTCCCTTACAGTATTGTAAGGGGCGGAAGTTTTTTTATTTTAGAGAGGAGTTTTAAAAATGGAAATTACAATGGAAAAGATTGTAGCATTGGCAAAAAATAGAGGATTTGTATATCCAGGTTCTGAAATTTATGGAGGTTTAGCAAATACATGGGACTATGGCCCTATAGGTGTAGAATTAAAAAATAATGTAAAAAAAGCGTGGTGGAGAAAGTTTATACAAGAAAGTCCCTATAATGTGGGAGTAGACTGTGCAATATTGATGAACCCTCAAACATGGGTAGCATCTGGACACGTAGGAGGATTTAGCGACCCTCTTATGGATTGTAAAGAATGTAAAGAAAGATTTAGAGCAGATAAAATAATAGAAGAATATAGAAAAGAAAAAGGTATGGAAGAAGTCAGTATTGATGCTTGGAGCAATGAAGAAATGAAAAAATTTATAGAGGAAGAAAAAATTGCTTGTCCAAGCTGTGGAGCACATAATTTTACAGATATTAGACAGTTTAATTTAATGTTTAAAACATTTCAAGGTGTTACAGAAGATGCAAAAAATACAGTATATTTAAGACCAGAAACAGCACAAGGAATATTTGTTAATTTTAAAAATGTACAAAGAACGACAAGAAAAAAATTACCATTTGGTATTGGACAGATAGGTAAATCATTTAGAAATGAAATTACACCAGGTAATTTTACATTTAGAACAAGAGAATTTGAACAAATGGAATTAGAATTTTTCTGTAAACCAGGTACAGATTTAGAATGGTTTGAATATTGGAGAAAATATTGTAAAGATTGGTTGTTAAATTTGAATATAAAAGAAGAAAATATTCGCTTGAGAGACCACGAAAAAGAAGAACTTTCTCACTATAGTAATGCTACAACAGATATAGAATTTTTGTTCCCATTTGGTTGGGGAGAACTTTGGGGGATTGCAGATAGAACTGATTTTGACTTAACTTGTCATCAAAATGTGTCTGGACAAGATATGACTTATTTTGACCAAGAAGAAGACAAAAAATATATACCATATTGTATTGAGCCATCATTAGGTGCAGATAGAATGACATTAGCATTTTTGTGTAATGCGTATGATGAAGAAACATTGGAAGATGGAGATACTAGAACAGTGCTTCATTTTCACCCAGCAATCGCACCAATTAAAGCAGCAGTGTTGCCTCTTTCTAAAAAGCTGTCTGATAAAGCAGGAGAAGTATATCAAATGCTCATAAAAGAATTTCATTGTGAATATGATGATGCAGGAAGTATAGGTAAGAGATATAGAAGACAAGATGAAATCGGGACACCTTTCTGTATTACGTTTGATTTTGACTCTTTGGAAGATAAAGCAGTAACAATAAGAGATAGAGATACTATGAAACAAGAAAGGGTAGCGATTGACCAGTTGGTAGCATATTTAAAACAAAAAATGGAGTTTTAAATAAAAAATTTTGACATAACTTTATAAAATAGCAAGCAAAAATTTAAGCTACTTTGTGAATGATAAAAATTGTGAATGACTTTTCATTGTAAATATTAATAAAAGCAAATAACAATGATGCGATGTATCTATAATAAAACAATAAAATTTTAAATTTGTTTTTGAAATATAGTATGTAAAATTTGAAATAACTTGTTGTACTTTTTACTAAAAAGTGGTATATTAATAAAGATAGAGTGTAAAAAAACTCTATTAAAAATCAATATTTTGGCTCACTTATTGATGAATGATTGAATTATTGTTAGGAGGTATTTTTAACATGGGCAAGAAATATGTGTATATGTTTAGCGAAGGAAACGCTTCCATGAGAAATCTGTTAGGCGGTAAAGGTGCAAACTTAGCAGAAATGACAAATTTAGGATTGCCAGTTCCACAAGGTTTTACAATTACAACAGAAGCTTGTACAGAATATAATGAAGGTGGAAAGAAATTTACACCTGAAATGATAGAGCAAATTGAAGAAGCTCTGAAAAAATTGGAAGAAATTGCAGGAAAGAAATTAGGCGACCCTGAAGACCCATTGTTAGTATCTGTACGTTCTGGTGCTAGAGCTTCTATGCCTGGTATGATGGACACTGTTTTGAACTTAGGTTTGAATGACGTTTCTGTAAAAGCACTTGCAAAGAAAACAAACAATGAAAGATTTGCATATGACTCTTACAGAAGATTTATTATGATGTTTGCAGATGTTGTTATAGGCGTATCTAAATCTAAATTTGAGAGATTGTTAGATGAGTATAAAGAAAAAGTTGGTGCAAAATATGACACTGACTTGTCAGCAGATAATTTAAAAGAAATTGCAGAAAAATTCAAACAACTTTATAAAGAAGACCAAGGAAAAGATTTCCCACAAGACCCTAAAGACCAAATGTTAGAAGCTGCAAAAGCTGTATTCCGTTCATGGGACAACCCTAGAGCATTTGTATATAGAAGAATGAATGATATTCCATATAGCTGGGGTACTGCAGTAAATGTGCAGATGATGGTATTTGGTAATAAAGGAGATACATCTGGAACAGGTGTTGCATTTACAAGAAATGCTGCAACTGGTGAAAAAGCAATGCTTGGTGAATACCTTGTAAATGCACAAGGTGAAGACGTTGTTGCTGGTGTTCGTACACCAAAACCAATTGCACAGTTGGCACAAGATATGCCTGATGTATACAGTCAATTTATGGAACTTGCAAATAAATTGGAAAACCATTATAAAGATATGCAAGATATGGAATTTACAGTTGAAGAAGGAAAATTGTATTTCTTGCAAACAAGAAATGGTAAAAGAACTGCAAATGCAGCATTAAAAATCGCTGTTGATTTAGTAAATGAAGGTCTTATTACAACAGACGAAGCATTAATGAAAGTTGAGCCAAAACAACTTGACCAAATTTTGCACCCTGCTTTTGACCAAAAAGCATTAAAAGCAGCGAAAGCAATTGGTAAAGGTTTGCCAGCATCTCCTGGTGCAGCCGCTGGTAAAGTATATTTTACAGCAGAAGATGCAAAAGCACATGCTGAAACAGGTGAAAGAGTAATATTGGTACGTTTGGAAACATCTCCAGAAGATATCGAAGGTATGGTTGCATCACAAGGTATATTGACAGTGCGTGGTGGTATGACATCTCACGCAGCAGTTGTTGCACGTGGTATGGGTACTTGCTGTGTATCTGGTTGTGAAGAAATCCGTATGAATGAAGAAGAAAAAACATTTACATTAGGCGGAGCAACAATTAAAGAAGGCGACTATATTTCATTAGATGGTTCTACAGGTAATATTTATAATGAAGATATACCAACAGTAGACCCTGAAATTTCTGGCGACTTTGCTACATTTATGAAATGGGCAGATGAAAAGAGAAGTTTGAAAGTAAGAACAAATGCAGATACACCAAAAGATGCAAAAGTTGCTATTGACTTTGGTGCAGAAGGCATTGGCTTGACAAGAACAGAGCATATGTTCTTTGAAGGCGAAAGAATTATGAAGTTTAGAAAAATGATACTTTCTGATAGCGTAGAAGAAAGAGTGGAAGCGCTTTCTGGCATTGAACCATTCCAGAAAGATGACTTTAAGGGCATTTATGAAGCTATGGGAGAAAGACCAGTTACAATTCGTCTTTTAGACCCACCTTTGCATGAATTTATGCCAAACACAGAGGAAGAATTTGAAATATTGGCAAAAGAAACAGGTAAAACAGTAGAAGAATTGAAAATTAAAGCAAGAGGCCTTCATGAATTAAATCCTATGATGGGACATCGTGGTTGTCGTCTTGCAGTAAGCTATCCAGAAATTGCAGAAATGCAGACAAAAGCAATTATTGAAGCTGCTATTGAAGTTTCTACTGAAAAAGGTATTGAAATTGTACCTGAAATTATGATACCTTTGATTGGCGAAATCAAAGAATTAAAATATGTAAAAGAGATTGTTGTAAAAACAGCAAATAAAGTTATGGAAGAAAAAGGAAAAACTCTCAAATACCTTGTTGGTACAATGATTGAAATTCCTCGTGCTGCTTTAACAGCTGACCAAATTGCAACAGAAGCAGAATTCTTCTCATTTGGTACAAATGACTTAACACAGATGACATATGGTTTATCTCGTGACGATGCTGGTAAAATTTTGGCAGATTACATTGATAAAAACATTTATGAATGTGACCCTACTGCAAGATTGGACAGAACAGGTGTTGGCTTGTTAATGCAAATGGCAGTAGATAAAGCAAAACCAGTACGCCCTGACATTCATTTAGGTATTTGTGGTGAACACGGCGGTGACCCATCTTCTGTTGAGTTCTGCCATATGATTGGATTAGATTATGTTTCCTGCTCACCATTCCGTGTACCTATTGCAAGATTGGCAGCAGCACAAGCAGAAATTAGTTTTCCAAGAAAGTAATTAATTTTACTTTAAAATAGTATGTTATAAAAGTGTAGAATAGAAGCCTCCTGTAATGAAAATTATGGGAGGTTTTATTATTTAATAGACAAAATAGTAATAAAATGGTATATTATTAAAATAGTAGTAATGTTTTATTGTATTTTTATAATGATATAAAATAATATTGAAGGAGGTTTTCTATGAAAAGAATATTTTATACTATTGTTTTATCAATAGTAATGTACTTGTCTTTATTTAATTTTGCAATTTGTTATGCTGATGATAGTCAAAGAGATAAGTCAAAAGTGGCTTTTGGAGCATTTTTACCAGAAATTCCTATTCAATATTATGGAGGAGAGTATTATGATGAAAAACATATTTGTCATAAAAAAATTGTAGATACAACACAAGAAGGAAAAGAGTGGCTGTTGTCATTACAAGAATTTAATACAAAAATGTCTGCTGTAAGTGCATTGAATGCTGAAGTAGTATTTGAAGGTGGAGCAGTTTATAGCTATGAGCAATTAGAAAAGGCAAAAGATGCTGTAATGTACACTGAAAGGGATGAAAATGGACGTATTGTTCATAAAGAAATTGAATTTGATGGAAAACCAGTACTGATTGATTGTAAAATTGATGCTCGTCAAAATTGTATTGTAATAGTAGCTAAAGAATGGAATGAAACAGCAAAGAAAAAAATATCAGAACTTTTGGATATTAAAATAGAACATATTATATTTGAAACTGCAAATTATACAAAAGAAGAATTGAAGGAAGCAATAGAAAAAATTTCTAATGCTATGAAACGTAAGGAATTGAAGGTGTTAAGAGTAGATGTAGTAGGAGAAAAATATAGTATTTTTGTAGTGGCTGAAAAATGGAATAGCGAATTGAAGAAAAAAGTAATAGAAATTTCAGGATTGAAAGAGGAAAATATTATGTTTCTAGTTCATAAGAATGGTGCATATATTTCAGAGTTAGAATATGATGAAAAAGAGGATTGCTTGATAAATAAAGTAAAAGAAATATTTAAAATGCAATAATTTTTAATTATTATAAAAAAAGTGAAAAAAAGTGTTGACAAGCTATAAAAAAGGTGTATAATATTTAAATGTAGTCAGCAAGAATAACAGAGACAAGCAAAAAATAAATTTTAAAAAAATTAAAAAAACACTTGACAATGTAAAAACTTTCTGATATCATATTTAATGTTGATTTCGAAAGAAGTCGAAAATTGGTCCTTGAAAACTGAACAGTTAAGAAATAAAACACAACCCAAGTCTATTCAAATTTTTTGTAGATTTTTAGAAAAAAATCTAATATAAAAAAGTCAGAGTAATCTGAGACGAGGATTTTAATATAAGAGTTTGATCCTGGCTCAGGATGAACGCTGGCGGCGTGCTTAACACATGCAAGTCGAGCGAAAATAATTGAGAGCTTGCTTTTGATTATTTTAGCGGCGGACGGGTGAGTAACGTGTGGGTAACCTGCCTTTTACTGTGGAATAATCGTTGGAAACGACGACTAATACCGCATACGATTTTCTGAAGGCATCTTTGGGAAAAGAAAGGAAATATTCGGTAAAAGATGGGCCCGCATCTGATTAGCTAGTTGGTGAGATAATAGCCCACCAAGGCAACGATCAGTAGCCGACCTGAGAGGGTGACCGGCCACATTGGGACTGAGACACG